>NZ_CP120737.1:1350000-2025000 GCF_029581195.1 Solwaraspora sp. WMMD791
GTCTGGGGTCTGGCTGGTCTACAAGGTCCGGTCAGCGGCTGGGGGTGACCGGGCGAATGGTGCCGTCGGCGGCGAACTCGAGCGGATCGATGACGATCTCCCGGTTGGTGCCGTTGCCGGCCGGTACGGCGAACCGGTGGTAGGCGATCCGCCAGGTGTCGGTGCCAAGGATCCGGACCACCGAGTGGTGTCCGGTGCCCTTGATCCCGTCGGCGAGGCGTTTCTGCAGCACCACGCCCCGGGCGGTCCACGGACCGAGCGGCGACGGACCGGTGGCGTACGCGACCCGGTAGTCCTCGCTGCGGGTGTCGTTCTCCGACCACATGAAGTAGTAGATGTCGTTGCGCTTGAAGACGAAGGGGGCCTCGTTGTAGCCCACAGGGGTGATCAGGCGCACCTGCGCCGGATCGAACGAGACCATGTCGGCACCGAGCGGGACGACCCGCGCGGCGCCTTGTCCCCAGTACAGGTAGGAACGGCCGTCGTCGTCGGTGAAGACCATCGGGTCGATGGCCTGACCGGAGTACTGGCCGCCCCGGATCAGCGGCCGGCCGAGCGCGTCGCGGAACGGTCCGGTCGGGGTGTCGGCGACGGCGACGCCCAGATGCTTGACCGGGTCGCCGCTGGCGGCACCGCCGGAGAAGTAGAGGTAGTAACGGCCGTCGCGGGCGGCGACCGCCGGCGCCCAGGCGGAGTCGTCGGCCCACGACACGTCGGGACCGTGGTCCAGGATCACCCCGTGTGCGGTCCAGTTGACCAGGTCCGGTGAAGAGAACGCCTGGTAGTACGGGGCGGCCCAGCCGGCGTAGCCATCGGTCGTCGGATACAGGTAGTAGCGGCCGTTGAAGATCGTCAGGTGCGGGTCGGCGAAGAGTCCAGGGATCGCCGGCCCCTGGTTGGTCGCCGGCGCGAGCGGCGAGGTGAGCCGGAACGAGCTGTCCGCCCGGAAGATGTCGGTGTCCTGGTAGGCGTCGAGCCGCAGGGCGAAGTCGCGGTGTCGGATCCGGTGCGTCGGATAGTTGTACGCCGCGAGCGCGACCGATCCGGCGACTGAGCCGGCGACCGGGCAGAAGGTGGCGTCGCGCCGGAAGGCGGCGTCCCCGGTGTTGGCGTCGACCCGCAGCAGCCAGTCGCGGTGCCGCAGGAACAGTCCGCCGCGGGTCTGCAGCGAGTAGCAGTCCGGGGCGGCCAGCCCGCTGACGACGGTGAAGGTGGCGTCGAGCCGGGCCTGCGTCGGGCTGGAGGGCGTGACCGGCTCGAGCCGGACGGCCTGGTCCAAGTGGCGAACGTACCGCCCAGGATAGTTGACCGATTCCAGGGAGTGCGCCCTGGTCGGCAGCGGCGCGGCGACGGCCGGGGCTCCGGTGCTGGCAAGCAGGGCGAGGCAGAGCATCGCCGACAGGACCGGAACCTCACGGTGCCGCATCTAGATGCTCCTATGTTTGCGTTAACAACAACGATCGGCGGCAGTTACGACGGAATTGCCGACTGAGATCGACAGTGTTAACTGCGGCACCGAGTCCTGTCAATGGCGGCCCGCGATCCGACAGCTAGGCTGACGCATGCTCGTTGAACTCGTCGCGCACGCGCGCCGGCTCGTGCCGGTCGACGGCCGGCACGTGCTGGGCATCACCGGCTGCCCCGCCGCCGGCAAATCGACCCTGGCCCTGGCGCTCGCCCAGGAACTGGCCCGGCACGGTGACGCCGTCGCCGCCGTCCCGATGGACGGGTTCCACCTGTCCGACTCCGCACTGCATCAGCTTGGCCGCCGGGACCGCAAGGGCGCCATCGACACCTTCGACGCGGACGGGTACCTGGCGCTGCTACGCCGCATCAGGGCCGACCGCGACCGGACCATCTGGGCTCCCGGCTTCGCCCGCGATCTGGAACAGCCGATCGCCGGCACCATCCCGGTCGACCCACAGGTACGGTTGGTGGTGACCGAAGGCAACTACCTGCTCGCCGAGGATCCGCCCTGGCCGCAGATCCGCGCCGAGCTGGTCGAGGTGTGGTACTGCCACCTCGACGACGACCTTCGTCGCGACCGGCTCGTCCGCCGGCACATCGAGTTCGGCAAGTCCGAGCAGGCCGCCCGCGACTGGGTGCGAGCCGTCGACGACCCGAACGCCGCGCTGATCAGCAGCAGTCGCGACCGGGCCGACCTGGACATCGACATGGCCAGAATCGGGCCGCTCGGCCCGACCGCCGGGTGACGGTCAGGGCTTACGGGCCACCGCGCCGTAGGCATCGATGTGGCCGGCCCCCGGGTCGTCCGGTCGCCACTGGGTGATCGGCACCAGGCCCGGCTCGACCGGGGCCAGACCGGCGAAACACTCGGCGAGCTGCTCGGGACTGCGCAGGATGTAGGGCGCTCCCCCGCTCTCGGTCAGCTTCTCGGCACCCCGGACGACCGCAGGACTGGTGTCGGTGCCGTCCCACAACACGAGGAAGCTTCCCGACGCGACAGCGCCCATCATATGATCCACGATGGATCGGACGACGTCGAGATCGGGCTCGTATCCCAGGACCCCCATGAACAGCACCGCCGTCGGCTCCCGCAGGTCCAGCACCGACCGCGCGCCAGCGAGGATCCGCTCCGGGTCGTGATAGTCGGCGTCCACGTAGGTGACCGCGCCACCAGCGCCCGAGCTGGTCAGCAGGGCACGGGCGTGCACCAGTGCCAATGGGTCGTTGTCGACGTAGACGGTCCGCGACTCCGGCGCGACGCTCTGGGCGACCTCGTGGGTGTTCTCCATCGTCGGCAACCCCGTCCCGACGTCGACGAACTGCCGGACACCGGCCTCGGCCGCCAGGAACCGCACCGCGCGGATGAGGAACCGCCGGGACTGCCGGGCCATCACCGCGATCTCCGGGTAGACGCCGGCCACGGCGTCACCGGCGTCCCGGTCTGCCTGGAAGTTGTCCTTGCCGCCCATCCAGTAGTTCCACATCCGCGCGGCATGCGGCACGTCGACCTGGAGCTTCGAGGCGAGTTCGGGGTCGGTGTCGGACATGTCACGGCTCCTGGAAGGCGGGATGTCCGGGGCCACCCCGGACACGCGTCGACGCCAGGACATCCTATCCACGCCGCTGCGGGACCGCCCACAGTGGCCTACCCGGCAGATGGCGGTCATCCTGAGCCGACAGTGGTGCCGTTCACGCGGGCGGCGATCGCGTCGGCGAAACGGTCCAGAGCGGCGTCGACGGCGTACCGGAATCCGAGGCTGGGCTCGATCAGCTCCACCTCCAGCACCAGCGGCCCACCCGCGCCGCGTACCACGTCCACCCGCGCGTAGAGCAACTGCTCGGGCGCCGCCCCGCCCCGGCGTGCGGTGACCGCGAGCGCGCGCTCCGCCAACGCGAGGGTCGCCTCGTCCGGTGTCGTGGCGGCGAGGCGCTCGGCCAGGTAGAGCTCGCCTACGGTGTCGACGGCACCCCGGGCCAGCATCGGTCCCTTCCAGAACGCGTGCGAATACCGACCCGCGACGAAGACCACCGCCTGCTCACCATCGGTGTCCACCGCCGGCTGGTAGGGCTGTACGAGGGCGGCGAGCCCCTGCTCGTGCAGTGACCCCGGGCCTGGTCCGCCATTCCGGGCCCGAACCGGCCGGCACCCCGGGACCCCGCGCCGACCACCGGCTTCACGACGTACTCGGCGCCACCGGTGATCGACTCCGGTGCGGCCGCCGCCGGGTCGCCGAGATCGACGACAGTGGTCGGGATGGTCGCCACCCCCGCCGAGTGGAGGTCGAGCAGGTATCGCTTGTCTGCGTTGTACCGCACCAGATCGGCCGGATTCGCCAGCCACGGCACCTCGGCACACCAACGGAGGAAGGCGGCGGGCTGGTCCGGGTAGTCCCAGGTGGCGCGGAGCACGACCAGGGTCTGCGGGGCGACCGGACCACCCCAGGGTCGCCACGTGGCGGCGACTCCCCGATAGCTGAGCGCGTCGACCAGTTCCGCCTCGTCGCCGTCGCCTTCCGGCAGCGCGGTGCAGGAGGCGAGCATGACCTGTGGCGGATCCGACAGGGGCACGGCGGCGTCCCTTTCCATGTCGTCGTGGACCGTCCGGAGAGCACCGGCGCCGCCGGGCTACTCGCGCCAGCCGGCCACATCGACCCCCTTGGCCAGATCCACCCGGAAGCCCAGGGTTATCTCACCGCCCTCACCCGGGGCGAGCGACAGCCGCCAGCTCAACTCACCGAGTTCCGTACGCTCGACCGGCGGCGGCACGACGACCGTCTCCCGGACCACCACCGCCTCGTCACGCGACACCGGAAGCTGATCGCGCACCTCCACGGTCGCCGGGCGGGACGTGTGGTTGCCGACGGTGATCCGGTACTCCACCTCACGCCGCCGGGTCGAGCCGAGCGTCGCCTTGGTCTCGGCCCGCCGATGCAGTCTCCGCTCCACGCGTAGCCGGTCGTCCACCCCCAGCGCCAACTCGGTCTCCTCACCCGGCGCCCACATCGGCAGCCTGGCGGACGCGACGAAGTCGACGTCGTGGAACACCGCAACCGGCCCAGGCAACAACGTGTGCTCCGAGGTGTTGCGTACCGTGGCGCGCAGGTGTGCCTCAGGGGTGACCACCGGCGTCGTGACGTGGTCCAGCCTGGCGGGCAGTTCCAACACCGCGATGGTGGCCCGGTGCGCGCTGCCGTCGGCCGGCACCGCCACCGGTCGAGCTGGCTGGTAGGTGGCCGCGCTGACCCCCTGTGCGACTTCGGCGACGCTCTCCCGCAGCCGGGGACGGGCCGCCGCGGACCGGGTCGGGCTGCTGGCCGCCGCCCCGCTCGGTGTCGGCATCCTGGCCAGCATGTCCGCCGACATCGCGAGCGGAGGCGCCGGCTGGAGCCGGTCGAGATACCAGGGCGACAACTCGGCCACTCCCGTCGTCGCCGCCGGACGCGCGGTGGAGAGCCGAAGTTCACACTCCGGCCAGTCCTCGCCGGTGCTCTGGTTGACCACTCCGAACCAGGTGACCGTCACGGTGTCATCGACCAGCCGCAGGTCGTAGGAGGGCTGCCAGCTGGCCCCCTCCACCAGATAGGTCAACTCAAGTTCGACGTCGGCGTCGTCGGCGTCCACTGCCACGATCACCTCGACTGCCAGCCGGTCCGGCTCGCGCTTGCCCTGCGCGGCGTCGAGGTCCCGCCCGACGGCGGCTACTTCCTCCGTCAGCGCGGTGCGCCGGCGGGCCAGCCCCCGCCGACGGGTCCGCGAGTCGGCGAGCTGAGCGGCTACCGCGTCGGTGAACTCGGCCACTTCGCTCAGCGTCGCGTCGCCGGCGGCCAGCGCGCGGGCATAGGTGCCACCGGCCCGCTCGGCCAACTTCGCCAGGAACTCCCCACGCTGCTGCTCGATGCCGTCCGCGTCGTCGACTTCGGCCAACTCGTCGGCCAGCTCACGGCGGCGCTGCTCCAGGCCGACGACCTGCGCGTCGCTGCTGCGGGCCTGTCGCCACGTGGTCACGTCCACGCCGAGCACGGTGGCCGGGCCCCGACCGCCGACCCGGACCGAGTCCCGGCGCAGGCCGAGCGGGAGCGGAGCCACCCGTACGCGGTGGCGGCCGGCGGCCAGGCGGACGCCGCCGCGCCGGGTCACCCGGGCCCGGTCGGGATAGACGGTAACGCCGACGACGGGTGCCTCGACCTTGGTGGTGTCCACGGCGGCGAGAGTAGTCGAACGATGCTCAGCGGCCGACCGCTCCCCGTGTCGAGCTGGACTCTCACTCGATGCGTCGGGTTCTCGTCCTGTCCTGGACGGGCTCGGGCGGCCCGTCCAGGACAGGCCGGGTTCAGGCGGTGCAGACCGGGGTCATACCGGTCGCTGCTCCAGTTCCTTGGAAACCGAATTCGGTGGACTGGCCGGCGCTCACCGCGCCGTTGTAGCTGACGTTGCTGAACCGGACTGTGCCGCTGTTGCCGCTGCGGTTGGCGTTCCAGGCGTTGGTCACGGTGGCCCCGGACGGCAGGGTCAGTTGGACGCTCCACCCGTTGATCGGCGAGCTTCCGGCGGTGACCCGCACCGTGGCGACGAAGCCACCGGGCCAGGAGTTCAGCGAGACGGTGGCCGAGCAGCCAGACGGGTTCGGCGGCGGGGTCGTCGGCGGTACGGTCGTCGGTGGCGCCGTCGTCGGCGGTGCCGTCGTCGGCGGTGCCGTCGTCGGTGGCGGGGTCGTCGGTGGTGCCGTGGTCGGCGGTACGGTCGTCGGCGGTGGAGTGACGACGTTACGGCCCCTGTTCAGCTCGTCGAGGACCGCGTGGTACGCGGCCTTCTTCTGGTAGTTGCCGTTGCCACCGGTGAAGAGCAGGCCCCGCTCCGAGGAGCGCCACGACTCGCTGTCGGAGATGCCCCAGACGGTGATGCCGGTGCACTTGGCGACGTTCAGGCAGGCCCGGACGACCTTGCGGTAGTTTTCTGCCTGGCCCGCGCCGATGTCGTTGTTGCTCAGGTCGTCGTCGATGTCCACCTCGGAGAGGTGCACCTCGACACCGAGGTCGGCGAAGCGCTGGATGTTGGCCTGCAGGTCGTCGGTGATGATGCTGTTCGGGTTGTCGTTGAAGTGGGCCTGGAACCCGACGCAGTCGATGTACTGCCGGTAGTTGCGGACGATCTCGTACAGCGCGTTGGACTTGCGGTTCGGGGTACCGCCCTGGACCGTCAGGCCCTCGACGTCGTAGTCGTTGATGCAGAGCTTGGTGGTCAGCCCGCCGGCCTGCACGACCTGTCTGGCCCGGATGAACGAGTCCCGGATGACGTCGGTGTCGCCGGCGTCGAAGAAGTCACCGTCGCCGTTGGCGTCCCGGTTCATGCTGTGCGGCCACTGGGTCCGGCGCCGGCCGGTGTTGTTGTCCTCCAGCGCCTCGTTGACGACGTCCCAGTAGGCGATCCTGTTGCCCCAGCGGTTGATCGCGTTGCCGATGAACGTGTTCAGCGTCGCCTGGCTGGCACCCTGCAGCGCCCCGGCCTGCGAGTGCCACACCAGCGTGTGTCCACGGACCAGCATGCCGTTGCTCTGGGCGTGGTTGACCAGGGTGTCCGCGCCACCGGTGTTCTGCAGGCCGCCGTTCGACGTGGCGATCCGGTCCGGCTTCATGTCGTTCTCGGCGGTCAGTTGGTTGAACTCCTGACCGACGATCGGGTAGAGCCGGTTGGGCGAGGCGGCGACACCGAAGAACAAGCCGGCCCTTGCCGCTGCGGCCCGCAGCGTCGTCTCGGCCGCAGCGGCCGGACTGCTGGACTGGACCGCGACAGCTCCACCGACCAGCATCAACACCGCCGTCGGCAACGCGACGCTGAAGACTTTCCTACGCCGTCTCAGGCTGCTGTCCACGGGCCCTCCCTGAGGTTCATGACAGTGATCGATTTTCATGTATGTCTTGCAGGGGAAGTATCGATACCCGCCGCCGGCAGTGTCAACAACTTCCGGAAACACTCCGGAAACTCCAGCAGTGGTCGGCTCGACCCGGGCGCTGGCGCCACGCCCGCCCCGGAGTTCCGCTCCTACCGTTGCGCCTCGGTGGCGGCCCCCTGGGTCTTTCCGGCCAGCCATGACCTTCACGGGCCCCGGGTCGGTCGCGGTCGTCCCGGCTGCCGGGCACGCCACCGGGTCGGTCATCGTGTTCGGCACCACACACCCGACAACCAGCGGTACACCTCGGAGACCTGACCTGACAGCCGGACGACGTCACCGACCGGATGCAACGCCCCGGCCCGTGCAGCGCCCCCCACCGACAGCGACCCGGGGAAGATTCGCGGTGATCTTCCCCGGCATGGAAGCCGACGCCCCTCTGGTCGCGATGTCGTGCAACACAGAGAGGCGCCGTCGGTTGGCAGGGGGCTGGATGCGATACAGACTGCAGACGCGACTCCGACGCTCTGCGCGCGTCAGGCTAATAGCCGTAGATCATCTTGTAGGCCACCTCGGGCAGGAACTGACCGGCGCTCGATCCGCCGCCGACTCCGCAGTTGCCGTCGGACTCACCCGGCGTCTTGATCCACAGCAGCATTTCGGCGCCGCCGCCCATCCGGCTGGGTGTGCCGATCCTGCGTCCACTCGGGTTACACCACTGACCGTTGGATCCGTTGCCGTTGCGACTGGTATCGATCACGAACGGCTTGCGGTACCCGAACATCTGCAGGGCGGAAGCGACCTGATTGCCGTAGTTGGCGTTCTCACCGGTGGTGAAGTAGTTCGACACGTTCAGGGCGAAACCGCGCGCGTTGGCTACACCGGCCATGTTGAGCCGCTGCGCCATCGTCCGAGCGTCGACCCAGCCGGAGTTCCCGGCGTCGATGTAGGCCCAGGTGTTGGGCGCCTTGGACCGGAATTGGCCGACGGCGCGGGAGAGCATGCCCACCCGGTCGTTGATCTGGGCCTGGCTCATGCAGTTGAAGTCGCCCAGGGAGTCCGGCTCAAGGACCACCACGGCAGGACGACTGCCGATGGCAGAGGCGAAGGAGGCGATCCATGAGTCGTAGGCGGCGACGCTGCCGGCACCACCACCGGAGTGGCCGCCGCACGCGTCCCGGCCGGGGAGGTTGTACGCCACCAGCAGCGGCAGCTTGTCGACAGCGTCCGCTGCTCCCACATAGCCCCTGACCGCACTCCCGATGTCACCACTCCAGTTGCCGAACCATCTGGCCATCGGCTTCTGCGCTATCTCCGCGCGGATGGCGGCGGCGCGTCCGTCGCCCGGGTTCGCGGCCGCCCACCTGGCCGGACTCGAGTTGGGGTCGACGTAGAAGCCGCTGGTCTGGCTGATCGGGTCCGCGTGCGCGGCTGGCGCACCGAGCAGGATCGCGGGAACCGCCAACGCCAAGGCGGCGGCAAGTCCCCAAGGACGGGTCCGTCGTGTCATGAACTGGTCTCCTCGGGTCGGACTGGAAGCGCTTCCAGTGATGTCTATCCATACGTTCGATCCGATGTTCGGAAAATTACGGGCAGATGTCAAGAGACAGCGTCACCGCGACAAGATCGAAATCAGGTCTCGTTGGGACCGCTTCCAGACCAACGAAGGCGGCAAGCTACCTCGACGCCGTCGACGCCGACCGATACGATCGGGCAGCGGTGACGGCACCGGCCAGTGGTAGCGGGCTGCCGCGACGGTCGGACGGGAAGGACTCGCCATCGCGATGGCAGCGCAGCGGCCTCGGCGGCAACCGACCCTCGACGAGGTGGCCGAACGCGCCGGCGTGTCACGTTCCGCCGCGTCCCGGGTCATCAACAAGGCACCTCATGTCAGCCGTGCCACCCGCGACGCTGTGGAGCGCGCCATCAAGGAGATGGGCTACCTACCCAACCGCACCGCCCGCGCCCTGGCGACCCAGCAGACGGGTATCGTCGCGCTCGCGGTCTCCCACGACGATCCTGAACTGTTCGCCGATCCGTTCTTCGCCCAGGTCATCGTCGGCGCGTCCGCAGCGCTCGAGGAGACCGACCTTCACCTGCTGCTGTGCCTTGCCAGCTCCGGGCAGGGCCGGTCTCGGCTGACCAACCTCCTGCACACACGCGGCGTCGACGGCATCATGCTGATGGCGCTGCACGGCGACGATCCGCTGACGCATATCGTGCGTCGGGCGGGCCTACCCGCGGTGTACGGCGGCCGGCCGTTGAACTTCGAACCACAGTGGTACGTCGACTCGGACAACCTCGGCGGCGCACGACTGGCCACCGAGCATCTCATCGGCCTCGGCCGCACCCGGATCGTCACGATCACCGGCGCCTTGAACACCGACGTCGGCCGTGCCCGCCACCGCGGCTACCGCGAGGCAATGATCATGGCGGGGCTTACCCCGTACGCGACGGCAGTGGGCGACTTCACCGAAACCGGCGGTGCCACGGCGATGAAGTCACTGCTCGACAGCCACCCCGACCTCGACGCCGTCTTCGCCGCCAGCGACAACACTGCGGCCGGTGCCATCCGCGTCCTCATCGACGCCGGCCGGTCCGTGCCAGCCGACGTGGCGGTGGTGGGCTTCGACAACCTCGGCATAGCCGAGCGTACCGATCCACCATTGACCACCGTGCACCAGTCAGTCCAGGCGCTCGGCAAGGAAATGACCCGGATGCTCGTCGAACTCATCGCGGGACACGAACCCCCCTCCATCATCCTGCCCACGAAGTTGGTGCTACGCGAATCGGCATGATCCTCGACCGGACCAACTGGCTGGGGCGGCAGACATACGGGGCCTCGGACCCGGTGCAGGAGGACATCGGGGAACGGCTCAAGTCCCCAGGAAGAAAGCAGGAGCCCTGACCAGTGTTGGCGCCTCTCGGGGCTTTTTCGTCGTCGCGACGGCCGGATTCAAGCAGTTGCGTCCGCATGTACGGACGCTCGTGGACCGTTTTCGCGACTCCGGCCACCTGGCTGAGTCGCGCCGTCCAACCCCGCCGCGTCGGTGGTCCTGGTCGCGATCGCATCGGCGGATCGGGCTGGGCCGCCGACATCGAGCTGGCGGTGGCCGCGACCGGGCTCGATCAGCTCCGCCTTTATGATCAGCGATCCGTTCCCATCCCCGCACGACGTCCGCCAGCGCGTACGCGGCCACCGCGCCGTGGCCACCACCGCCTGCTCCGTCAACGCACGGGTGGCCGCCTCTGGCGTGCTGGCGGCGGGCCGTTCAGCCAGGTAGAACACGCCCGGCCGAGGCGGCGGCCCGCTGGTAGGGCGGGACGAGTACGCCGACGGGTTGGCCAGCCGGGGCACGCCGACGCACCAACGCGGGCAGGTAGCGGCGGGGAAACGGCATTCCACCGATCGACGCCGCTGCCTGCCCGTCACACGGTCGTACCTGCCCGGCTCAGAGGTACAGCGTGTTGGGTGCCAGACCGGCCAGCACCCGCCCGTACAACTCGGCGTTGGTGTCCGGGTTCATCAGCGCGTGCAGGTTGACCGACTGCGCGTCGTGCAGGACCCGCCGCATCGGCACCGAGCTGTAGATGGACGTCCCGCCGGAGGCTCCGGCGAGGATCTCCACGGACTCCCGGGCACGGCGGCAGGCCGCACCGACGCCGGCCCGGGCGCGGGCCCGTTCCAGCAGGGTCCAGTCACTGCCGTCAGCCGCCTTCGTATCGACCAGGTCAGCCAGCCGCAGGGCGTGGAACTCAGCCTCGTCGGCGCGGACGGTCGCGTCGGCCAGTTGCAGATGGGTCAACGGGGCGTCAGCCTGATGGGCGTAGTCCGTGTAGGTGATCTTCCGTTCGGGCAACCGCTCCAGGAAGATGTCCTGACCGGCCCGGGCCAGACCGAGCATGGTGCCCACCGACGAGGCTGCCGCCACCGGCAGCAGCGGCGGCCGGTAGATGACCGACTCGGCGTTGCGCTGCGAGGCGGAACCGCCCTGCAGGACCATTCCGAGGGGCAGCACCCGGGCGGCAGGGACGAAGACCTGCTCGGCGACGGTGCTGACGCTCCCCGTGCCCCGCAGACCCGACGTGTGCCAGTCGTCCACCACGCGCAGATCCGACATCGGCACCAGGGCCATGACCGGCATCGGTTCGTTGTCACCGTCGACCAGCACGGCGATGATCTCCTGCCAGTGGCTGTGCAGCGCGCCGCTGACGAAGCCCCACTTGCCGTCGACCACGATGCCACCGGCGGTGGGGCTGGCCATCGCCGACGGGCTGAGCGTGCCACAGATCCGCACGTCGGGGGTGGCGAAGACCTCGTCCTGCACCTCGTCGGGGAACTGACACGCCATCCAGGTCGGAATCCAGTACACCGACGTGGTCCAGGAGCTGGCGCCATCGCCGCGTCCCAGCTCGGCGGCCACCTCCACCAGAGTGCGGGTGTCGCACTCGTAGCCGCCGTACCGCAGCGGGGTGCGAAGCTTGAAGAACCCCGCGTCGGCCAGAGCCTCGATGGTCTCGTCGGGCAGCCGCCGGTGCTCCTCGGCCCACTGCGCGTTGCGGCGCAGCAGCGGCAGTAGATCGGTGGCCCGCTGGACGAGCTGTTCGCGAGTGGGAACGGCGGTCTGCAACACGAGCGTCTCCTTGGGATCGGTCCGACCGTTACTGCGGCCGGGTCGGTGGTGCCGTACGCCTGGATGGGCGACACGGCGATGCTCACCGCGGTCGGACGCCGAGCCCTCGCCGGGCGGCGGCCACCGCGCCCTACCGACGATCGCAGCCACCGGCGCGACGGCGCATCTTCGCGACTGCGGCCCTGGTGCCCACCCCGATCGGAACCGTCACCGGCGCCGGCGCCGGCGCCGGAGGTGATGTCGCGCAGTCCGGCGGCGTCCTCGTAGTACAACGCGGCCGACGCTCCGGCCGTGGCGGTGAACCAGTAGATCGACCCCAACGTCAACAGCTGGTCGCGAAAATCCGGGCCGGCCGCCAGCCCGCCAGTTCGCGCAGGTAGCTCACGGGTACGCCGCAGTCCCATCCGTCGTCGCCAAGCGCTGCCGGCCAGTGGGTTTCGGCCAGACGACGCGACAGATCGTCGATACCGGCCTGGGGAACGTCGATTCGGTACGGTCGTATGGCGCGCCTTCTCCGGAAGACGGCGTCGGCGGCGATGAGGTCAGGAACCCTCGTGGTCCGGGACCGGGTGAGCCGGGCGGGGTCCGGCTTGCACCGTCGACGGGGTCGGCACGGAGGCCTCCGACGTCAACGCAGCGGCGGTGTCGGCGGGGGTCTGCCGGGAGCCGGTCGAGGAGGCGTCGGCCGCTGCGAGTGCTGGTCGGCCAACGTGCCGGTCCCGGGACAGACGTAGCACCCGACGTACCATGCTCGGTCGCATCAGCGCGCTCGGCGACTCGATGAGCCCGGCCACCCGCATGAACGCCGTGGTCACCGTGGCGTCCTTGGTCGCCGCGTACTGGACCCGGCTGAGGTAGGCGTTACCCAACCGCACATTCGCGGGCCGGTCACCGGCAACCTCGGGAAAGTCGAGGTCACCGCTGGTGGAAATCTGCCACGGGGTGTCGATGATCCTCGCCACGTCGCGCAGGAACACCTTGGAGTCGGGCGGGGTCCCTTCAAGCAGCAGCCGGCGCAGCGCCATCACCTCGATCGCCGCGACGGACATCCCCTGGCCGTATACCGGGTTGAAGCTGCACACCGCGTCGCCGAGGACCAGCAGCCGCTGCGGGAACCGGGTCAGTCGTTCATAGTGGCGGCGGACGCTGGCCGGGAAAGTGAAGGCCACCGGTTCGGTGAGTGGCTCGGCGTCGCGGATGCCCTCGTAGACGTCCGGCACCGGCAGGGACCGGACGAACTCGACGAAGCCGTCCGGGTCGGTGGGCGGCTGGTCTCCCAGGATCCCGGTCAGCGACACGATGCACTCGTCCGGACCGACCTGGCCGAAGAACGCGCCCCGAGGGTGTGCGGGCGATGCGACCGGATTGATCGACTGCACCCCGTCGAACATTTCGGGCCGGCTGCGGTACATCCGGGTGGTGTACGTCAGGCCGATCCTCATCTTCTCCTCCACCGGCCGGTCGTACCCCAGCTGTTGCAGCCAGACCGGGGTGCGGGAGCCGCGTCCGGTGGCGTCGACCAGGAGGTCCGCGTCGAGGACGCTCTCCTCGCCCGTCGCTACGTCCCGTAGCGACACCCCGGTCACCTGGCTGTTGTCAGGTACCGCGCGCACTCCGGTGAGCTCGGTGAGCTGTCGGTAGGTGACGTTCGGCAGCGCCGCGACCCGGGTCCGCAGGTAGTCCTCCAGGACCGGACGGGGCGCGGTGATCGACAGCAGGCCGGTCCGGGCCGGGGCGAGCCGACGACCGTTGAAGAACCAGCGCATCTCCCCCATGTCGCCCACCGGAATTCCGCGGGCCTGCAGGTCGGCGCGCAGACCAGGGAAGAGCTCGGCGAGAATGAGGTAGCCGCGGCCATGCAGACCGTGGGCGTGTCCCGTGTGCGGGGCTCCGCGGCGCGGCACGGCGACACCGAGCACTTCGTCGCGTTCCACCACCACGACCTCCCGGTAGTGGTCTGCGAGGACGCGGGCCGCGAGGGTGCCCGCGATGCTGCCGCCGAGCACGACCGCCCGTTGGCCGACCAGGGGACCGTTGCCGGTGGCCCGCACCGCGTCGGCGTCGGCTTTGCGTGCGGTGCGCAATGCGCCGATGATCATTCCCGGCTTCATCAGGGCGGTCGGCGGATCGACGAGCCCGGCGACCCGGAAGAACGCCCTGGTGAATCGGCCGTCGCGTTGGGCCGCCGTGTGCAGACGCTCCATGAAGGCGCCACCGAGCCGGTCCTTGAGGGTCCGAGGGCCCTCGACACCCGGGAAGGCGAGATCGGCGCCGACGGAGGTCTCCCAGGGGCCGTCGATGATGGGGCGGATCGCCTTGAAGTACTCGATCGGTCGGGCCGGGCCGGCGTCGAGGTGCGCGCCGAGTGCGGCTGCCTCCATCGCGGCCACCGTCATCCCCTGCCCGTAGACGGGGTTGAAGGAGCATACTCCGTCGCCGACGACCAGGAGTCCCTGAGGAAACCGGGTCAGCTTGTCGTAACGGCGGCGGATGCTGGCCGGGATCTTGAAACCCGCGATCTCGCTCATCGGCTCCGCAGTGCGGATCGCCTCGTAGATCTCCGGTGCGTCCAGGGACCGGGCGTACTCGAGGAAACCCTCGGGATCCCGGGGCGGATGGTCCCCGAGCAGCCCGGTCAGCGAAAGCAGGGCGATGTTGTCCGGGAACCGGCCGAAGAACGCTCCTCGGGGGTTGGCCGGTGAGGCGACCGAGTTGATCGCGAGGTCCGTACCGAACGGGTCGCTGTCGAGTCGGAAGTAGCGTGACACGTAGGCCAGGTCGATCTTGACCCGTTCCTCCTCGGGCCGCTGGTAACCGAGCTCCGCCAGCCAGACCGGGGTACGGCTCCCCCGCCCGGTCGCGTCGATGATCAAATCGGCGGTGAGCTGCTCCGATTGCGGCTGCCCCGACTCCCCGCTGAGCACGACTGCGGTGACCCGGCGACGGTCGGCTGTGGCGACGACGCCCTGCACGGTCGTACGCTCGCGTAGCCGCACGTTCGGAAGGGCGAGAACGCGGGCACGGACGTGTGCCTCCAGGGTGGGCCGGTTCGCGTTGACGCTCAACAGTCCGGAATGCGCCTGCTGGAGCGGCCGTCCGTTGAAGTACCACCGGAGGTCGCCGGAAAGGTCGCAGGTCTGTACCCCGTGCGCGGTCAGCTCGGCCTGCAGGCCCGGTAGCAGTTCCTCGATGACCTCGTGCCCGCGGGCCAACAGCGCATGGGCGTGATGGGCCTGGGGTACGCCGCGCCGCGTTCCTGTGACATCGACGATAGTGTCCCGCTCGACCAGCACGACCTCGTCGAACCGGTCCGCTGCCACCCGGGCCGCGAGCAGCCCGGCCATTCCACCACCGAGTACGACAGCTCGGGCGCCTAGGTGTTCACGCATCCCGATTCAACCTCCATAGAGTATCCACGGTGCCTGTCCAGCCAATCAGAAACCGATTGCGCATAGACGTAATGGGCCGCTGATAGGGCCGATTACCGTGTGTCTTCCATGGTCGTGGTCGACACCTGTGAACGCACCTTCTCTCGTGCGATTCGGACTCGATGCCGGCCTGGCCCGTCACGACGGCATAGCCCGTCAGGGTGGCCAGGGCCGGTCCGACCGCGCAGCTACGGCCGCTGATCAGGCCGGTGAGCGTGACCCGCAGGTAGTAGTAGTACCGGTGCCGGATCCGAAGTATGGCGGTCGGGCCGTCCGAGGCCAGCCGCACCTCGCCTTGACCGGTCGGCCGAAGCACACACGGTCCGAAGGAGATGCCATGGTCGGGCGGCACTCCGAGTGCGCCGTCGGCAAAGGTCACCGGCGACGTGAGCGGCCCGGCTGGTTCCAGTCGTCGAGGTCCGTCCGGTGGCCGCGGATGTGCACCGTGCCGCTCATCCGCTGGTACCTCCGAGCACCCGACCACGCGGCAGATAGAACCGTCGACCGTTGAGCTGCGGCTCATCGTGGCTGTCGTAGTCCCAGTCGTACCGGGTGCGGCACAGCTTGCCGCCCCAGGCCGGGGTCCTGCCGGACCCGGCCCTCGTCGCCTGCCGTGCGTGAAGGTTCGTCACCGTCCGTCTGTGTCCCTTCCTAGGGTTGGCCGACGCCGGTGCGTCCTGGTCGTCGCGCGGCGCACCGACGATGTGGATGCAGGTGCTGGAAGTCAGACCCGGCCTGCGGCACTGGGCGCGCGACCGGTCCCCGGTCGGATCAGGCTGTTCCGACAGAACCGGCGGATGTCGGCGACCAGCAGGTCCGGCTGCTCCATCGCGGGGAAGTGACCACCGCGGTCGTACTCGGTCCACTGCTGGATGTTCGGGAAGTCGCGGTCGGCGAACCGGCGGACCGGGAGGAACATGTCGTGCCCGAAGGTCGCGACGGCCAGCGGAACGGGATTCGGACGCGGGCGGGCGCCGACGACCGTGCAGGGCAGCAGATCGACCACCTCCCGGTACAGCTGGGCCGAGGTTCCCGCCGTCGCCGTGAACCAGTAGATACTCACCGTCGTCAACATCTGGTCGCGGTCGACCGCGTCCTCGGGGACATCGGTCGAGTCGGTCCACTCCCGGTACTTCTCCACGATCCAGGCGAGCTGGCCGACCGGCGAGTCGGTCAACGCGTACGCCAAGGTCTGCGGCCGGGTGGCCTGAACCGCCATATAGCCGACGAGATGCCTGTTGAAGCGTGACACCAGCGCCATCCGCGCCTGGTCCACCTCGTCCAGATCGGTCAGGTCGGTCGGCTCCGCCGGCCCGGTCAGCAGCATGTTGACGTGCACGCCAAGCACATGGTCCGGGTCGATCTCACCGAGGTCGAGGGAGACCGCAGAACCGAAGTCACCGCCCTGCGCGACATACCGGTCATAGCCGAGGCGACGCATCAGTTCCGCCCAGGCGCGGGCGATGCGCGCGATGTCCCAACCGGTCCCGGAGATCGGGGTGGAGAATCCGTACCCGGGCAACGACGGCACGACCAGGTGGAAGGCGTCGGCCGGGTCGCCGCCGTGGGAACGGGGATCGGTCAACGGGCCGATGATCTTCAGGAACTCCGCGACCGACCCGGGCCAGCCATGCGTCAGCACCAGCGGCAGGGCATCGGTTTCCGGCGAACGCACGTGCAGAAAGTGCACGGTCGCCCCGTCGATGGTGGTGGTGAACTGCGGATACTGGTTGAGTTCGGCCTCAGCGGCCCGCCAGTCGAACACCGTACACCAATGCTCGGCCAGCTCCCGCAGGTAGCTTCCCGGTACGCCGCGAGCCCACCCGTCGCCATGCGGTTCGCTCGGCCAGCGTGTGGCCGCGATCCTACGACGCAGATCGTCCAGGCTCTGCTGGGCGATCTCGATGCGGAACGGCCGGATCGTCTCGTCCGCCGGGCGGATCACCTCGACTCCCCGGTCAACCCGCCGTCCCCATCGAGGCGGAACCCCACCTCGAACAACGCCTCGGCGGCCCGGACGACCTCCTGCTCGGTGACGACCAGCGGTGGCGCCATCACCAGCGTGTCGCCGTGGTCGCGGGCCACCACCCGGGGCAGCCCGCTGGTCGCGGCCGGGTGCGCACGGAACCACCGTCCGATCGTGCCGGCCCGGGCCACCAGCTCCTCCCGCTCCGACAGGTCCAGGTTCGCCAGCGCGACCGGACAGGCGGTGGGATGACCCGAGTACGTATGCCCGTGCAAGAGGTAGCTGTCGCCGCCGGCGACCGTCTCACCGATGTCGTCGCGTAGCAGCACCGCGCCCAGCGGCGCGTACCCACTGGTCAGGCCCTTCGCGATGACGACCAGGTCGGCGGCCATCCCCCGGGCCGCCGAGTCGAACCAGGCACCGGTACGGCCGAACGCGGTCACCACCTCGTCGGCGATCAGCAGGATGCCGTGCCGACTCAGCAGTTCGCGCACCCGGGGCCAGTAGTCGTCCGGTGGAACGAGGATGCCTGCCCCGCCCATCAGGGGTTCGCCGATCATCGCCGCGATGTTGCCCGCGCCGATCCGGTCGATCGCCGTTGCGAGTTCCCGCAGCAGAAGGTCGGTGGCGTCCGCTTCGCCGTACAGCTCGGCGGCGCGGTAGGGATACGCCGGTGACACCTTCTCCACGTGCGGTAGTCCGGGTCCGATCCCCGCGTGGATGCCCGGGATGCCGGTCGCGGTACCGCTGCCGTCGGTGCTGCCGTGGTAGGCGTAGTGCCGGGACAGGATCCAGGTGCGGTCCGGTTCACCGCGGTGGTGATGGAAGAGCCGGGCGAACTTGATCGCGGTCTCCACGCCCTCGGAGCCACCGTTGGTGAAGAAGACCCGCTCCGGTCCGTCGGGCGAGAGCCGGACGAGCCGCTCGGCCAGGTCCAGGGACAGGTCGTTGGAGAAGCTGTCGAACCCGGTGAAGTACTCCAGCCGGCCGGTCTGCCGGGCCGCCGCGTCGGCCGGCTCGGCGCGGCCGTGGCCCACCTGCGCGACCCAGTTGCCGCCACCCATGACGTCGAGCGGTTCGGTGCCGTGCGCGTCCCACGCCGTACAGCCAGATCCTCCGACAGTGACGCAGCGCACCCCACGCGCCCCGCTCTGGTGCGGGTGCAGGAGCACCCGGCGATCGAGCTCATCCAGGTCCTTGGCGGGCCGGGTCACCGCTGGACCTCGTCGACGATCGGCATGCAGCTCTCCTTCGGACGGCACGGTACGCGCGTACCAGTGATTTCATCCTTTGTCGAGCCACACACCGGTCGCACCTCTCACATTGCGACGGCAGACAACGCAGTCGACAAGATGCCGTCGTGTCCGCACCGGTGCGACGGTGTCTGGACGCGGCCGACCACCGCGACCTGGCTAGCGGGGCCGGGTCGGCCCTTCGGGCAAGACGCTACGCGTGCCCATCAGGGAGAGATCGTGTCCGAGGCGCCACGATGCACCGTCATCATCCCCACCTACAACCGCTCGGAACTACTCAGCCACACCCTCGAGTCACTGACCCGGCAACAGCTACCAGCCGACCAGTTCGAAGTGATCGTCGTCGACGACGGCTCCACCGACGACACCGCCGACGCCGCCACACACTTCCACGACCGCCTCGACCTGCGCTACCACCACCAACCCGACGAAGGCTTCCGCGTCGCGGCCGCCCGCAACATCGGCATCGCCGACGCCCGCTCCCCCATCTGCGTCTTCACCGACGCCGGCGTCCTCCTGCACACCGACAACCTCACCCAGCACCTCGCCAGCCACCAGGCCACACCCGGACCGGCCGCCGTACTCCCCTACCTCTACGGTCTGTCGGACTCCGGGGAGGGTGGGGAACACGTCGCCGAACGGCTCGACCTGCACGACCTCGACGGCAGCATCGAACGCCTCCAAGCCAAACGCGAATGCCGCGACATCCGCGAACTCTTCTACGACCGCTACGGCGAAGACCTCACCCGCGTCCCCGCACCATGGCAGATCTTCTGGACCGGCAACGCCTCCGCCGACACCGCGCAGCTGCGCGCCGTCGGCGGCTTCGACGAGAACTTCCGCACCTGGGGCGGCGAGGACATCGACCTCGGATACCGACTACACCGCGCAGGCACCCACTTCACCTTCAACCGACACGCCAAGGCGGTACGACTACCCCGCACGAAGATGCGGGACGTCGCCGCCGACAGCGACAGGAGGAACCTTCGCTACATGACCGAGAAGTACCGGACGCCGGTCATCGACCTGCTCGCCGAGCTGCCGAGGGAAAGGTACTTCGACTTCAACGAACTTGTGGCCGGTCTACCTGCGCGGCGACAGCCCGACCGGGGACGGTAGCGGAGTGGACGGGCGCGACCGGGCCATGCCGGCCATTCGCCACCTCGGTGGCCTCCTACTTGACGACGAACGCGACGTCCATCACCGGGTCGTCCGGCCCGGCCGTGACGAAGTCGGTGAAGTACACCTCACGTGCCGCGTCCGCCTCCACGAGACCGTGCTGCTCGACGTGGTCCGCCACAGCCGCGAAAGCCTCGCCCACCTGCGGTGGCGACGCCTGCGACTTCGTCAGTCGCACGAACACCTCGTGGTGCGCGGGTTCCCGTCGCACGGTCGCGGCGACCGGAACCGCCGGCTCGTGATGGATCGGCATGCACGTCTCCACGGTCAGGTCGTCCGGGTCGAACTCCTCGTTCCGGTAGATCGTGAACGTCGGACCCGCCACCCCACCGTGCTGCTCGGCAAGCTCGGTCAGGCGACCCATCACCGCCCGCAGATGATCGGCCAGCTCGACCTGCCGCACCCGGTCATGACGCTCGCAGAGCACCAGTTGCTCCGCCACCTCGCGCCGTTCGATCAGGAACATCCGGACCTCCGGTGGTGTGATTTGAGATGACCGGCAGCACACCGGATCATCGTCGAATCGTCGGACATAGTCGGGGCGCAATCGACGAGATGTCCGGACGCCCGACCCGGTATGACGATACCTCCAGTGCAGCCGTACGGCCAGCCGCCGTCCATCCAGCAACTCACGCCGTCCCACATTGCGCTGTCACGCGAATCGGGAACCTCACCACTACCCACAGGGAGAAATCGTGTCCGAGGCGCCACGATGCACCGTCATCATCCCCACCTACAACCGCTCGGAACTACTCAGCCACACCCTCGAGTCACTGACCCGGCAACAGCTACCAGCCGACCAGTTCGAAGTGATCGTCGTCGACGACGGCTCCACCGACGACACCGCCGACACCGCCACACACTTCCACGACCGCCTCGACCTGCGCTACCACCACCAACCCGACGAAGGCTTCCGCGTCGCGGCCGCCCGCAACATCGGCATCGCCGACGCCCGCTCCCCCATCTGCGTCTTCACCGACGCCGGCGTCCTCCTGCACACCGACAACCTCACCCAGCACCTCGCCAGCCACCAGGCCACACCCGGACCGGCCGCCGTACTCCCCTACCTCTACGGCTTCTCCGGTGACGACACCAACATCGACGCAGTCGCCGAACGGCTCGACCTGCACGACCTCGACGGCAGCATCGAACGCCTCCAAGCCAAACGCGAATGCCGCGACATCCGCGAACTCTTCTACGACCGCTACGGCGAAGACCTCACCCGCGTCCCCGCACCATGGCAGATCTTCTGGACCGGCAACGCCTCCGCCGACACCGCGCAGCTGCGCGCCGTCGGCGGCTTCGACGAGAACTTCCGCACCTGGGGCGGCGAGGACATCGACCTCGGATACCGACTACACCGCGCAGGCACCCACTTCACCTTCAACCGACACGCCAAGGCGGTGCACATACCGCATGAGAGGGCCTTCGACGAGTTGATGGCATCGGCGACGGTCAACTACCGCTACATGGCCGAGAAGTACCGTACGCCGTCGATGCGCATTCTAGCGGAACTCCCGCCGAGGCAGTTTCTCGACTTCAACGAGTTGGTCGGCGCCTCGACGCCGCAGGAGTGACCTGAATCGGGACCCGGCGGCCGGTCACTGATACGCACGGGCATTGATGGCGACAAGTTCAGCATAGGGACCGGATCCGGCAGCGAGCGTCGCATGATCGCCGGCCTCGACGACCGTACCGTCCCCGACGACCACGATGAGGTCGGCCGTGCGGACCGTGGAGAACCGGTGCGAAACCAGCACGGTGATGGCCCCGGTCTGCCGGCCCACCCTGGCAGCCTGCTCCGTGTACTGCTCGAACATGGCCAGCTCGGCTTCCGGGTCCAGCGCCGATGTCGGCTCGTCGAGCACCAGCAGCATCGGCGCCGGGCGGATCAGTGCTCTGGCCAGGGCCACCTTCTGCCACTGCCCACCGGACAGTTCGGCGCCGCTACCGCCCTTGCCGAGCACCGTGTCCAGGCCGTCCGGCAGTTGGCGCAGCACGTCGTCGGCCCGGGCCACGTGCAGTGCGTCCCGTACCGGCGAATCGGCGAAGCCGCTGTCGAGATCGCCCATACCGACGGCGTGTCGGGTCCGGAACTCGTAGCGCAGCGCGTCCTGGAACGAGACCGAGATGCGCTCCCGCCAGAGATCCGGCCGCAGCCGGTGCAGATCCTCATCGTCGACCAGGATGCGACCGCCGGTCGGGCGGTGGAGCCCGCAGAGCAGCTTCACCAGTGTCGACTTGCCGGCACCGTTCTCCCCCACCACCGCCACCGTGCTGCCGGCGGGCAGTGTCACGGTGACGTCGCGCAGCACGGGGGCGCTGGCGCCCGGGTAGCTGAACGAGACGTTCCGCAGAGCGACCCCCCGGCGCAGCCGGTCCGGCGGAACCCGGTCGCCGGAGCCGCCCTCGACGACGACACCACGTAGCTGCGCCATCCGACGGTAGAGCGCGGAGATCCGCTGCAGGTCGCGCAGGAGGGCCACAGCGGCGGTCACCTGGGAGCTGATCTGGGCGGCAAGGACCACGACCAGGATGACGTCGCCGAGACCGCGGCGGCCGTCGACCGCCGCCCGGACCAGCAGCAGCACCGAGCCGACGTAGGCCAGGGCGAAAGTCACCTGACCTGCGGTTCGCAGTGCCGCCGCTCGCAGGTCGGTCCGGAGCAGCCGGGTGGTGACGTCCGACCACAGTCGGGCGTGCCGGTGGCGCATCTCGTCGGCCAGTCCGAACACCCGTAACTCGCTGGCCGACGGCAGTTGGGTGGTCAGGTCGAACAGGTGCAGGGCCGTACGGGTGGTCTCGGCAGTTTCCGTCTTGGCGGCGTCCACCAGATACTCCGCCCGTCTGCTGAGATACAGCGAGGGCACCGCCGCCAGCGGCAGCAGTAGCAGCAGCGGATGCAGTCGTACGAGCAGCACCACGGTGAGGCCCACCGCGATCGCCAGAGCAAGACCGTTGAGCAGGGCCTCCAGCCCTCGGCCGAACTGCCGGATCTCCCGTTGCAGCACGGTCACCGTGTCACGGGTGGCCGCCTGCTCGTGATGGGCGATCCCGACCGATCCGTTGGACAGGCCGATCAGCTGTACGTCGAAGTCGAGTTCCGCCAGCTCGGCCAGCTCGAGGTAGGCGAGGTGAGCGAAGTGACCGAACGTGACCGTCGCAAACGCGAGGACTCCGGCGATCAGCCCGGCCAGCAACACCGTGCCCCTGTTTCCGGCGACCACGGCGTCGGTCATCCAGCCCAGGACCAGTGCCAGCAGTGGTGCCGCCGCCGCGCCCGCCACGACGAAGAAGAGCGCGGTGAGGGTCTTGCCGCGGTGCACCCGCCACGCCGTGACGAGCATCTTCCAGCAGCCGACCAGCGTCGCGCTCATTGGCGTACCTCCTGAGGGTCTGCGTCGTCCCAGGCGTTGTTCTCCGGACCCAGCACCCGGTCCGCCTGTAGCCGGAACAGCCGTGCGTACCGGCCGCCGGTGGCCATCAGCTCCGCGTGGCTGCCCCGCTCGACCACCCGGCCGTGTTCCAGGACGACGATCACGTCGGCATGTCGGACCGTGGAGAACCGGTGGGAGATCAGGACGCTGGTGACACCCCGGGTCAGCCCGGCGAACTGGTCGAAGAAGCGCGCCTCGGCACGCACGTCGAGATTCGCGGTGGGCTCGTCGAGAACCACGATCGGGGCTCCGTGCCGTACCGCGAAGAGCGCGCGGGCCAGCGCCACCCGCTGCCACTGGCCCCCGGAAAGATCCGTACCGCCGGTGAGGTGACTCGCGAGCGGCGTGTCGAGGCCAGCCGGTAGCCGGTCCAGGGACTCGGTCAGACCCACGGCCGCGGCGGCGGCCCGCACCCCGGCCCGGTCGTCGCGGTGGCGGACCGCACCGAAGGCGATGTTGTCAGCCACCGAGGTCTCGTAGCGCAGGAAGTCCTGGAAGATGATGCTGATCGCGGCCCGCCACTGGGCGACGGGAAACGAGCGGATGTCCACTCCGCCGGCCCGGATCACACCGCTGGTCGGCTCGTAGAGCCGGGCCAGGAGCTTGACCAGCGTGGTCTTGCCCGCTCCGTTGACGCCGACGATCGCCGTGCACTTGCCGACCGGGATCCGCAGGTCGAGTTCGTCGAGGACGGTACGGTCCTGACCGGGATAGCGGAAGCTGACCCGATCGAAGTGCAGATCCCCACCCAGCGACGGCGGTGGAGGCGACCCCGCCGGGTCGGAAACGGTCGCGGGCACCTCCAGGCGGCTGACGAAACGACGTACGTCATCGTATGCGGACACCCCAATGGCGGTCTGGACATCGGCCTCGGCGTAGTAGCCGCCGAGCGCGATCGCGCCGAGTGTCGCCTGCACGACCAGGGCGAACTGCGTCAGCGTCAGCGTCGTCGGAGCTGCCAGGGCCACCGCCACGAACACGGACACGGCAGCCGCGAGGCTCGGACCGGCGAAGATCAGATACCGCCAGAGCAGAATCCGCCGGCGGTAGGCCCACAGGGGACCCAGCCACATCAGGTACACCCGGCGATACGTGTCAGTCAGCCAGCCGACCAGGCCGAACACCCGGATCTCCTTGCCTGCCGCCGGCTCGACGGCAAGCGCCCTGATGTAGTGCACCCGCCGCTCGGCGCGGCTCAGCCGCTGCCGTGCCTCGGCGTAGCGGCTGAGCCCACCCCGGGTGCTGTGCCGCATCAGCAACACCGAAACCACCAGGCCGGCCGCCGCGAGCCAGGAGAACGCCACACCGATCAGCACCGCGTACGCGACGAGTTGGGTGTACCGGGCGAGCAGAGCGAGCAGCCCGGCGCAGGCGTCGCCCGGGGTCTGCACGGCGAACTGCAACTTCAGCGCCGCCACCCGCAGCCGGTCCTGGTTCTCCTCGTCCTCCAGGGGCGCGATTCCCACCGGCGACAACGACGCCGCCATCAGCTCATCGTGAACCTGCTGATCGACGCGGCGACCCACCAAGTCCCCCAGCGAGGTTCGCAGGGGCGTGATCACCTGTTGAGCGACGAAGGCCAGTGCCGCACCGACGAACACCACCACCAGCGAGTCCCAGGCAGCCGAGCCGAGACCCTCGGCGACCGCGGCAGGAACCAGCCCGAGCAGGACGCTGGTCGCCACGATGAACAGTACCGGCAGCAGACCAAGGAGCAGGTTGACCAATGCCAGGATGGTGACGACACCAGGCCCGCCCCGGCGCAGCAGGCGCACGGTCTGCCAGCGGGCACGCAGCAGGTTGGCCGGGCTGCTGGACATCGCGTCGGGGCTCTCGTTCAGCGGCACTTCGACGGGGAGATCTGACCGGTGATCGCTCACCACACCTCCAGCATCGGTCGACGGCCACCCATGCGCGCGACAGCAGGGACGGCACCGAACTAAGCGTCCATGTTGGATGCTGACAGGACAGGCGCGCACCTTCCAACGTGCGCTGGTCGGACCGACCCGACCGTCAGGTGCCGGCGTGGCGTTGGTGACGGTGCAACTCGACCAACCTACGACGGGCGTACCCTGGCTCCGCCCGCCAGCAGGTCGCGGTCTCCCAGGCGAGGCCAGCGGCGCGCATCGTCGACCGGTCACCCGGCCACGGCGTCGTCACCTCGTCGGGCAGGAACGCGTAGTCGAACCAGGGCACGTCCACCCGCGCTTCGTCCCAGTCCAGCAGGGTGACCCGGGCTCCGTCGACCAGCACGTTGCTGGGACCGATGTCGCCGTGCACCACACAGCGCGACCCGCGTTGCACGCCCAGCCAGGCTGACCGCACCGTCGTGACCACCGAAGCCGGCATCACGTCCAGCCGCACGTCCCCACCCCGATCGGAGTCGAGCAGCACCCCGCTCGACGCGAACCCGGGGCGCTGCGACCAGCCGGCCGTCGCCGTGTGCAGGACAGTGAGCTGGTCGGCGACCATGCGCCAGTCGGCGGTGTCGGCCGGATACCGGCCGGGGACGAACGCACTGACCAGCAAGCCGTCCACGTGCCGGCGGCCGTCGTCGGCGGGCACCAGCTCCGGGGTCGCCAACCCACAGCCACGAAGGTGCTCCAACAGGTCGAGTTCCCATTCCAGGGCCGCCCGGGGCCGGATCGAACGACGGACCACCAGCGGCACCCCACCCCGCTCGGCGAGCATCACCTCGTTGCGGTGACCGCCGGGCAGCGGGCGGACCAGCCGCACACCAGCCCACGCCGAGAGTGCCGCCCACCGCTCGTCGCGAGAAGAGTCGTCCACGCCGCCACCTCGTCGTCACGGGCCGTTCCGCCCCAGGCTAGTCCGCCCCGACCCGCAGACGGCCAGCAGTGCGGCCGGCCGGTCGGGGCGACGCTGGTGCTGCCCACTCGGGTACGCCCGCACGGAGAGCTGCCCCTCGCCCGCGTCTACCGAAAAACTGATGAGCATGAGTACCGAGGTGCCGACCGTGGACGCCGACCTCACCGGTGTCGCTCGCACCGCCCGGTGGACCGCCGCAGCGCGGGCACGGGAGACGGCACGGCCGGACCGGCTCTTCGACGACCCGCTCGCCGGACTGCTCGCCGGCGACGACGGAGTCGCCCTCCTGCGGCACTTCCACACCCCACGTGCCGCTGCCGACGGCAACCCGGTGCTACCCATCCGTACCCGATGGTTCGATGACTTTCTACGTCGCAGCGTCACCGACGGGTGCCAGGTGGTAGGTCTCGGTGCCGGACTGGACACTCGGGCGTTCCGACTCGACTGGCCAGCGGGAACCGTGCTGTTCGAGGTGGACCAGGCGAGTGTGCTGTCCTACAAGCGCCAGCGGCTGTCCCGGGTCGGCACCGAGGCACGCTGCGAGCGCCGGCCCGTCGGAGCCGACCTGACCGGCCGGTGGCAGTCCCCGCTGCTCGACGCCGGGTTCGACCCGACCGCGCGGACCGTCTGGTTCGCCGAAGGGCTGCTGTTCTACCTGCCGGCGTCCGTGGCTGCCGCGGTGACACGCCGGGCGGCCCGGCTCTGCGCGCCCGGCAGCCGAATCGCGGTGGATCTGATCGGCACCGGCGTCTTCCGGCTGCGCTACATGCGACCGTTCCTCGACAAGTTGGCCGAAGCGGGAAGCCCGTGGCGGTTCGGTACGGACGCTCCTGCCGAGTTCCTTGCGCGGACGGGTTGGGAGGTCGACCGGGTCTGCGAGCCGGGCGCAGCCGACGCCCACTACGGACGTTGGCCCCAGGACACGGCTCCGACGAACTTTCCGCAGCTACCCCGCAGCTATCTCGTCACCGCCGACCGGAGCGCCGGCGAGCCCGGCCCCATGCCCGACGGCGTACCCGCGTCGCCGGACGTCCAGCACCGAGACAGGAGTTGACCTTCGATGCCGGTCCAGTTCAGCGGAGAGACACACGGGTGCTTCTCCGACTCCCTCCAGATGGCATTCGGCGACGACGGCCCCGGTGAAACCGTGGTCGAGGTGCTGACCGGCTCCGCCTTCGGCCTGTATCTGCATCACGACGGACGACCGTTCTTCGCACCAGCCGGTTGGAATCCGGAGAAGGGCATCGCCACCGCGATGGATCTGCTCGGCTGGACCTGCGAGTTCACCGGCGGGTCGGCTGAAGAGGTGATCCGGAAGCTCGAGTCGGTCGATGACCGGAACCGAGCCGTGGCCGGTCCAGTCGAGATGGGGCTGCTGCCGTACCACCCAGGACTGGGCCAGCCCATCGGCGCCGATCACTACCTTTTGATCATCGGATTCGACGGGGAGAACGTGGTGGTCCACGACCCCCGCGCCCATCCGTACACCGTGCTGCCGGTGGCGAAGCTCCTCGCCGCCTGGCGCACCGAGACACTGTCCTACACCGTTGCGGACTTCACCCTGAGGACGGGCTTCCGACGGACACGTCAGGTCGACCCTGCGGACGCGGTGCGCAGGCTCCTCCCGATCGCTGCCGACCTGGTGGCGCCGGAGTCCTCCGCGGAAGCGGCCGAGGGCGCGGCGGCGGTGCTCGACGCGGGACTGAGCACCTCCCTCTTCTTCCATCTGGCCGACTTCATGGTCTGCGTGGGCGCCCGACGCCGCAACGACGCGGCCGTCGTACTGGCCCGGCACGGCTACACCCGGGTGGCGGAGGTGCTGGACCATCAGGCCCGGTTGATCGGGTCGATGGAGTACCCGTTGGTCGCCGGGGACTATTCCGCAGCAGCGGCGACGATGCGCAAGCTCGCACCCACGTTCACCCAGCTGGAAGCCGAGTTGCGGACGGCGATCCGGGCGTGACACGTCGCAACGAGACAGGTCGCAGCCGGTACGCGAGCGGGCTGTCGGCCGAGGAACGGGAGGCTGACGCGATGCATGCGATCCTGCTGGTGGGTGGTCGGGGCACCCGTCTGCTGCCACACACCAGCGACCGCCCGAAGGCGCTGATGCCGATGGGACGACACTCCCTACTGGAGATCATCCTGCGTCGGCTCCGGGTCTGCGGATTCACCCGGGCGACCCTGTGCGTCTCGCACCTGGGTGCGATGATCCGCTCCGCGATCGGCGACGGTTCCCAGCTTGGTCTGCAGGTGGACTACTGCGTCGATGAACGTCCGATGGGCACGGCCGCGCCGCTTCGTGCGGTGCCGGAGTGGACCTCGCCTGCGGTGGTGATGAACGGCGATCTGCTGACCTCACTCGACTTCGGCGAACTGTACCGCCGACATGTGGCCAGCGATGCCGTCCTCACCGTGGCCTACCAGCGGTACTGGGTCTCCACCGGGGTGGGGCTGCTGCGGACCGACGGTGAACGGATCCGACGGGTGCAGGAGAAGCCGACCTTCGAGTGGAACGTCTGCTGCGGGATCTACGTGGCCGACCCGGACATCCGTTCGCACATTCCCGCCGGCCAACCGATCGACATGCCGGCTCTGATCAACGCGCTCGCGCAAGCAGGGTCACCGGTCGACGGTTTCGCCTTCAACGAAGCCTGGCACGACGTCGGCACGCCCGCCCACTACGAGCAGGCACGTGCCGATTTCCTGGCAGATCCCGGCCGGTACCTGCAGCTGGCGCCGACCGGGCAACCGACGGACCGGTCGCGCCCGAAACTCGACGTGTTCTTCCTCGACGAACCGGTACCTGGAGGCGCCACGATCGAGACCTGGTCGTGAGCGGCGGCACGGGCGAGGTCCTCGTCGCCTTCACCGGCTACGGCGACGTCCGGTCGGGTGCGGAGCTGATGGCGCTACGCGCGGCGCAGGGCCTGGCGGCACGGTCCCGACGGGTGACAGCTCTGGTCGACGCGGCCCACCCGGACACCGTCGCGGGCCTGCGCGCTGCGGGTGTTCCGTTGGTCACCGACGCCGACCAGTTGCTCCGGGATCACCCGGACTTCTCTCCGTCGGTGGTACACGCGTTCGATCTGGCCCACCCCGGTGCGCCCGCCCAGGCGGTGTGGCTGGCCCGCCACTACGGTGCCCAACTCGCCCTGACCCCGTCCTCGGCACCGCAGGTGTGGACTGATCCTTCCCTGGCGGCCGCGATCTGCCGGGCTGCCGACGTGGTCTTCGCGCTGACCGCGACCGAGGTCGCCGCGCTGCGCGATCTCGGTGTGCCGGACGCACACATCCGGCGTCTGCCCTCCGCTTCGGACCTGACCGGGCCGGGCGACGCTGACGGGTTCCGTCGCCGTCACGGCGTCCACGGACGGTTCGTGCTCTTCGTCGGACGTCGTACGGCCAGTAAGGGGTATCGGACCCTCCTGGAGGCGATGGCAGCGGTGTGGCGGCGGTTGCCCGACACCCGGTTCGTCTTCGTCGGCCCGGACATCGACCCGGACGCGCCAGCCCACTTCACCGCCCACGCCGATCCGCGCCTGCACGATCTGGGCACCGTCGACGAGCAGACCAAGAACGATGCGATCGCCGCCTGCGAGTTGCTGTGCCTACCCAGCGTCGCAGACGTGTTTCCGCTGGTCTTCGTCGAGGCATGGGCCAGCGGTCGGCCGGTGGTCAGCGGAGCGTTCGCTGGCGCGCACGAGGTCGTGCGCCACGGCGTGGACGGGCTGATCGTGCCACCCGGCCCGGCGGCCCTCGCCGCAGGCCTGATCGCACTGCTCGGCGACGATGTCCGACGCAGCCGGCTCGGTGCCGCAGGGCGCCAGCGCGCCGAACACTCCTTCGGCTGGCGACGCGTTCTCGACGTCTACGAAGCGAACTACCGGGCGTCGCCCGATCGGGCCGAACCGACCGCGCGACCGCGATGAGCGGTACGCCGAGCACCCGCCTACGCAAGAAGGGAGCCCATCTTGACGAGCGCGCGGACCGCACCGCACTGGCGGATCACGCTGGCCGACAACACCGTTGACGAGCAGGAGATCACCGCGGTCAGCGAGGTCCTGCGTTCGCGTTGGCTGTCGGCGGGCGGGCAGACCGCAGCCTTCGAGCGGGAGTTCGCCGACCGACTTGGCGTTGACGAGGCGGTCGCGGTCAGCAGCGGCACGGCCGCCCTGCACCTGGCGACGATGGCTCTCGACCTGCGGCCCGGTGACGAGGTGATCATGCCGGCTCTGACGTTCGTGGCCTGCGCCGCCGTGGTGGCGCTGGCCGGGGCGGTCCCGGTCCTGGCTGACGTTCGCGCCCCGGACGATCTCACCGTGGATCCCGCCGACGTGACCCGGCTGCTCACCAGGCGGACCCGCGCGGTGGTCGCGATGCACTACGCCGGATACCCGGCGGACCTGCCCGCGCTACGGGCGGTCTGCGAGCGCCACGGCGTGTCATTGATCGAGGACGCCGCACACGCACCGGCTGTCGGGTACGCCGGGGGGATGCTCGGCACGCACGGCGACATCGGCTGTTTCAGCTTCTTCGCGACCAAGAACCTCACCACCGGTGAGGGCGGCATGGTCCTCGCCCGCGACCCCGCGGTCCGGGAGCGGATCCGGCTGGCCCGCTCGCACCACCTCACGGCCTCCACATGGGACCGGCTGCGCTCCGGCGACGCCAGCTACGACGTCTCGGGTTACGGCCTGAACTACCGGCCGACGGAGGTGTCGGCGGCGCTCGGGCGCGTGCAGCTGCGCAAGCTGACGCTGGACCGGCTGCGACGCCGGGCCCTCGTCGCGACGTACCGGGAGGTGCTCGCCGCCGCACCCGAGCTGGTCCTGCCCTTCGCCGAACGGACCGGCGATTCGGCGCTGCACCTGATGCCGGTCGTGCTGCCCGACGGGGTCGACCGGGCCGTCGTCCGCGAGGAACTCTCCGCCAGTGGCATTCAAACCTCGGTGCACTACCCGCCGGTGCACCACCTCTCCGCCTACCGGGGCAGCGCGGGCGCGGAGCGTTCGGCGCTGGCCGTCACCGACGCGGTGGCCCCACGGCTGCTCTCCCTGCCGCTGCACAGCCGGATGTCCGACGACGACGCCGCACTGGCCGCGCGGACCCTGCTGCGGTGCCTGCGGGTGCGCTGAACCCTAGGGCCCACCTGCCGGGACAGCCGTCGATCCCGGCCCGGGCCGACCACGCCATTGCCGCATCGATCGAACGGAGCAGGCCATGACCTTCCCACCTACCACCGCGACAGTCGGTGCGACGATCATCCGGTTGCTGAACGAGCTGACCGGGCGCGACCCGGCGTCGCTCGACGGTGGCACCAGAATCTTCATGGAACTCGGCCTGACCTCGGCCCGGATCCTCGAGCTGCTGATGCGTCTGGAGGACGAGACCGGGCTGCCCCTGGTCGGTCGGGTGGACTGGCTACGGATGGAGACGATCGACGACCTCGCCGAGCTCGTCGTCGGGCAGCGGGCCGACGCTCCGCCCCGGTCCTGACCGCTTCGCGGCGACGCCCCAGCCGGCCTCCGCCGTCGGGGCGTCGCCCGACGGCGAAGCCCTCACGCGTAGTTGTGCACCAGGACCTGTGCCACGCAGACCGGGGTGCGTCCGCCTTCCACCTCGTACCGGAGGCGCAGTGTCAGCTGGACACCTCGCCGCAGCGGTAGCACGTCGGCCAGTGTGACCCCGGCCCGAATCCGCGAACCGACCGGCACCGGGGCGAGGAAGCGGACACGGTCACAGCCGTAGTTCACCTTGAGGCGTACGTTCTCACTGGTGAGGACCTGCTCAAGAACCCGGGAGGTCAGAGCGAGGATGAGGAAGCCGTGCACGACCGTACCGCCGAACGGTCCGTTGGCGGCCCGGCTCGGATCCACGTGGATCCACTGCCGGTCGCCGGTCGCCGCGGCGAACCGGTCCACCTGCTCCTGACCGACCTGCATCCAGTCGCTGAATCCGAGATGTTGCCCCACCAGTGCCCGCAGGGGCCCGACGTCAGTACCGACGACGACCACAGTCCACCTCTCCATCTGCTGGTGTCGGAGGTAACGGCCACAGCGGCCGGGCTTACTGGACGAGGAAGTACGCCGGCCCCAGTCGTTGCGGCGCCGACGCGCCGGCGGTCGACCCAAGGTGACGCAGCAACGGTGCGTCCATCCCCAGCTCGAGCCGCCAGTACGCGCCCACCGGGCTGCGATCGACAGGCCAGTCGGTGTCGTCGAGCAGCCCCCAGCCGACCAGCGTGCCGATGAAGAATGGATCGGCCGCCCACCACCGGCCCTCGGCGTCACGTAGCTCCAGCCAGTGATGCCGGTTGGCGAAGGGGCGGGACAGGCACAGGCCGGTAGCCGGCCGGACCGGTACCCCGATCTCGTGTCCTCGGGAGACCAGGTGACGCACCGCGAGGGTGCAGTCAGCCAGGCTGGTCTCCTGCAGGAACCCGAGATCAGCGGTGAGGCCCGGCGGCAGCAGGTGGAAGCGTAACCCCGCCGCCTCGTCGAAGAGCCGCCGCTGCCCGGCGGTGGGCAGTGGCGACGCGACCGCCTCGGCGAGGCGGACATCCATCTCGAATCGGGACGCTTCGGGTCGACGGACCGCCATCACCTGCGGTGCGGACGGCACGACCGGGTCGAGGACGAACTCGCAGCCGGTGCAACGGTCCCGCTCCGGACAGTACGCGCGTACGACCACCGTACGCCGCATCGGCGTCTCGGCACCGCCCGCTCGCAGCGCTGCGGCCATCGCCTCGTACGTCGACCGCTGCGGCGATCGCACGCCCAGCAGTAGCGCTGCGTTGCGCAGGTCGTAGCGATCGAACAGCAGACCATCTCCGTTCGAGGAGTGCGGGAAGCCAAGCTCCACCAGCTGCTCCAGGCAGGCGCGGGACAGTCGGTGGAACCGGACCGCGTGTTCCCATGGCGTGTCGAAGGCACGGTGGCTGTCAGGCACCAGGCGGACCTGGCTCGCGACCAGCTCCGGCATCGGCGCGCTGGCCGCCGGTACGAGTGCGGACATCGCGGGTTACCGCGCGGAACCACGGACGAAAGACATTGACGATCTCCAATCAGCTGGCAGCTGGCCGACGACCATGTGAGCCGTGGGTAGCCGGGCCGGGCCGGGCCGCCGATGCCGAGGTCGGCGGGGTTACCAGTCGCCAGTCCTTGCCGTCCAGGACCGTTTCCTGGCAGACCGGCTGGCCCGCGGGGGTCCGCCAGCGCAGCTGGACGCGGCGCGCCGTCGGCGCGTGATTGATCAGCAGCACCTCGTCGGAGTCAGCCGCGCGTCCAGGCAGGACCTCCACGTCCGGGTCGGCGCAGTCGACCTCGGGGGCCAGCCCGGCCAGGGCGGCGACGCGTCGGTACAGGCCTTCCCAGGCGGCTGCGGTGAGCCGCCCAGGCTGGTCGAGCTGGCGTTCGAACGGTGCGGCGCAGAAGACCACCTGCCCGGCACCGACCCGGTTGCGCACCAGGGCGGGAGTACCGTCGGGGTACCGGCCAAGCACCTGCCCGGTCGTCGCGGCCAGCACCGACGGCCGGATTCCGGTGCCGGTCCAGTCGACAGGCCACTGGTCAGTGCCCCACTCGACGAGGTCGTGACCGTCGGGGAGCAGGGTGTAGTCGACCAGTTCGACGCCGGCGAGCTCGGCTCCCGGAAAGCCGTGCAGGTGATCGGCCATCGAGTAGTAGACGGTCGCCCCCTGGCCAGCCGCCCTGCTCAACCGGTCCAGATCGGTCAGGGTGACATGGCCGACCGACGGGCAGATCACCAAGCGGTAGCCGGTCGGGTCGTCGGCGACGATGTCGACCGGCAGATGTGCCCGTTTGAGCAGCAGGTAGGCGTAGAACGTGGCCACGGTTCCGACACCGGTGTCGAGATACGAGCCGCCGTCGACCCGGACCCGTTGTGGCAGATAGAGGGCGACGGGTGCACGGCCAGGAGCTGGTCGCAGCCGGGGTGCGGCGCGCAGGGCCTCCCGCAGGGCGGTCAGCGCGGGCCGGGCGGTTCCGTCGAGTCGGTGCAGACCTACGTAGCGCTCACCGGGACGCTGCTGGTACGGCTCGCTCGTCGAAGCGATGTCCTGCCAGCACCAGGCGATCACGCCGGCGGCACCGTTGCCCACAGCGGAGGCGGTGGCGGCGCGCAGGTAGGCCGCCGCAGTGGCCTCGTCCGTGCCGTAGCTGGCCAACTCGTCCACCAGGGGCACCCCGAACGCCCGTGCGTAGCGGACGAGAAACGGCACCAGGTTGCTCGCCTTGTAGCAACTGGTCGACTCGATCGACACCGGTGCCCAGGTCGGAAACCCGTGCAGCGCGATGAGGTCCAGCCCGACGGCGTTGTCCGGGCCGAACGGGGCGGCGCCGAGCACCCCGGAGGCGTCGTTGGCCTGCGTCACCAACAGCCCGGGGAGTTCCTCCCGCAGTGTCGCGGCCAGCCGGGTCTGCCAGGCGGAGACGGTCTCCCGGTCCAGCTGACCGGCCGGCCGGTCGACGTTGGCGACCTCGTCACCGAGATCGACAGCGAGCAGATTGCCGGCGCCCCGCAACGCGATCGCCACCCGTCGGGCGTAGGCTCGCTGCCGGTCGAGCATCTCCGCGTCGGCGAAGAGGCTGCGCCCCTGTCGCCAGGACAGGTCCAGACGCTGCCCGTTCATCCAGATCGTCAGCAGGGAGAGTACGCAGGCCAGCCCGGCATCGGCGGCGAGGTCGACGGCGGTGCGCAGCCGATCGAGCACGACCGGGTCGTGGTGTCCCGGCACTGGCTCGAAGTCCCGCCAGAACAGGAAGATCCGCACGGTGTTCAGGCCTACGTCGGCCATCGCCCGAAAGTCGCGACGCAGCACCGAGGGATCCCAGTCCGTCCAAATGCGACAGCCGGCCACCGACGGGTGGTAGTCGACCCCGGCGACGCTGAACGGGGCCCCGTCGCACCACAGCTGACCGTCTCGGATCTCGAACCTACTGCTCATGCCCGATCCCCGGGTGCCGCAGCCACCACGGTCGCCCGGTCCCGGGCGTACCAGTCGAAGGTCTGCCGCAACCCTGCCGCCAGCTCCACACGGGGTGTGTAACCGGTCATCCGCCGTAACCGACCAAGGTCGGGCAGGCGTCGGTCCGGCGAGCCGGACGGGGGGTCGAAGACCTCGAAGCTCGGGGTGTAGCCCGCCAGCTGGGTGATCCGCTCGGCCAGATCGCGAATCACGATCTCCTCGGTGTCGTTGCCGATGTTGGCAACGATCGGATCACGGCCGGGCAGGCGGGTGAGACAAATGGTGGCGTCGACGGCGTCGTCGACATGGCAGAACGCACGGCTCTGGGTGGCACCGTAGATCGGAAACGGATCCTGGCGGGCGAGTGCCCTGGCCACGAAGTGGGGTATCACGTGATCGTGGCCCATCCGGGGTCCGTAGATGTTGTGGTAGCGGCCGATCCGCACGAGGAACAGATCGGCGCTCTGGCGGAGCAGCGTCTCGGCGACGATCTTGCTGAGTCCGTAGGAGGCCCTGGGCATCGTCGGGTCGGGCAGCGCGAACGGCACGTCCTCGCCCACTGGAAACGGAGTCAGCCCCAGGCGGGTGGCGCCGTCGGCGACCTCGCTGGTGGAGCTGAGATAGACCCGTCCGGGCGGGCGCCGGCGGCACCAGTCGAGCACGTTCAGTACGGCACGCAGGTTCACGTTGAGCGCCCGAGCGGGATTCTCGTTGTTCTGCTGCACCCCGACCACCGCCGCCAGGTGGTAGACCTCGTCGAAGTCGCCCGCGAGCAGATCGGCGGGGACCGGGCGGGTCAGGTCGTGCCGGACCATTCTGGCCTGGCTGAGGATCTCGTCGACGTCCCGGTCGAGCCGGCCCCGGGACAGGTCGTCGAGCAGGGTCACCTCCGCGCCGTCACGTAGCAGGCGGCGGGCGAGATGCAGGCCGACGAACCCGGCACCGCCGGTGATCAGGATCCGGTCAGCCACGGCCCAGCCTCCGGTAGTCCACCTCGGCGGCCCCCGCCAGCGCCGGAGCCAGGTCACCCCAGACGTCCACCACCAGAGCGGGGCGGTTCATGGTGCGACCCAGCAGCGCGACGTCGAGATCCGCGCGGTAACGCGGATGATCCACCAGCACCACCAAGGCATCGGCACCGGTCAGACCATCCGTGAGCGAGGTCGGAGCGTATCCGAGCCGGGCGGTGACGTCGTCGGAGACGAGATAGTCGTGGCCGGCCAACAGCCTCACCCGTTCACGCAGGCCGTCGGCGACGACGGTGGCGGCGGAGCCCCGGACGTCGTCGGTCTCCGGCTTGCCCTTGTAGGCCATCCCGCACACAAGGACCTTCGCGTCAGCCGGCGCCCGGCCGTTGGCGGCCAGTGCCTTGAGCACCCGCTCGGTAATCAGGTACGGCACCTGCTCGTTGACGGCGCGCGCCGCGGCGACCAGCGGCGGCTGGTATCCGGCGGTCGCGGCCGAGTACATCAGCAGGTAGGGATCCTTGGTCAGACAGCTTCCACCGACGAACCCCGGGCGGGCGAGGTCGGGCCGTGGATAGCCGAGGTTCGCCGCAGCGATGACCTCGGTGGCGTCCACCCCCACGGCCTCGGCGATCATCGCCAGCTCGTTGCCGAAGCCGTAGAGCAGGTCGGTGTGGGCGTTACAGGCCAACTTGACCAGTTCGGCCGTCTCCAGGTCGCCAGTGACGACCTGGTGGGACGTGAGCCGGGCGAACAGTCGCCGAGCCCGATCGGCGGAACGGTCGTCCAGACCACCGATGACCTGTGGGAGGCTGGCAAGCTCCGCCAACGCACGGCCCTGGATCGTGCGTTCGGGGCAGAAGGCGAGTAACGGCCGGTCGATCCGCGCCCGCAACAGAGGCAGCAAGATGCGACGGGTCGTTCCGACCGGGACGGTGCTGCGCACCACCACGAGGGTGTCCGAGGCGGCGACGGCGGCAGCGGTCTCGGCGGCCTGGGTGAAATGGCGCAGGTCCGGCCGGCCCGTTCCGACGTCATGCGGGGTGCCGACGCAGATGACGACAGCTGAGGGCATGACGCCGTCGAGCGTCTCGGTGACGACCAGCCGGTCCGGCGGCAGTCTGCGCAGCAGTTCGCCGACACCGGGCTCGTACAGGGCCGGTGTGCCGGCGCGCAACGCCGCGCGGACACCGGGATCCGCCTCGACCCCGATGACGGACACGCCGGCCCGGGCGAGGCTCACCGCCAGGGTCAGGCCGACGTATCCGAGGCCGACGACGACAACGGGGCCGTCCGGCCCGTCGGGGCGTCTGCCGGGTTGAGGTGGTGCGGGGTGGGCCATCTCAGACCTCGCTTCCGGTCGGTTCGGCTGCCACGGCCGCGATGACGACCTGGCGGTCGACCTTGCCCATCGCGGTGCGCGGCAGCCGCGCGAGTGGGTGGAACTCGTGCGGCACCTCGTACGGCGCAAGACCCCGCGCACGGCAGTGGGCGGTGAGCTCCGCCAGCCCGGTCCCGGGCTCGAGCACCACGGCCGCGTGCACCCGTTGCTCTCCGCTGGCGTCAGTCGCGCCGAAGACGAAGGAGTCCCGGACGCCGGGGTGTTCACCGAGCACCCGCATCACCCGGGTCGGGTTGACCTTGCGCCCGCCGACGTTGACAAAAGTGTCCTTGCGGCCGAGCAGGTGCAGTCGGCCGCTGGAGTCGATGCGCACCAGGTCACCGGTGGCGTAGAAACCGTCCGGTGTGACTATCGGACCGGGGACGCCTAGATAGCCAGTGAACAGGGTCGGCGTACGCACCGACAGCTGACCGGTTCCGGCGGGCCCGCCGGGCACCGGACGGGTGAGCCGCAGCCGCACGCCGGGCGCCGGTATCCCGACCGATGAATCGGCCGACGTGCCGTCGCCGTCAGGCTGGTAACTGATCAGACCGGTCTCGGTGCTGCCATAGAACTGGCGCACCGCGACGCCGAGCGCGGCACGCGCCCGCTCGCCGAGTTCGGCGGGCAGCGGGCCGCCCGAGGACACGGCGGCCCGCAGCCTGGCCGGTCGTGGTCGACTGCGCAGTACCGGTACGAGCAACCGGTAGACCTGCGGGGTTCCGAACAGGACGGTCGCGTCGCCGGTGAGCGTGTCGGCGACAATCCCAGGCTGGAACCGCCGGGTGGTGCGCAGCTCGGCACCGGAAACGACCGCCGCGGTGAGGGCCCCGATCAGGCCGAACGAGTGGGCCAACGGCACCGCGGCGACGACCACGTCGGTCAGGGTCAGTCCAAGAATCTGGTGGTAGGTACAGCCACCATGCCGCACGTTGGCCAATGGATGGCGGACGATCTTCGGCTCTCCGGCCGAACCGGAGGTCAGTTGGAGCACCTCGCCGACCCGGTGCGGGGAGCGGTCGCCGGTCCTGGCCGTACTGGCTTGGCAGCGCTCGTAGCTCAGGAAGGTGGTGTCCGCCGGCTCGGTGCCGGCCGCACGTGCCGGACCGACGACGGTACGTACACCTGGGTTGCGAGCTGGCGCAAGCAGGTCGGTCAGGTGCGAGCTGCTCTCCTCCACGGGCAGCACGTCCAGTCCGGCGGCGGTCAGACCGACCAGGGCCGCCACGCTGGCCGGAGTGTTGTCCATGATCAATAGCACCGGTGCGTCCGGTTCCAGTACCGCCGCGCCGGCCACGACAGCGCAGGCGGCGTCGTGGAGCTGCGCCCAGGTCGCGAGGTAGGAGCCGGACGTGGACGCGGTGCGCACCGCCACCGCGTCGGGGCGCTCGTCGCGTCGTCGGCGTAGGTCGGCCAACAGCCCGCCCGGCGTCGCGTCGGTGCCGTCAATGACGCAGCCCTCCCCCGGCGGGACCCGGGACGGACGTGTACGCGACGCAGACCTGCGCCAGCCCGGCCGGGGTCGCATCCTCGAAGATGGTTTCCAGGAGAGTGGACTGCAGCGCCTCCGCCGGCTCCGCCCCGGCTGGCCGGCAGACGTCGACCAGCCGTTGCAGCACGTCGACGGCGCGGACCGAGTCCCCGCCGCAGTCGAAGAAGTCCTCGTCCGGAGCGAGCGGCTCGCGCCGCAGCGCCGCGCCCATCAGCTCGCCGATCGTGGCGCTGAGGGCCGAATGCCCGTTTTCCATGTCGTCCCCGATCGGCTCGTGGCGGTGGATACGTTCGGGTTCCGGCAGCCGGCCGGACGCGGCCTCGACGCCGTGCAGTCGACCGGTCCCGGGCTGCCTGTCACCAGGGTCCACCCGGGCTGACCGCGGCAGAAGGGGCAACCGTGCGCCCCACTTGCCCTGCGCGATCGGGTACGCCGCCACGCGTCGACGCCGGTCCGGTAGCCGCCCGCCCTGACCGTCGGAGCGCCCGTAGGCGGCTTGGCGTGCACTGTGCGTCGTCGAGAATGACGAGGGACGACAGAACCGGGAGGCGAGGGCATGGCAGACGACGTCGGCATGCAGGATGTACGGTTCGAGGAACTCGCGGCGCGGTACGGCACCCCGTTGTACGTCTACGACTCGACGGTGCTGGCTGCCCAGTTCGGCCGGCTCCGAGACGCGTTGAATCCTGGTCTGGAGTTCTTCTTCTCGCTGAAGGCGAACCCCAACGTGGCGATCTGCGCCCGGCTTGCCGGCCTCGGCGCCCGCGCGGAGGTCTCGTCCCTGACGGAGCTGCTCACCGCCAGCCGGGCCGGGGTGCGTCCGGAGAACATCATCTTCCTCGGGCCGGGCAAGAGTGCCGAGGAGTTGCAGGCCTGTCTGGACCGTCGGATCTATGCGATCGTCTGCGAATCCCTCGATGAGTTGCGGCTCATCGACAGCCTGGCCAGGGCGGCAGGCGTCGTGGCTCCGGTGGCGCTGCGGGTCAACCCGAGCTTCACCGTCAAGGGCTCGGGGCTGACGATGGGCGGGCGACCCCGACAGTTCGGCATCGACGAGGACGAGTTGATGCGCCAGACCGGGCTGAGCACTCGGTACCCCTGCGTCCGGTTGATGGGTGTACACGTCTACATGGGCACTCGCATCCTCGACCCAGGAGTGATCGCCGACAACAGCCGGCGGGTCCTGGAGCTTGCCGAGCGGCTCAGCGCCCGACTCGACTTCCCGCTGGAGCTGGTCGACGTCGGCGGCGGCCTCGGGGTGGCGTACTTCGACAACGAGCGGGACCTCGACGTCAACCTACTGGCCGGGCTGCTCAATCCAGTTCTCGGCGAGTTCCGCGCCCGGCACCCACGAACGCGACTGGTGATGGAGCTGGGTCGCTACCTGACCGCGCCGGCCGGCATCTACGTGGTCCGGGTCCGCTACCTCAAGACCTCACTCGGTCAACGGTTCGCGATCACCGACGGCGGCACCCACCATCACATGGCCGCGGTCGGCATCGGCTCCTACGTCAAGCGCAACTTCCCCATCCGGCTGCTGCGTGCGGCGGTCGGACAGGCACAGCCCTGGCAGGTGACCGGGCCGCTCTGCACGCCCAACGACACGTTGGCGAAGCAGGTCATGCTGCCGCCGCTGCGTGCCGGCGATCTACTCGGCGTGCTGCGCTCCGGGGCGTATGGTCCGACCGCTTCGCCCGTGCAGTTCCTCAGTCACGGCTATCCCGCAGAGGTACTCGTCCATGACGGACAGTCGTTCCTGGTACGCGATCGTGACCGGCCCGAGGACATGATGCGTCGCCAGCATCTGCCGGGTGTGCTCCAGGCGCGGTCGTCGGTGCCGACCCGGTGATCGCCGGAACCGCGTCGTGCGACTGTGCCGGCAGAGGGCTGTTCCCCACGGCCACGAGGTCCCGCGGGCGTCGGTGCAGGTACTCGATTTCGAACGGCTCGGCGCCGGCCAGCGCGACGCTACCGCGATAGCCATTCGCGACCCGCAGGTCACGTACCCGGAACGGTCCGGGAATCCGGCCTGCGGGCCGGAGCACGACCAACCCGTCCGGGCCCGCCACAGGCAGGTCCAGCCCGTGGAGCAGCCGGCCACCGGCGGCCTTGACACACGCCTCCTTTCGGGTCCAGAGCATCAGGTGCACGGCGGTCCGCTCGCTGGGTGCAGCAGCAGCGACCAGCTGCGCCTCGGCGGCCGGGAAGTAGCGCCGGGCGACCGCCGCGACCGGCCGGCCCGGGCGGATCCGTTCGATGTCGACACCGATGTCGCGGCCGACGGTCACCGCGACCACGGCGCGGCGGCCCGAATGCGAGACGTTGAAACGCAACGTCCCGTCGCCGAGCAGCGGCTTGCCCCAACGCCCGACGCGCAGGGGCACCCGCGCGGGCGGCTCCCCCAGGTAACCGCCGAGAATGACGCGGAGCGATCCGTACACGGCAAGGAACCGACGTCGCACCGCCGGGTCGGCGTAGCTGTTCCAGCGGGCGCGTTCGGCCGGGGTCAACAGTTCGGCGAAGACCTCGGCCAGCTGCGGCGACAGGGCCAGTCCCAGGCACCAGACCTGTACCACCGCAGATCCGGTCACCGGTCCTCCCGCGTCGCGTCCCGGTCGCTGACGCGGGCGTACCCGTCGAAGGCACCGCGCTCCATCGCGGAGGCCACCGCGAGACGCTGCACGTTGCCGGTGCCCTCCATGTACTCCAACGCCCCGGCGTCCCGGTCGAACTTGTCCAGCAGCGGCTGGTCGAGCCGTGCACCGGGTCCGAAGCTGCGCAGCGCCCAGCGCGTCACTCTGGCGGCCAGTCGGGTGGCCCGCAGCTTCGCCGCCGAAGCGAGGTGGCCGTTGCTGCTGTCCGAGTCCACCTCGACGGCGGCCAGGCGGGTCAACCGACGTACCGCCTCGACTTCTCCTTCGACCCGGGCCAGCACGTCACGCTCGACCGGACGTAGCGCGCGGCGGTGCTCCCGGACGTGGTCGCAGGCGGCCTGGGCCAGACCGACGGCCATCGCCGCGACGGTCGGGCGCATCAGGTTGAACGTCCGCTGCCAGCCCCAGCTGCCACGGCGTAACGGTGAGACATGCCGCCCGAGCAGTTGGTGTGCTGCGACGGGCACCTCTTCGAGGGTGAGCTCGCCCAGCTGAGCGCCGCGAACTCCGAGGGTGGGCACGTGGGCGGTGGTGAAGCCCGCGGTGGCGGTGTCGACCAGCGCCGCGCCGAGGTCGAGCGGTCCGTCACCGGTACGGAGGAAGACCACACCCACGGAGGCTCGCAGCGCGTTGCTGATGTAGCGTTTACGCCCGGTCAGGCTCCACCCGGATCCGTCGGCCAGCTCGATGGCACGGGTGCGCAGCCCGCCGGCGTCGGTCCCACCGCCGGGCTCGGTCAGGGCGAAGAAGGTCCAGGTGGGTCGGTCCAGCAGCCGACCGTAGAACCACTCCTGCTGGGCGCGGTCACCGATGGCGCCGACGAGCACACCGGACATCGAGGCACCGGGAAGCGCCAGCATCATGCCGAGGTCGCCGCGGGCGATCTCCTCGCAGAACACCACCCGTTCCAACACAGCGGTCAGGTGAAAGCGTTCACCGGCCAGGACCAACGGTGCCGGGTTGAACGCGGCGGGGATCTGAAGATGCGCTGCGCAGGTGAACGCGGGAGCGTCGCGCAGTCGGAACACCACATCGGGATCCAGGTCCAGCTCCAGGGCGTACGGGCGCAGCTCGGCGGCCCAGCCACGAGCGTGTCGGCTCAGCGTGCGCAGCCGGCGGTCGAGCTCCGGCACGGCTGTTCACCTCCTCACGCCGGCATCCACATGTCGTGACGTGCCGGCAGATAGACATCGGCGAGCAGGCGGGACAGGTAGGCGGCCCTCCCAGGACCGTCCTGCGTGTAGCCGGCGGCACCGAGTACCGGCAGCAGCGCGTTGTCCGTGTCGGTCAGATGGTGATGAGCCTGGACCAGTCTGGTGACCGACTCGCCGACCGGGTCCAGGTCGGTCAACGACGCCCGCACGGTGAGCTGCTCGGTGACCGCCTCGGCGAGGGCGGCCTGGAGGAGCGGGTTGCGCAGCAGGGACTCACCGGCGGACGGCCGGCTGGCAAGGTGGGAGCGGGCCTGGTCCAGCAGCCGCACCGAGGTGCCCAACCGCAGCCAGGCCAGGCCGAGCAACCAGGTTTGGTACCGGCCCGGGCCCCGTCCGTCCGGCCGGGGCAACCCGCGAACGGCCACCAGGTCGGTGTCCCGTACGGGCGCGGGGAGCGGGACCGCCGTCACACCGACGAGCCCGCGCAATGGCGTGCCGGTGGGCCACACCCGTACGGCCACGCGCTCGACGGCACCGGGCGCCACGGCCTGTCCGCTAGGTCCGGCGACCAGCGAACCGGGGGCGAGCCTGTCGTAGAGGTCGCTGAGGGCCGCCTCGACGCCGGACGACCGGGCGGCGCGGTACGGTCGGATCCACCTGTCCGGGGTACCGGTGTTCATGTGCGCCCGGTGCCGGTGACGTCGAGCAGACAGGTGGCGAGTCGCTCCTGGTCGGAGTCGTGATCGGCGATCAGGACCCGCGCTCCTTCGGCCTGCCAGCGGGACAGCCGGACGGCTACCTCCTGCCAGACTCCGGTGACCGGTTGTCCGAGCCGCGCTGGGACAACCAGTACGCCGGGCGACATCTCCGGTAGCTGTCCGATCAGCCCCGCCCCGGTCACGAGAACCTGCGGTTCGTGCTCGGCCAGCGCCTCCGCCAAGACGGCCGCCGGCGCCCGGCCATGGGTCGACACGCTGTGCGGCGGGTGCAGCCGGCCGGCGTCGGCCACCGGATCGAACGCCAGCACCACCACCACGTCGTGCTCGACCCTGAGGGGCTGCGGCACCGGCATGTCGTGCAGCAACGTGGTCTGATCGACGGCGATGAGCAGTAGCCGGCCGGCTGCGTCGCGGCGCGCCCGGTTGGCTAGCACCTGCAGAGCCGTGAAGGCGGTGACCAGTCCCTGGTCGAGTACGGCGAAGGCGAGCCCGGCGTCGGGTACCAGGGTGCTGAGGTGGCACATCGGGAACCCCGGCTGAGAGTCCGGCGTCGCTGCGGCGAGTACGGCCAGATCGAACCGGTCAGCGTGCGGACGCAGGCGGGGCAGCACCGCGGTGATCATGTCGGTGTACGAGTTGCGTCGCCCCTCGAACGCGCCAGGAGGGCACGTCGCGCCGTAGGCGCGCATCAGGTCCGGATAGTAGATGTGGTCGTCGTTGCCGAAACGTCCGCCGGGACCGAATACCTGATGCACCGCACCAGCCAGGGCCAGTGGCGCGGGCCGCCCCAGCGCCGGGGCGTCGGTCTGCGACCGGCGCCCCGGCGTGGTGACGTACATCACGCGCTCTGCTCGGCCTGGCCGGCGACATAGGTGATGAGCGCGCCCACGGTCTCGAAGTCGGTCGGCTCGAGGGTGTCGGTGTCGAACTCGACGCCCAGCTCCGCCTCCAGCTGGATGAGCAGCTCCAGCACGCTGGTGGAGTCAAAGGAGAGATCCTCGAACAGCCGCATGTGCGGCCCGATCTCCGATGCGCTGCGGCTCAGCATCTGCCCGAGCGCACCGACCACCACGGTGGTGATGTCACTGGTAGCTACCGGTGCGGCGGCACCGACGGTCGCGTCGCTCATGTCGTCTCCCTGTCTGGTCGCGGTCCGCTCCGATCGGGCGGGGCGGACGGTGGGCCGGTGCGGGGTGCGTCGGCCTCGGTATGGCGGAATCCGACCGGCCCGTGGCCGGCCGGCCGAAGCTATGGCTGCTCGACGGTCGCGGAGCAGTTTCGTAGCCGGTCGGCGATCTCCCGGTCGAGGGCGTCGACCTGACGGGCGGAGCCGGCGGACACGACACCGTAGAGCCGGCTCGCGAAGCCGGTGCCCTCGGTACCGGCGGCGTTCACGGCGGCGTTCACCGTGGCAAAGTTGTTGATCACCAGGCCCGGCCGGTCCGGTCGGTCGGCGAGTACACCGGCCAGCAGCGCCGACAGCTCACCGAAGGGCAGCGCTCTGGTCAGCCGCATCGGGTACTGGCGGGCCAGTGCGACCGTGTCCGGACCGAACCAGGTCCGGCGCAACCGCTCCTGGTACGTGGACATGTTGTTGCGCGCGTTCACCTCGATGATCGGGTAGAGACGACCATCCGTGGTGGTCAGTGCGTCCACGCCGACGATGCCGAAGTAACCGTCGGCGGCGAGCCGACCACCGATCGCCCGGGCGGCGGAGCGCACCTGCCGGTGCTGAGCCGGGGACAGCGGTGCCGGCATCCGATGTCCCTGGTGCACGCCGTCGCTGGTGATCGCCTCTTTGACCACGTCGAAGTGCACCTCGCCGACCCGGTCGACGGTCATCTGATAGTTCAGGTCGTGGCGTTTGGGCAGCCACTCCTCCATGATCACGCCAACTCGACCGCCGCTGCGCCGGGCACCGCGCGCAATCAGAGCGTGCAGTTGGGCGAGGCGGCGGGAATCGCGCACCACCACGATGCCCCGGCCGGAGACACCGAATGCGTCCTTGAGCACGATCGGCCGTCCGGCGGCGAGCCATTCGCCGGCCCGCCGTACGGCTCGGTCCAGTTCGTCGAGTTCACGGCAGACCATGCCCTCGGGCTGCGGTAGCCCCAACTCGTCAGCCAGCAACCGGCTGTAGATCTTGCTGTTGACCTTCTTGCAGACATCGGCCGGCGGTGCCGCCAGGCGCAGGCCGGTGAGCTGCGTGAGTCGTTCCTCGACCACCGACACCCCGTGCGGCCACAGCTGGGCGCCCTTGCCCGCCAGCCGGCCAAGGGCGCCGATCAGTTGGGGATCGGCCACCGCGTCTTCACTGACGGTGCGCTGCGGTTGCTGGTTAGCGACGGTCAGCACTCGGGGCAGAGCCAGCCCCAGGTCGGCAAGGTAGCGCAGGTAGTCCTCGTCGGGCGGGGCCTTGACGACGACGTAGTCGTCCGGGCCGGCCAGCAGCAGCGCGAATTCGTCCATCCGGTTCACGATCACCCGGCTCGCGGGCATGACGATTCCCGGCAGGCCCGGTTCACCCTGTGCCCAATGCTCCTCGACCTCGAAGTTGCCAAGCAGCACCAGAGGACGGTCGGCGGCACCGGTCAACACGGTGCGTAGCTGCGACAGAACATCGCCAGTGAGTGTGCGGGTGTGCACGGCTCGCACTCCAGACTCTGCGTCGGTGGACGAGGAGCGTGGCCCTCAGTGAACGAGGACCATCGCGGCGACGGTGGCGCCGAGCCCCACCGACGTCATCAGGTAGGGATCACCGGGTCTCAGCCGCCCCTGCTCGCGGGCAAGCTGATAGGCGGCGAAGGAGTCAGCCGCGAAGCAGTGCCCGGTGCGCGGAAGGTTGGCCAGGATCAGCCGCTCCGCGCTGCGGATGTTCAGTAGCCGGAGCACCCGCAGCCAGGACACCCGGTTGACGTTGTGCGGCAGGATCGCGACGATCTCGTCCAGGTCTGTTCCGGACTCCTTGACGGCGGTCCGCACCACGTCGGCGAGCATGGTCGGGTATTCCTCACGGAATGCCGCCGCGTCCTCCTCCGACATCCACGGCCCCGCGGAGAAACGCCCGTAGGTGGCGGCGACGTAGGACAGCACCTGGTCGCGTTCGCCGCCCGCGCTGATCAGCACCCCGGTGCAGCCCTCCCCCATCACACCGGTGCCGGAGATGACCTGGGCGGAGGCCGTGAAGACCTTCTCTCCGGTGAGCACCAGTGCCAGCGCCGCGGGGTCGGGGTCGTCGGCCAGCAGCCTGCCGGCGATGTCCACGGCGAGCAGGCCGGACGCGCAGGCGTGCTGGCTGACGGTGAATGTCGCCGCGTGGGCCAGGCCCAACCGGCAGGCGGCCTCGCGGAGGGGATTTATCGGGTACGGGGCCACCACCGGCATCGTCCGGGCGTGCAGGACGTAACGGACCAGGTGCTCGCGGCCGCGCAGCGCCGTCATCCCGACGGCTCCGCCGACCAAAAGATCGGCCAGGCTACCCGTGCGGTCGATCCGAACCTCTCGGAACCCGTAGAACCTCTCGTGCAGCCGGATCTCGGCTGGCGAGAACCCGTAGGCGGCGAGGCACTCGCCGGCCGAGACCCGGTCCGGTGGCAGAAACGTGTGCACCGCCTCGATCGACGTCACCTGGCCTCCTTCCGCCGGCACCGGCCGTCCACCGTCCGACGGGCTTTCCGGACCCGTCGTGCGCCTTTCGACCTTCCCGCCTACGGGGTCCGTCCGGGAGCCACCGACGGGCGGACCAAGCCCCTGGCCGGACCGGCATGCCCGCAAGCGGGGGTTCTGGGCCATCTGGCCGACGCGAAGACTGACCTGGTCCGTCGAATGGACGGACCAGGTCGGTAGGGAGAGTGTGCGTGTTCATTCCGATGACCATCGCGGGGCGTTCCGTGCGCTCGGCCGAACGGATGCCGGTGGAGAACCCGGCCAGCGCCGAGGCGTTCGCGCAGGTGCCGCGCTGCACGGCCACACAGCTCGACGACGCGGTACGCAGCGCGGTCGCCGCCTTCGACAGCTGGTCCCGCTCGGGTGAGGACGCCCGACGGGCCGCACTGCGCACCTGCGGATCCGTCCTGGCTCAGGCGACCGAGGAGTTGGCCGGTCTGCTCACCACCGAGCAGGGCAAACCGCTGCGTCAGGCGCTGGCCGAGGTGTCGCTCGCCGCCGACTGGTTCGGCCACACCGCCCAGCTGTCGTTGCCTCGACAGCTGCTGGTCGACGACGGAGCCGTCCAGGCCACGATGGAGCACGCACCGGTGGGACCGGTCGCGGCGATCGCCCCCAGCAACTACCCGATCCTGCTGGCTGTCACCAAGATCGCGCCCGCGCTGCTGGCCGGCAACACGGTCGTACTCAAGCCGTCGCCGGTGACCCCGCTGGCCAGCCTTCGAATGGCGCAGTTGCTGGCCGAGGTGCTTCCTACGGGGGTCCTCAGCGCCGTCAGCGGTGACGGCGACCTCGGACCGGCGCTGGTGACCCACCCGGCGATCCGAATGATCTCCTTCACCGGCTCGACCCGGTCCGGACGGGCCATCGGGGAAAGCGCCGCGGCGACCTTCAAGCGGACCGTCCTCGAACTCGGCGGCAACGATCCGTGCGTCCTGATGCCCGGTACGGCGGTAGACCAGGTAGCCGGGGAGATCTTCAGACGGGCGACCACCAACAGCGGACAGTTCTGCGCGGCGATCAAACGGATCTACGTTCCAGCGGCGCAGGCCGCGGAGCTGACCGAGGCGCTGCACGCAGAGGCGCAAGCCGCGACGGTCGGGGACGGGCACGACCCCGACACCGATCTCGGCCCCCTGGTGAGCCGGGCCCAGCTCGAGCACGTGCAGCGGCTGGTCGAGGAGGCGACCCGGGCAGGCGCGAGCGTGGTCACCGGCGGAGCGGCGCTGCCCCGGCCCGGACACTTCTTCCCACCCACCGTGGTGACCGACCTGCCCTACGGCACCGACCTCGAGCAGGACGAGCAGTTCGGTCCCGTACTGCCGGTGATCGGCTACGACGACATCGACGAGGCCGTTGCTCGGGCCAATGGCACCCGATTCGCGCTGGGCGGCTCGGTCTGGGGCGATCCGGAAGCCGCGCAGGACCTCGCCGCACGCCTCGAATGCGGCACCGCCTGGGTCAACACCCATGGTGATCTACGCCATGACGTCCCCTTCGGCGGACTGCGCGAGTCCGGAACCGGTGTGGAGTACGGCTACTGGGGACTGTTGGAGTACACCAACATCAGGATCATCCACGCCCGGCGGCAGGGCTGAAGGTTTCGCACGTCCATCCCTCATGGAGGTCACCATGCACGACGACATCACCCCTCCGGACCCGCTGCACCGACTCGAGTCGGACGACATCAGCGTGAACCACTCCGGCAATCGCCTCTTCCACGACGTCCTCACCACCCGGCTCGCTCGCCGCAGCGCACTGGCCGGCGGTATGCTCGCGGCCGCCGGATTCCTGGGCGCAGGCACGGCCGGTACTGCGACGGCAGCCACCGTCGGGGTCCGACACCGCCGACAGCTGCTGGGTTTCCAGGCGGTCGGGATCAGCTCCGCGGACACCATCGTCGTCGCCGACGGCTACACTGCGCAGGTTCTCATCCCCTGGGGTACGCCGATCCGTTCGGCAGGGCCCGCCTGGCGTCGGGACGCCTCCAACACCGCCGCCGAGCAGGCTGAGCAGATCGGCATGAGCCACGACGGCATGCACTTCTTCCCGCTGGGCCCCGACCGAGGCCTGCTGGTGCTCAATCACGAGTACACCGACCAGGTTCTGCTGTTCACCGACGGGGACGCGGTGATGACCCCGGAGAAGGTCGCCAAGTCGCTCGCGGCACACGGAGTCAGCGTCGTGGAGGTGGCACTGCGTCGGGGACAATGGCACCTGGTGGACTCCCGGTTCAACCGGCGGATCACCGGAGCGACCCCGGTTCGGTTCGCTGGCCCTGTCGCCGGTGACCACCCGTCCTTGCGCACGGGTGAACCGGCGCGTGGGACGCTGAACAACTGCTCATCCGGCGCCACCCCTTGGGGCACTTACCTGACCTGCGAGGAGAACTGGAACGAGTACTTCGCCACCGACGACCCGAACTGGCAGCCCAACCCCCAGCAGACCCGCTACGGGGTGACCCGGCAAGGCTACGGGTACCGATGGCACCACGGGGATCCGCGGTTCGACCTCGCGGCGACCCCGAACGAGGCCAACCGGTTCGGCTGGGTGGTGGAGATAGACCCACGCGACCCCACCGGCACACCGGTGAAGCGCACGGCGCTGGGACGGATCAAGCACGAGACTGCCACGGTGACCGAATCCCGGGGGCGGGTGGTCGTGTACACCGGCGACGACCAGGTCGGTGAGTACATCTACAAGTTCGTCAGCTCCGGCCGGTGGCGGGTCATGCGCAAGACCGGCCGGCACCCGCTGGACCACGGCACCCTCTACGTCGCCCGGTTCGACGACGACGGCACCGGCCGCTGGCTGGCCCTCACCCACGGCACCGGTCCGCTGACCTCGGCCAACGGTTGGCGCGACCAGGCTGATGTGATGCTTCGGACCCGGCAGGCCGCCGACGCGGTCGGAGCAACCCCGATGGACCGGCCGGAGTGGATCGCCGTCCACCCGCGCACCGGCGAGGTGTACGTCACGTTGAGCAATGGACCGGGCTTTGCAAACGCCGCCAACCCACGACAGCCCAACCCGTTCGGCCACATCGTCCGATGGCGGGAACGGCACGGTGACGCCACCGCCACCACCTTCGAGTGGGACATCTTCCTGCTGGCAGGCGACCCCGACTTCGACCCGAGCGTGCGCCTCGGCGCCGAGGGGAAGTTCGGGTCACCGGACGGCCTCGCCTTCGATCGGGACGGACGGCTGTGGATCCAAAGCGACATCTCCAACTCGTCCCTGAACAATCCGCAGACGTACTACGTCAATCTGGGCAACAACGCGTTGTTGGCAGCCGACCCGGTCACCGGGGAGGTCCGACGCTTCGCGGTCGGCCCGCGCGGTTGTGAGCTGTCCGGAATCACCTTCACCCCGGACCACCGGACCATGTTCATCAACGTTCAGCACCCGGGCGAGGCGGTGGCCACCATGCCCCGGCCCACCCCGGAGAACCCCCAGACGGTCAGTAGCTGGCCCGACGCCGACCCCGGCGGACGCCCCCGCTCGGCGACCCTGGTGATTCGCCGTCGCGACGGAGGGGTGATCGGACGCTGAGCGCACCGGACGCTGAGGCACCGGACGGCGGGCCGGCGAGCGCCTCGCCGGCCCACCACGGGACCGGTCCACCCGCCGTCGGTCACCGCCCCGGCTGGACGGCGGCGGTAGCCGGTCGGTGAGCCCGACGACGGCGCCCGACGGCTGCGGCCAGTTCCCGGCCAGTCTCCTCGACGACCCGCTGCGCCTGCTCCGGGTCGTCCCCAGGGGCCATCAGGGAGAGCACCGGCTGCCGGTTGACCAGCCCACGGACCGACGTCGGATACACTCGCACGCCGGTTGCCCAGAGCCGCTCGAACACCGGCCGCAGATCATCGAGGTAGGACAGCGGTCCTCGCGTCCCGAGGCTGACCGCGTCGTGCGAGAAGATCACCTGGTCGGTGGCGCCCGGGCGGCGCAACATGGCGATCGCCGGCATCGCACCGCTGCGTCGGGCGTTGATCTCGGTCACGAAGTAGGTGCCGTCGTCGGCGAGGACGAAGTCCACGCACATCCAGCCGCGGAAACCGCGGGCGTGTGCGGCGTCTCCGATGCTACGGCCGATCCTGATCATCCGGTCCGTCTCGGCCGAGGGCATCGAGCCGGGTCCGACGTGCACGCCCCGGACCCGGGAGACGTCGACCGCCATCACTGTGGGCACGATCCGCCGGACTCCCTCGTCACCGATCCGCAGATCCACCGCTGGGCAGCCCATCCCCGGCCGGTGTGCCACGAACTGCTGAACCAGGAGCGGAAAGGTGCGCAGGAAGGGATCCCGTTCCAGAGCAGTCCACAGCGTCGCGATGCCCGCCGCGTCGCGGTTCAACACCACCGAGCCGTCACCGCCCACGCCGTACGGGCTACGCACGATGACCCGCTCGTGCAGGTTCAACAGGTGCTCGGCCGCACCCCGCAACTCGGCGCTGTCGACCACCAGCATGCCCGGCGGTACCCGCACCCCCGGCACCTCGCGGGCGAGGTCGAGACAGCTCAGCTTCGAATCGAGCTGTCGGCTCACCCAGTACTCCCGCTCCGGCACTCCGTCGAGGCCCACCGCCAGACCCCAGCCGCGTAGCGCCGCCGCGAGCAGAAAGACCTCGGGAGTCGCTCCCCAGGTGACCAGCCGGACATCGTCGTGGCCCTGTAGCAGCGCGCGGAGCCGAGCCAGCGCGGCGCCATCGCCGAGCAGGTCCCTCACCACCATCCCAGTCACCACGGCTGGTGAGACGACCGGCGGCACGTCCTCGTCCAGCAGTCGGTGCACGTCGGTGAACCAGTGCGGATCGTAGCCAGCCGGCAGCACCAGCACCCGCCGACGGCTGCTCCAGTAGACCGCGTAGTCGCCGAGGTGTCCCGCCAGGCGCGTGACGACGTCGGTGACAGCTGGCCCCAGTGGCACCGTGGGATTTCGGGTGTTGAACTCGGCCACGTTGGGCACGACGACGTCGATCGGCTCTGCCATGCGGACCCTCCCGGTCAGATCTGCCGCACTGGCAGGTCGTCGGCGGCCACCGCCGTCAGATCGGGATGGCCGATGGGCGGCAGGACCTCGGCGAGCCGGCGGGCCACCGCCAGGGTCGTCCGGTCCTGAAGGTAGTCACCGGCCACCGCGACGCCGATCGGCAGGCCACGTGAGTCACGGCGAACGGGCAACACGGTCGACGGCAGGTAGCTCACCCCGGTCAGGCCCGCCCACACGATCTGGTCCCAGTAGGGACGGGGGACACCGTCGACGGTGACGGTACGGTCCCGCAACGGCCGATGATCGTGCCGCGTGGCGAGGTTCGGCGCAACCGGCAGCAGGATCGCGTCGTAGCTGGCAAAGAACTGCCGCCAGCGGAGCCGGAGACGATTGCGCTGCTCGTCGGCCTCCACCCAGTCGCGGTAGCTCTGGGCCACGTGCTCCCCGCCCAGTACCGCGTTGGGCGGGCGCCGTCCTGCGGCGATCTCGCCGATCTCCTCGGCGGTGTGTTCCGGCATCGCCACCGACGCCAGCAGCCGCCGGAAGACCCCGTCGCTTCCGGCGAGTCGAACCCCGGAGGGACGGGCCTCCTCGACCACGACGCCGCTGTCGGCGAGCCGGTCGGCAGCGTCACGTAGGGCAGCCAGGACCTCGGCGTCCACCGGACAGTACGGGTCGTCGAACCAGGTCGCCACCCGACGTACCGAGCGCGGCGGCGGCAAGGTCAGGTGCCAGGCCGGCGCGTCCAAGGGGTGCGCCACGGCGATCGCCGTCAGGACCGTTTCCAGGTCGTCCACCGTGCGGGCGATCGGGCCGACCACGGCGATGTCAGCCTCACGCGGTTTGAACGGATAGGGCGGCACGTGACCGATCATCGGCACCGCACGGTAGCTGGTCTTGTGGCCGAGTACACCGCAGGCGCCGGCCGGCACCCGGATCGAGCCGGCCACGTCGGAACCGAGCTCGATCGGGGTAAATCCGGCCGCGACAGCGCCGGCCGCACCACCGGAGGATCCACTGGTCGTGTACTCCTGATTCCAGGGATTGCAGGCCACGCCGAACAGCTCGTTGTAGGACTGCAGGTCGCCCGAGCCCGACGGCACGTTGGTCTTGCCGAAGACGACGACCCCGGCAGCGCGCAGCGCGGCCACCGCCGTGGCGTCCTCGCGGGGCTGGTAGGTACGCAGCTGGGTCAGGCCACCGGTGGTACGGAGTCCAGCCGTGGCGAAACAGTCCTTGATCGTCATGGCCACACCGTGCAGCGGCCCCCACCGTTCGCCCCGAACAGTCGCCTCGTCGGCCTGCCGGGCACGTTCGCGGGCCCGCTCGTCGATGGTGACGACCAGTCCCAGCCTGGCATTGTGCTCCTCGATCCGGGCGAGCTGGGCGTCGAGGTACTCCCGCGCCGAGATCCGCCGGGCCGCGATCGCGTCGGCGACCTGCCGCGCCGACCACCAGCACGGATCCGGGCCGGCATCTCCCGATTCGGACACGCTCACCACCTCGCTTCGTCGACCGGCCACCGCCCACCCAGTCTCGCGACCGTGGCGGGCCGGCGTACCCCTCTCTTAAGCCCTAGACCGGCCATGGCCGGTCGGGCCCGGCCGGTGGCCGACCGGCCGGCTGTCGGGCCATGGCAGGTCCGCCGGTCATCGATGCCGCGCCGGCCGGCCGCCCTTCGCGGCAGGGCGTAGCGGCGGCCGTCTGTGGTTGGTTCGAGGTGAGCCGACTGGCCCAGGATCGCAGCGACCCCAACAGCTGCCGGCACGGTGACCGTTCCGGCCCAGTCGCGAAGGTGCGCCGATGACGATGCCAGGAACCCAGACGGCGGATCCCGAAGCCGGCGACAGGCCGACCATGCGGGCGGTCGTCTACCATGGGCCGGGATCGGTACGCGTCGACGAGGTGGAACTCCCTCGGATACAACATCCGCGGGACGTGATCGTCCGGGTGACCCGTTCCTCAGTCTGCGGCACCGACCTGCACCCCTATCGAGGGGAGCTGCCGGGATTCGCGCCAGGCACGGTGCTCGGCCACGAGTTCGCCGGCACCGTGCACGCGGCGGGGCCGGAGGTCCAGTTCGCCATCGGCACGAGGGTCTTCGCCTCCGACGTCGTCGCCTGCGGACGCTGTGAGACCTGTGCGCTCGGCCGGCACTACCAGTGCCCGGTGGCGACCTTGTTCGGCAGCGACGACCTGGTCGGGGCGCCGCTGCCCGGCGGTCAGGCCGAGTTCGTCCGGGTGCCCTTTGCCGACGTGGTGCTCGCCGCCACCCCCGATGACGTCACCGACGAGCAGGCGCTCTTCGTCGGAGACGTGCTGACGACCGGGCTCGCGGCGGTGCACGGCGCGGAGGTGACGCCCGGCGACCTGGTCGCGGTGGTGGGCGGGGGTCCGCTCGGGCTGCTCGCCGGACTCTGTGCGGTGACCGCTGGCGCCGGGCGGGTCGTGGTGGCTGACCCGACGCCGGCCCGCCGCGACCGGGCGGTCGACCTCGGCTTCATCGCCGTCACACCGGATCAGCTCGACGAGGCAGTTCGACAGGGCGGTGCCCGCGGCGCGGACGCGGTGATCGAAGCGGTGGGCAGCGACGCGGCGCTCGCCTGTGCGGTCCGGACAGCCGCCCCGCACGCCACGGTCTGCGCGGTGGGGGCACACCACTCCACCGCGATGCCCTTTCCCGCCGGGCTCGCCTTCGCCCGCGAATTGACGGTGCGCTTCGCCGTCGGCGACCCGATCCGCATGCGGGATCCGGTGCTGGCCCTGATTCGCTCCGGCCGCCTCGACCCGAGCCGGATCGTCACGCACCGGCTACCGTTGGCGGCGGCCACATCGGCCTACCAGTTGTTCGACCGGCAGGAGGCGATCAAGGTGGTGTTGCACGCCGACGACCCGGTCCTGGCGACCTGACCGTCCACCCGCCGGCAGGCCGCGACACCAATCGGCAGGGACGGTCACCGGTCGACGGACACGCGATCGCCCGCGCCCTGTCGGGCGCGGGCGTCGGCCGCCGTCAGGACCAGCTCAGACGCTGAGCGGAATGGGGGCGATCTCCCGTTCGGCAAGGAACTCCGGTCGCGGGTTGTCCACCGGCCGGGGCGCGTTGTGGACGCCGTTGTAGACCATCAGCAGCATTGCCCGGTCGAACGGTGAGAGATTCGGCGACGAGGCGTGCAGCACGTTGGGGTGGAACATCAACACGGAGCCCGCCGGCCCCTTGGGACTTACGAGTCCGCCCTGCTCAGCCAGCCTGCGGATGACGCTCCGGTCGACCTGGAACTTCTCGGTGGCGGTGAGGGTCGCCATCCAGTTCGGTCCGTCCTCGTAGCCGACCGGCATCCCATCCGTGTCCGTGCCGTCGAGCAGCCCGTACCGGTGAGAGCCCGGAATGAACGTGAGCGGGCCGTTGAACTCGTTGACCTCGTTGAGGAACACGGTGACGTTGACGAGATCGGCCCGGGCGATGCCGTCGCGGTCCCGCCAGTTGATGTAGTCCTGGTGCCACTCCCACTGGTCGCCGGCGAACGCGGCCTTGAGGTTGATCTTCGACTGGTGCACGTACACCTCGTCGTCGAGCAGCTGCCGGGCCGCGCCGGCCAGGTGCGCCGACCGGCTGACCCGGGCCACCACGGGGTCGGTGCGATGTGGCCCGTACACGGACCGCACGGTCACTGCGTCGCGCTCCAGCACCCGCTGCGGTCCCTGCTGAGCCAGGATCCCTGGGACGGCCGCGACCAGTTCGGCCAGCAAATCGGCGGGCAGATGGTCAGCCGGCAGCAACAGAAACCCGTCGCGATGGTAGTCCGCCACCATCTCAGCGGTCAGCGGCGCGGGCCCCGCACTGGGCCGCGCGGCGTCGATCCCGGTCATCGGCGCTCCCTTCTCGTGTGCGAGCGGAACCTCGCCGTCGTCCGACGTGGTCCGGGCTCGGAGCCCGTGACGCGACAGGCCCCGTACCGGCGCTAGTCAACCTCAGCCGTCACGGCCGGGTCTGCTCCTCTTTGCGACCTGGTCTCCTGGGCAGGTCGACCGCGCGCGCCTCCTGCGCTTCCGCCCGGCGGCAGGCACACCGAAGGTGGAAACGTGACCTATCAGGGCCCGGCGTCCAGCGACGCATGAACGATCTCACCCGGAAGGTGGGCCAGATGAGCAGCACCGCGTTACGCGCCGGCGACCTCCACGAGGTCAGGCTGACCCACGACGAGGCCGCCGGGATGCGCAGCTTGTGCCACGAGGCCGTCGAGGCCCTCGGCGACGCGGACCTGAGCACCCAGGCCGCCATGACCATGGTGGAACTGATCGGTTGCCGACTACCGCAACGGCTGATCGCGGCCCTGGTGACCTTCCGGTGCACCGGAAATCCGGGGGGCGCTCTGCTGGTGCACAACGTGCCGGTCGACGAACCGCTGCCGCCCACTCCGACCGACGGATACCTTGCCGACTGGCGTGCGGCCGGAATCGCGACGACCGCCCAGCTGATGATCATGTCACACCTGGGCCACGTCATCGGGTACGCCGACGAGAAGCGCGGCCGGGTCGTGCAGGATGTCGCTCCGATCGCCGGCGCTGAACTGCAGCAGGAGAACAGCGGTTCGGCCTACCTGGAACTGCACACCGAGAACGGCTTCCACCCGTTCAAGCCGGACCTGCTGAGTCTGCTCTGTCTCCGCAGTGACCACGAGCGCAGCGGTCGCACGTTGACCGGGTCGGTGGATCGGGTCTGGCCGCGGCTCAGCTCGACAGCCATCGCCGTATTGCGGCAGCCGCTGTTCCGGATCCGGTTCAGCAGTTCCTTCGCCCAACTCGGATCCACCGGCTACTCCGAACCGGTGGCTGTGCTCTCCGGCCCGCCGGACGACCCCGACCTGACCGCCGACTTCCACGGGATGGAGCCGATCACCGACGAGGCTCGCAGGGCCCTCGACGAGTTGGAGGCCGCCCTGACCCCGTCGCTGAACTCGATCGTGCTCGGCACCGGAAGCATGCTGGTGGTCGACAACTGGCGCGCCGTCCACGGACGTACCGGGTTCACGGCCCGTCATGACGGCACCGACCGATGGCTGCGCCGGTGCTTCGCAGTGGCCGACCTGCGTCGTTCCCGTGGTGCCCGCACGGCCGGCGGACGGGTGCTCGCGCCGTTGACCACCATCCTGGCCGACCGCACGACGGCGCCACCGAGCAGTCACAGCCAGCCGGCCGTCTCGAGATGAGGGTCCCCGATGCGCCGTTTCATCACCACGCTGGACGAGTTGACCTCACGACCACCCCGGCACCTGGTGCTGCTCTACTCCGGCGGACTCGACGGCACCTACCTGCTGCACCTGCTCAAGAACACGACGGTCCGCACGACCGCGTTGAACGTGCACATCGGTCCCCCTGACCCTGCCTCCCAGGCCCGGGGCCTGGCCGCCCGCTTCGGTGCGGCGTACCAGGAGGTCGACGTGACCGAGGAGTTCTTCACCGAGTCGGTGCCCGCCGCGATCCACGCCGACGCCTACTACCAGGGGCAGTTTCCCGTCGGGTCGACACTCAGCCGGCCGCTGATGGCCCGGGCCGCGGTCCGGGTCGCCCGCGACGTCGGGGGCGACGCTGTCGGGCACACCGCGACGTACATGCAGAACAGCACCGCTCGGCTCGGCCGCTCGGTCGCCGCGTTGGATCCGGCGCTGCACATCGTCGCTCCCTTTCTGGGCTCGAACGTCACCCGGGCCGTGAAGCAGGCCCGACTGGCGGAGTCCGGCGTCCACCTGCCGGACGCGGTGCACAGTATCGACGTCAACCCCTGGGGGCGGGTCATCGAGAACGGCAGTCTGGAGTCTCCGGCGAACCGCCTTGACGAGTCGGTGTTCACTCTCACCCGGCACGCGCACGACTGCCCCGCCGAACCAGCCGAGTTGACCATGACCTTCGCCGCAGGGCTTCCGGTAGCGGTGGACGGCAAGGCCCTACCGCTCGGCGAGCTGGTGACCGGTCTCAACGAGCTGGCTGGACGGCACGGCGTCGGTCGGTACTCCGGACTCGAAGATACCGCGTTCGGAGTGAAGAACCATGAGGTCCGGGAATCGCCGGCGGCAACGGTCATCACGGTCGCTCACCGGGCGCTGGCCAACGCGATCCTCGACCCGCGTGAGCACGCACTGCGAACGCTGCTGTCGACGGAATGGACCACCACGGCGGTTCAGGGCGGCTGGTTCAGTCACCTGGGGCGTTCTCTCCGACGCTGCCTGCGCGACCTTGACGAACCGCTGAACGGCACCGTCGATCTGCGGCTGTACCGGGGTGCGGTGACAGTGCTGAGGCTGCAGACGCCGCACGGGCTCGACTATGCCCGACTCGGCGTCGACTTCCACGACTGGATGGACGACTATGGGTTTGCCACGTGGCAGCGCCTGATGACCTTCGCCGATACCGTTCGTACCGTGGTCGACGGCGAGTCACCCGATCGGAGGGACCTCGATGAGCAGCCCGACACCACAGCTTGATCTCACCGAACCCGGTGTCACCTCCCGACTTGTCGACCTGTCGCATGTGGTGCGGCACGGCATGACGACGTACCCGGGCCTGCCTGGCCCGCACATCGAGGACCACATGTCCCGGGAGCAGTCCCGGGACCGGTACGCACCGGGCACCGAGTTCCAGATCGGACGCGTGACCCTGGTCGCCAACACCGGGACCTACCTGGACGCGCCGTTTCACCGTTTCGCTGACGGCGCCGACCTGGCCGAGGTGCCACTGGATCGGCTGGTGGACCTACCGGGTGTACTCATCGACGTCAGCGGCTCGCCGACGCCGGGGGTCGGCATCGACGCGTTCGACGGCCGCCCCCTCGGCGGGCGGGCGGTGCTGATCCGCACCGGATGGGACCGGCACTGGGGCACCGCGGGCTACGGCGCGCCCGGTCATCCGTTCCTGACCGCCGAGGCGGTCTCCTTGCTGGTGTCCCAGGGGCCGGCGGTGGTCGGGATCGACTCGGTCAACATCGACGACATGGCAGATCTGAGCCGTCCCGCGCACACCGAGCTGCTGGCCGCCGGCATACCGATCGTCGAGCATCTGCGTGGGCTCGATCGCCTGCCGACGGAGGGCTTCCGCTTCCACGCCGCGCCGATCGCGGTCGCGGGCATGGGCACCTTCTCGGTCAGAGCGTACGCCCTGATCGAGTCGCCCTGACCGACCCGGTGCCCGACCCAGGGCTGGTGGACGCCGTCACGCCGCCGGGCCGGCCCCGGCGCGGCCAGATCGCTGCGCACGCGTAAAGATGACCACCTGCGGCGCCGATAGCACGATGGATCTGTAGCCGATGGATGTCGGCGGAGACCTCTGATGCCGTTCGGCGACGTCGGCGTGTGATCGATCCGAACACGCGGCGGCGGTCAGATCCAGCGCGCAGGACCAGAGGAGGCGAGATGGCCTCGTCCCGGCATCCTGGTTACCACCGTAGTCCGGATGCCGTCCCGGCGCCACCTAGCCCATCGGGTCTGGTCGACCGATGCGGCAACGGTGCGCGCCGACGGCCACGGGTCTCCGTCAAACCGTGGAGGTAGTGACATGCACAGCATGCTGGAGGCGGACCACGACACCCTTACAGTCGCGGTCCTGGTGGAGAACGAAGTGCTCGGCAGGGGTATCGAGGCGGTACTCAGGAGGGTTCCGGAGGTCTCGACCGTACACCGATGCGGCTCCCGGGAACGGTACGAGGCGCTGTCGCGGCTCGGTGGCATCGACCTTCTCCTCGTGGCACCGCCCGAGGCGCAGTGGCTCGAGAGCGAGGGCAGAGTCGCACGCGACGGTACCTACGTCGTCCTCGTCGTCGACGAGGCCGCCAGCAACATCACCCGCCTGGCGTCGATGCCCGTCGACGGTTTCGTGTCCCAGCAGCGTCTCACCGCTGAGCTGCTCAGTGACACCCTGCGCCGCATTCGCCATGGTGAACTGCCGATGCCACCCGCTCTGACCCGCGCTCTGCTCGCCCGCGCGGACGAACCCGGTTCGGGCACCCGCACCCGCACGGTGAACCTGACCGCGAGGGAGACCGAGGCACTCACGCTGCTGGTGAAGGGACTGAGCAACAAACAGATAGCACGGCGACTGACCATCTCCAGCCACGGCGCGAAGCGCCTGGTGGCGAGCATCATGCTCAAGCTGGACTCGCCCAACCGCACGACCGCCGCAATCCACGCCATCCGGGCCGGGCTGGTCGAGTGCGACTAGACGAGTACTGCGACGCTCGGACCGGCGGACCGATGCTCAAGAAGGCCCGACAGCTCACCGGGTCGGTCAACGACGACATCAAAGGCCAGCCTGATCGTGAGCAACACGGGTGGGCGGACCTTCGCCGGCGTCGCCGTACGAACGGCCCAGCTTCTCCTGGCCATGGCCGCCGAGACTGGCGCAGCGACAAGACCGACGCATCCGTCACCCGGTCAGTGATCGCCTAGGACCACTGACCGGATTGCGGGAACAACTCGTCCAGACAGGCGGACCCGTCGGACACTGTCGCGACGCAGAGCAGGGACCTACCCACGTCCGGGCAACTGTCACCCCGCGCAGCGCCGCAGTAGGGCCGGCCGGCCTGCCCTGCCACAGCGATCACCGGAGGCCTTCGCTCCGATCACTCCTGCAGCACGGAGAGAATGTTCCCAGCCGGATCGCGGAACCAGGCGATCGGCGGTCCCTGACCCCGGAAGATGCCCTTGGCGTCGACGTTTTCGTACTGCTCGAACCGCACGCCGCGGGCCACCAGGGCATCGACAGCCTGCTCGATGTCATCCACCGGGAAGTTGAGCATCGTGTAGGTGGCCGGCTGATGCTCCGACTTCGGGTAGACGAGCACTTCGCGGTCACCTGCCAGTCGCAGGTGGAGCATCCCATACTCCTCCTCGACCTCGAGCCCCAGCGTCTCACCGTAGAACTTCTTCGCGGCCGGGATGTCGTCCACCGAGAAGCCGTTGAACGCCTTCGAACGTGTCAGCATCGTTCCTCCTGTGGCCCGTCGAGCCCGCTGCGCCGCGAGGTAGGCCTCGCTGAGCTGGATGATCTGTACGTAGTTCCCGTCCGGGTCGAGCAGTGTGGCGAAGAGACCGTCGTTTCGTTCCTCCAACGGCGCCAGCCACGTCACCCCCATCGCATCGAGACGGTCGGCGACCACCCGGGCGTCGTCGACCTCGAAATTCAAGATCATTCTTCCCGGCTCGGCGTTCTTGCTGGCGACGTCGTCACGACCGTCCACGAGCATTTCGAAACCGCCGAAGTCGAGAAACCCCGAGGGAGACTCCACCGGGGAGAATGCTGCGACGTACCAGGCACGCAGCCGTTCAGGATCGGCCGTGCCGAGCAGGATGCTGCCGATCCGGAGTCCCGCCATCTGATCCTCCTCGTGAGTCGAGCAACGAGCTCCCATCGTCTATAGCACAGATGTGCGCCTCCCACACGTGCCACACAGCCCGGTTGCCGACGCGGACGCGTCGCAGAGAGCCAGTCTGTCGACCGGGTCGTGCCGGCACATCTCAGAGGTTGCCGCGCTCCGCCGACCGGTGACCTCGACAGCAGACTCGGCACAGCAAAAGGAGATCGACAACCGCCATCCACGGGAGGATGAGTGTGCCCTGCGGAGATCCGGCAACGGTGGAACGCCGCCGCCTGCTCCGCGATGCCGCAGCCGTTTCCGGATCCCATTGTGACCCCACTATCGTCACCAGGAGAAACCATGATCCTTTCCTCGCTGCGCCGTGGCGTGCCCGCCCTCGTCACGGCGGTCGCGGTCATCCTGTCGCTCGGGGTCGCCGCCCCCGACGCACACGCGGCTCCGAAACCTCTGTCCGCGACGACACGGTTCTACACCCCGCCGCCCCACCCGGCTGCCGTCCGCCAGATCGCCGACCTGACCCGGGCCGGCAGGATCCGGGATGCCGGTCTGGTGACGCGCATGGTCACGACTCCGCAGGCGGTCTGGTTCGCTGGGGGATCACCCGCCGAAGTGCGATCGAAGGTGCGGCGAACCGTGCTGGCCGCGGCCCGGCAGAAGACCGTACCCGTGCTGGTCGCCTACAACATTCCGTTCCGCGACTGTGCCCAGTACGCAGCGGGCGGTGCCCGGAACACCACCGACTACCTGGCCTGGATCGACGCGTTCGCCGCCGGCATCGGCGACCGGCGCGCCGTGGTCCTACTGGAACCGGACAGCATCGGCATCGTCCCGTTCCACATCGACCTGTGGGGCGAACAGGAGTGGTGCCGGCCGACGGACAGCGCCGGCAACCCCCTTCCGGGGGCTTCCTCGGAGGAGCACTTCGCCGCGCTGCACGGAGCGGTCGACCGGCTGACCCGTAGACCGGGCGTCGCCCTCTACCTCGATGCCACGCACAGCGACTGGCTGGGTGTCGACGAGAGCGCACACCGCCTGGTGAAGGCGGGGGTCCAGCAAGCGCAGGGCTTCTTCCTCAACTCCGAGAACTATCAGCTCACCGAACGCGAGCTCAAGTACGGCACCTGGATCTCCCAGTGCATCGCGTTCGCCGCCAACCCGGACGACGGCGGCTGGCGGCTCGGCCGCCACGACCTCTGCGGCAGCCAGTACTCCCCGGCCGACCACACCGACTTCAGCACCTGGGTACTCACCGACCAGTGGTACTCCGAAAATCTCGGGCACGCGGTACCGACGACGAGGTTCGTCATCGACACGAGCCGCAACGGCAATGGCCCCAACATGATGGGCACCTACGCCAACGCGCCCTACCACCAGCCGCCGGCGGTGGTCGACACGCTCGCCGAGGGAAACTGGTGCACTCCCCCCGGCCGCGGGCTCGGTCTGCGCCCGACCGCAGACACCGGAGTACCGCTGGTGGACGCCTACCTCTGGGTGAAGGTCCCCGGAACGTCCGACGGCACCTGCGACGCCGCCGGCGGCGCCCGGGCCTGGGACTTCGACCGCTACAACCCATGGCAGGTCCCGCCCGTCCAGCAGCCCCACTTCGATCCGCTGTGGGGCAGGACGATCCCGCCCTTCGGCGACTGGTTCGACGCCTCTGGTCTGGAGTTGGCACAGCTGGCGAATCCGCCGCTGATGCGCTGAGTGTCCCGGCCCGGAGTCGGGCCTTCTGACCAGATCCGGGGCGGACGGCGCCCGTCACGGCCATGCCGACGACGGGCGCCGTCCGGGGTCCGGCGGCCCGCCCAGCGGTGAAGGTGCCTGGCGCGAACGTTTTCGGGGACGGTGTCCATCCCGGGGTGTCCTGTTCGTCGTCAGTATGGAAGCGCCAACGACTGGAGGGTGACCATGAGGTACATGATGCTGCTCTGTGAGGACGAGTCCGTCGGCTTCACGGAGGAGGAGGACCGGGCAACGATGGCGGCCATCGACGTCTGGGTCAAGGAGATGAAGGACCGTAACGTCCTGGTCCAGGGCAACCGGCTGCGGCCGGCCAGCGACGCGACCGCAGTCCGGGTCCGCGACGGAGAGGTGCTCCTCGCCGACGGCCCGTTCGCCGAGGCCAAGGAGCAGATCGCTGGATACGACATCATCGACTGTGCCAACCTCGACGAGGCCATCGAAGTCGCCGCCAAGCACCCGGTCGCGGCCTTCGGCACGATCGAGGTACGACCGTTGCTGCAGGAGTGACGGCGAGGCCCGTGCAACAGCAGGACCAGAGGCTCGGCGTGACGGCAGAGACGATCGACGAAGCGGTCCGGGTGGCGGTGCACGAGACCTACCGCGAGCAGTGGGGGCGCATCGTCGCCACCGTCATCCGGATAACCGGGGACTGGGACCTGGCCGAGGAGTGTGCCCAGGACGCATTCGCCCAGGCCCTGGAGCGCTGGCCGCGCGACGGTCTCCCCCGCCGACCAGCCGCCTGGATCACCACCACCGCGCGGAACCGTGCGGTGGACCGGCTACGCCGAACGGCGGTTGAGGCGGCCAGGATGCAGGAGGTGGCGGCTCTCATGGAGGACAGGACGATCGATGGTTCGTCAGTGGACGACAGCGGCATCGCCGACGACCGGTTGCGACTGATCTTCACCTGTTGCCATCCCGCTCTGGCGTTGGAGGCCAGGGTGGCGTTGACGCTGCGTACCCTCGCTGGGCTCACGACCGCAGAGATCGCGCGGGCGTTCCTGACCAACGAGGCGACCATGGCCAAGCGTCTGGTCCGCGCCAAACGGAAGATCCGGCACGCGGGCATCCCGTACCGGGTTCCGCCAGCGCATCTGCTGCCCGAGCGGGTGCATGGTGTACTCGGAGTGCTCTACCTGATGTTCACCGAGGGACACACGGCCAGTGCCGGACCCGCCCTGGTCCGGCACGGGTTGTGCGACGAGGCGATCCGGTTGGCGCGGACCCTGGCCCGTCTGATGCCCGACGAACCGGAGGCCCTGGGGTTGCTGGCTCTGATGTTGTTGCAGCATGCCCGACGCGGGGCAAGACTCGACGGCACGGGTGAGCTGGTCACCTTGGAACAGCAGGACCGCTCGCGGTGGGACCGGGCGACGATCGCCGAAGGGCTGGCGGTGCTCGACTCGGCGATGCGTCGGACCCGGCCTGGGCCGTACCAGATCCAGGCAGCGATCGCCGCGTGCCACGCCTGTGCGCCACGCGCGGAGGACACCGACTGGATCCGGATCGCCGAGCTCTACCAGCGCTTGGCCGTGCTCGTGCCGTCGCCGGTGGTGCAGGTCAACCGGGCGGTGGCGGTGGCCATGGCCCACGGGCCGGCGGCCGGGCTGCGGCTGGTGGACGAGCTGCCAGCCGACGCCGCCACCATCTACCGGCTCCTGCCCGCCGTTCGGGCCGACCTGCTACGGCGTCTCGGTCGGCACCGGGAGGCGGCGGCGAGCTACCGGGAGGCCCTGGCGTTACCGGCCAGCGAGCCGGAACGCCGGTATCTCACCCGGCGACTGGCCGAGCTCGCCGATGCCACAGGCCCCTGATCTGGGCGACGCGATTCCCGTCGACGAGCCGGAAACGTGTGGGTGCGGCCGCGCGGCGCCCGCGCTGGTCCGTCATGGGCCGCTCGGTCTCGTCGATCGGCAGGCGCGCACCGGGTACGTCGATCGTTATGCCGCCGCCACGCCGCAGGGTTGGCGTGGCGGCGGTATCTCAGTACCGGGTCAGCGCACGGACCTGCCGGGCCAGCTCGTCGGTGAGTCGGACGCAGCGCCCGATCCGATGCGCCTCCAGGAGCAGGTCCGAGCCCCAGCGTGGCCAGAGCCCGGCGAGCCGGGAGGTCAGCAGCACCGTCTCCACGGACCGGTCTGCCAACGGCGTACGCAGGCCGATCGCGTGGTGCGCCGCGTGCGGGGTGCCGGCAACCGCCTTCGCCAGCAGGTCGGCGTCGAAGTCCATCAGCGTCGCGGGAGGCAGACCCACCGGCACACGACCGCCCGCTCCGAGAACGACCGCTCGGTCCGCCCGGTCGAGACGGGGCAGTTCCCGCGCCAACTCGTGCATGACGTCGACCGCCCGCGCCTGCTCGGCCCAGGAGAGCATGAACTGGTAGTTCTCCTCGAGTTCGAGCAGGTCGGTCCGCTGCATCACCTTCCAGACGACCTCGACCGGCGGCTCCGGATGCATCACGATGAACTTCTGGATGTTGGCCTTGCCGTCGGCCATGTTGGCGTCCCGGTCGCGGCCCTGCGGAGCATGCACCGCCCACGCGCTGCGGGCGAGCCGGAAACCGACGCCGTCCTTGAACAGGCGGTAGGCGAGTTCCAGATCCTCCACCCCCCACCGGCGGAACTCCTCGTTGAATCCACCGACGCGCCAGAAGTCGGCGGCGCGCACCGAGCAGTTCAACGACCAGAACAACACCCACGGGGTGGCCAGCGATCCCAGATCGAAGTTGGCAGCGGCGAAGTACGGATGTCTCGGGTCGGCGAAGCTCGGATCGTCGCGGAACCGGGCGACGACGTCCTCGGGCATCACCCCGGCCATCGCCTCCGCCAGACGAGGCATCTCGCCGTCGATGTCGTAGCCGTACGCGTACCCGATGACCGCCAGACGTTCACCGCCTGCGTACTCGGCGCGCAGCCGCTCGAGAAACTCCGGAGCGACGAAGGTGCCGGTATCGAGGAAGACCAGGATCGGCGCGGTGGCCAACCGCGCGCCGGCGTTACGTGCGGCACCGGCCCGAAAGCCCTCATCGGACTGGAAGTGGTAGCGGATCCGCAACGTCTTCGCTGCGTCCTCCACCACCGTGCGGGTGTCGTCCGACGAACCGTCGTCGGTGACGATGACTTCGAACATCTCGGCCGGCATCCGTTGCCGGGCCAGATGCGCCAAGGTCTGACGCAACGCCTCACTTCGGTTGTAGGTGGGAATGATGACCGACAGTTGCGCACCGGTCGAGGTCGAAGATGTCATGCAGGCACCCTTCCGGGTTGGGCCACCGATGGCAATCGTCTCATCCACGTCGATTTCCTGGCGTATCGCAGCTTGCCGTCATCGACGTGTGTATCGGACGGTCGAACCGGACTGGGACGCACGCACGAAGATGCGCCGGTGTCGATCGACCTGGCACGCTGTGGCGACCTGTCCGGTTCCCGTGACGCGCGCTGCCCGGCGGCACGACGAGAGACTCGCGGAAAGGTGCCGCATGCCTGGTCCGATCGACCTCGTAGTACCGAACAACGGTGAGTTCAACCTCCGCAACCAGGCCGTGGATCTCGGCCCGCGCGGCATCAGCGACTACCTCGGCTTCGGTGCCTACCTCGCCGATCAGTCCGTCTTCTGGAGCACCGCCGAACGAGTGCTCCTGCTACCCGCAGGTCACGACCCGCTCTGGTTCGCCGACGTGCACGACGCCCTGGGGCTGGCCCTGCCGCCGGTGGTGTCACCGCGACCGCGCACCAGTCGGTTGTTGACCGATCTGATGCACGACGCGTCCGCGCTTCGGGCGCTGCGGGACGCGCTCGGCGGGCGCCCGGTGCGGCTGCTGTCCTGGGGTGCGACCCCGGAGCTGTACCTGCTGGTGGAAACCATCCGCAGTTGGGGGCAGCGGGTCGACATCGACGGGGTGACTCCCGAGAACGACTGGGTCAGCCGCTACCTCGACTCGAAGCTGAGCTGCCTGGACCTGGCCCGGGACCTGGGCGTTCCGATGGCACGGTCGATCACCGTCGCCGACCGGGATCAGTTGAGCGGTGCCCTGGCCGCGATCCTGCGCCGGCACCCACGGGCCATCGTCAAGAGCCCGTACGGGGTGGGCGGACAGGGCTCAGCCATCGTGGACGCCGACGCGACGAGCGTGGCCAACTTCTGGAACCGCATGTACGACGACCCGTACCTTCGCGCCTATCCCCTGATCGTGCAGGAGTTCGTGGCCCATGCCGAGGGTATCGGCTGCCCGGCGCTGGACTTCCGGGTCGTCGACGGCGGCATCCGCGACCTGGTGCTCAGCGCGGTCACGACCACACGGGGGCATCTCTTCCAGAGCGTCAACGTCGGGGTGGGGTCGCTGCCCGCCGAGGTGGCCGATCGAATCGTTCCGCTCGGCCATCGCCTCGGTGCAGCCGCCGGGGCACTGGGCTATCGTGGCTGGCTCTGCGTCGATCTGATCGCCGGGGCGGACGGGGAGATCTACCTGACCGAGATGAACGCCCGGCGCAGTGGTGCCATGCACTCCATCGGACTACTCGAGCACTTTCGGTCGGAGCCGGATCTCACCCTGTCGTCGCATGACCTCATGGTCGTCCGAGGGCCGGCCCCGGTCTCCTATCCCGACCGGATACGGCCGGTCTTCCAACGGGCCTGGGCAGCGGGGCTGCGGGTGTATCCGACAGCGATTCGCGGGCTCGCCTTCCCGGAACCGATGATGGCGCTGGTGGCGGCTGCGCCCAGCGCCGTCGAGGCCGAATCGATCGTGCGGGACGTACTGGCTCAGATCGACGGATCGGCGGCGTGCTCGCCCGCCGGACTGGGTGCCACCGCATGAGCCTGACCATGACACACAGGGAATCTGTTGATCTCGATCGACCACTGTGCTTGGATACGCACTTTCCGAGATTCGTCGCCGAATCCCGTCGGACGCGGAGCGACGCGTGCGTTCGGTTCGGCCCGCTCCGCAGCGCGGCGTCGACCGAGCCGCCGACCACCAGGAGAAGAGATGGCCAACTCGCGGCGCTGTAGCGTGGTGATCCCGACATACAACCGGGCTGAGCTGCTCGGCTACACTTTGGAGTCGTTGACCCGGCAGACCCTTGCTGTCGACCGGTTCGAGGTTCTGATCGGCGACGACGGGTCCACCGACCACACCAGGTCGGTCATCGACCGTTACCGTGACCGCGTCCAGCTGCGTCACCTCTACCAGGAACACGACGGTGTCGGTGCCGCACGTGCCCGAAACGCATGCATCCGCGAGGCGACCGGCGACGTCTGCGTCATGATCGACTCAGGCGTGATGGCGCACTCCGGAATGCTCGCCGCGCACCTGGCGACTCACGACTCGGCACCGGGGCCGGTCGCGGTGATCGGCTACGTCTACGGCTTCGACCTCGACGGTGAGTACCGCAGCGATCTCGAGAAGTTGATCGATCCGTGGGACGCGGACGGGACGATCGAGCGGCTTGCCTCCCAAGGCGACCATCCCGACGTCCGCGACGAGTTCTACCTGCGTTACGACAACGACGACTTCGCGGACCTGCCGGCGCCGTGGATCATGTACTGGACGTGCAACGTCTCGGCGCGGACCAGCCAACTGCACGACGTGGGCATGTTCGACGAGGGCTTCCGCACCCTCGGTGGCGAGGATCTCGACCTGGGGTACCGGCTGCACTGTGACGACGCCCGATTCGTGCTCGACCGCGCAGCCAGCTCGGTGCACTACCCGCACCCGAAGGATTTCTCGCAGAATCTGACCAACGCGATGGTCACCTACCAACGCATGATCGAGAAGTACCGTTCACCGGTGATGCCCTTGTTGATGGCGGTGCCGACGATCCACCCGTTCAACATCAACGACGTGATTCCGGTACTCGACCTGCCCCCGGAGGCGACCCGGATGGACCGGAAGCAGACCCGGTGACAGGCTTGTGGAGCAACGCGCTGGAGGAGCTCGACAAGCGGTGGAGCATCGTCCGGATGCTGCCACGCGCGGGAACCGGCCTGATCGCCGGCCTCGCCGCGATCAACGTCGCCCTCGGTGTCCTGCCGGTGGTCTTCGTGGTCGCCACCAGCAACGTCCTCGGCCGGGTACCCGAGGCGGTCAGCGGCGGAACGGACTCGACGGCCTGGCGCTCCCTGATGGCCATCTTCGCGGTAGCGGCGGCGGCCTTCGTCGGTCAGCAGGTAGTAGCGCCCTTTCAGAACTCGCTCGGCGAGCTGACGGCCCGCCGCGTCGACGGACAGATGTTCGACGACCTGATGGCAGCCGCGCTGCGGCCCCGGGGCATCGCACCGCTCGAGGACCAGGCCGCGCTCCAGGACCTGCGGGCCGCCGCCGACGAGGTGCAGTACGGCTTCCAGAGCCCCGGTCAGGCCTGCGCCGGCCTGCTCGCACTCGGTGCCCGGTACGTGCAACTGATCGGGTACGCCGCGGTGGTCGCGTTCGCCTTCGCCTGGTGGGCGGCCCTGGCCCTTGTCGTGGTGGTGCTGCTGTTCCGGTACGGCCAACGTAACGGCATCCGCCACTACTCCCGGCTGCGCTACGCGCTCGACGGACCCGAACGCAAGATAGATTACCTGCGCGACCTCGGCATTCAGCCGGCAGCAGGCAAGGAGATTCGGATATTCGGGCTCGCCAACTGGCTGACCTCGACGCTCGATCAGGCATACCGGTCCTGGTTGGCCCCGCTCTGGGTGGCCCGCCGTCGGCTCTACCTGTGGCCGTTCTTCTGGTACGCGCTGGTCGGACTGCTCCTCACCAGCATGGTCTTTGCCTTCACCGGGCGAGCCGCCGCCGGGCAGCTCACGCTCACCGGCTTCGCGCTGGTCATGCAGGCCAGTCTCGGCGCGTTGCGGCTGTCGGAGTTCTATCCCGAGGCGGACAACCAGATCGCGGTAGGCATGAACGCCTATGACGCCGTCCAGCGGTTCGCCAGGCGGATCGACGCCTACCCGTCCGACGTCGGTGACGACGCGGCGGACCGGGAGTCCGTGACCGCGGTACCAGACCCTGTCACCACCATTCACTTCGACCGGGTCTCCTTCTCCTACCCCGGGCAGGACCGGCTCGTCCTCGACAATCTCGACCTGAAGATCCCGGTGGGCCGGTGTACGGCGATCGTCGGCCTCAACGGAGCGGGCAAGACCACCCTGGTCCGGCTACTGGCCAGGCTCTACGAGCCGACCGGCGGTGTGATCCGGGTCGACGGGGTCGACATCCGCAGCTACCCGGTCACCGAGTGGCGCCGCAAGCTCGGCATCATCTTCCAGGATTTCGCCCGCTACGAGATCTCGGCGGCGGCGAACATCGGCTACGGCGCGATCGATGCTGCCGACGACCGCGAGGGGATCGAGCAGGCCGCCCGATCGGTCGACATGGCCGACGACCTGGCCCGGCTGTCCCGCGGGCTGGACACGCCGTTGACCAACCAAGTGGCCGGCGGTACCGACCTCTCCGGCGGCCAGTGGCAGCGGGTGGCGCTCGCTCGGGCACTGTTCGCGCTCCGCCACGGATCACCCGTCGTGGTCCTCGACGAGCCCACCGCGAGTCTCGACGTCCGCACCGAGGCCAGGTTCTTCGACGAGTTCGCCGAGCTGACCCAGGGTGCCACCACCCTGCTGATCTCGCACCGCTTCTCCACCGTGCGGCAGGCCGACCACGTCGTCGTGCTCACCGGGGGCAGGGTCGCCGAGCAGGGCAGCCACGACGAGCTGATCGCCCTCGACGGCCGGTACGCCCGACTGTTCCGACTACAGGCTGACCGGTTCACCGAGGTTCCGCAGCCCGAGGAGCTGGCACGATGATCAACATTGTCACCGGGTGCCGGCAGCTCTTGTCCACCGCCTGGCGGATGGACCGCGCCCGGACGGTCGCTTCGATCGTGCTGATGGCCTGCGGGGCAGTCGCCGCACCCCTGCTGGCGGTCGGTCTGGGTGCCATGACCGATGCCGTGGTGGCCGGGCAATGGCGAGAAGGTGCGCTGAGCGGTGTCGTGGTCGCCGTCCTGGCCATCGTCTCGCTGACCTTCAGTCACTTCGCCCACGTGCTCTACTTCGAACTATCCGAGCTCGCCGAGATCGACTTCGACCGGAAACTGATCGAGCTGTCCAACGGCACCCCCGGTATCGCCCATCACGAGCAGGCCGCGCAGGCTGACTCGCTGACCGTGCTGCAACACGAGAGCCGTCGCTTCCGCACCGGGCTGGAGGCGTTGTTCGGTGGGGTGAGCCTGCTGCTCGCCATGGTGGTCACCGCCGTGCTGCTGGCAGATCTGCACCCGCTGCTCCTGCTGTTGCCGCTGGCGGCAATCCCTCCGCTGTACACCGGGCGGCTGGCCGAGCGCCGCCTCGACGCGGCCAAGACCGCGACCGCCGAGCCGGTACGCCTGTCGCTCAACCTGTTCGGTCTGGCGACCTCGTCCCGGCACGCCGGTGAGGTGCGGGTCTTCCGGCTGGAGGATCAGCTCCGCCGCAGACGCTCTGAGCTATGGGCGCGCGCTACCGCTGGACGGCACCGTGCCCAGACGACAGCCGCCGTCATCCAGGTGGCCGGGCAGCTGGTCTTCGCCGGTGCGTACGTCGGTGGGGTCCTGCTGATCCTGCGCGACGCGACCACCGGTCGGCACAGCGTCGGCGCGGTGGTGCTCGCCGTGGCCCTCGCTGCCCAGGTCAACCAGCAGGTCACCGCCGCAGTCACCCTGATGCAGGATCTCTTCCGGATGTCCAGCACCTACGCCCGGATGGACCGGTTCCGTTCTGCGGTCGCGGTGCCCGACGCCGCACCGACCCGCCGCCTGCCGCCGCAACGGCTGCGGCACGGAATCGTCTTCGACGGCGTCGACTTCTGCTACCCGGCCAGCGACAGGGTCGCACTGCGCGACGTCGACCTGCGCCTACCCGCCGGCTCCGTCGTCGCGGTCGTCGGCGAGAACGGTGCGGGAAAGACCACCCTGGTCAAGCTCCTCTGTGGTTTCTATCGGCCGAGCCGGGGCCGGCTGCTGGTCGACGGCGTCGACCTGCGCGAGCTGCCCATCGAGGCGTGGCGCCAGCGGATCGCCGCCGGGTTCCAGGACTTCGTCCGCTACGAACTGCTCGCCCGACAGGCCGTCGGTGTCGGCGAGCTGGCCGACATCGACGACGCAGAGGCGGTACGCGCGGCGCTGGAACGCGCCCGCGGCAGCGACCTGCTCGACCACCTTCCGCAAGGCCTGGAGACCCAGCTCGGCAAGAGCTACGCCGACGGCGCGGAACTCTCCGGTGGCCAGTGGCAGAAACTCGCGCTCGGCCGGGCCCTGATGCGGCAGACCCCGCTGCTACTGGTACTCGACGAGCCGACCTCGGCGCTGGACCCGGAAGCGGAGCATGGTCTGTTCGAACGGTATGCCGACCAGTCCCGTCGGGTCGCCGCGACGACTGGTGCGATCACCGTGCTCGTCTCGCACCGGTTCTCCACCGTCCGGATGGCCGACCAGATCATCGTGGTTCGCGACGGGCGGATCGCCGAGGTGGGCAGCCACACCGAGCTCATCCGCGCCGGTGGCCAGTACGCCGAGCTGTACGCCCTGCAGGCAAGGGTGTACCAGTAACGTGAAGCATCAACCCGGCTCGGTACTTCGACCGGTTCCATACCTGCCGGCCATGGTAAGGCGGGTTGGGCAGGATGACGGCGACGGTACGCACCGTCCGGCGTCCGTGTTGGTGCGGTGCGGATCGCGCCTATGGCGATGGACTGCGCTCAGGCCTTCTTTCGTGTTGTCGCAAGTGAGCGAAGGTCCGAGCCGTTTCGTGCCGATGCGATGCGGGTGCCGGAGGTGGGCGACGCATTCGAGCCAGAGTTCGCCGCTCTTGTGAGGGCCGCGGCGATCAGCGCCATCCCGGCGTTGAGGCCGAGGTAGCTGATGGCCACCGGGAACGACACGAGCGGCACCAGTACGATCGACACGTTGACGGCGAGATGGCCCAGTACGGCCGCCGTGACCCCGCCGCGCAGCGTTTCGGTGACGTACAGCAGGCCGGCTGACAGCATGACCACGACCACGAGGTAGCCCAGCCCCTCGATCGTGAACAGCCCGATGCTGTGCTGGAAGGTGCCGGCGAGAAAGAAGAGCGGAACGTGCCAGACAGCCCAGATCGGGCCGAGGACGAGCGTGGTACGCCCGGCCGACAGCCTGCGGCGCAGTAGCGGCTGAAGGTGTCCGCGCCAGCCGAACTCCTCACTCAGCGGGCCGGTGAGGAGCGCGAACCCGAGATACGGCAACCAGCCGCCGGCTGTGGCTGCCGCTTCCGCGAACCGACCCAGATCGATTCCCGGCCCACCGACGAGTGGCGCCGCTGCCGCGGCGCCGACGGCCGGCACGCCACCGAACAACAGCGCGGCCGGCAGCCAGCGGGGCGCGGCGGAAAACCGGGCCCGCCACGCATCACGACGGCCGGCGGGCGCGGCCGGCGGCCGGGCCTGCCCGGCACCGCGGCGGCCGGTGAGCGCAAGCACTCCGGCGGCCACGCTCGGGCCGCACAGGCCGGCCACCTGGAGGACCGCGACGAGCGGGTCGGACATGTCGCCACCGGCGAGGAGGCCGGCACCCCAGAGGCCCCAGCTTAGTCCGAACGTGAGGGCCAGGAAACGGAACATGGGGACAGCCTCCCGGTCGGACCGCTCGAGCGGATCGCCGGTACGAGGGAGTCTGCGAGTCACTCGCGAGAGTGAGGATGACGTCGCGGCACGACCAGACCTGACTCGTACGCCGCGATCACCGCCTGCACCCGGTCCCGCAGATGGAGCTTGGCCAGCATGTTGCTGACGTGCGTCTTGACGGTGTGCTCGCTGACATGCAGCCGTGCAGCAACCTCCAAGTTGGACAGCCCTTCGGCGACCAGGCGCAGGGTTTCGGTCTCCCGCGCGGTCAGTGCCGCCAGTGATGGGGCTGCAGCGGGCACGGGCGCGCTCCGATCGATCATGCCGGCGATCAGGCGGCGGGTGACGCTGGGTGCCAGCAGCGCGTCGCCCGCAGCCACCGTCCGTACGGCGCTGACCAACTCGGCGCGACGCATGTTCTTGAGCAGGAAGCCGCTGGCTCCGGCGTGCAGCGCGTCGTAGACGTACTCATCGATGTCGAAGGTGGTCAGCATCAGCACCCGGGCCTCGGTGTCGGCGCAGATCTCGGCGGTGGCCGCGATCCCGCTCATGACCGGCATCCGGACGTCCATCAGAACCACGTCCGGGCGCAGTTCCCGGGCAGCACAGACTGCCTCCGCGCCGTCGACGGCCTCGCCCACGACGGTCATGTCGGGTTGCGCGTCGAGGATCACGCAGAAGCCGTCGCGGACGAGGGCTTGATCGTCCGCGACCAGGACACGCAGCCGGCCGGTCATCCCGATCTCCTGCTCGGGAACGTGGCGGTGACGACGAAGCCGGTACCGTCCGGGGGCACACCCGCACGGAAGTCGCCGTCGCAGGCGATGACCCGCTCCCGCATGCCGGTCAGCCCGTTCCCGGGGCGGACGTTGACGACGCCGGGGCCGTCGTCGGTGATCTCGACCCGCAGCCGGTCCGAGGACCAGTCAAGCTCGACCCGCACCGCGGCCGCCCCGGCGTGCCGAACGGCGTTGGTCAACGACTCCTGCACCACTCGGTAGGCGGCCTCGGCGGCGTCCGGTCCGACCGCGAACGGCTCGCCGCGCTCGGTGACGGAGACACCGAGACCGGTCTCGCGGGCGCGCTGCGCCAACGCCGGGATACCTGCCAAGTTCGGCGCGGCCCGCAAAATGCCGAGCGTGCAGCGCAACTGGGTCAGCGCGTCGTGCGCGGTGTCGGAGATCGTCTCGAAGGACCGTACGGCCCGGTCGGGATCGCGGTGCACCAGCAGCGGACCGGCCTCGGCCTGCACCGCGATCAGGCTGATCGAATGGGCCAGGATGTCGTGCATGTCGCGGGCGATGCCCTCCCGCTCGCGGGCGGACACAGCGGCCCGTTCCTCGGCGTGTCGCAGCGCCCGCTCCTCCAGCAGCGCGATCCGGTCCCGCCGAGCCCGGGCGCCGATACCGAGCGCGAACGCGGTGGCGAACACGCCACCGGAGTAGAGGATGGAGGCGGGATCCTTGTCGTAGACCTGCTGGGTGAAGACCACCCCGGCGGCGGTCGCGGCGACGATGACAGCCCGAGCGGCGACCCGGCTGTACGCCGCGACCGTATAGGTGGCGACGAGCTGACCGTACGGCCAGTTCACCTCGCCGTGCGCCGCTATCAGACCGAGCGCGCCGACACCGCAGAGCAGGGCCACTGTGAACGGTGCCCGCCGTCGCCACACGATCGGCAGGGCGGACACCGAGGCGCAGATCAGCACGACCGGCCGCGGGTCGGTGATCTTACCCGGCTCAGCGACCGTGGCGACGAGACAGACGACCGCGATCGCGCCGTCCCAGAGCCGCGGGTACCGAGCAACCGTCGACCGTACGCGGTCGCGCAGCGTGCCGCCATTGCTCGGAGCCGGGGAGACCACGTGGCCGATCTTAGCTACTTCGATCTGGATGATGCGGCTGGTCCTGCTGGGGTGCGGGCGGCTCAGAGTCCTGCCGGCCCCGACGGGCCGACGCCACCGGCGCACGCCCGTCCAAGCCCCGGACGTCTCCAAGTCCTGGAGCGGCTCGGCGCCAACCCGAACGGACAGCGCGCACCCGCAACGCACGACGACGCCCGGGGATGACAGACCTGGTTGCCGCACCAGGTAATTGGGGGGTTTTCGGGGGGCGGTTCAAGACTTCATAGAAGAAAGTCAAAGCCCTGACCAGCGTTTCCGCTGGTCAGGGCTTTTTCTGTGTCGGGACGGCCGGATTCGAACCGACGACCCCTTGACCCCCAGTCAAGTGCGCTACCAAGCTGCGCCACGTCCCGTTGCCGTCAAGCGGCGCCTGTGGCAACCGGTACAGCGTAGCGCATGGCGGATCCGGACGACACGACCCCTACCCGGCGGCCGGGCCCGCCGGTCAGCCGTGGGCCTTGCCCCGCCCGCCGGGGCCGACCTGCTTGCGGGGACGCACCGACACCTCGATCGGGGTGCCCTCGAAACCGAACTCCTCGCGCAGTTTCCGCTCGACGAACCGCTGGTAGCCGGCGTCGAGTGGACCCGTGGTGAACAGGACGAACCGGGGCGGGGCGACTCCTGCCTGAGTGGCGAAGAGGATACGCGGAGCCCGGCCGCCGCGTACCGGGTGCGGGGTGGCCTGGACCAGGGCGGTGATCCACTGGTTGAGCTGCCCGGTCGGAATACGGGTCTCCCAGCTGGCCAGGGCGGTCCGCAACGCCGGGGCCAGCCGCTCCACGGAGCGACCGGTCCGTGCGGAGATGTTGACCCGGATGGCCCAGGGGATGCGACGCAGGTCGCGTTCGATCTCCTTCTCGAGGTAGTAGCGCCGGTCGGCGTCGACCAGGTCCCACTTGTTGAATGCGATCACCAACGCCCGACCGGCCTCGACGACCATGGACAGCACCCGCTGGTCCTGCTCGCTGAGGGTCTCGCTGGCGTCGAGCAGGACGACGGCCACCTCGGCGGCCTCGATCGCCCCGGCGGTACGCAGGCTGGCGTAGTACTCCGTACCGCTGGCCCGGTTCGCGCGTTTACGCAACCCGGCGGTGTCGACGAACTGCCACGGTTCGCCGCCGATCTCCACGATGCTGTCGACCGGGTCCACGGTCGTTCCGGCGACCGAGTCGACGACCGCACGTTCCTCCCGGGCGAGCCGGTTGAGCAGGCTGGACTTGCCGACGTTGGGTCGTCCGACGAGCGCCACCCGCCGTGGGCCACGCGGCCCGCCCGGCTCGGCCACCGGCGGCGGGTCGGGCAGCGCGTCGAGGACCGCGTCGAGCAGGTCACCGGAGCCGCGCCCGTGCAGTGCGGAGACCGGGTACGGCTGGCCGAGGCCGAGCGACCACAGGCTGGTCGCCTCCAGTTCGACGGTGGTGTTGTCCGCCTTGTTCGCCACCAGCAGGACGGGTTTCGCGCTGCGCCGCAGCATCTTGACGGCGGCCTCGTCGACGTCGGTCGAGCCGACCGTGGCGTCCACCACGAACAGCACCACGTCGGCGGTGGCGACGGCGGCCTCGGCCTGCGCCGCGATGGCGGCGGCCCGGTCCCGCGCGTCGGGCTCCCAGCCGCCGGTGTCGACGATGGTGAACTGCCGACCGGACCAGTTGGCGTCGTAGGGCACCCGGTCCCGGGTGACTCCCGGTACGTCCTCCACGACCGCCTGCCGACGACCGATGATCCGGTTGACCAGTGTGGACTTACCGACGTTGGGTCGTCCGACGACGGCGACCACCGGCACCGGCGCGGTCGGGTCGGTCAACTCCTCCGGCACCGCCTCGGCGTTCACCGGGCGACCTGGGCGGCGAGCAGGTGACGGAGCTGGTCGACGACCTCGTCGATGCCCAGTGCGGTGGTGTCCAGCACGACCGCGTCAGGAGCCTGCCGCAGCGGATTCACCGCCCGGTTGGAGTCGAGCTGGTCGCGGCGGGCCAGCGCCTGGGCGGTGGCCGCCACGTCGGCGGCGGTCTCGGCGCTGCGGCGCATCGCCCGGGCCTCGGCCGACGCGGTCAGGTAGACCTTGAGGTCGGCGTCCGGGGCGACGACCGAGGCGATGTCACGCCCTTCGACGACGATCGGCGCGTGGGCGGCGATGAGGGCCCGCTGTTCGGCGACCATCCGTTCCCGGACGGCCGCGACGGCGGCGACCGCGGAGACCGCGGAGGTCACCTCGGCGCCGCGGATCTCGCGGTCGACCGGGACGCCGTCGGCGCTGATGTGCGGGTCCGTCGGGTCGGTGCCGACGGTCAGGGCGACGTCGGCGGCGACCTTGCCGACCCCGTCCGGATCGTGCGGGTCCACGCCGGAACGCAGCACCGCCCAGGTGACGGCCCGGTACATCGCGCCGGTGTCCAGGTACCGGGCACCGGTCGCGCTGGCCAGGCGACGGCAGACGGTCGACTTACCCGATCCGGACGGACCATCCACCGCTACCACAAACTGCCCGGTCCGTTCCTGCTCAGCCACCGTCGCTCCTCTCACCCGCACCACTGTCCCCGGCAGTCCCACCGAGGTGGGGTCGGCACACACCCTCCCGGGTGCCCACCAACGGGCTCCATCATGCCTGGCTAGTCACTGACCGCTGCGAACAGGGCAGCGACCTCCGCGTTGTTCAACCGCCGGGTCCGACCGGGCCGCAGGTCGCCGAGTCGGATCGGTCCGATGGCGGTCCGGACCAGCCGGGAGACCGGGTGCCCCACCTCCTCGAAGAGCCGCCGGACGATGTGGTTGCGCCCTTCGTGCAGCACCACTTCGACCTGGGCGGTCCGACCGAGGGTGTCGAGCAGCGCGTACTTGTCCACTTTGGCCGGCCCGTCGTCGAGGTCGACGCCAGCGAGCAACCGGCGGCCCACCGCCCGGGGGACCGGCCCGGCGACCTCGCACAGGTAGGTCTTCGGCACACCGTACGAGGGGTGCATCAGCCGGTGCGCCAACGTCCCGTCGTTGGTCAGCAGCAGCAGGCCCTCGCTGTCGGCGTCCAGTCGGCCGACGTGGTAGACCCGCTGGTCGACCCGGTCAAGCAGATCCGACAGCGCGGTACGGCCCTTCTCGTCCGCCATCGTCGACACGACGCCGCGGGGCTTGTTCATCGCCAGGTACGCCAGCCGGTGATCGGTGACGATCCGTTCGCCGTCGACGTGGATCACCGCGTTGCGCGGGTCGACCTTGTCGCCCAGTTCGGCGACCCGCCCGTCGACGGTCACCCGCCGTCGGAAGATCAGGTCCTCGCAGGCGCGGCGGGAGCCGACGCCGGCGGCGGCCAGCACCTTCTGCAGGCGCTGCACACCACTGTCGTCATCGTTGGGCATCGGCGATCTCTTCCACGTCGTCGGGCAGGAACGGCGCCAGCGAGGGTAGCTCCTCGACGCTGTTCAACCCCAATTTCTCCAGGAACAGCGTCGACGTACGGTAGAGGTAGGCGCCGCTCTCCGGCTCGCTGCCGCACTCCTCGATCAGCCCCCGCGACGTCAGGGTCCGGATGACCCCGTCGCAGTTGACGCCCCGGATGGCCGAGACCCGGCCCCGGGTCACCGGCTGCTTGTAGGCGACCACCGCCAGAGTCTCCAGCGCGGCCTGGGTCAACCGCACCGACTGCCCGTCGAGAACGAACCGCTCGACATAGGGCGCGTACTCGGGGCGGGTGTAGAGTCGCCAGCCGCCGGCCACCCGCCGCAGGTCGAACCCGTGTCCGGCGGCGGTGTAACTGTCGGAGATCTCCCGCAGCATCGCGCCGACCCGCTCGGTCGGCTGTTCCAGCACCTGCGCGAGCACGTTCTCGGCCACCGGTTCGTCGACCACCAGCATGATCGCCTCGATCGCCGGTCTGAGTTCGGCGTCGTCGAGCAACGCCAGCGCGGCGGGTGCCACCGGTGCCGGTTCAGGTACCGGCTGCGACCTGGCGGTCGGCGCTGGCGGCGCCTCGGGCTCCGGCTCGGCCGCCGGCTCCGGCTCGGGCTCGGGCTCGGGCTCGGGTTGCCCGTCGGGCACGGCGGGTGGCTCCGCCGCCGGGACCGCCTCGGGCACGGGTGCGGGGGGCGGTGCCGGCTCCGGGGCGGCGGCGCTCTGCGACGGTACGGTGGCCCGCGCCCACGGGGGCACCCAGGCCGCTGCCTGCTCGGCGAGCGAGTCGGGCTGCTCGTCGCTGTTCACGAAGCCTCCTCCTGCCTGGCGTCCGGCCCGCTGGGATCTGACGGCGCGGCGGACGTCGTCGCGGTGTCGGTCTCCGCCGGCTGGCCGGCGTACTCGTCGACGGTGAGCTCCGCTCCCCCGTGCGCGCCGCCGGTCCAGCGTACGGTGAGGTCGCCCAGCGCCTGCTCCTGGCTGAAGCCGACCAGACCTTCCCGGTACAGCTCCAGCAACGCCAGGAACCGCGCGACGACCTCCAGGGTGGACTCACAGTCCAGGCAGAGCGTCTCGAAGGTGGCGGTGCCGATCCGGCGCAGCCGGTCGCGCAGCAGGGTGGCGTGCTCCCGTACGCTGACCCGCACCTGGTGCACGTGGTCGATGGAGACCACCGGCACCACCCGTGGCGTCATGGCCTTGATCGCCAGCTTGGCCAACCGGGCGGGGCCGACGCCGAGCACCAGTTCCGGCAGGGCCTGGGCGTAGCGCTCCTCCAGAGTGACCGACCGCGGGTAGCGGCGGGCGCCGGCCGTCTCCAGTTCGGCGATGTGCGCTGCGGCCTCCTTGAAGGCCTTGTACTGCAGCAGCCGGGCGAACAGCAGGTCCCGGGCCTCCAGCAGCGCCAGGTCCTCCTCGTCCTCGACCTGGGCGGCGGGTAGCAGCCGGGCGGCCTTGAGGTCGAGCAGGGTGGCCGCGATGACCAGGAACTCGCTTGCCTCGTCGAGGTCCCAGTCGTCGCCCATCGCCCGGATGTAGGCGATGAACTCGTCAGTGACCTGGTGCAGCGCCACCTCGGTGACGTCCAGCTTGTGTTTGCCGATGAGCTGCAGCAGCAGGTCGAAGGGGCCGGTGAAGTTCGCCAACCGTACGGTGAACCCGGTCCCCTCGGTGGCCGGGGCCGCACCGGCGACGTCGGGGGCGCCGGGCGACGACGGGGCCGCCGGCTGCGTCGCCACCTCGGCGGCCGTCGGTGCACTCACCAGTCGACCGTAGTGCACCTGCTGGGCGAGCTGCACCGCAGGTTAGCGCTCCGCGTGGTGCGCGATGACCTCGCGGGCGAGCTGGCGGTAGTTGCGGGCACCGGACGACGCCGGGTCGAGGCTGGTGATCGGCGCGCCGGCGACGGTCGACTCGGGGAACTTGACCGTCTTGGTGATCACCGTCTGGTAGACCTTGTCGCCGAACGCCTCGACGACCCGCTGCAGCACCTGCCGGCAGTGCGTGGTGCGGCTGTCGTACATGGTCGCCAGGATGCCTTCCAGCTCCAGGTCGAAGTTGAGCCGTTCGCGGACCTTGTCGATGGTGTCGAGCAGCAGCGCCACGCCGCGCAGGCTGAAGAACTCGCATTCGAGGGGGATCAGCACACCGTGCGCCACGGTCAACGCGTTGATCGCCAGCAGACCGAGTGACGGCTGACAGTCGATCAGGACGAAGTCGTACTCCTTGCGGATCGACTTGAGCACCCGGGCCAGCGCCATCTCCCGGGCGACCTCGTTGACCAGCTGGATCTCGGCGGCCGACAGGTCGATGTTGGCCGGCAGCAGATGCAGCCCGGCCACGTCGGTCTTGATCAACACGTCCTCGGCGGTCACATCGTCCTGCATCAGCAGGTTGTAGACCGACAGGTCCAGATTGTGCGGATTGACCCCGAGGCCGACCGACAGTGCGCCCTGCGGGTCGAAATCGACAAGCAGCACCTTGCGGCCGTACTCGGCCAGCGCCGCACCGAGGTTGATCGTCGTGGTGGTCTTGCCGACGCCGCCCTTCTGGTTGGCCATCGCGATGACCCGGGCCGGGCCGTGCCGGTCGGTCGGCATCGGCTCCGGGATCGGCTTGCGCGTGGTGTACGCGGTCGGATCGGCGGGGCCGAGCTCGGCGCTGAGATCGAGCCCGGCCTGCTGTTCGCGGAGCGTCGAGGTCCACGCCTCGGCACGGTCACTGTTGCCCGCCATGTCCTGTGCGCCCCCTCCCGACGACTGCTCGGCGCCGGAGCCGACCGGCGTCTGCAGCGGCGTCGCCGCTGCGGGGCCTTCGCCTGCCGCCGTACGAAAGCCGCGCCGTTGCCCGACTGTACGCCACCGGGCGGTGGCGTGGCGGGCACCGGCCCGGCGTGTCGACCCGGCACGCCCCGTCACCTGCCTGCGGATCAACGCCGGGCACGGGGATGCGAGGTGGCGTACACCTCACGGAGCCGGTCGACGGTCACCAGGGTGTAGACCTGGGTGGTGGTCACCGACGCGTGGCCGAGCAGCTCCTGCACCACCCGGACGTCCGCGCCACCGTCGAGCAGGTGGGTGGCGTAGGAGTGGCGCAGGGTGTGCGGCGAGACCGCATGCGCCCCGTCGACCGGCAGCCCGGCCCGTTCGGCGGCCCGCCGCAGCACGGTCCAGGCGCTCTGCCGGGACAACTGTCCGCCCCGGGCGTTGAGGAAGATCGCCGGGCTGCCACGGCCGGTGGCGGCGAGCCCGGGACGCACCCGGGTCAGGTACGCGCGCAGCGCGTCGGCGGCGTACCGACCGACCGGCACCAGACGTTGCCGGCCACCCTTGCCGCGCAGCAGCACCACCGCGGCGGTGAGGTCGAGGTCGTCGACGGCGGCGCCGACGGCTTCGGATATCCGCGCTCCGGTGCCGTAGAGGAACTCCAGCAACGCGCGGTCACGGACGGCCAACGGCGTACCGGCACCGTCGAGGGCTCCGGCGGCGGTCAGCAACCGCTCGACCTGGTCCACGTCGAGCGCGCGGGGCAGCCGGCGGGGCGGTAACGCCGGGCGGACGTCACGGCTGGCGTCGACGCCGGCGTACCCTTCCCGGGCGGCGAACCGGTGCAGGCCCCGGATCGCGCTGGCCGCCCGGGCGGTGGACGCCGCCGACAGCGGTGCCTGCCCGTCGCCGCCGGCCCGCAGCGTGGCCAGGTGGGTCGTGATCCGCTCGGGTCGCACCTGGGCGAGGTCCCGGACGCCGGTCGCGGCGAGCGCCGCCCGGTAGCGTTCCAGGTCACGACGGTAGGACTGCACCGTGTTGCGGGACAACCCGCGTTCCACCGCCAGGTGGTCCAGGTAGCCACGGACGGCACGGTGCAGCGCGTCGACGGGTCGCTCGGGCGGGGCGTCGTCGTGGTCGATCAGCCGAGCACCTCCGTCAACGGCCGGCTGGTCATACCGTGCGCCTCGGCGACCGGGCCGTAGGTGAGCCCGCCGTCGTACGTGTTCAGACCGGCGGCGAGGGCCCGGTCCCGGCGCAGCGCGTCGCGCCAGCCGTGGTTGGCCAGTTCGAGGGCGTACGGCAGGGTCACGTTGGTCAGCGCGTAGGTGCTCGTGTGCGGGACGGCACCGGGCATGTTCGCCACACAGTAGAAAACCGACTCGTGCACCCGGTAGACCGGATCGGCGTGGGTGGTGGGCCGGGAGTCCTCGAAGCACCCACCCTGGTCGATCGAGATGTCGACGAGCACGCTGCCGGGCTTCATCCGGGACACCAGCTCGTTGGAGATCAACTTGGGTGCCTTCGCGCCGGGGACCAGCACCGCGCCGATCACCATGTCCGCGTCACGCACGGCCCGCTCGACCTCGTAGGTGTTCGACGCCACGGTCTGCAGGTGGCCCTGGTAGATCGCGTCGGCCTGCCGCAGTTTGTTGATGTTGCGGTCCAGCAGGAGCACCTCGGCCTGCATGCCGAGGGCGATCGCGGCGGCGTTCATGCCGGACACCCCGGCCCCGATGACCACCACCTTGGCGGCGTAGACACCGGAGACCCCACCCATCAGGACGCCGCGACCGCCACCGGAGCGCATCAGGTGGTACGCGCCGACCTGCGGGGCCAACCGACCGGCGACCTCGGACATCGGCGCCAGCAGCGGCAACGCGCCGTCGGCGGTCTCGACCGTCTCGTACGCGATCCCGGTGACGCCCTGCTGCAGCAGGGCGTCGGTGCACTCCTTGGAGGCCGCCAGGTGCAGATAGGTGAACAGCACCTGGCCGCGCCGCATACGGTGGTACTCCTCGGCGATCGGCTCCTTGACCTTGAGGATGAGCTCGCCGGCCGCCCACACGTCGTCCGCCGTCGCCACGATGGTCGCCCCGGCCGCGGCGAACTCGTCATCGGTGATCGCCGAGCCGGCACCTGCGCCGGCCTCGATCATCACCTGGTGCCCGGCCCGGACGAACTCGTGGACGCCGGCCGGAGTGACCGCCACCCGGTACTCGTGATTCTTGACCTCGCGGGGAATTCCCACCAACACGTCGCCGCCACCTCTTCCGCAGGCACCGCTGCCCGTCCGTACTCGGCGCAGTCTAGGGCCGCCGGGCACCGCCACTGGCCCACACGTTGGCAGTCGATGCCGTCCCGAGTTGACGATGTGTCAGTCGGGTGCCCCGCGTTGACCGGCGGTGCCGCTCCCGGTACCGGGAGCGGCACCGCCGGTCAACGCGGTCCCGGGTCGGTGGCCGGACGCAACGCCGCCCAGCCGGTGCGCCGGGCGCGGTCGGCGGCCAGCAGCCCGGCCACCGCCGCCGCGTTGGTGACCGCACCGGCCAGGACCATCCGCACCGCCTCGTCGAGATCGACGACGCGGACCTGCATCTCGGCCTCCTCGTCACGGCGGTCGTGCCGCTGCGGCTGCGGCACCGGCGACAGGTCGCGGGCGAGGAAGATCCTGATCGTCTCGTCCGAACAGCCCGGCGAGGTGTGCAGGTCGACGAGCAGGTCGAGTCGCCCGGCCTGCAGGTCGGCCTCCTCGGCCAACTCCCGCAGGGCCGCCGAGGGCAGATCCTCCCCGCGGACGTCGACCAGTCCGGCCGGCAACTCCCACAGGCGACGCCCGACCGGGTGGCGGTACTGGCGGACCAGCACGACCCCGCCGGCGTCGTCGAGCGCCACCACCCCGACCGCGCCGACGTGGCGCACGTAGTCACGCCTCGCCACGCCACCGCCCGGCATCGTCACGTCGTCGCTGACGACCGAGAAGATGGGACCGGTGAACCTGTCGGTGCGCTGCCGTACCTGGTAGACGTGGGGCTCCGCCGCCGGGTCGGGTGTCACGACTGGCCGCCGGAGGATCCGAGGTCCACCGGCAGCTGGTCGGCCTCGGAGTAGACGATGACCGCACCGACGAACGCGTGGAACAACGGGTGCGGCCGGGTCGGGCGGCTCTTGAGCTCCGGATGGGCCTGGGTCGCGACGAAGAACGGATGTTCGGCGGGGTCCAGCTCGACGAACTCGACGAGCCGGCCGTCCGGTGAGGTGCCGGAGATCCGCAGACCGGCCTTCTCCAGCACCTCGCGGTAGGCATTGTTCACCTCGTACCGGTGCCGGTGTCGCTCGCTGACCTCGGTGGTGCCGTACGCCCGGGCCACGATCGACCCCTCGGCCAGCCGGGCCGGATAGGCGCCGAGGCGCATCGTGCCACCCAGGTCGCCCCGGCCGGCGACGATCTGCTCCTGATCGGCCATGGTCGCGACGATCGGATGCTCGACGTCCTCGTCGAACTCCGCCGAATTGGCACCGACCAGGCCGGCACCGTTGCGGGCCACCTCGATCACCATGCACTGCAGGCCGAGGCAGAGGCCGAGCACCGGAATGCCGTTCTCCCGACCGTACCGGGCGGCGCCGATCTTGCCCTCGATACCCCGGACGCCGAACCCGCCGGGGATGACGATGCCGTCGACGCCGGCCAGCGCGGCCGCGGCGCCGTTCGGGCTGACACACTCGTCGCTGGGCACCCACCGGACCTGCACCCGGGCCCGGTGTCCGAACCCGGCCGCCCGGATCGCCTCGGACACCGACAGGTACGCGTCGGGCAGGTCGACGTACTTGCCGACCAGCGCCACGGTGACCGTGTGCTGGGGGTGGTGCACCCGCTCCAGCAGGTCGTCCCAGCTGCTCCAGTCCACGTCCCGGAAGGACAGGCCGAGCCGCCGCACCACGTAGGCGTCGAGCCCTTCCCGGTGCAGGACCTTCGGGATGTCGTAGATGCTCGGGGCGTCCGGCGCGGCGATCACCGCTTCGCGGTCCACGTCGCAGTAGAGCGAGAGCTTGTGCTTGAGCTTGTCGGGGATCTCCCGGTCGGAGCGGCAGACGATCGCGTCGGGCTGGATACCGATGCTGCGCAGAGCGGCCACCGAGTGCTGCGTCGGTTTGGTCTTCAGTTCCCCGGACGGCACCAGGTACGGCACCAGCGACACGTGCAGGTAGAAGCAGCGGTCCCGGCCGACGTCGTGACGGACCTGGCGGATCGCTTCCAGAAACGGCAACGACTCGATGTCGCCGACGGTGCCGCCCACCTCGGTGATCACCACGTCCGGCACCAGGCCCTGTTCGTCCGGCTCGCCCATCGCCCGGATCCGTGCCTTGATCTCGTTGGTGATGTGCGGGATGACCTGCACGGTGTCGCCGAGGTATTCGCCCCGGCGCTCCTTGGCGATGACCGCCGAGTAGATCTGGCCGGTCGTGACGTTGGCCTTGCAGGACAGGTCGCGGTCGAGGAACCGTTCGTAGTGCCCCACGTCGAGGTCGGTCTCCGCGCCGTCCTCGGTGACGAACACCTCGCCGTGCTGGAAGGGGTTCATCGTGCCGGGGTCGACGTTCAGGTACGGGTCGAGCTTCTGCATCACCACCCGCAGCCCCCGGGCAGTGAGCAGGTTGCCCAGGCTGGACGCGGTCAGCCCTTTACCGAGTGAGGACGCGACGCCCCCGGTGACGAAAATGTGCCGTACCGTTTGTGTCGAAGGGGCCAAGGCGTGCTCCCGTGGGTCGTCTGACTGGTCGTGCAGACCGGCGCGTCACTGATGAAGCTGCTGGCGCGATCCACGGGACTCCACGGTAACACCTGCCGAACCAGCGGATTCGTCGACCTCGGGGGCCGTCGGCGGGCCCGACCCGGTGCCGCCGGATTCGGTGCCCTGCGGGTCGGGACCGATCGTCGGTCGGGTCCGGTCCGCCGAGTGGCCCAGCACCCGCAACGCCAGCAGCGTCGCCATCGGTACGGTGACCGCCGCCGCCGCGCCGGCGACGTCGAGCGCGGCACCTGCCAACCCACCACCGATCACCGACGACACGGCGATTCCCGCCATCGCCGCGCGCACCGCCGGGTAGATGCCGAACAGCCGCTTGAGCCCACCCCAGGACTGCAGCAGGCCGAACCAGACCAACGCCGCGCTGACCAGGGCCAGGATCGTCAACGGGCTGCCCAGCAGGGTCGCCATGTTCGCCGACGAGGAACGGTGCAGGGTCAACCCACCGGTGCCGTCGGCGAGCGCCGCGAGGAACCGGCCCAGACTGCCCCGCTCGGTCTCCGGCCGTTGCAGGTCGAGCAGCGCGAACCCGGCGGTCACCACCAGGCCGGCGATCGTCGCCCAGGCCACCCTGGGCAGGCTGAGCCAACCGCCGGTGCTGATCGCCGCCGCGATACTCACCCCAGCGGTCAACGCGATCGCCCCGACCGGGTCGGCACCCAGGTACGGGCTGCCGACCAGGATGACCGCCGCGCCGCCGATCGCGACCACCACCGTGACCCGCCAGGTCCGGCGGACCCGCTGGGCCAGGCAGCCGGCGGCCAGCAACGTCCCGGCGATCAGCACACCCAGGCCGATGGTGCCGAGACCGGCGTAGCGCCCCCCTTCGGTCGCCGAGTACCCGGTGACGCCGTTGAGCTGCAGCCGGGAACCGGTCAGCACGTCGGCGGCCACCACCGCCGCCGCGATCGTCGCGACCGCCGCCATCGGCCCGAGGGTGCGCCGGTACGGTCCACTGATCCGTACCGCGGCCGTGGCGGCGGCGACCGCCACCAGCGTGATCCCGACCAGCAGCAGACCTGGATGCGCGCTGCGCCACCAGGGCACCACGTCGGCCAGCAACGCCGCCGGGATCGCCAACGCGGCGGCGATCAGCAGCACCTCCAGCACCGCGCCGGCCCGACGGACCACCGGATCCGGTCCGGGTCGTCCGGCGGTGCGCCGGACCCGCCGCAGCAGTGGTACCACGGCGACGGCGAGCAGGCTCTGGAACCCGGCGAGCAGCCCGAAGAACCAGTTCGACGCCTGCCGTTGGGCGCGCGCCGCCCGGTCGGCGTCGGCCGGGGCCGCGATGGCTGTCGCCAGATCGGCTGGCCTGCCCGGTACCGCGTTCGCCGGTTGGCCGATGAACAGCCCGTCCGGCTGCTGCCGGCCGAGCACCTGTAAGGCGGTCGGCGCGAGGTCCACCAACTGCAGGTACCCGTCGCGGCCAGTGGTCGGTGAGGTGATCCAGCCGTCCTGCCAGCCCGGTCCGTCGGCGGCTACGACGTGCAGGCGGTCGCTGGTGCCGGTGTCGGCGAGTCCGGCCACCAGCACCAGTGACCGGGCAGGCCTGGCCGCCAGCACCCGGGCCAGCCGCGCGTCCGCCTGACGGGCCGACTCGGCCCGCTCGGCGGGGTCGGTGCCAGCGACCACCCCGGCGTCGACGATCGACAGTACGCAGGAGGCGAGCAGGTCCCGCGAGTCCTCGGGAAGTTCGGGCTCGTACCGGTCGACCCGCCCGAAGGGCCTCGCGGCGGCCAGCGCGGCACCCGGACCCACCGCAACCGTGCAGCGGACCGACTCGGCCAGCGCACCCGGCACCGCCCCCCAGGCCAACCGTTCCTGGTTGAGCCGCACCGTCGCCGCCTGGGACGGCAGGTAACCACCGATGCCGTCGGGTTGCTCCACGGTCACCGGCTGCTCGACGCAGTCTCCGGCAGAATCGACCCCACTGCCCTCGGCGGCGGCGTAGGTGCCGGCCCCGAGGGTGACCCAGCCGTCTGCGGGACAGGTCGGACGCCGGGCGCTGCGTACCGACAACGAGGCGATCGAGCCGCCCTCGGCGAGGCGCCACAGCGCCGGAGTGGTGGCCTGGTCGACGTCGTCCCAGCGCAGCCCGGGCACCCCGACGACGATCACGTAGTCGGCGGTGCGTCCGGAGGTACCGACCGCGGGCCGGTCGGCCAGCGCCGCCGCCGCGACGGCGAGCAGCACCGACATCAGCAGGAGCGGCACGAGCCGGTGGCGCATCAGCCGGACCCCTCGCCCATCTGCTCGCCCCGGGCGCCACGGTCGGTACGGCTACTCGATGTGGTCCGCCCACCGGCGGGGCCACGCTCGCCGGTCAGATCCCGGTAGACGGCCCGGACGCCGTCGACGGTGTCGGCCTCGGTGGGCCACGACCGGGCCCGCAGCGGCCCCCGGCCGGCCAGGTCCGCCCGCCGCTGATGGTCACGCAGCAGGTCCCGCACCGCGGTGTCGAGTGCGTCGACGTCGTCGGGTGCGATCAGCACCGCGGCGTCGCCGACGAGTTCGGGTACTCCACCGACCCCGGTGGCCACCAGCGGTACGCCGGCGCGCAGCGCCTCCTGAGCGAACAGCTGCCGGGCCTCCCAGTCGCTGCACACGACCGCCAGGTCGGCACCGAGCAGCAGGTCGGCCACGTCGGTACGGTGCCCGAGCAGGGTGACCGGGGCCCGTACCGCTGAGATCTGCGCGGCCAGCGCCAGGTAACTCGGACCGGAACCGGCGATCGCCACCTGAGCCGGTGGATCCAGCTCACGCCAGCGGGCTGCGGCGTCGACGAGCAGGTCGTAGCGCTTCTGCGGGTGCAGTCGCCCGACCGAGAGCACCAGCGGCTGCCGGGGACCGACACCGAACTCGGCCCGTACGGCGGCGCGACTACGCGTCGGTGGTGGCAGTTCGGGGGCGGCCACCGGGGCCAGCCGGGCGTCCGGCGCCCCCAGCCGCGTCGCCTGCGCCACCAGGTCCGGCGACGCGCCGAGGGTGATCCGGGCGGACCGGGCCACCCGGCGCTGCGCCCACCGCGACAGCCGACCGCGAAGCCCCCCGGCCATCACGGTGTTGTGCCAGGTGACGACGACCGGTGCGGACGGGCGCGCCAGTACGGCCACCAGACCGGCCCGCAGCCCGTGCGCGTGCACCACGTCCACCGGGTTCGCGGCGAGGACCCGTCGCAGGGTCCGGACCGCTGCCGCGTCCGCCAGGGTCGGGCTGGCCGGGATCTCCACTGGTACGAAGGTCGCGCCGGTGGCGGTGAAGCCGAACTGTTCCTCGGTGGCATGCGGGCCGCACACGACCACGCGGGCACCGCCGCCGACCAGTCCGGCGCTCAGCGACGTCAGGTGCTGTCCGACACCGCCGGTGCTCGAGCCGAGCAGCAGTAGCACCGTGCCGGCCCAGTCGGTCCGCGTCACGTCGCTCACGGTGTCTCCGTCCCCTTCCCGCCCGGCCGGGCGCGGGCCGCGACCCGCCGGAGCGCCCTGGCGATCGTCGGGCGCAGATCGTGGCGATCCAGTGGCAGGCAGACCGCGAGGAAGACCACCACCGCGGTCGCTCCCGACAGCATGCCCTGCCAGACCGCGCCGGTTGCCGTCGGGGGGGCCGTACCCGGCCCGGTCCCGACCGCGACCAGGCCGCCGGCGACCGCCGCCGCCGCCCCGGCGCCGAGGCCGATCGCGGTGGCCCGGCCGAGGCCGGCGAGCACCGGCGCGCCACCGACCCGCCGCAGCGCCGCCACCAGCAGCACCCCCATCACCGACAGGCCGACGGCGTTGGCCACCGCCAACGCCAGCACCCGGTCGGTGTCGGGCAGGGCCGTGGCCAGCAGCACCGCGCTGAGGATCACCGCGCTCCAGCCGGCGGCGACCGCGCCTGCGGCGGCGGCGGGCCGACCGGCGGCGTACAGCGCCCGGGATCCGATGGCGAACAGTCCGTAGCCGATCAGCCCCGGCGCGAACCCGCCGATCCCCGCCGCCAGCGCGCCGGCCTGGTCCGGCGGGACGAGGAACGCCGCAGCCGGTACCCGGACGGCGACCAGCGCGGCGGCGCCGAAGCTGGCCAGGAGGACCACGAGGCGGGCCGCTGGCGCGAGGGCGGCGCGGTAGCCGTCGTGGTCACCGCTGCCGTGGGCGGCGACCATTGTCGGGTAGGCGGCGGTCGCCAACGGCACCGCCAGCACCGACCAGGGCAGCAGGAACACGGTCTGGGCCAGGGCGAACAGCACGACGGCGCCGTCCGGCGCCCCCCAGTTCAGACAGAGCCAGACCGCGGTGAGCAGGGCGACCTGCTGGGTGCCGACGGTGACCGCACCGGCCGTCGCCAACCCGCCGACGGCGGTGCGGGCCGCGCCGACGAAGCGCACCGCCGGCCGCAACCGCAGCCGCAGCCGGCGCAGTGGAATCATCAGGCTCAACGACAGCACCGCCACCCCGGCGGTCGTACCGACCGCGAGCAGGGTCTGTCCGGCGGCGCCGACCTGTGGCAGGTCGGCCAGCCGGCCCTCGGCGGCCGCGAACGTCAGGTAGGTGCCGATCACGACGACGCTGGACAGCAAGGGTGCGAGGACCGGCCAGGCGAACCGGTGGTGGGCCTGCAGCACCCCGATGAGGACCACCGCGACGCCGTACAGCGGCAGCTGCGGTGCGAACAGGCGCAGCATCAGCACCCCGGCGTCGATCTGGTCCGCGCCGCCGTCCTCGGCGAGCAGCCGGATGATCGGCCCGGCGGCCACCGCGAGCAGCACCGCCAACGGGACCAACAGGCTCAACGTCCAGGTGAGCAGGGCCGATGTGGTGGCCGAGACAGTGTCACGGTCGTCGGCGGCGACCGCGCCGGCCAGCAGGGGCACCACCAGGCTCGCCAACGCGCCGCCGACGACGATCTCGAACACGATGTTCGGGATGGTGTTCGCCGCGTGGTAGATGTCGCCCAGCGTGGTCGGGCCGACCGACCAGGCGAAGACCGCGGTCCGCCCGAACCCGACCAGCCGGCTGGCCACCGTGAGCACCGCGATCACCGTGGCCGCACCGGCGACCCGGGTGGCGATCGCCCGACTGGTCATCGCCGGCGCCGGTCAGGGGGTCCGGCGACCCAGCGCGTCCAGCTCCCGGAGCCCGGCGGTGCGCTGGATGACCTGGGTGAAACTGACCCGCTCACTCGCCGCGGTCAGGGCGGCGATCACGCCCAGTGCGGCGGCCCGACCGAGCGGACCGCTGCGCTGGGCGAGGGCCACCCCGAGCAGGGCGCCGAGGGAGTTGGCACCGCAGTCGCCGAGCATCACCCGCTCGTCGAGGTCGTCGGGCAGCAGACCGAGGACCGCGCCGGCGGTGCCGGCGGCGGTCCCGGCCGACGGACCGGTCAGCAGCGGTCCGGCCACGAGTAGCCCGGCCTTCGCGGCCCGTCCCGGCCGCAGGTCGAGCAGGTTGACCAGGTTGGCCATGCCGGCGATGACCCCGGCACCGAGCAGCAGGTCGGCACCGCGGACCGCCGGATGGCCGGTGGGTCGGCGCCGGTCGGCGGAGAGCAGCGCGGCGGCGGCGACCCCGGTCGCTCCGACCCCGACGATCTTGACCAATCCGCTGGTCACCCGTCCGCGTCGCAGCGCCGCCAGGTGACCGGCGAAGCCCTTGGCCGCCCGCTGGTCCGGGCGGGCACCGACGATGTCGTCGTAGAGACCGACGGCACCGGCCCCGACGCCAGCGACCAGCGCGGCGGCGGCACCCGCCGGATGTCCGGCGCCCAGGGCGGCGGCCGCCGACGCGCCGACGGCCAACGCCGGACCGCCGGCCAGGCTCACGGTACGGCCACGGAAGTTGGTGCGGTCCAGGACGCCACGCGGGGCCACCCGGCGGGTGGTACGCAGCGCCGCCCGGGCGGCGACCACCCCGACGGCGGCGGCCAGCGACAGGCCCAGCGGGCCACGGGTCAACATCAGGGTCTGCTCCGGGGTGCTATTCGGGGCGCTTGGGCATCAGGCTCGTGGCACCGGCGCCAAGCCCGTAGTGCCCGGCCTGCCCGAGGGTGAACTGCTCGGCGGTGGCGAGAGCGGTGACGGCCTGCCCGGCCGTGGTGTTGCCGTTGTCGACGGTGGAGATCGACTGGGTGAGGGTCGGATCGCCGCGTACCGCCGAGATCAGGTTGCCGTCGCTGGATCCGGTGCCGGCCACCACCACCTGACTGTTGCGGTCGAACTGCACGACCATGGTCACCACGGCCGCGTCCTTCTTGGCTGCCTGCCGGTCGACGTACGGCTGACCGCTGACCACGACGACGGCCTCCGCGGGGCCGGTGACCGGCGTCTCGACCGTGATGTAGCCGGCGTCGCCGTACGCGTCGAGCACGGCGGCGAGATCCGCCGGGTCGACCGCCGGCTGCTCGGCACGGTCCAGCAAGGCGCTGGCCAGTAGCGCGCTGGAGGTTTCGACGCCGTCGCTGTTGCCGGGCAGTCCGGTGGTGGGCACGGTGGGCCGGGCTGCGGCGGTGGCGAGTTCGAGCAGGTTGACACCGTTGTCCGGATCGACGAACTTGTCCTGCACGTCGATGCGACCGGTCACGGTCGCCCCGGCCATGTCCAGCGCCGCGACCACCCCCTCGGCGTGGTCCCGGCCGCTGGGCAGGCAGATGACCAGCAGTCGCCGGCCGGCGAGCTTGTCGGCCAGCAGGATCGGCGCGGCTTCGGCGACGAAGTCCTCCTCGCGGTCGACTTCCTCGCGCAGGCTGTTGACGGTCTCCCGCAACTGGGTGTTGTCTTTGCGCAGAGCATTCACGTTGTCGCTCAAAGAATCGGCGACCGGGCCGTTCAACGCGGCGGTGCCTACGACGAGGCCGATCGCCAGGGCGAGGAACACCGCCGTGAGCGACACCACGTGGTAACGGAAGTTGATCACACTTGCCGCCTTCTCCGATCCGTCTGCGCGTGACCGGTTGCTCCGTCCGCGCTCTTACCAGGCCCGTCTCCGCTGGCGGAGCCGCCCCGTCCGTCAGAAGAGCTGCCCCACCTGGAAGACGAAATTGTCCCACCACTCGGAAGCCACTCCGAGATAGGCCTGGCCGACCGTGGAAACCGCGACGGCCGACGCCATCGCGGCGATTGCGGAGAGCACGAGCAGCAGCAGCGACGATCCGGAAATGCTCTGCCGGTAGAGCCGGCTGACGCCCTTGGCGTCGACCAGCTTACCGCCCACCTTGAGCCGGGTCAGAAACGTCGAGGCCATCCCGCCCCGGCCCTTGTCGAGGAACTCCACCAGGGTGGCATGCGTACCGACCGCCACGATCAGGGTGGCGCCCTTCTCGTCAGCCAGCAGCATCGCCAGGTCCTCGCTGGTGGCTGCCGCGGGAAAGGTCACCGCCTCCACGCCGAGCTCACGGACCCGGTCCATGCCGGGTGCCCGGCCGTCCGGGTAGGCGTGCACGACGACCTCCGCGCCGCAGCGCAGCACGTCGTCGGTCACCGAGTCCATGTCACCGATGATCATGTCCGGGGTGTAGCCGGCCTCGACGAGGGCGTCCGCACCGCCGTCCACCCCGATGAGCACCGGCTTGAACTCGCGGATGTACGGCCGCAGCACATCCAGATCGGCCTTGTAGTCGTAGCCACGGACCACGATCAGGCAGTGCCGACGGGCGATGCGGGTCTCGATCTCCGGCACGCCGACACCGTCGAGAAGCAGATCCCGCTCCTGTTTGAGGTACTCCATCGTGTTGGCGGCGAACGCCTCCAACTGGACCGACAGGCCCTCCCTGGCCTCGCTCATCGACCGGGCCACCGAATCGGCGTCCTGCCGTACCCCGGAGGCCACCTGCGCGTCACCGACCAGAACCGTGGCACCGTCGATCCGGACCGTGTCACCGTCACGGACCTTGTCGAACACGTCCTCGCCGAGATCGTCCACCAGCGGAATCCCCGCCTGGATCAGCACCTCCGGGCCGAGATTGGGGTATCGGCCGGACACTGACGGCTTGGCGTTGAGCACCGCAGCCACCCCGACCGCTACCAACGAGTCCGCGGCGACCCGGTCCAGATCGACGTGGTCGATGACCGCGATGTCACCCGGCCGCAGTCGCCCGACCAGCCGTTTCGTCCGGCGGTCGAGCCGCGCGGTGCCGGAGATCGTCCCGGGCTCGGCAGTCCGGGCCCGGCGCAAGGTGGGTAGACGCATCCTCACCATCCTGGCATGTGGGGCAGCGGAATCCGGCACGACATGCCCGCCGCGTCGCGGCCGGTGGGAGCGGCCGGCCGCCCGGTCCGGCACGTCCCTGTTCTAGCGAACCACATCGCCGCCCGTCTGTCGGCACCGCAGCACGCCCCGGACGGGCCCGACCGCCGACACGCTGCCCACGCACCGCACCGACGCACCGGCCGGTCAGGGGTCAGCCGCGCCGCTCCCGCGCGGCGACCGCGAGCAGCTCCTCCGCGTGCGCGATACCCAGGTCCGAATCCGGCAAACCAGCCAGCATCCGGGCCAGCTCCCGGGCCCGGTCGGTGTCCTCGACGACCTGTACGCCGCTGGTGGTGACCGCTCCCCCGGTGTCCTTCGCGACCACCAGATGCCGGTCCGCGAACGCCGCCACCTGCGGCAGGTGCGTCACCACCAGCACCTGATGGCTACGGGCCAGTCGGGCGAGGCGTCGACCGATCTCCACCGCCGCCTGACCGCCGACCCCGGCGTCGACCTCGTCGAAGACCAGCGTCGGTGGCCCTCCGGCACCGGCGAACACCACCTCGATCGCCAGCATCACCCGGGACAGCTCACCCCCGCTGGCCCCCCGCTGCAGCGGCAACGCCGGAGCGCCCGGATGCGCCAACAACCGCAGTTCGACCTCGTCGGCACCGTCCGGGCCGACACCGGCCTCGACGCCGTCGACGGTCAGCGTCGGTTCGCCCCGGCCGGGCGGGCGGGCCAGGACCACCACCTCGACCCGGGCGTGCGGCATCGCCAATCCGGCCAGCTCCACGCTGACCTGCTCGGCGAAGCGCACCGCCGCCGACCGGCGGGCGGCCGACACCCGGCTGGCCAGCTCCGCCACCTCGTCGGCGAGCCGGGCCCGTTCCCGGTCGAGCTCGTCGAGCAGCTCGTCGGAGGTGTCCAGGTCAGCCAGCCGCTCCCGGGCCCGCTGCGCCCAGGCGATCACCCCGTCGACATCGTCGGCGTACTTGCGGGTCAGCCCGCGCAGCGCCATCCGCCGCTCGTAGACGGCCTGCAGCCGCTGCGGATCGGCGTCGAGGGCCGCGAGATAACCGGACAGCTCCGCGGCGACGTCACCGACCAGGGTCGCCGCCTCGGTCACCCGGCCCGCGAGATCACCGAGCAGCCGGTCCACCCCTGCCTGGGCCTCCAACGCACGGCGGGCCGCCCCGAGCAGGCCGGTGGCGTCGGGCGTGTCGTCGGCCGCATCGGACCCGCCGGCGAGCGCCAGCACCGCCACCTGCGCGGCGGCCCGCAGCCCTTCGGCGTGCTCCAGACGTTGCGCCTCGGCCTTGAGTTCGGCCTCCTCGCCCGGCTGCGGATCGACCCGGGTGATCTCGTCCAGGCCCAGCCGCAGCAGATCGGCCTCCTGGTTGCGCTCCCGCGCGTTGCGCCGCCGGTCGGCCAGGTCGTCGCTGACCTGCCGCCACCGGCCGTGCACCTCCCGCATGGTGTCGAGCAGTTTCTCGTGCTCGGCGCCGGCGAACCGGTCGAGCGCGGCCCGCTGCTCCGCCGGGCGCAGCAGCCGCAGCTGGTCGGACTGCCCGTGCACGGCGACGACCTGGTCGCCGATCTCGCCGAGTACGGAGACCGGCATGCTGCGACCACCGACGTGGGCACGGGACCGCCCTTCAGCGGTGACCGTCCTGCTCAGCAGCAGGACACCGTCGTCGTCCGGTTCCGCCCCCGCGTCGGCGATCCGCCCGTGCACCGCCGCCCCGGTCGCGCCGACCAGCCGCAGCCGGCCCTCCACGATGGCCCGGCCAGGGTCGGCGCGGACCCGCCCGGCGTCGGCCCGGCCCCCGAACAGCAACCCGAGACCGGTCACCACCATCGTCTTACCGGCACCCGTCTCGCCGGTAATCACGTTCATGCCACGGGTCAGCGGCAGCGTGGTGTCCTCGATGACGCCCAGCCCGGTGATGCGCAGCTCTTCCAGCACAGCCACCGACAGTAGTAGCGGGGGGCGACGTTGACCACCCGGGGCCCGCTCAGCGGCGGTTTCCCCGCCAGCCGTTCACCGGAAGGTCGAACTTGGCGACCAGCCGGTCACTGAACGGCCGAGGATGCAGCCGGACCACCCGTACCGGCAGGTCACCCCGGCGGACCGTCACCCGCGCTCCGGGTGGCAGGTCGTAGACCCGTCGCCCGTCGCAGCACAGCACCGCGAACGTGGTGTAGGGGTCGACGGTGATCACGAACGTCGAGCTCGGCGCGGTCACCAGCGGGCGGCTGAACAGGGCGTGCGCGCTGATCGGCACCAGCAGCAGGGCCTCGACCTCTGGCCACACGACCGGCCCGCCCGCAGAGAACGCGTACGCCGTGGAACCGGTCGGGGTGGCACACACCACACCGTCGGCGCCGTAGCGCGACAACGGCCGACCGTCCACGTCGACCATCAACTCCAGCATCTGGGCACGCTGCCCCTTCTCGACGCTGATCTCGTTGAGCGCCCACGAGTCGATGATCACCCCGTGCTCCAACTCGGCCCGCACGTCCAGGGTCAACCGCTCATCCACCGTGTACTCACCGGCGACGACCTGCCGTACCGCCCGGTCGAGGTCACCGATCTCGGCCTCGGCGAGAAAGCCCACCTTGCCGAGATTGATGCCGAGCAGCGGGGCCTTCGCCGGCCGGGCCAGCTCGGCAGCCCGCAGGAAGGTGCCGTCGCCGCCGAGCGCGAAGACGATCTCCACTCCGACGGCGGCATCCGGCCCGCTGACCGGTGACACACCCGGCAGGTCCAGATCGTCGGCTTCCTCGGCGATCACCCGGACCCCGAAACCGGCCTCGATCAGGTCGGCGGCAACGGTACGGGCGTGGTCGGTGCTGCGCTGGCGCCCGGTGTGGGTCACCAGCAGCGCCGACCGGACGCTCGACGGCACCACCGGGGCACCGCCGGTCGGGACTGTCGCGTTCACCGCGTTCCACCTTCCTCCGTCGCCGGACCGGCGTCGACGATAGCCCGGATCTGCTGTGCCTCGGCGGGCGGTGCGCCGACCCGGAACCAGACGAAGAACTCGACGTTGCCCCGGGGACCGGGCAGCGGGCTGGCCACGACCGCCGCCACGCCGAGCCCGAGCCGCTCACCCGCCCGGGCCACCTCGTGCACTGCCTCGGCGCGCAGCGCCGGATCACGTACCACCCCGCCGCTGCCGACCCGGTCGCGGCCCACCTCGAACTGCGGTTTGACCATGAGCAGCAGATCGCCGGCGGGCGCCGTACACGCCCACAGCGCCGGTAGCACCAGACGCAGGGAGATGAACGACAGGTCCGCGACCGTCAGGTCGACCGCACCGCCGATCTGGTCGGTGGTGAGGTTGCGGACGTTGGTTCGTTCGTGCACCCGTACCCGATCGTCGCCCCGCAGCGACCAGGCCAGCTGGCCGTAACCGACGTCGACCGCGACGACCTCGGCCGCGCCGCGCCGCAGCAGTACGTCGGTGAACCCTCCGGTGGAGGCACCGGCGTCGAGGCACCGCCGGCCCACGACCGGTACACCGGTACCGTCCAGCGCACCGATGAGCTTGTGGGCGCCACGCGAGACGTACCCCTGGGCCGGATCGTCACCCAGGACCCGGACCGCGTCGGCGGGGTCGACCATCGCGGCCGCCTTCCCGGCCGCGACACCGCGGACCTCGACCCTGCCGGCCGTGATCAACTCGGCGGCCTGCTCCCGGGACCGGGCGAGGCCCCGACGGACCAGTTCGACGTCGAGACGGTTACGGCGTGCCATGGATCTCCGGCATCGTGTCCACGCTCAGGCCTGGTCGATCGTGGCGAGCGTCTCCTGCAGGGTGCCGTGTGCCGCCTCGTACTGCGCGATCTGGTCGGCGGGCGGCAGCCCGGCGGCGTTGCGAATCGCCTGGACCGCCGCGTCCACCGCCGGGTGGCCGGTCTGCTGTGCCGCCGGGTCGCCGGTCTGCTGTGCCGCCGGGTCGCCGGTCTGCTGTGCCGCCGGGTCGCCGGGCACCGGCTCGGCCACCGGGTCGGTCGTGGTCATGTCCGGGCCCGCCACCGTGGCGGGTCCACGGTTGCCGGGCGGCGGCATCGGCACCGGACGAAACGGCCCCGGGGCGGTCACTGCCCACCCACCGGGCCGGCACCGGGTTCCTTCGCGACAGCTTTCTTCGCCACCGCCTTCTTCGCCACCGCTTTCTTCGCGACGGCCTTCGTGGCGACGGCCTTCTTCGCCACCGCCTTGCCTGCCACCGGGGCGGGTGACGCGGCGGTGGCCGGCGCACCCGGCCCCGCAGCCGGCAAGGACGCCTCAGCGGTCGCTGCGGCGGCGGTCGCGGCGGCGGTACGCGCCCGTGCCTGTTCCACGTCGGCCTCGAGCCGGCGGATCCGCTCCCGAAGGGCAGCCACCTCGTCGGCCTTGGCCAGCCCGACCGCGTCCAACGCCCGATCGACCTCGACCCGGACCAAGCGGGTCAGCGACTCCCGATTGGCGGTCCCGGCTGTGAACAGGTCCTCGGCCATCGCCTGCAACTGCGCAGCCGTGGCCCCGCCCTTGCCCACCAGCGACCGCGCGGTCTGCTCCGCCTTCTTCCGGGACGCCTCGGTCAGCCCGAGGGCCAGTTCCAGGTACGCCCGCCAGGCGTCACGCATGTCCCACTCCTTCACCGCGAAGAATGTTCGATCGCCACGCTACCGGGACGCGCCGGCACAGTGCGGTACGGTGCCAGTACGAGCGCCCGGCGTGCCGCCCCCACGCACGGTCGCGGGACGACCCCACCTGACCTGGGAGGTGCGATGGCCAGCGTCGACGAGTGCCGTCAGGCGCTGCGCGAGCTCGCCGCCCGGCTCGCGGACAACGCCGACGAGGTCCGCGACCGGGTCAACCTGGACCGCACCCTGGCCTGCCGGATCACCGACCTCGGCGCCGCGTTCCACGCACGGCTGACCGGTGGGCGGCTCGTCGACATCGCCGACGGCGACGACCCCAAGGCGAAGATCGCCATGAGCATCGGCAGTGACGACCTGCTTGCCCTCGTCCGGGGCGACCTGGATGCAGGCCGTGCCCTCGCCAGTCGTCGGCTGTCGGTCAGCGCGAGCCCGTTCGACCTGCTCAAGCTACGCAAGCTGCTCTGAAGGCCCGCAGCTACCGGCCACAGTGGCGCGCCCGGCGGCTCACCCCAGTCCGAGTTCCCGCAACGCGAATCCGGCCGCGTCCGATCCGGGCCGGATCGGTCCCGGCGGCCCTCCGTCGCGCCACACCGCCCGGCACAACAGCCGCAGTGCCGCCATCGCACCGCCGGTGCCGTCACCGGACCCGTCGAGAATCAGACCGACACCGTCAGCACCGCCGCGTACCCGCCAACCTGCCTCGGCCGTCGGGTCGTCCGTACCGGCACCGCCGCCGTCGATCGGCCGCGCCGCCGCCGGATCGAACAGGCCGCGCAGATCCGCCGCGACGTACGTGGGGCGGCGGGCCGGTGGCGCACCGAGCAGTTCCTGGGCGTCGCTGATCCCGGTCAGCACCAGGAGGCTGGCCATACCGGCCCGGTTCGCCCCTTCGATGTCGGTGTCCAGCCGGTCACCCACGACCAGTGGACGCTGCGCGCCGACGCGCTGCGCCGCGGCGACGAAAAGGCCCGGCTCCGGCTTGCCGACGACCTGGTCCGGGTCCCGGTCCAGCGCGGTGCGCAACGCCGCGACCAGCGACCCGTTGCCGGGCAGCGGGCCACGACCGCTGGGCAGCGTACGGTCGGTGTTGGTGGCGACCCAGTCGGCACCGCCCCGGATCGCCACCGACGCCTCGGCCAGATCGGCCCAGCCGACGTCAGGGCCGTACCCCTGGACCACCACCGTCGGCTGGTCGTCGGCCGCCGCCAGCACCAACCCGGCGGCGAGGATCTCCTGACGCAGCGCGTCAGCCCCCACCACCAAGGCCTTCGTGCCCGGCCCGTAGCGCTGCGCGAGCACCGAGGCGGTCGCGCCGGCAGAGGTGAGCACCTGCGCCTCGGTCGCCGGCACACCCATCCCGGACAACAGCCCGGCCACATCGGCCGGGCGCCGGGAGGCGTTGTTCGTGGCGTACGCCACCGGCAACCCCATACCGAGCAGCCGGTCCACGGCGTCCACTGCGCCAGGGATCGGCCGGTCGATCAGGTAGATCACGCCATCCAGGTCGAAGATGACCAGGTCGCAGTCAGCAGACAGGCCCGGCCGGTGCCCGGCGGCAGTACCGGTCGACGTCATCGTGTCGGGTCCTCGGCCGACGGCCCGGCCGTCGACGGCGACTCGGCCACGGGCGAGGGCTCAGCACCGGCGGCCGGCTCCGGCCGCTCCGGTGCCGTCTGGTCCTGCACCGATTCCTCCGGCAGCGACTGCACCGATTCCTCCGGTGCCGTATCGACAGCTGGCTGGTCGGCGCGCTGCGTCCGGGTGTCCGTATCCGGGCCGGCGGCGTTGGCGCCGACCACGTCGTCGTCGGACCCGTCGTCGCCGGTCAGTACCACCCCGTCGAGCTCCAGCAGCCGCTCGGCCGCGTCCGTGGAGCCGTCCACGTCGGCCTCGGTTGCCCGGGCGAACCACTCCCGGGCCTCGTCCTTGCGACCGGCCTGCAGCAACGCGTCGGCGTAGGCGTAGCGCAACCGGCCGGACCATGCCTGGTCCGAATCGGCAGTCAACTCCCGGACCTGCAGCATCGCCACTGCGGCCTCGGGCTGACCCAGGTCGCCACGGGCACCGGCGGCCACCATCAACAACTCGATGGCCGACTCCTGATCCAACGCCGCACGGTCGGCGCCCCGGAAGATGTCGATCGCCCGCTCCGGGCGGCCCAGCGCCCGTTCGCAGTCGGCCAGCACCGCGAGGTGCGTCTGCCGGCCCGACATCCGGTGGTACGTACGCAGCTCCGCCACGGCGGTCGGCCAGTCGCCGGCGCGGTAGGCGGAAAGTCCCACCGCTTCGCGTACCGCCGCGATCCGGGACGCGAGACGCCGGGCGGCCAGGGCATGAGCCAGGGCCAGATCTGGATCCTCGTCGATCGACCGGCCGGCCGCGACGAGGTGCCGGGCGACCGTCTCCGCCACCGGGCGGGCAAGGCCCAGCAGCTCGGCCCGCACCTCGCCGTGCAGATCGGTGGCGACGATGTCGTCGGTCAGCTCCGGTGCTGCCGCGCGCTCGCCCCCTGAGGCCACCGTCTCGTCGTCGACGGATCGTGAACCCGGCGCCGCCGAGGTGTCGGCTCTCGCCCCCGAACGGGGCCGTTGCGGCCGGTCACCGTCGAACCGACGACGATCGTCGTCGTACCGCCGGCGATCGCCCGCCCGGTGGTCCCGGTCACCGCCCGATGGTCGGCGGTCGGCGTAGCTGGGCCTGGCCGCCCGCTCGCCACGGGCGTCAGGACGGCCCTGCTCGCCTTGTCGACCGGCACCGCCGCGATCCGACCACCGTTGGCCCTCGGGCCGCGGCGCTCGTCCGCTGTCACCGTAGCCACCGGTACGCCGCTCACCACCCCGTCGGTCGTCGTGACGCGGGTTGCGGTCGCTGCGGCTGGTGTCGGTGCCGCGCTGGCGTGCTCCGGTCGACGAGGACCAGTTGCCGCCTCGCCGGTCACCGGCACCGTCGTCGCGACGGAACGCAGGTCGGTCGGCTGGCCGGTAGCCACGGGAATCGCCACCGCGCTCGGTCTGACCCTCTCGCCTGTCGCCACGAGGCTGGTCACGCCAGTTGCCGGCGCGGGACTCGTCGCGCCGGTCGCCGTCACGGCGAACCGGACGGCGGCTGTCACGGTCGTCGCCCCGGTCCGCCCATGGGCGCGGGCCCCGCTGATCACGGTCGTCGCCCCGGTACGGTGCCCGCCGGTCACCCGACGGCGCCGTCGGACGGTCGGTCCGTGCCCGCCACGCGCCGTCGCGCGACGGACGGCCGTCAGTGGAGCCGGTCGACCCGGTCGTGCGGCTGTCCCGCGAGCCGCTGCCGTACGTAGGCCTTGCACCGGCGTCGTCACGACGATAGGAACCACCGTCACGACGTGCCGGACGGGACTGCTGCGAGTATCCACCGGCGCGGTCACGGCCGCCGCTGTAGCCGGAACGGTCGGCACCCCTGGCACGATCCCCGTCACCGGTCGTGGGGCGGCTGCCACCATCGCGATGCTGGTAACCGCCGTCGCCGCGTCGGCCGCCGGTTGGCGAGTCCCTCCGGTCCGAACGGAACCGGTCCGGGCGGGCAGCATCGCCACGGTCACGTCCCCGGGCGTCGTTGTCACGCCAGGTTCCCTCCCGGCGTGCGCCCCGGTCATCGTCACGACGGGGACCTCTGTCGTCGCGCGACGGCCGACCGTCACCGCCACCGCTACGGCCCCCGCCACTGCCGGCGCGGCCGGCGCCACCGCCACGGCCTCCAGCGCCTCCGGCACGGCCGGCGCCACCGGTCCTGCCGCCACGGTCATCGGCACGGCGAGGCCGGTCGCCATCCTGCCCAGTTGGGTTCACGACTCTATCCTCCCTGATGCCGCCGGACCGACGCACGGCGGGCGCACACAGTTAAGGGCCGCTCCCCGCAGGGAGCGGCCCTTAACTGTAAAGATGTCCGGCGGTGACCTACTCTCCCACACCCTCACGAGTGCAGTACCATCGGCGCTGGAGAGCTTAGCTACCGGGTTCGGAATGTAACCGGGCGTTTCCCCTCCGCCATAACCGCCGTAACCCTAACAACAAACCAAACACACCCAACAGGGAATGCCCGTTTGCCCAGAATCACACAGTGGACGCGTACACCTTCGAAGTCAAGTCCTCGGCCTATTAGTACCGGTCAACTGAACCAGTTACCTGGCTTACATCTCCGGCCTATCAACCCAGTCATCTACTGGGAGCCTTACCCCATCAAGTGGGTGGGACACCTCATCTTGAAGCGAGCTTCCCGCTTAGATGCTTTCAGCGGTTATCCCTTCCGAACGTAGCCAACCAGCCGTGCCCCTGGCGGGACAACTGGCACACCAGAGGTTCGTCCGTCCCGGTCCTCTCGTACTAGGGACAGCCCTTCTCAAGTATCCTACGCGCGCGGCGGATAGGGACCGAACTGTCTCACGACGTTCTAAACCCAGCTCGCGTACCGCTTTAATGGGCGAACAGCCCAACCCTTGGGACCTGCTACAGCCCCAGGATGCGACGAGCCGACATCGAGGTGCCAAACCATCCCGTCGATATGGACTCTTGGGGAAGATCAGCCTGTTATCCCCGGGGTACCTTTTATCCGTTGAGCGACACCGCTTCCACACGCAAGTGCCGGATCACTAGTCCCGACTTTCGTCCCTGCTCGACCTGTCAGTCTCACAGTCAAGCTCCCTTGTGCACTTACACTCAACACCTGATTGCCAACCAGGATGAGGGAACCTTTGGGCGCCTCCGTTACTCTTTAGGAGGCAACCGCCCCAGTTAAACTACCCACCAGACACTGTCCCTGAACCGGATCACGGTCCGAAGTTAGAAACCCAAATCAACCAGAGTGGTATTTCAACAATGACTCCACCGATACTGGCGTACCAGCTTCACAGTCTCCCACCTATCCTACACAAGCTAATTCGAGTGCCAATGTCAAGCTATAGTAAAGGTCCCGGGGTCTTTCCGTCCTGCCGCGCGTAACGAGCATCTTTACTCGTACTGCAATTTCGCCGGGCCTGTGGTTGAGACAGTAGGAAAGTCGTTACGCCATTCGTGCAGGTCGGAACTTACCCGACAAGGAATTTCGCTACCTTAGGATGGTTATAGTTACCACCGCCGTTTACTGGCGCTTAAGTTCTCAGCTTCGCCCCGAAGAGCTAACCGGTCCCCTTAACGTTCCAGCACCGGGCAGGCGTCAGTCCATATACATCGAATTACTTCTTCGCATGGACCTGTGTTTTTAGTAAACAGTCGCTTTCCCCTGGTCTCTGCGGCCATACAACGCTCCACCCGCAAGGGGCTTCACGTCTCCGGCCCCCCTTCTCCCTAAGTTACGGGGGCAATTTGCCGAGTTCCTTAACCACAGTTCGCCCGATCGCCTCGGTATTCTCTACCTGACCACCTGTGTCGGTTTGGGGTACGGGCCGCTAGAAGCTCGCTAGAGGCTTTTCTCGGCAGCATAGGATCACTGACTTCACCTGAATCGGCTCGGCATCACGTCTCAGCCTCATGCACCACGGATTTACCTATGGCACGGCCTACACGCTTACCCCGGCACAACCACCGGCCGGGATCAGCTACCTTCCTGCGTCACCCCATCGCTTGACTACTACCCGCCAGGTTCCCGCGCTCCCTCAGATCAGTCCGAAAACCTCACCAAGTTCGGGCAGTTAGCACAACGAGGTTCATCATGGGCGCTCCTTCGCGGGTACGGGAATATCAACCCGTTGTCCATCGACTACGCCTCTCGGCCTCGCCTTAGGTCCCGACTCACCCAGGGCGGATTAGCCTGGCCCTGGAACCCTTGGTCATCCGGCGGAAGGGTTTCTCACCCTTCTTTCGCTACTCATGCCTGCATTCTCACTCGTGCCGCGTCCACAGCTGGGTCACCCCGCTGCTTCACCCCCGGCACGACGCTCCCCTACCCATCCACACACCTGCACCAACCCCCGAAAGGATCAGCGAAGTACACGCGTGAATGCCACAGCTTCGGCGGTGTGCTTGAGCCCCGCTACATTGTCGGCGCGGAACCACTTGACCAGTGAGCTATTACGCACTCTTTAAAGGGTGGCTGCTTCTAAGCCAACCTCCTGGTTGTCTAAGCGACCCCACATCCTTTTCCACTTAGCACACGCTTAGGGGCCTTAGCTGGCGATCTGGGCTGTTTCCCTCTCGACTACGAAGCTTATCCCCCGCAGTCTCACTGCCGCGCTCTCACTTACCGGCATTCGGAGTTTAGCTGATTTCGGTAAGCTTGTAGGCCCCCTAGACCATCCAGTGCTCTACCTCCGGCAAGAAACGCGCGACGCTGCACCTAAATGCATTTCGGGGAGAACCAGCTATCACGGAGTTTGATTGGCCTTTCACCCCTAACCACAGGTCATCCCCCAACTTTTCAACGTTGGTGGGTTCGGCCCTCCACGCGGTCTTACCCGCGCTTCAGCCTGCCCATGGCTAGATCACTCCGCTTCGGGTCTAGAACATGCGACTCAACGCCCTATTAAGACTCGCTTTCGCTACGGCTACCCCACACGGGTTAACCTCGCCACATGCCACTAACTCGCAGGCTCATTCTTCAAAAGGCACGCCGTCACCCCTAAAGGCTCCGACGGATTGTAGGCGAACGGTTTCAGGTACTATTTCACTCCCCTCCCGGGGTACTTTTCACCATTCCCTCACGGTACTCGTCCGCTATCGGTCACTAGGAAGTATTTAGGCTTACCAGGTGGTCCTGGCAGATTCACGGCAGATTTCAGGGGTCCGCCGCTACTCGGGAACATCCACAGAAGACCAGCCACTTTCACCTACCGGACTATCACCGCCTACGGTTGGCTTTTCCACACCATTCGGCTAGCAACTGGCTTTGTAACTTCTCGACCGGATGTCAGTCCGATCAGCAGAGTCCCACAACCCCGACCACGCAACCCCTGACAGGTATCACACGCAGCCGGTTTAGCCTCATCCGCTTTCGCTCGCCACTACTCACGGAATCACTGTTGTTTTCTCTTCCTGCGGGTACTGAGATGTTTCACTTCCCCGCGTTCCCTCCACACACCCTATGAGTTCAGGTGCAGGTGACACCACATGACTGATGCCAGGTTTCCCCATTCGGACACCCTGGGATCACAGCTCGGTTGACAGCTCCCCCAGGCCTATCGCGGCCTCCCACGTCCTTCATCGGCTCCTAGTGCCAAGGCATCCACCGTTCGCCCTTGACAACTTGACCACAAAGATGCTCGCGTCCACTGTGTAATTCTCAACAAACGACCAACCCACAACCCCAAGCCCCACACCAGCACCACCAACCGGCAGCCGGTATGCGAGACCAGGCCATGCCTGGCACACCAAGACAACAACCCACACCGTGGCTTGTTCCCTCAGGACCCAACAGGATGCTCACCATCCACACCAGCCGCACCAACACCACCCTCCACACCCCCACCCGAAAGCAGAAGCAGTACTAGCAGCATCAGCCGTTGCCGACACGAACTCACCAGTGTCTCCGCCACATGAGCACCCCCACCCCACACTCGGAGGCGGCAGGCTCCCTACCCGACCTTCGCCGGGAGAGCGCTCCTTAGAAAGGAGGTGATCCAGCCGCACCTTCCGGTACGGCTACCTTGTTACGACTTCGTCCCAATCGCCAGCCCCACCTTCGACAGCTCCCTCCCACAAGGGGTTGGGCCACCGGCTTCGGGTGTTGCCGACTTTCGTGACGTGACGGGCGGTGTGTACAAGGCCCGGGAACGTATTCACCGCAGCGTTGCTGATCTGCGATTACTAGCGACTCCGACTTCACGGGGTCGAGTTGCAGACCCCGATCCGAACTGAGACCGGCTTTTTGGGATTCGCTCCACCTCACGGTATCGCAGCCCATTGTACCGGCCATTGTAGCATGCGTGAAGCCCTGGACATAAGGGGCATGATGACTTGACGTCATCCCCACCTTCCTCCGAGTTGACCCCGGCAGTCTTCGATGAGTCCCCGCCATAACGCGCTGGCAACATCGAACGAGGGTTGCGCTCGTTGCGGGACTTAACCCAACATCTCACGACACGAGCTGACGACAGCCATGCACCACCTGTGACCGCCCCCGAAGGACCCCACATCTCTGCAGGTTTTGCGGCCATGTCAAACCCAGGTAAGGTTCTTCGCGTTGCATCGAATTAATCCGCATGCTCCGCCGCTTGTGCGGGCCCCCGTCAATTCCTTTGAGTTTTAGCCTTGCGGCCGTACTCCCCAGGCGGGGCGCTTAATGCGTTAGCTGCGGCACAGAGAACCGGAGAGGCCCCCCACACCTAGCGCCCAACGTTTACAGCGTGGACTACCAGGGTATCTAATCCTGTTCGCTCCCCACGCTTTCGCTCCTCAGCGTCAGTATCGGCCCAGAGACCCGCCTTCGCCACCGGTGTTCCTCCTGATATCTGCGCATTTCACCGCTACACCAGGAATTCCAGTCTCCCCTACCGAACTCTAGCCTGCCCGTATCGACTGCAAGCCCACAGTTGAGCTGTGGGTTTTCACAGTCGACGCGACAAGCCGCCTACGAGCTCTTTACGCCCAATAAATCCGGACAACGCTCGCGCCCTACGTCTTACCGCGGCTGCTGGCACGTAGTTGGCCGGCGCTTCTTCTGCAGGTACCGTCACTTGCGCTTCGTCCCTGCTGAAAGAGGTTTACAACCCGAAGGCCGTCATCCCTCACGCGGCGTCGCTGCATCAGGCTTCCGCCCATTGTGCAATATTCCCCACTGCTGCCTCCCGTAGGAGTCTGGGCCGTGTCTCAGTCCCAGTGTGGCCGGTCGCCCTCTCAGGCCGGCTACCCGTCGTCGCCTTGGTAGGCCATTACCCCACCAACAAGCTGATAGGCCGCGAGCCCATCCCAAGCCGAAAAACTTTCCACACACCACCATGCGGCAGCATGTAATATTCGGTATTAGCCCCGGTTTCCCGGGGTTATCCCAAAGCCTGGGGCAGATTGCTCACGTGTTACTCACCCGTTCGCCGCTCGAGTACCCCGAAGGGCCTTTCCGCTCGACTTGCATGTGTTAAGCACGCCGCCAGCGTTCGTCCTGAGCCAGGATCAAACTCTCCAACAAAAATCTAGAGAATCAAACCCGGCATATAAAATGCCAAGGAATCACCAACCAGAAAACCACCACCAAAGCAGCAGTCAACCAGCCGGGAACCAAACAAACTTTGGCACTGGCTTATCAAGCACCCTGTTGAGTTCTCAAAGAACAAACACACACCAGCAGAACCACCCACACCAAGCAGGCAACCCCACCAGGGCCATCCGTCCCACCCGACTTCCGCCGGGCACTTGTACTACCTTACTCTGACTCTTTCGCCCCGTCAACCCGGGTTTTTCCGGATCGTGGTGCTAAGCGCCGTTTTGACCTGACCGGCGCGAGGCAGCGTGGTACCACTGCTCCGTACCTTGGTCTTGCAGGCCGGCCACGACGTTTCCGTCGGCTGCCCGGTGCCCTGCGGTCGTCAACCCTACTCGGTCGGCCTCGCCGCGCCAAATCAGCCCCAGCTCCACCGGCACTGTCGTCGCGGCCCCGCCCGACCAGCTCCGTTCGGTGTCAGAACACCCGGACCTGGAAGGTCGTCCCGCAGTTCCGGCCTCTAGCTCCGGCTTTCGCCTCGGCGTTTCCGTCCGTCCCCTGCGGGCAGAGAGAAAGTTACGCGCCCGCCCGATCAGTCGTCAAATCGAGCGGACGCGTCCCGCGTCACACCATCGACATCCGACTATCTTGCCAGCTCAACGCCGGCAAAGGTGCGCTTTCCCCGGCGCAGGACCAGGAATCGGCCGTGCAACAGCGCCTCGGCTGGCACCGCAGCGTCCACGTCGACGACCCGCTGGTTGTTGACGTACGCGCCGCCTTCGGCGATCGCCCGGCGTGCCTCGTTGAGACTGCCGACCAGACCTGACTCCTTGAGCAGTACCGCCACCGCGGGTACCTCGCCCCGTACCGTCACCAGGCCAGCCTCCCGCAGCGCCGCCTGCAGCGTCTCCGGGGACAACTCCTCGAGCGAACCCCGGCCGAACAGCGCCTGACTGGCCGCCACCGCCTGAGCCGCCTCCGGTGCACCGTGCACCAGGGTCGTCAGCTCCTGGGCCAACGCCCGCTGCGCCGTGCGCACCGCCGGCCGGGCGGCGGACTCCTGCTCCAGCGACTCGATCTCGTCACGGTCACGGAAGCTGAAGTACCGCAGGTAGCGACCGATGTCGCGGTCATCGACGTTGACCCAGAACTGGTAGAAGGCGTACGGGCTGGTCAACGCCGCGTCGAGCCAGACCGCGCCGCCCTCGGTCTTGCCGAACTTGGTGCCGTCCGCGCGGGTGACCAGAGGTGTGGTGAAGGCATGCACCGGCCCGGCACCCCGCCGACGGACGTAGTCCACCCCCGCGGTGATGTTGCCCCACTGGTCGGAGCCGCCGAACTGCAGCGCGCAACCGTACCGGCGGTGCAACTCGAAAAAGTCGTTGGCCTGCAGCAGCTGGTAGCTGAACTCGGTGAAGCTGATGCCGCTGTCCAGCCGGGCGCGAACCACTTCGCGGGCCAGCATCCGGTTGACCGGGAAGTGCTTGCCCACGTCCCGGAGGAACTCGACCACCGACATGGGGCTCGTCCAGTCGAGGTTGTTCACCGCCAGCGCCGCGGCGGGGCCGTCGAACGAGACGAACGGGGCCAGTTGCCCACGGATCCGGTCCACCCAGCCGGCGACCACCTCGGGCGGATTGAGGTTACGCTCGCCGCCTTCCTTCGGATCGCCGATCTGCCCGGTGGCACCGCCGACCAGCAGCAGCGGCCGGTGTCCCGCCTGCTGCAGCCGGCGGGCGGTGACCACCTGCACCAGATGCCCGACGTGCAGGCTCGGTGCGGTCGGGTCGAAGCCGACGTAGAAGGTCGTCGGGCGGGTCAGCTGTGCGCCCAGCTCCGCCGCGTCCGTGGTGTCCTGGATCAGGCCACGCCAGCGCAGCTCGTCCAGCACCGTCGGCGTACCCGTGGGGTCTCGTTGGTCCGTCACCGCGCGATTGTCTCTCATCGCCGGGGTGGGGTGACATCCGGTTTCCCACCTGCGGCGCAGGTCGCGGCCGACCCACCAGAACATCGAAACTTGTCGTTCATCTGGCCGGACACGTCCGGCAACACGTCGCTCACATGATCGATCTCCGCCAATCAGATCCGATGCTGTGGAGGCCGATGTGGCCCAGCCGTCCCCAGGCGTCAGCCGACGCCACTTTCTGCACCAGGTCGGCGTCAGCGGCGGCGCCGGTGCCCTGTTCGCCACCATGGGCGCGCTCGGACTCGCACCGAGCGCGGCGACCGCGACACCGCCGTACACGCCACCTCGTGCCGGGGACCTGCGGGTGACCGGACGTACCGCCGGGCGGGTAGTGGTCCTTGGCGGTGGCGTCGCCGGCCTGGCGACCGCGTACGAGCTGGGTAAGGCCGGCTACCAGTGCACCGTCGTCGAGGCGCGCGACGTCGTCGGTGGCCGCAGTCTGACGATCCGCCGGGGCAGCACCGAGACGGATCTGGACGGCCACGTACAGCGGTCCGGCTACCACACCGGCACGTACTTCAACGCCGGACCGGCCCGCATCGCGCAGTGGATGGTGACGATGGACTACTGCCGGGAGCTGGGCGTCCCGGTGGAGGTCTTCACCAACGCCAACGCCAGCGCGATGATCTACAACGAGTCGAGCGCGGCGCCGACCGCGACCCCGGTGCGGTACCGGACCGCGAAAGCCGACATGTACGGCTACGTCGCCGAACTGCTCGCCAAGGCCACCGACCAGGGAGCCCTCGACGGGCAGCTCACCGCCGACGACAAGGAACGGCTGTTGTCGTTCCTGCAGAGCTTCGGAGCGATCGGCGGCCGCAGCGCCGGCTGGGCGTACACCGGCACGTCCCGGCGCGGGTACGCGTCCGACCCGGGGGCGGGCAACGACACCGGTACTCCACTGGGCCCGCCGCCGCCGCTGCCCGAGGTGCTGGCCAGCAATGTCGGTCGCTACTTCAGCTTCGAACTCGGCTACGACCAGGCGATGCTGATGTTCCAGCCGGTCGGCGGGATGGACCGCATCGTCGAGGCGTTCGTCCGCGCCGTCGGTCCCGGTGTGGTCCGTACCGGAGCCGAGGTGGTGGACCTGGTCGACGGGCCGGACGCGGTGACCGTCACCTACCGGCAGGGCGGCCGCGTCCGGCGGTTGACCGCCGACTTCTGCGTCGCGACGCTCCCGCCGCATCTGATGGCCCGGGTGCCGCACAATCTCGGCGACCCGGTGCGGTCGGCGCTGGCCAGCTTTCCGCCCGCGCCGGCGGGGAAGATCGGCATCGAGTACCGCAGCCGCTGGTGGGAACGGGACCTGCGGATCTACGGCGGGATCACCGAAACGGACCTGGACCTGGCCCATGTCTGGTACCCCTCGCACGACTTCCACGCCGAGCGGGGCCTGATCGTCGGCTACTACAACACCGGTTCCGCCGCCCGCTCGTACGGGCTGTTGACGCCCGCCGAGCGCCACGACCGGGCGATCACCCAGGGCGTCAAGATCCACGGTGAGCGGTACCGCACCGAGGCCGCCACCTCGTTCTCGGTCGCCTGGCACCGGGTCCGGCACATCGAGGGCGCGTGGGTGTCCGCGCCGTACGGATCGCCGGCGTACGACCTGCTGCTGCGCCCGGCCGGGCGGGTCTACTTCGCCGGCGACTGGTTGAGCCGCACGCCTGCCTGGCAGCACGGGGCGTTGCTGTCCGCCCGGGCCGTCGTCGGCGCGTTGCACTCCCGGGTGCTGACCGGCTGAGCGAGCCGGACGTCCCGGCCGGTCGGGTCGAACGACCGGGCCGGGTCAGGGTCGTGCGGCACTGACCCGCACGCTCGGCAGCTGGTGTGCTGAAGGTGGCCGGCAACGCGGGATCGGTCACCGGCGGAAGGAGCGCGACGATGAACACCATGGTCACCGAACGGGCGCCACAGGTCCGGCACGATCCGACCGGAACCGGTCTGACCGTGCATCACGTCGACGGCGAACGGTACGCGGTGCAGGTCCGGGGTCACCAGGTGTTCGTCGACCAGCCGGCGACCAATGGAGGCGACGACGGCGCACCGACCCCGGTCGAACTGTTCGTCGCCTCCCTCGCCTCCTGCGTCGCCTTCTACGCCGGCCGTTACCTGCAGCGGCATGGACTGTCCCGGGAGGGTCTCGCCGTCTCCGCCCGGTACGTGATGGCCACCGACCGGCCGGCGCGGGTCGGCGCCATCCGGATCGAGGTCACCGCACCGGCCGATCTGCCGGCTGGACGGCGGGCGGCGCTGCGGGCGGTCGCGGCCCACTGCACCGTGCACAACAGCCTCGTCGAGGTACCCCGCGTGGAGATCGAGTTGGATCCGGCCTGACCCTGCTTGCCGGGCGTACCGGCGGCTGCCAAGGTTGACCCATGGAGCAGACCCTGGCCGGGCCGGGCGGCACCGGTGTGCCCTGCTGCGCGCCGTTGATGAGCGCCGCCGTTCCCGCCGAGCACGCCGGTGAACTGGCGCGCGCGTTCAAGGCGCTGGCGGACCCGGTCCGGCTACGTCTGCTGTCCATGATCGCCTCCGCCGGAGTGGAGGTCTGCGTATGCGACCTGTCGGCCGCGTTCGCGCTGACCGGACCGACGATCTCGCACCACCTGCGCGTGCTGCGGGAGGCCGGGCTGGTCGACTGCGAACGGCGCGGTACCTGGGTCTACTACTGGCCCCGCCCTGCGGCCATCCGCCGTTTGTCGGTACTGCTGTCGGCTCCTGAGGGGTGATCCGGGTCGCCGAGCGGTCCGGTCCCGGTGACGCGGTTCCGGGCGGCATACGCCCTCACCACGCCGCGCCGGGACGGGACCGCTGTGGCAGGGTGGCACCGTGGCGATGACTCCCGTGAGCCCGGCTGCTCGTGGTGCCCAGCGGGCCGTGCGGCTGGAGGATGCCATCCACGCCCTGTTCGAACGACGACTGCGTCGGCGCGGCTGGGACGTGACGTTGATTCCGTACACCGGCTACGGCGCTCCGGGCTGGGTGCGGGTGATGGCGCGGGTGCTGCTGGGGCGCCCGGATCCGCACCCCCGACGTCCGCACAAGGTCCGGGGTTGGCGCAGCTTCGCGACCCTGCCGGTCAAGCACGCGCCCGTGGTCATCGAAGCCGGCGGCCGCAAGCACGAGGTCCAGGCCGACCGGGGCGGATTCGTGGACACCGTCGTGCCGGCCGACCTGTCACCGGGTTGGGCCTCGGTCCGGCTGCACAGCGGCGACGCCGAACCGGTGGAGGCCCCGGTGCGGATCGTGGATCCGCAGGTCCGGTTCGGCATCATCTCCGACATCGACGACACGGTCATGGTGACCGCCCTGCCGAGGCCGATGCTGGCCGCCTGGAACACGTTCGTCCTCGACGAGCACGCACGTGCGTCGGTGGCCGGGATGGCCGTGCTGTACGAACGTCTGGTCACCGCCCATCCCGGCGCACCGGTGCTCTACCTGTCGACGGGGGCGTGGAACGTGGCGCCGACGTTGCGTAGATTCCTGTCCCGGCATCTGTATCCGGCGGGTCCGCTGCTGCTCACCGACTGGGGTCCGACGGCGGAGCGGTGGTTCCGCAGCGGCCGGGAGCACAAGCGCGCCAGCCTGGCCCGGCTCGCTGACGAGTTTCCGCAGGTGCGGTGGCTGCTCGTCGGCGACGACGGTCAGCACGACCAGGAAATCTACGCCGAGTTCGCCGCCGAGCATCCCGACAGCGTGGCGGCGGTCGCGATCCGCCGGCTCTCCCCCACCCAGGCGGTGCTGGCCGGTAACCTACCGGCGCCGGCCGGCGAGACGTCGCGTACCGCCGGACCGGGTGGCCGTCGCTGGCTGTCCGCGCCGGACGGCGCCGGCCTGGCGCATCTGCTGCGCCAGGCGGAGCTGCTGTGACCGTACGGTCAACTGGTCGCGCCCTCGGCGTCGGCGGGACCGGCCTCGGCCAGTCGCTGCCGCAACCGGCCGCGGATCTCCTCCGGCGTGTAGGCCCGTCGGCGCCGTTCGGCCCGAACGATCACCGCACCGGTCGCCGCGACGCCGACGAACGCGGCCAGGCCCATTACCTTCCACCAACGCATCCGCCTAGGGTAGTCGGATGACCGGCGGCCCACTTACCCTCGACGCTGCGGTGGAGCTGACCCGCACCGGTGATCTGTGGCTGTTCCGCGGGCGCACGGTGCCTGACCGCGCCATCCAGGTGACCACGAACAGCCCGGTGAACCACGTCGGCATGGCGGTGGTGATCGACGACCTTCCGCCGCTGCTGTGGCACGCCGAGCTCGGCCGCTCGTTGCCGGACATGTGGTCGGGCACCCACCATCGGGGCGTGCAGTTGCACGATCTGCGCGACGCGGTCACCGTCTGGGCCCGCCGGTACGGTCAACGGGGCTGGTTGCGGCAGTTGGATCCGCCGGCGGACGCGACCATGGAGGACGCCGTGCTACGGACGGTCGCGCGGTTGGACGGTACGCCGTTCCCGTCGACCGCGCAGCTGGCCTGGCGCTGGCTGCGCGGGCGGGTGCCGGCCCCGGCGATGCGCCAGCGCGCCGCCGGACAGTGGGAGAGCGTGTACTGCGCCGAGGTGGTGGCGGTCACCTACGAGGCGATGGGGCTGCTGCCGACGGGCCGACGCAGCAACTGGTACGACCCGGGCCGGTTCTGGAGCGGCGACGACCTGCGTCTGCAGGGTGGCGCCCGGCTCGGCCGGGAGATTCCGGTGTCGGTCCCGTCGACGGGCGAAGCTGAGCGGGCCAGCGACCAGTCGTCATGACCGGTGGGTCGACGGAGGACCGCAGCTCCCGGTGGGAACGGCGGCTCGCGGGGCCGGTGCTGGTCGCGGCGCTGGCGTCGGTGCCGGCGGTGTTCCTGACGCTGGCCGGTGGCACGTTGGCCACGTTGGGCGAGGTGCTGCACTGGGTCAGCGGGGCGGTCCTGGTGGCGGAGACCGTCGTGCTGCTGGCGCTGTCCGGTGACCGGCTCGGCTGGTTGCGGCGCAACCGTCACCTGGTCGGTTTCACTCTGGTGGTGGTTCCGGTGACGGTGCTGGCACTCGGCCCGCTGCAGGTGCTGCGGCTGCTGTACACGGTGGGTACGTTGCGACTGGTGCGGGCCCGACGAATCGTTCGGGCGACGATGGTGCTGCACCGGCGGTTCGGACCGGAAGGTCCGTGGGCGAGCGCCTTCGCGCTGGGGGCCGGGACGCTGGCCGCCGTCTTCGTCGCGATCACCCTGGTGGACCCGTCGTCGCGGTCGCGGCTGCTGCTGGAGCAGTGGCTGGGCTGGACCGGCAACGGCCGGACGGTCGCGGTCTGCGTGGCCGGCGCGGTGGTGTTCGGTGCCACCTGGGTGGCGTTGCGTAACCGGGGCCCGACTTCACCGGCCGACGACGCGGACTGACCCTGGGCGCACCGGTCGCCGGCGCGGATCGGGTCGGGGGGACAATGGTGCGGTGAGACCCTGGCTCCACCTGTCCGCCGCGGATCTGGCCGCGCAATTGCCCGACGGCGAGGACCAGGAGGTGCATTTCCCGGAGTCGCTGGTCGAGGCGGTGCTCGCTGAGTACAGCGTCCCCGGTGCCACCGTGCTCGACCCGTTCGCCGGATTCGGCACCACGCTGGTCACCGCGCAACGGATGGGTCGGCAGGCGATCGGCATCGAGCTGCTGCCGGAGCGGGTCGAGTTGATCCGCGGCCGGCTTGCTACCGGCACCGGGTCCGGCGGTGCGGAGGTACTCAACGGTGACGCGCGCAAACTGCGCACGCTGGTGCCCGGCCCGGTCGACCTCTGCCTCACCTCCCCGCCGTACATGGACGCGGTGAACCACCCGGAGAATCCGCTCAACGCCTACGAGACCCTCGACGGCCACTATCCGACCTACCTGGAGGAGATCGGTGACATCTTCGCGCAGGTGGCCCAGGTGCTGCGGCCCGGCGGGTACGCGGTGGTCAACGTGGCGAACATGCGGATCGACGGTCGGGTCACCACCCTGGCCTGGGACGTCGGCCGCGCCGTCGCGGCGCACCTGACGCTGTGCCAGGAGGTGTTCCTCTGCTGGGACGCACCGCCGGCCTGGCTGACCGGTGACTACTGCCTCGTGTTCCAGCGCCCACCGGCCTGACCGGCACCGAGCCGCGGCCACCCACCTCGTCGACGCGGTGGGTCAGCGAGGCTCGGCCGGCCTGTTCGCGACCGGGTCTGCGGCCACGGCGGCGTCGGTGCTGTCGGCGGCGGCGGCGTCCCGGTCCGCAGACCGGCACAGCCGTACGGCGGAGATGGCATGGTGGTCGACGGCGGCCACGGTCAGCGTCCAGCCGTCGATGGCGACCGACTCGCCGCTGCTGGTCGGGATGTGACCGAGCCTGGCCAGCAGCAGACCGGCGACCGTGGTGTAGTCCCCGGCGGGGCGGGCCGGCAGCTCCACCCCGATGTCGGGCAGGTCGTGGATCGGAAAGGTGCCGGGCACCAGCAACGTACCGTCGCTCTCGGTGCGGACCGCGCGGACGTCCCGGTCGGTCTCGTCGTAGATCTCGCCGACGATCTCCTCGAGCACGTCCTCCAGGGTGACGATGCCGTCGACGGCGCCACGTTCGTCGACCACCAGGGCGATGTGCTGGCGTTCGGCCTTGAACTGCCGCAGCGCGTCGACGACCGGCAGCGACTCCGGCAGCAGCATCGGCGGGCGGGCGGCGGCGTCGACCGGCCGGTCGTCCGGTACGCCGACCAGGTCACGCAGGTGGACGACGCCGACGGTGTCGTCGAGCATGCCGTTGCGGACCACCGGTGCCCTGGAATGGCCGGAGGCGGCCAACACGATCCGGGCGGCTTCGGTGGAGGTGCCACTGTCCAGACTGAACACCTCCAACCGGGGCACCAGCACGGCCCTCAGCCGACGGTCGGCGATCTCCAGTGCTCCCGAGATGATGGTCTGCTGTTCGACGGTGAAGGCTCGGTGACCGGCGACGATGTCGCGAAGCTCGTCCGGGCTGATCTCCTCTCGGGCGGCCTCGGGGTCGCCGCCGGTGAGCCGCACCACCAGGTCGCTGGTGGCGCCGAGGGCCCACACCGCCGGGCGGGCCAGGCTGGCCAGGACGTCCAGTGGCCGGGCCACCGCCAGCGCCCACTGCTCGGCCCGCTGCATCGCGATCCGTTTGGGGGCCAGCTCACCGAAGACCAGGGTGACGAAGGTCAGCACCAGGGTGATCAGCACGACCGCGACCGGTTCGGCGGCACCGCCGAGCACCTCCAGCAGCGGCACCAGAGGTCGGGCCAGCGACACTGCCGCCGTCGCCGAGGCCAGGAAGCCGGCGAGGGTGATGCCGATCTGGATGGTGGCGAGGAAGCGGTTCGGATCCTTGGCGAGCTTCGCCAGCACCCGTCCGGTGCGCCGGGATCGTTCGAGTCGCTGCAGCTGGCTCTCCCGCAACGACACCAGGGCGATCTCACTGCCGGCGAAGACTGCGTTGATCACCACCAGGACCCCGACGAGTGCGAGTTGCGTCCCGTACCCCTGCACGTGTGCACCTTCCGTCGTCGCCACCGCGCCGTCGCGGACCCGGCGGGTCGCGGGCCGAGCGCCCGTGCGGGTCGCGGGCCGAGCGCCCATCCGGGTCGACCAGCAATTCCCAGCCGGGACGACTGCGAATCCTGCCAGGCCCGGCCACACCGGCGGTGTCCGGCCCGTCGCGCGCCCTGTCCCGGCCGGGCCCACCGGTGCCCGATGGCGGCGACCCCTAGCATTTTCCCAGCCAGGGTTCCTAAGGTCGGACCGTATGAGCTGGAAGCACCACCTCGCCGTACGCATCGCGCGGTCGACCGGGGTGCAGATAACTCGACGGGGCGGCCGGGGTCTGCTCGTCCGTCGGCCGCAGCGGCTGTTGCGGCAGCCGGTCTTCGTCCTGTCGTCGGTACGGTCCGGGTCGACGCTGCTGCGCATGATGCTGGACAGCCACTCGGCCATCTACGCGCCTCACGAACTGCACCTGAGCAAGCTGCGGGTGCAGTTGGGTGACCACTACATCACCAACAGCATGGCCGAGCTCGGCCTGGACGCCCAGGAGGTCACCCACCTGCTGTGGGACCGGGTGCTGGACACCGCCCTGCAACGCAGCGGCAAACAGATCCTGGCCGAGAAGACCCCGCACAACGTGTTCATGTGGTCCCGGATCGCCCGGGTCTGGCCGGACGCCCGGTTCCTGTTCCTGCTGCGTCATCCGGCGGCGATCCTCGACTCCTGGTCGCGGGCCCGCCCGCAGCAGACCCCGCAGGAGGCGGCCGACAGCGTCGGTCGGTACCTGACCAGCCTGGCCGAGGCACGGCGGGTACTGCCCGGACACACGGTCCGGTACGAGGACCTGACGGCCGACCCGGCCGCCGCGACCCGGCGGATCTGCGCCTTCCTCGGTCTGGAGTGGGAACCGGCGATGCTGGAGTACGGCCGGTTCGACCACGGCACCATCAAGGCCGGCCTGGGCGACTGGACCGGCCGGATCCGGACCGGCACGGTACAGCCACCGCGCGAGGTGCCGGACCTGGCGCTGCCGGAACCGTTGTACGACCTCGCCAAGGGGTGGGGTTATCCGGCCCGACGGGCCGGCTGAACGGTCTGCGGCAGCGATCGGCCCAACGCGACGGCGGCGGTGGCCTGGCGGAACGCCTCGACCGCGCCTACCGGGTCGCCGGTGTCCGCGAGCATGTCGCCGAGTTCGGCCCAGGCCCTGGCCGCCTGCCGGGAGGCGTGCAGCCCGGCGAGGGTCCGGGCCGCCTCGGCGAACATCTCCCGGGACTGCTCCACTTGGTCGGTGGCGGCCAGCGCGGCGGCGAGCGCGGTCTGGGCTCGGGCCCGTTCCAGGTGGGCCTGGCCGCCGAGTTCGGTCAGCGACCGGCGGGCGGTGTCGGCGGCGGCGGTCGCGTCGCCCTGCAACAGCAGCGTGCGGGACAGTTCGGTCAGTACGTAGCCACGGTCGATACCGCCGCCGATCTCGGTAAGCTCCCGCAGCGCCCGCTCGAAGGTCGTCCGCGCCTCGTCCAGGCGGGGCGGGCTGTGGCTGAGCAGGATGCAGCCGTACGCGGTGAGCAGTCGGGCGGCGCTGCGCCGGTCCCGGTCCTGCCGGAAGAAGGCCAGTGCCTCCCCGGCCAGCTCCAGCGCCTCCCGGTAGCTGCCCTGCTCGCAGGCGACCTGGCTGGCGTTCCACAGCAGCGCCGCGCGGGCGCGCGGCGATCCGATCCGTTCGGCGCGTTTCATCCCCTCGCGCAGCAGGCGTTCGGCCTGGCGCAGGTCACCGAGCTCGGAGTGGGCGGCGGCGACGGTCGCCAGCAGGCGGACGGCGTCCTCGGACTCCCACGCGCCGAGCCGGTCGACGCGTTCCAGGGTGCCCATGCCGACCTCGACGACCCGTTGCAGTTCGCCGAGTTCGTACAGGCACCGGATCCAGCTGATCACCATGCCGAGGGAGGCGACGAAGGCCGGCCCGTCGGGGTTGTCGCGCAGCAGCGACTCGTACTGCGCGGCGGCTTCGGTGAGCCGGCCCTGCTCGGCCAACGCCCGGGCGAGCCCGAGTTGTGCCTCGGAGCGGGTGACCGGGTCGGGTGGGTCCGTGGTCAGCACGGCGGTGAACTGCCGCTCCGCCTCGGTCGGATCGCCGGCTTCGATGGCGAGATGGCCGTAGGACAGGGTGAGCGCGGCCGGGCGAGTGGCCTCGGCGTCGGCGTCACCGGCCAGCTCCGCCACCGAACAGCCCAGGGTGGCCGCCAGCTCGCGCAGCACCTCGGGTTTGGGTGAGCGCCGGCCGGACTCGAGCAGCGAGATGTAACTGACCGACAGACTTCCCCGGGCAAGTTCGCGCTGCGTCATGTTGCGCGCGGTCCGCAAGGCGCGGAGCCGACGGGGGAAGTCCGGGTGAACTTGTTGACTCACGTCCGGCCCCCTTATTTACTGCGTGCAGGTTAACTCACCCTCAAGGAGGAGCAATGAAGCTCGTACGCGTGGCGTTGCTCGCCGCGCTGGTCGGGGTACTCGCCCTGGTCGCGACCGGTCTGACCGGAGCCTCGGGCGGCGGGCAACACGAGTCGAATCTGCGGGGCTGGCCGTCCTGTTGTGGACTCCCCGACTAATCACAGTCAACTCGTTGACTCGCCAGGAGTCAACTGCCTAACCTTCCGGAGTCACCGCGCTCCGGGAGGCCATCGTGTCCACATCCTCGCGCCACCGCACCCCACGACTGTCGCCGCAGGAGACAGCCGTCCTCGTCGCCTACCTGTCCGGACTGACCATGGACGCGTCGGCCCGACGCGTCGGCGTCGGCGTCGGCACCGCCAAGCAGTACCTGGAGCGGGTCAAGCGCAAGTACGCCGCCGCCGGTCGACCCGCCTACACCAAGCTCGACCTCGCCCGCTGCGCCGTCGAGGACGGCCTGCTGACCTGGACCGAGCGACCGGCCCCGCAGGTCCGCTAGCCGGCTCACCGCCGGGCGGTGCGCTGGCGGGGCGCGGCACGACGGTACGCGCTGACGGTCGGGTCGCCGGCCAGCCAGAACCGCCACGGGGTCTGCTGCGCCGCACCCACCCCGACCCGAGGTCCGCTGCGGACCGCCGCGACCTCGACCGGGTCGGACGGTGCGATCAGCGACGCGGGGCCCGAGCCGTCGAGCACCGACGTGTCGTTGGCCGCGCCGTCGAGACCGAGCGCGACCATCAGCCGGGCCGGCCCTCGCGCCAGGTCCCGGTCCGGCACCCGTACACCGCGCCGCCGCCGAGCGCTGCCGTGGCCGGCGACCACCGCCCCGGCCCGCAGCAGCACCGCCGCCGCCTCGCCCGGCGGTCCGGTCACCACGTTGCCGCACCAGTGCATTCCGTAGCTGAAATACGCGTAGAGGCGTCCGGGTGGGCCGAACATCACCGCGTTGCGCGGCGTACGGCCCCGGTGGGCGTGCGAGGCCGGGTCCGCGCCGACCCCGGCGTACGCCTCGACCTCGGTGAGCCGGACCGCGACGTCACCGGCGGTGACGACGCAGCCCAGCAGCGCGCGGGCGGCCACGTCGACCGGACCGGCGAGCACCGCCGCCAGGTCGCCGACCGGTACGGGTGATCTCATGGAGCAAGCACACCACACCCCGGGAGCGACCGATGAACCCCGCACAGACCCCGTCCCCGCCGTACCACCTGGTGGTCTTCACCTCCCGGCTCAGCCACGACGACCCGCAGGGCTACGCCGACACCGCCCGTCGGATGCTGGAACTCGCCGCCGCGCAGCCGGGGTTCCTCGGCGTCGACACCGCCCGCGGAGCCGACGGCCTCGGCATCACCGTCTCCTACTGGCGTGACGAGTCGTCGATCGCCGCCTGGCACCGGCAGGTGGAGCACCAGGCGGCCCAGGACGCCGGCCGGGCCCGGTGGTACGCCAGCTTCACCGTGCACGTCGCCCGGGTCGACCGCGCCTACCGGTTCCCACCGGCCGGCACCAGCACCACGTGACCGCACGGCCAGCGGGTGACCGCACGACCGGCTGACCCTGCGGGTCGGCAACCTCAGCGGGGAACCACCGACGCCGCCGCCCAACTCCGCCACTGGTCCAGCTGCTCCACCACGGCAGCCAACTGGTCGGCCACCGGCCCGGGGCCGGTGGAACCGGGCGTGGTCCGCGCCGCCAGCGCCGAACGCACCGACAGCACGTCGCGCACGCTCGCGTCCAGATGCTCGCTGACCAGCCGCAGATCGTCGTCGGAGACCTCGTCGAGGGCACATTCCCGGGCCGCGCAGAGCGCCACCAGCTTGCCGGTGATCTCGTGCGCGTCGCGGAACGGCACCCCCTTGCGGACCAGCCAGTCCGCCACCTCGGTGGCCAGCGTGAAGCCAACCGGAGCTGCGGCGGCGAGCCGGTCCACCCGTACCGTCATGGTGGAGATCATCCCCGCGAGGGCCGGCAGCAGCAGCGCCAGAGTGTCCACCGCGTCGAACGCCGGCTCCTTGTCCTCCTGCATGTCCCGGTCGTAGGTCAGCGGCAGGCCCTTGAGCATCGTCAGCACCGCGACCAGCCCACCGACGAGGCGACCGGACTTGCCCCGGGCCAGCTCGGCGATGTCGGCGTTCTTCTTCTGCGGCATGATCGACGATCCGGTGGCGAAGGCGTCGTCCAGCTCGACCCAGCCGAACTCCTGCGAGGTCCAGAGCACCACCTCCTCGCCCAGGCGGGACAGGTGCACGCCGATCATCGCGGTCACGAACAGGAACTCGGCGGCGAAGTCCCGGTCGGCGACCGCGTCCATCGAGTTGGCGAACGAGGTCTCGAAGCCCAACTCCTTGGCGACCACACCGGGGTCCAGCGGCAGCCCGGAGCCGGCCAGCGCGCCGGCACCCAACGGCGACACCGAGGTACGCGCGTCCCAGTCCCGCAGCCGGTCCAGGTCGCGCAGCAGCGGATGGACATGGGCCAGCAGCCAGTGGCCGAACGTCACCGGCTGGGCGTGCTGCACGTGCGTCATGCCCGGCGCCGGAGTGTCCAGGTGCCGCTCCGCCTGCTCCACCAGTGCCCCGGCCAGCTCGACCAGCTGGGCGGCCAGCCCACGGGCATGATCGCGCAGGTACAGCCGCAGGTCGGTGGCGACCTGGTCGTTGCGTGACCGCCCGGCGCGCAGCTTGCCGCCGAGCGAACCCAGCCGCTCCAGCAGGCCACGTTCCAGCGCGGTGTGCACGTCCTCGTCGTCGATGGTCGGGCGGAACGTGCCGGCGGCGCAGGCCGCCTCCAGGTCGTCCAGAGCGGCCAGCATCCGGCCCAGTTCGTCGGGGTCCAGCAGACCGGCGGCGGCCAGGACCCGGGCGTGCGCCCGGGAACCGGCGATGTCGTACGGCGCCAACCGCCAGTCGAACTGGACGCTGACCGACAACCGGGCCAGGGCCTCGGCCGGGCCGCCGGCGAAGCGGCCACCCCACAGACTGGTGCGGTTCGGGCTGGCGGTGTTCGCGGTCAGGTTCTTGTCGTCCACGGCGACCATTGTGCTGATCAGCTCCCGGAGCCCGACAGCCGGGCGTCGCGCGCCGTCGCCAACCGGCTCGGCAGGCCCCACAACTGGACGAAACCCCGGGCCAGACTCTGGTCGAAGGCGTCGCCGGTGTCGTAGGTCGCCAGGTCGAAGTCGTACAGGCTGGCCTCGGACCGGCGGCCGACCACGACCGCCCGACCCGCGTGCAGCACCATCCGGATCTCACCGCTGACGTGCCGCTGCGTGGCGTCGATGAACGCGTCCAGGGCCTGCTTCAGCGGCGAGAACCACAGGCCGTCGTAGACCAGCTCACCCCAGCGCTGGTCGACCGTACGCTTGAACCGGGCCGTCTCGCGTTCGACGGTGACGTTCTCCAGCTCCTGGTGGGCGGTGATCAGCGCGATCGCGCCGGGCGCCTCGTACACCTCCCGGCTCTTGATCCCGACGAGGCGGTCCTCGACCATGTCGAGCCGGCCGACGCCCTGCGCGCCCGCGCGCCGGTTCAGCTCCGTCACCGCCTGGTACGGGGTGACCGTCTCGCCGTCGACCGCCACCGGCACCCCGGCGTCGAAGGTGACGGTGACCTCGTCGGGGTCACGCGGTGCGGCCGGGTCGGCGGTGTAGGCGTACAGCTCCTCTATCGGGGCGTTCCAGATGTCCTCCAGGAACCCGGTTTCCACCGCCCGACCCCACAGGTTCTGGTCGATCGAGTACGGCGATCGGTGCGAGACGTCGATCGGCAGGCCCTTCTCCTGCGCCAACGCGATCGCCTTGTCCCGGGTCCAGGCGTGGTCACGGGCCGGGGCGACGACTTTCAGGTCGGGGGCGAGCGCGCCGATGCCGACCTCGAAGCGGACCTGGTCGTTGCCCTTGCCGGTGCAGCCGTGCGACACCACGGTGCCGCCGTGGCGGCGGGCCGCCGCCACCAGGTGCTTGACGATCAGCGGCCGGCTCAGCGCCGACACCAGCGGGTAGCGGTCCATGTAGCGGGCGTTGGCCCGCAACGCCGGCAGGCAGAAGTCGGCGGCGAACTCGTCGCGGGCGTCGATCACCTCGGACTCGACGGCACCGCAGTCCAGCGCCCGCTGGCGGATGACGGCCATGTCCTCGCCGCCCTGGCCGACGTCGACGGCGACCGCGATCACCTCGGCGCCGAGTTCCCCGGCGAGGTACGGAATGGCGACCGAGGTGTCCAGGCCCCCGGAGTAGGCGAGTACCACCCGCTCAGTCATGGCGTCGTGCTCCTTGTTCGGCATGCAGGTGTGCGGGATGTCCCGCGCTGATCAGGTGGCGGCCGCCGCTGATCAGGTGGTGGCCGGGCCGGGTCGGTCAGGTGGTGGCCGGGCCGGGTCGGTCAGGTGGTGGCCGGGCCGGGTCGGTCAGGTGGTGGCCGGGCCGGGCGGGGTCGCGGCCCAGGCGGACAACTTCCCGGCCAGCTCGGCGCCGCCGGCCGGATCCCGGGCGACCACCAGGATGGTGTCGTCGCCCGCGATCGTGCCGACCACGTCCGGCAGGCCGGACCGGTCCAGCGCGCTGGCCAGGAACTGCGCCGCGCCCGGCGGGGTCCGCAGCACACAGATGTTGGCGCTGGCGTCGACCCCGGTGAGCAATTCGTGCAGCAGCCGGACCAGCCGGGCCGGGGCCTGCTCTGACGGGCGCAGCGTCGGGTTGCCATCCTCGGGGATCAGGTAGACCGCCGGCCCGCCGTCGCGCCCGCGTACCTTGACGGCACCGAGCTCCTCCAGGTCTCGCGACAACGTCGCCTGGGTGACCTGCATCCCGTCGCCGGCGAGCAGCTCGGCCAGCTCGGTCTGGGAGCGGATCGCCTTGGCCCGAATCAGCTCGATGATCCGGGCGTGCCGGGCGGTACGGGTCGCCGGCCCGGTCACCGGTGCCCCCCGGCGGGTCCGTCGTCGCCGGACTGGGCGACCAGCCAGGCCAGCAGCGCCTTCTGCGCGTGCAACCGGTTCTCTGCCTGGTCGAAGACCGCGCTGTGCCCGCCGTCGAGCACGTCGTCGGTGATCTCCTCACCCCGGTGCGCCGGCAGGCAGTGCAGCACGATCGCGTCCGGTGCCGCGTGCGCCAACAGCTCCTTGTTGACCTGGTACGGCCAGAACGGGGTCCGCCGGTCCCGGCCGTCGGCCTCCTGCCCCATCGACGTCCAGGTGTCGGTGGCGACCACGTCGGCGCCGTCGGCGGCTTCCCGGGGATCCCGGATGAGCTGCACCGATCCACCGGTCCAGGCGGCGATCTCGCCGGCCCGGGCGACGACCGCCGCCGCCGGGTCGTAGCCGGCCGGCCCGGACACCCGTACGTGCATGCCGGCGGTCGCCCCGGCCAGCAGGTACGAGTTCGCCATGTTGTTCGCCGCGTCGCCGACGTAGGTCAGGATCCGCCCGGCCGTACCGCCGCAGTGCTCCCGCACGGTCAGCAGGTCGGCCAGCAGCTGGCACGGGTGGAACCCGTCGGTGAGCGCGTTGACGACCGGCACGGCCGACCCCGAGGCGACCTCGGCGAGCCGGTCGTCGCCGTACGTGCGCATCACGATCGCCGCGACGTAGCGCGACAGCACCCGACCGGCGTCGGCCAGGGTCTCGCCGCGCCCGAAGTGGGTGGCCTGGGTGTCGACCACGATCGGGTTGCCGCCCAGCTCGGCGATGCCGACGTCGAACGACAGTCGGGTCCGCAGGCTCTGCTTGTCGAACAGCACCGCAACCGAGCGGGGGCCGGCCAGCGGCCGGTGGCCGTACCGGTCGGCCTTCATCGCGGCGGCCAGGTCCAGCACCGCCGACTGCTCGGCGGGGCTGAGGTCGTCGTCGCGCAGCAGGTGCCGGGTCACGAGCCTTCTCCTGTGGTGGTGGCGGCGTCCAGCGCGGCAGGCAGCGTGGCGAGGAACCCGTCGGCCTGCTCGGCGGTGAGGATCAGCGGCGGGGCCAGCCGGATCACGTCCGGCTGGGCCGGGTTGACCAGGAAGCCGGCGTCGCGCAGGGCGACGGCGACCGCTGGCGCGACGGGCGCGGTGAGCACGACGCCGAGCAGCAGACCGGCACCGCGTACCGAGGCGACCAGCGGGTGGCCGAGCGCCTCGACGCCCCGGCGCAGCTGCTCGCCGACCCGTTTGACGTGGTCGAGCAGCCCGTCGGCGGCGATGGTCCGCAGTACGGCGAGCGCCGCCGCGCAGCAGACCGGGTTGCCGCCGAAGGTGCTGCCGTGGCTGCCCGGGGTGAGCAGCGCCGCCGGGGTCAGTCGCGCTGCCGGGGTGCCCACGCCACCGACCTGGGTGTCGGCGAAGGCGATGCAGGCACCGATCGGCAGCCCACCGCCGAGGCCCTTCGCCAGGGTGACGACGTCCGGGGTGATCCCGTCGGCCTGGTGGGCGAACCAGTGGCCGGTCCGCCCGACCCCGGTCTGCACCTCGTCGAGGGTGAGCAGGGCACCGTGCCGGGTGGTGATCTCCCGGGCGGCGGCCAGATAGCCCGGCGGCGGCACCACGACGCCGGCCTCGCCCTGGATCGGCTCCAGGATCACCATGGCGGTGCGGTCGGTGACGGCGGCGGCGAGCGCGTCGGCGTCGCCGTACGGCACGTGGGTGACCTCGCCGGGCAGCGGCCGGAACGGGTCGGCCTTGGCCGGCTGCCCGGTGAGCGCCAACGCGCCCATGGTGCGGCCGTGGAAGCCGTCGTGGGTGGCGACCACGTGGGTGCGCCCGGTCCGGCGGGACAGCTTGAACGCCGCCTCGACGGCTTCGGCGCCCGAGTTGCCGAAGAAGACCGCGCCGGGGCGACCGGTCAGCGCCAGTAGCAGCTCGGCCAGGGCGACCGGCGGCTCGGCGACGTACAGGTTGGAGACGTGCCCGAGTGAGCTGATCTGGCGGGTGACCGCCTCGACGATCGCCGGGTGGGCGTGACCGAGGGCGTTGACCGCGATCCCGCCGAGCAGGTCGAGGTAGCGGCGGCCGTCCTCGGCGACGACGGTGGCACCCTCACCGCGTACCAACGCCAGCGGCGGCGTGCCGTAGTTGTCCATCAACGATGCGGACCAGCGGTCCCGCAGCGAGGTCATTCAGGACTCCCCGTCGTTCGTCGGATCGGTGACCATGGTGCCGAAGCCTTCGGAGGTGAAGACTTCCAGCAGGGTGGAGTGGGCGACCCGGCCGTCGACCACATGGGCGGCGGGCACCCCGCCGCGTACCGCCCGCAGGCAGGCCTCCATCTTCGGCACCATGCCGGCGGCGAGGGTGGGCAGCAGATCGGCCAGGTCGTCGGCGGCGATCCGGCTGATCAGACTGGCGGTGTCGGGCCAGTCGGCGTACAGGCCGGGCACGTCGGTGAGGACGACCAGTTTGCGGGCCCGCAACGCGATCGCCAGCGCGGCGGCGGCGGTGTCGGCGTTGAGGTTGTGCAGGACACCGTCGACGTCGGGAGCCACCGTGGAGATCACCGGGATGCGGCCGGCGGCGATGATGTCGGCGACCGCCGACGGGTTGACCGTGTCGACGTCGCCGACCTGGCCGACGTCGACCGGTTCGCCGTCGACGTACGCGGGGCGACGCACCGCGGTGAACAGGTGCGCGTCCTCGCCGGACAGGCCGACGGCGTACGGCCCGTGCTCGTTGATCAGGCCGACGAGTTCCCGGCCGACCTGGCCGACGAGCACCATCCGGACGACGTCCATCGCTTCCGGGGTGGTGACCCGCAGGCCGCCCTTGAACTCACTGGCGATGCCGAGCCGGCGCAGCATGCTGGAGATCTGCGGCCCGCCGCCGTGCACCACGACCGGGCGGATGCCGGCGTAACGCAGAAAGACCATGTCGGCGGCGAAGGCCCGCTGCAGCTGCGGGTCGATCATGGCGTTACCGCCGTACTTGACCACGACCGTCTCGCCGTGGAAACGGGCCAGCCAGGGCAACGCCTCGATCAGGGTGGCCGCCTTGGCCTGGGCGACGCTGAGGTCACGGCTCAGCTGTCCATGGGAATCCGTCATGTCGAATAGGCCGAGTTCTCGTGCACGTACGCGTGGGACAGGTCGTTGGTCCAGATGGTCGCGATGTCGGCGCCGGCGTGCAGGTCGACGCGGATGTGCACCTGCCGGCCGGTCAGGTCGACCTGGTCGCGAGGCGCGGCGGCGGCCCCGTCCCGGCAGACCCACACGCCGTTGATGGCCACGTCGAGCTGGTCGGGGTCGAACGCGGCGCTGGTGGTGCCGACCGCCGCGAGGATCCGCCCCCAGTTGGGGTCGTTGCCGAACAGCGCGGTCTTGACCAGGTTGTTGCGGGCCACCGCCCGGCCGACCTGCACCGCATCCGCTTCGCTGGCCGCACCGACCACCTCGATCGCGATCTCCTTGGTGGCACCCTCGGCGTCGGCGATCAACTGCCGGGCCAGGTCGGCGCAGGCGGCGGTGACCGCAGCCGTCAGCTCGGCTGGCGTCGGGGTGACCCCGGACACACCGCTGGCCAACAGCAGCACCGTGTCGTTGGTGGACAGGCAGCCGTCGGAGTCGATCCGGTCGAAGGTGGTCCGGCAGGCCTCACGCAGCGCGGCGTCGAGGTCCGCGGCGTCGGCGAGCGCGTCGGTGGTCAGTACGCAGAGCATCGTCGCCATGGCCGGGGAGAGCATGCCGGCGCCCTTGGCCATCCCGCCGACCCGCCAACCCGCGCCGTCGATCACCACCGTCTTCGACCGGGTGTCGGTTGTCATGATCGCCTCGGCGGCGGCCGGTCCGGCGTCGGCGGACAACGCCGCCACCGCGGCGTCGACCCCGGCGAGCAGCTTGTCCATCGGCAGCCGTTCGCCGATCAGCCCGGTCGAGCAGACCGCGACCTCGCCCGCACCGACGCCCGCAGCCCCCGTACCGCCTGCTTTGGTGAGCGTCGTGGCGACGTGTTCGGCGGTGGCGTGGGTGTCCTGGAAGCCGCCCGGTCCGGTGCAGGCGTTGGCCCCGCCGGAGTTGAGCACCACCGCGCGCACCGCGCCGGCGCGCAGCACCTGCCGACTCCACCGCACCGGCGCGGCCTGCACCCGGTTGGCGGTGAAGACCCCGGCGGCGGTGGTGGCCGGCCCGTCGTTGACGACCAGCGCGACGTCGGCCGCACCGCTGGCCTTGAGTCCGGCGACCACCCCGGCCGCCCGGAATCCCTTCGGCGCGGTGACACTCATGGCGCAACCCCGAAGGCAGTCAGGCCGGTGGTCTCCGGCAGGCCGAGCATCAGGTTGGCGCACTGTACGGCCTGTCCGGCGGCACCTTTGCCGAGATTGTCGATGGCGCTGGTCACGATCACCCGTCCCGAGTCGACGTCGGTGGTCACCTGCAGGTGGCAGGCGTTGGAGCCGAGAGTCGCGGCGGTGGCCGGCCAACTGCCGGCGGGCAGCAGGTGCACGAACGGCTCGTCGGCGTACGCGGCGGTCAGCGCCGCGCGCGCGGCGGCGGCCGGGTCGGCGGCGGCCGGGTCGGCGGCGGCCGGGTCGGCGGCGGCCGGGTCGGCGGCGGCCGGGTCGGCGGCGGTGCCGGCACCGCCGGCCGGGCGGGCGGTGACCGTGGCCAGGATGCCGCGCGGCATCGGGGCCAGTACCGGGGTGAAGGAGAGGCTGGTCGCACCGGTGGCCTGCTTGATCTCCGGGACGTGCTGATGCGCGCCCACCTTGTACGGCGACAGGCTGCCCATCACCTCGCTGGCCAGCAGGTGTGTCTTGGCGGCCCGGCCGGCGCCGGAGGTGCCGCTGGCGGCGACCACCACGACGTCGGCGGGGTCCACCGCGCCGGCGGCGATCAGTGGGGCGAGCGCCAGGGTGATGGCGACGGCGTAGCAGCCGGTGGCGGCGACCCGGTCGGCGGCGGCGATCCGCTCCCGCTGGCCGGGCAGCTCCGGCAGGCCGTACGTCCAGGAACCGGCGTGCCGGCCGCCGTAGTAGCGGTCCCAGGCGGCGGAGTCGGTCAACCGGTGGTCGGCACCGAGGTCGACGACCTTGACCCCGGCGGGCAGCGTGGCGGCGATCGCGGCGGACTCCCCGTGCGGCAGGGCCAGGAAGACCAGGTCCGCGTCGGCGAAGCTGGCGGCGTCGGTGCCGGCGAAGGTCAGGTCGAGGCCGACCAGGTGCGGATGTACGGCGGCGACCGGCGCGCCCGCCTGACTGTGCGCCGTGGCGGCGACCAGATCCAGCTCGGGATGCCCGGCGATCAGCCGCAGCAGCTCTCCCCCGGCGTACCCGCTCGCGCCGGCAACGGCGACCCGGATGCCCATACCCACCTCCGCATTTCTATGCAGGGGACGGTATCAGGATGCAGCCCCCCTGGACAACCCCTTCCCAAGATCCCGACGATCTTGCACTTATCGATGAACAATTCGGACAAATCTTCTCGATAAGTGCAAGATCGCGGTGAACGGAGAGGGGTGGAGGGGTGGAGGGGTGGAGGGGTGACGTGAGAGGAGGCTGTCAGTCGACGACTTCGACGTCGCGCCAGAAGGCGACCCGGTCCCGGATCATGTCAGCCGCAGGCAGCGGCTCCGGGTAGTACCAGACAGCGTCGGCGCTGCGCTGACCCTCGTGTTCCAGGCTGAGGTAGGAGGCGTCACCCTTCCACGGGCAGTGGGTGTGGGTGTCGGAGTCGCGTACCAGGTCGTCACGCAGGGACGACCGGGGAAAGTAGTGGTTTCCTTCGACGACGACCGTGTCGTCGCTCTCGGCGATCACGAGTCCGTTCCAGATGGCCTTCGGCATACCGCCCAGCGTAGCCACCACCTGGCCCGGCGCGGTCGATGCCGAGGCGCGGACAGTTGATCCACAGCTGCCCATTGTCAGCCGAGGTCGACACACCGACCCTCGGACACGAGACACCTCCAGGCACCTCGGCGACGGGTGCCAGCGGACGTGTCGCAGCCGGCGATCGGGACGGCCCAGCATCGGCAGCATGGACCGGGCAGATCACCAGCAGAGCCGTGCGGGACCCGACAGGACAGTGGGGAGCACATGGCGGAGGACCGGAGCGACCTGGCGATCTTCGTCGACGTGCGCGGGTTCACCCGGTGGTCCGAGACGAACGAGGTCTCCATCAACCTCGACCAGTTCATCGCCGGCTTCCTCACGATCCTGCGGCGGCGCTTCCCCTCGGCTGGGGCGTCGTCTGCGGCAGGGTCATCCGCGCCGGCGCTTCTACACGATTCGGCAGGCCGACGTGCCGGTGATCCCGGGCATCCGGTTCCTCTGCCGCCGGGTCGGGCGCGGTGAGCCGTCCTCAGGGAACCACTCCGAGTTGCACCGGAGGAGCGAGGAGGAGTTCGCGGCGACCCCGGCCACGGAGTTCGTCGGCGGGTTGAAGGCCGAGGTGCTGGAGCTGCTGACTCACTACCGGCAGACCGGGCAGCGGTGGCCTCGGCTACCCGGGTGACGGCACGCCGAGCAGGACCAACAGACCGGCGACGGCACCCAGCAGGGCGGCAACGAAACCCAGACCCTCCCCGACGTGGCGCGCCAGGGTCGAACTGCGGCCCGGCGGCGGTACCGCTACTTCCGATCTGCCCTGGCGGTCGCCGGCCGGGGTCCGTGGTTGCGCGCCAAGGAGCCGCTCGATCTTGTCGAGGCGGTGCAGGTGGCAGCCGACAATCAGTCCTGGCCCCAGGTACGGACAGTCGCCGTCCTGCCACAGCTGCTCACCGCACCGCACGGGTACGGCGAGGACCGCGTACGGCAGCCCGACGGTGAGGGTGAGGAACCAGCCCCAGTGGGGCTGACCAGTGGTGAACGCCGCCACTGCCAGCGCGGCGATCGACGCACCGGCGACCAGACGCGTCGTCCGCCATTGAGGCACGCATGCATCCTAGTCGGAGGGTCGATCGACGCTGCGCCTACATCGGATCCCGAACCTGCCAAGAAACGGTCTCAGTGCTGGATGAGCCCGATGGTGAATGCGGCTTGTGTCGCGAGGATGCCGCGGTGCAGGGCGCGTAACGCGAGCGCGAGCGCGGCTGCGGCGGTGTGTCGGGGTGGCTGTTGCCGGTGGCGACGGCCGCCGCACACGTAAGTTCAGCGCGAGCGGTGCCGGTGCGGCCCGCTCAGCCTGAACGAACGCCGGCGACGCCGTCGACGCCGGCGAGGTCAGCGAGGTCAGCGAGGTCCCCTTGGCTCATCCCGCTCCGACGCATCCGCCAGTGCCGGATTCGGGAACCGACGGTACCCGCCCTGCTCACCTGCGCAGCGACCCCACACCACGGTCCACAAGTCTTAAAATATCGACTTTCCCCTATGCTTATCGATCGGTCTGACGTCCGGTCAGGCCGATCGACAAGGAGGTGGGCGTGCGCCCCAGCGACAATCACACCGACCCGGCCACACCGGCGGAACCGGTACGACGGAGCCGATCAGGCAGGCGGGCGGCGGCATTCAGCGGCGGCGCAGTCCTGGCGATCACCATCGTGGCGGCGCTCGCCGTCACCGTCGGTGGCGCAGCGCCCTCGGCACCGTCCGCGCCCGCCGGACCGGCCAGTGGCGACCGGCACGCCGCCACCTGGGTCGCCGCCTGGGCGCCGAGCCCGGTCGAAGGTAGCACCATTCCCTGGTCGGACTGCCCGGCCGGGGACGGGCTGGCCGACCAGACCGTCCGCAACGTCGCCTTCGTCAGCGCCGGCGGCACGGCGGTGCGGGTACGGGTCACCAACACGTTCGGCACCCGGGCGCTGAAGGTCGGTCGGGCGTCGGTCGCCATCCAGCGCGATGGTGCGACCGCTGTCGCCGGCTCGATGCGGGAGCTGACCTTCGGCGGGCAGCGGGAGGTCACCGTCGCCGCCGGTGGGCGGGCACTCAGTGACCCGGTGCCGTTGCGGGTCGCCGCGCTCAGCACCCTGCTGGTCAGCGTGTACGTACCGGAGCCGACCGGGTCGGTGACCAACCATCCGTTCACCGCCCAGGGAAACCACCTCGCGGCCGGTGACCGGGCGACCGCACCGACCGCCGACGGGTACGCCGACACGCCGTGCTGGATGCTGGTCGATGGAATCGACGTACAGGCGGGCCCCAGGGTCGTCGGGAGCGTCGTCGCGCTCGGCGACTCGATCACCGACACCGCCACCACCACCGGCAACGCCAACCAACGCTGGCCGGACCATCTCGCCCGCCGGCTACAGGACCGCCCCGGACCCACCCTGTCCGTGGTGAACGCCGGGCTCGGTGGCAACCGGCTGCTCGCCCCACGCGACGGGGAACCGTACTGGGGTGTGCCGGCGCTGGCCCGCCTGGAACGCGACGTCTACGCCCAGACCGGGGTACGGGCGGTGATCCTCCTGGAGGGCACCAACGACATCGGCTACAGCGCCCCGGCCGCCGACATCATCGCCGGCTATCAGCAGGTCATCGCGCAGACCCGAGCACAGGGGCTGCCGATCTTCGGCGGCACCGTGCCGCCGTTCGGCGGCTCGTTCCTGGACACTCCCGAGCGGCAGGAGATCTGGCGCGACGTCAACCACTGGATCCGTACCAGTGGAGCGTTCGACGGAGTGATCGACTTCGCGGCGGCGCTGGCCGACCCGGCCGACCCGACCCGACTGGCGGCCACCTACGACAGCGGCGACCGCCTGCACCCCAACGATGCGGGCTGCGCGGCGATGGCCGACGCCGTCGACCTTGCCGCACTGCTCCGGCGCTGATCACGGTCGCTTGAAGCCCCGGCCCGGTCCGCCACGACAACGGGCGGACCGGGCCGGGACTCCGGTGTCGGTACGGTCAGGCGCCGCGCAGGGTGGCGCCGAGCCGGGAGGCGGCCTCGGCGACCGCGCCGTCGCGGGCCGCCACCGCCTCCTCGACGGTCAACGTGCGGTCCGGGGCCCGGAACACCAGCTTGTACGCCAGGGACTTGCGCCCGGCACCGAGCTGCTCGCCGGCGTACACGTCGAAGAGCCGCACCGATTCGAGCAGCTCGCCGGCCCCGTCGACGAGCGCGGCGCGGACCTGCGCCGCCGGGGTGGCCTCGTCGACGACCAATGCGACGTCGATCAACGCCGGCGGGAAGCTGGAGAAGTCCGGTGCCGGCACGACCGGAGCCGGCGGTACCGCGTCCAGGTCCAGCTCCATCGCGCAGGTACGCCGAGGCAGTTCCAGCGCGGCGACCGCCGCCGGGTGCAGCTCACCGGCGTGGCCGACCACGACCCCGTCGACCAGCAGCTCGGCGCAACGCCCGGGGTGCCAGGGCGCGTACTCGCCGGCCCGGACCTCGACCCGGTCGGCCGGGATGCCTGCGGCGTCGAGCACGGTCCGACCAGCTTCGACGGCATCGGCCCAGCTGGCCGGGCGGCCCGTGCCCCACCAGCCACCCGGGGCCACCTCACCGGCGAGCACCACGGCGACGTGCCACGGCTGGTGCGGTACGGCGGCGTCGGCGGCGGCGAACACCGCGTCGTCGGGCCGGTCGTCGACGCCCATCGCCGGTGGCGCGGCGGCGTCCGGCCGGGGTTGGAACACCACGCCGATCTCGTAGAGCGCGACGTCGCGCTGCCCCCGGCCGATGTTGCGCCGCAGCGTCGCCAGCAGCGGCGGCAGCAGGGTGGTCCGCAGCAGCGGGTCGGTGTCGGCGAGCGGGTTGGCCAGCCGGACCGCGTCGCGGCGCGGGTCGTCGGCGGGCAGCCCCAGGTCGTCGGCGGCCTGCGGGGAGACGAACGGGTAGCAGAGCGCCTCGACGTGGCCGGCTTCGGCCAACGCCCGCGCCACCGTCCGGCGACGCCGTTGGGCGGCGGTGAGCCCACGCCCGGCCGGGGCCGGCGGCAAGGCGCTGGGCACGTTGTCGTAGCCGGCCAGCCGGACCACCTCCTCGACCAGGTCGGCCGGGTCGGTCAGGTCGGGCCGCCAGCTCGGCGGGGCGACGACCAGCGGCGCGGCACCGTCGTCGGGTGCCGACGCCGCCGAGGTGGCGGTGGCCGCCCCGGTGGCGACGGTGGTGGCGCTGGCCACCCCGGCCCTCGCGCCGGTCGCGACGGTGCAGCCGACGGCTTCCAGCAGTTCGACGACCCGCTGCGGCGGGTACGTCACTCCGACCCGGCGGCCGGGCAGCCCGGCGTCGATCACGATCGGGGTCGGCGGCGCGACGTGGTCGATGTCGAGGATCTCCGCGCCGGCGGAGCCGCCGGCGTACTCGGTGAGCAGCCGTACGGCGCGGTCGATGGCGACCAGCGGCAGCGCCGGGTCGACGCCACGTTCCCACCGCTTGGCGGCCTCGCTGAACAGCTTGTGCCGCCGGGCGGTGCGTCCGACCATCACCGGATCCCAGTGGGCGGCCTCGAACAGCACGGTGCGGGTGTCGGCGACCACCTCGCTGGTCTCGCCACCCATCACGGCGGCGAGTGAGATCGGCCCGGTGTCGTCGCAGATCACCATGTCCTCGGCGTCGAGGACGCGGGCCACCCCGTCCAGGGTGGTCAGCTTCTCCCCCGCGACCGCCCGGCGTACCACGAGCGGGCCGGAGATCCGGTCGGCGTCGAAGGCGTGCATCGGCTGGCCGAGTTCGAGCATCACGTAGTTGGTGATGTCGACGGCGAGGCTGATGCTGCGTACCCCGGCGGTGGTCAGCCGGCGGGCCATCCAGGCCGGCGTCGGCGCGGTCGGGTCGATACCGCGGACCATCCGGGCGGCGAACCGGTCGCAGCCGACGGTGTCGCGGACCTCGACCGGGTACGCCGGGGTATCGGTGGCGCCGGGTGCGTCGACCGCCGCCGGGTCCCGCCACGGTACGCCGAGCGCCTGGGCGAGTTCACGGGCGATCCCGCGCACCGACATGGCGTACCCCCGGTCGGGGGTGATCTCGACCTCGACCACGACGTCGTCGAGGCCGACGACGGGCCGGGCGTCGTCGCCGGGCGCGGCGGTGACGTCCGGGGGCAGCACGATGATGCCGGCGTGGTCGTCGCTGACGCCCAGTTCGCGGGCGGAGCAGATCATGCCGTTGGAGTTGCGCCCGTAGGTCTTGCGGGCGCCGATGGCGAAGCCGCCGGGTAGTACGCCGCCGGGCAGGATGACGACGACCTTGTCGCCGGGGGCGAAGTTGGTGGCGCCGCAGACGATTTCCTGTGGTTCGCCGGTGCCGTTGGCGGTGCCGACGTCGACCCGGCAGAACCGGATCGGCTTCTTGAAGCCGGTGAGCTCCTCGATCTCGCGGACCTCGCCGACGACGAGGGAGCCGGTGACGGTGCCGGCCAGGTCGACGATGGACTCGACCTCCAGGCCGAGCCCGACGAGGGCGTCTTCGAGTTGCTGCGCCGTCAGGTCGGCCGGCAGGTCGACGTGTTCGCGCAGCCAGGAGAGTGCGATCCGCATGATTCAGACCTCCATCCCGAAGGCGCGGGTGAACCGCACGTCGCCTTCGACCATGTCGCGCATGTCGCTGATGCCGTGGCGGAACATCAGGGTGCGTTCGATGCCCATACCGAACGCGAAGCCGGAGTAGACCTCCGGGTCGATGCCGCAGGCCCGCAGCACCCGGGGGTTGACCATGCCGCAGCCGCCCCATTCGACCCACCGTGGCCCGTCGCGGTGCTGCGGGAACCAGACGTCGAACTCGGCGGACGGCTCGGTGAACGGGAAGTAGTGCGGCCGCCAGCGGGTCCGGGCGTCGGCACCGAACATCGCCTGGGCGAAGTGGTCAAGGGTGCCCTTGAGGTGCGCCATGGTGATGCCCCGGTCGACGACCAGCCCTTCGACCTGGTGGAACACCGGGGTGTGGGTGGCGTCGAGTTCGTCAGTGCGGTAGACCCGACCCGGGCAGACCACGTAGATCGGCGGGGTGCGGGTCAGCATGGTGCGGGCCTGCACCGGCGAGGTGTGGGTGCGCAGCACCAGGCCGGGCAGGTCGAGGTGGAAGGTGTCCATCAGCCCACGTGCCGGGTGGTCGGGGCTGATGTTGAGCGCGTCGAAGTTGGTCCACTCCAGCTCGGCCTCGGGGCCTTCGGCGACCTCGTAGCCCATCCCGACGAACAGGTCACCGATGCGTTCCATCAGGGTGGTCAGCGGGTGCCGGGCACCGCGCGGGCGGCGGTCGTACGGCAGGGTGACGTCGACGCGTTCCTCGGCGAGCACCCGGCGGGCCCGTTCGGCTTCGAGTTCGCCGCGCCGGGCGTCGAAGGCGGCCTGGACGGCGGCGCGGGCCTCGTTGACCCGCTTGCCGGCGTCGGCCTTGGCGGCCGGCGGCAGGGCACCGATCTCGCGGCGGGCCAGCGCGATCGGGGCGCGGTCGCCGAGGTGCTGGTGGCGCAGCGCGGTCAACGCGTCCAGGTCGGCGGCCTCGGCGAACGCCTTCTCGGCGTCAGCGACCGCACCGGCGAGCGCGGCCGGGTCGAGCAGCGCGACCTGCTTCGGATCGTATGGGTCGTTGCGGTAGGTCATGACGTGCGGGCACTCCCTCGCGGCGTGCGGTCACCGGGGCCGATGACCGGCAAGAGTCTACGGACGCGCGGCGCTGCCGCAGCCCGCCGGTGGGTGCCAGGGAGCAGGGTGGGTGTCGGATCAGCCCCGCCGCCCGCCGGAACCGGCGGGCCGGGTAAACAGCTGACGAGGTGGCACACCGCAACCACGGCGCCGGTGGCGGCGCATCGGCTGGTCGCTGACGCTCATCGCGTGGGCCTTCCTGGGCGCTGTGCTCTGGCCGAAGTGTACAGGCAGACGGCAGCGGCAGCAGCCAGGTTCAGGCTCTCGGCGCGCCCGTACAGCGGAACCCGGACCCGGGCGTCGGCCCGGTCGACCAGCTCGGCCGGCAGGCCGTGCGCCTCGGTGCCGAACAGCCAGGCGGTCGGTGCGGCCAGCGCCCCGGAGTCGGCGAGGTCGTCGAGGTCGGTGTCGCCGTGGCCGGTGGTGGCCAGCACCCGCAGGCCGGCGGCGCGTAGCGTGTCGACGACGTGTGCCGGGTCGTCGTGGCGGACCACGTCGAGGTGGAACAGGCTCCCGGCGCTGGCCCGGACGCATTTGCCGTTGTAGGGGTCGACGGCGGCACCGGCGAAGATCACCGCACCGGCGCCAGCGGCGTCCGCGGTGCGCAGGACCGTACCGGCGTTGCCGGGGTCGCGGATCTCGGCGAGGACGGCGACCAGCCCGGGGTGGCGGCGCAGCGCGGTGTCGACGGTGACGTCGACATGGTCACAGACGGCGACGACGCCTTGCGGATTGACGGTCTCGGTCAGTGCCGCGAGGGCGGCGTCGTCGACCGTCGAGACGGTGGCACCGACGGCCGCCGCCGCGTCGACGAGGTCGGCGTGCCGGTGCAGGCCGGCGACGGTGCTGAACAGTTCCCGGACCACGCCGGGCGCGGCGAGGGCTTCGCGGACCGCCTGCGGGCCTTCGGCGAGGAAGCGCCGCGTGGCGTCGCGGTCGCGGCGGCGGTGCAGCCGCCGCGCGGCCACGATCCGGGGGGTACGGGTGGTGAACGGTGCTGCTGTCCGCCCGCTCGGGGGCTGGCCAGGCGCCGCGGTCGGAACACGGTCGAGGCGTCCGGCTGGCCGTGGTGCGGTCATGCCGGACGCCTCGTTTCGTGCCATGTGCGGTTGCGCTTGCGGCTGGTGCTGCTTCGTGCGGGTCAGGCGGCCTGGGCCGCCGCGCCGCCGGTGCCTTCCGCGGCGACCGCGGTACGGGCCACCTCGACCAGCGCCGCGAAGGCGGGGGCGTCGTTGACCGCGAGATCGGCGAGGATCTTGCGGTCGACCTCGACACCCGCCAGGCGCAGGCCCTGGATGAGCCGGTTGTAGGTCATCCCGTTGGCGCGGGCCGCCGCGTTGATCCGGGTGATCCACAGCTGCCGGAAGTCGCCCTTACGGTCGCGACGGTCCCGGTAGGCGTACTGCATGGAGTGCAGCACCTGCTCCTTGGCCTTGCGGTACAGCCGGGAGCGCTGGCCCCGGTAGCCGCTGGCGTCCTCCAGCAGGGTACGGCGCTTCTTCTGAGCGTTGACGGACCGCTTGACGCGTGCCATTTCACCTACTCCTTCAGGTCAGTGGCGCGCGTCAGCGGCCGAGCAGCTTCTTGATGCGCTTGACGTCGGCCGGGGACACCTCGACGGTGCCGGTGAGCCGACGGGTCCGGGTGGAGGGCTTGCCCTCCAGCAGGTGGCGCTTGCCGGCCTGCTCGGACAGGATCTTGCCCCGCCCGGTCACCTTGACCCGCTTACCCATGCCGGTGTGCGGCTTCATCTTTGGCATTTGTTGCGTCTCTCCCCTGTCACTCGCCGGTGTTGCCGGCGGGTTCGACCTCGGCGGTCGGTGGCGCCTCGGCGACACCGTCGCGCGGTTCGCGGCCGGGTCCGACCCGGGCCGCGGTGGCGGCGGCCGCCGCTGCCTTGGTGGCCCGGTGCGGGGCCAGCACCATGATCATGTTCCGGCCGTCCTGCTTGGGGGCGGCCTCGACGTACCCCAGATCCGAGATCTCCGATTCGAGCCGGCGCAGCAGCCGGTAGCCCAGCTCCGGTCGGCTCTGCTCCCGACCACGGAACATGATCGTGACCTTGACCTTGTCGCCGGCCTTGAGGAACCGCACCACGTGACCCTTCTTGGTCTCGTAGTCGTGCGGGTCGATCTTGGGCCGGAGCTTCATTTCCTTGATGACGGTCTGCTGCTGGTTACGCCGCGCTTCGCGCGCCTTGAGTGCGCTCTCGTACTTGAACTTGCCGAAGTCCATGAGCTTGCACACCGGCGGGCGCGCCATTGGCGCAACCTCAACCAGGTCCAGGTCGACGTCCGCGGCCAGCTGCAGGGCGCGCTCCAGCGGGACGATGCCCACCTGCTCACCTTCAGGGCCGACCAGTCGGACCTCACGTGCCCGGATCTGCTCGTTCACGCGTGGTTCGACGCTGATGGGGCCTCCTCGAGTCGGAATCTGCGTGGTGCCGTCGCCCGCCGCAGGCATCCCCCGGGTGGGGACGTCTGGGGAAAGCAGAAGGCCCTGGCACACATGCCAGGGCCTGCTCGACCGGTCAGCTGACGCCATCGACGGCGTCGACCCGACAGGCGGCGGGGAGCCGCCGCGTGTCGGGTGACCGGACCCGACCGCTGGAGGTTGATCCGCGATGCGGGTGGGAGCAGGCGCTCCGCTTTCGTTACCGCCGCCAGCCAGGCTCCGACAGGAGCGCAGGACGGCGACAGCGTGGTCGACTCGGTCAACGATACCAGGCGCCACCGCCAACCGTGGGCCAGGTCCGCCCTCGACCTGGCGAGTTCACCACCTGGTGACGATGTGGTGGGCTCAGCCCCGCTCGTGGCGGCGCGGCGGGGCTCAGCCGCTCGTGGCGGCGCGGCGGGGCTCAGCCGCTCGTGGCGGCGTGGCGGGGCTCAGCCGCTCGTGGCGGCGTGGCGGGGCTCAGCCGCTCGTGGCGGCGGCGTGCAGCGCCCGCAGGGCGCGGACGGCCTCGACGGCATGCTCCCGGTCGACCGCCTGCAACGCCAGCACCGGGACCAGCTCGTCGTCGCGCAGTTCCAGGCTGGCCCAGGCGGCGTCCCGGTCGAACCGCACCGCGACCACGAGCTCCCACGGCAGCTCGTACGAGCGCAGGACGTTGCGAACCCGGATCCCGGCGAGGTCGGCGGCGACCCGGGGCCGGGTGAACATCAGGATGATCAGTGCGCCGAGCACGCCCAGGCCGATCATCGCCGCCTGGTCGCCGCGTTGGAAGGTGCCGAGGTTCTCCCCGGTGGAGCCGGTCAGGCCGAAGCTGACGGTGGTGAACACCACCAGCAGCGCGGCCGCCAACGACCAGCACATCACCCGGATCCGGCGCGGTCGGACGACCACGCTGCCCGTACCCCGCTGGGCGGGCGTCGCCGTCGGCGAGGACTCCTTCGTCAGCTCGTCTGCCACCCGCCCAAGTCTGCCACCCGTCGACACAGCACCGATCACAGCAGGGCCCCGCCACCGCGATCTTGCAGTTATCGAGAATTTTTGTCGCTTTTGTCTATCGATTTCTGCAAGATCGTCGTGATCTTGGAAGTCGGACGGGTGGCGCGGGCACCCCGCCCGGAGACGACCACCGCGACGATGATCATCGCCGCGCCGACCAGCAGGCCCCAGCTGGCACCGGGGCCGCCGGGGACCAGTACGTCGATCAGCAGCGCGCCGACGAGCTGCCCGGCGACCACCCCGAGACCGGTCCGCAGCACCCCCACCGACCGGACCCCGACCAGCAGCGCCACCACGATGCCCACCCCGAACAGCCCACCCAGGTAGAGGTACCACTCGCCCGGCCAGGGGCGGCCGGCCGCCGCCTCGTAGGCGCCGAACAGGCCGGCGGCGATCAGCACCAACGGGGTGCTGACCACGAAGTTCGCCACGATGCCCATGGCGGTGGTGCTGGCCGCCGACACCCGGCCGTTGAGCGCGGACTGGATCGACACGGCCAGCCCGCCGACGACGGCGAGCACGATCAACCCGACCGCCAACTGCCCCACCGGCCGGCCGAGCTGGGCCACCACGACCGCGCCGACGCCGAGCAGCGCCCCGGCCAGCCGGGGACCGGTGACCGCGAGCCGGCCGGCCGGCGCCAGCCCGACGCGGTCCACGACGAGCCCGCCGAGGCTGTTGCCGGCCACCTGAGCGATGGTCAGTACCGCCACCCCGAGCACCGGCACCGCGTAGGTGGCGGCGGTGACGAAGAACGCCCCGCCGATCCCGCCCAGGTAGGTCCACCAGGGCAGCCGAGCCGCCCGCAGGGTACGCAGCCCGGACCGCATCGACGGCAGGAGCACCAACCCGGCGGCGACCAGCAGCGAGCCGCCGATGTTGTTGGCGACCGCGCCGATGGCGGCGCTGCCCATCCGGGCACCGAGTTCGGCGTTGACCGCGCTCTGCGAGGCGGACGCGACACCGCCGAGTCCGGCGACGACCAGCGCCAGCCAGGGCGCAAGCACCCCGGGAAGGCGGCGCGCCGCCGGCCGTACGGTGGTTGGCGGATCGTCCGGTGTGCTCACCCGCCCACTGTCACAGCCGGCCGCCACCGGTGTCTGTGACCGAGATCGCCGCCGGGTCGGACCGTGCCGGTGTCGGTGCCGTGCCGAAGCCGGGTGGCGCGGCGTACCGGTGGCGCGGCGTACCGCCGGTCACTGGAAGTCGATCCGGTAGGTCCGGGTCCGGGTACCGTCCTCGCTGGTCACCACGACGGTCGCGGTCGGTTCGCCGGGCTGCGCCTGGGTGACGGTCAGGTCGGCGTACGGGTCGGCGGGGGTCGCGGTGACCTGCCCGGGCCGCTCTCCCGCCGGTACGGCGTACTGGGTCCGCTCGGGGTCGAAGTCGGCCAGCGGCACCCCGTCGACCGCGATGCCCTCGGCGTCGGCGACCGCCGAGGTACCCGGGGCGGCCACCACGACCTCGATCTCGCTGAGCGTCATGTGCCGGTCCGGGTGGGCGGTGAGGAGCAGCCGGACCGCGTCGGTGGTGGCGGTGACCGGCACGTCGACCACCGGCGCGGTCGGCGTCGGCGTGGGTACGGTGACCGGCTCCCCGGCGTCGACCCAGTTGCCGGCGTCGTCGCGGAGCTGGGCGGTGACGCTGCGGGCGTAGCTGTCCGAGCCGTCGCGGTAGAAGTGGACCCGGACCCGGTTGAGGGTGTGCGCCCGGGGCAGGGTGACGGTGAGCGTGTCGGTGGCGTTCTTGGTGCCGGAGCGCCAGTTGGACCAGGCCTTGTCGGTGAGGTTGCCGTTGGTCAGGCCCACCGTGGAATAGCCGGGTTCGGTGAAGCTGGCCTCGATCCCGGCGACCGTCGTGGTCGCCTCGACCGGCGCGGTGACCTGGACCCGTACCGTCGCCGGCAGGGTGACGCCGGCACCGGCGTCGGCGCGGCCGGTGAGGGTGACCACGCCGACCCGGTCGAAGGCCCCGGGCGGTGCGGCGTCCCAGTCGACCGGCCGGGTCACCGTGACTCCCTGGCTAGAGGTCGCGGTGACGGTGGCCGGCAGGTCGGGGGTGCCGCCGACGAACGTCTTGGCCCGGCTCGGCGCGGTGGATTCGAGGGTGTCGACCACGACGGTGGCCCGGGCGAGGTGGGTGCGGCCCTGGGCGTCGACCACCCGACCGGTGACCGCGACGGTGCCGGTCTCGCGCCACCGTACCGGGGCGATGTCGCGCCAGGTCACCGGCAGGGTGCCCCCGGGTCCGTCCGGGTGCACCGGCACCACGGTCGCCGGCAGCGTCGGCGCGACCCCGGGGGTGGTGAACAGCTCGACCGGGGTGAGGCCGACCACCCGTTCGTCGATGATCCGCCAGCGCTGGTTGGCGCCGGAGTTCGGCAGCCAGACGGAGACGGCGGCGCCGTCGTTGGTGGCCTGACCGCCGACGTCGAGCAGCCGGCCGGTGGCGACGTTGACGACGGTGTACGTGCCGTCGCCGGTGGTGGAGAGGATCCACTGCGCGGGTGGGCCGGGCGTGCCGGTGGCGTCGACCAGGGTGGCGGTGTCGTCGACGACGGCGAGCCAGCGGTCGCCGCCGACGGTGCCGACGGTGTAGCGGGCCCGGTTGTCGTAGCCGTCGGTCAGCCGGGTGAGCTGCCACAGCTGTTCGGGGGCCTGCGGCACGTCGGTGCGGATCACCAGGTCGGAGCCGGACGGGGTCAGCGACCGTCCGCTCGGCACGCCCTGCAGCCGGTAGACGTGGGTGTCGCGGATCAGGGTCTCGTCGAGCAGGACGCCGGAGACGCCGTCGATCAGGAAGGTGGTCACCGACTGGGCCGGCACGTCCAGGCTGGCGGCGCGGTCGCGGACGGGCACCGGGGTGCCGGTGCGCAGCGCCCCGTCGGCGCTGGTCACCACCGGGGTGACGGTGGCGTCGGCGGTGACGGTGCGAAACGCCGACAGGTCCAACCGGACGGTACGGGCGGCGGTGGTGGCGTTGACGTGCACGACGGTGGCCTGTTTGCCGGTGGCGAGGGCGGCGACGCTGTCCGGGTCGTCGACGGCCATCAGCCGGTCACCGGGGCGGATGTGGTGGGTGAAGTTTCGCAGCGTGTCGAACTTGGTGTTGGTGTAGATGGGGCAGGTCTGCAGGGTGTCGGCGGCCGTGCAGTCGAACGGCACCTGGATGCTGCCCCAGTTGGATCCGGCCGGGAACTCGCCGCCGGGGGCCATGTTGTCGTAGTCCTCGACCGGCTGCCAGAGCACCCAGGCCGCCGGTTCCAGCTCCCGCAGGTCGTCGACGACGTTGCGGGCGATGCCGAGGCCGGGCAGCATGCTGGTGAAGTCCTGCCCGCCGCTGCCGTAGGAACCCTCCACCTCGCTCATCCACAGTGGCTTGCCTTCGGCCTTGGCGATGTCGCGGACGGCGGTGCGCTGCCCGGTGCCGTACGTGTGGACGTTGAGCTGGGCGATCCGCGCGCGGGTGGCGGCGCTGTAGACGTTCCAGTTGGTCAGGAACGTGCCCGGGTTGGTCTCGTCCATAGCGGCGATCGCGGTGTCGCTGCCGGCGGCCCGCAGCGCGGCGTCCACGGCGGCGATGACCTGCTGCTGGCTGGTCGGACCGGCGTGGGCGCCTTCCTGGCGGCCGCCGACCGGCTGGCCGTCGGGGCCGAGCCGGGTCGACCAGTACGGCGTGTTCGGCTCGTTGAGCGGGTCGATGGTGGCGACGTCGATGCCGTGTGCCTGCTCCAGGTGCTCGGTGACGCGCACCAGGTAGGTGGCGAAGTCGTCGACGGTGTCCGGGCGGATCTGGTCGGTGGTGGCGTCGAAGCCGCCGGAGACGTACCCGCTGACGGTCTGGAACCACGGCGGCGAGTTGCTGAACGTCTCCCAGTGGGTGACGTCGGCCTTGATCCGGTCGACCCACCAGCGTTGCGCCGGGTCGGCGGCCCAGTTCCAGTGGGTCGGGTCGTCCGGGTCCCACCAGTCGCGGTCGGCGCGGGTGGTGCCTTCGGGCGCCTGCCACCAGCCGGGTACGGCGCCGCCGGGGCGCAGGTAGTCGGCCACGTCGGGGGCGTTGCCGCCGCCGATGTTGTAGCGGGCGATGTTGAGGTTGAGTCCGTCGTCACCGAAGAGCAGGTCGGCGAGTTCGTCGCGGATCTCGTCGGGGTAGTCGCCGGTGGCGTTGGCGAACCAGACCAGGCTGGTTCCCCAGCCCTGGAACGGCTCTCCGAGGTAGGCCGGATCCGGTCGGACGGTGACCACCGCCGCGTCGGCGTCAGCGGGGGTGTCAGCCGCAGAGGTGTCGGTGGCGGCGTGGGCGGGTCCGACCACGCTGGCACCGACACCCACGACCGCCGCGCTGACCGCCGTGACGAATCGCCGGGTGGTGCTGTGTCTGTTCACGATGGCGGGCCTCCGTCCGCTGGTTCCGGCCACCAGGGGGAGCCCGGTCGCCACCACAGTCCATGTTTGCGTAAACATCGCCGGGCCGGTGGCGGCAGAGGGGTCTCCCCCGCGACACCACGGATGGCCGCCGAACGCGCTACCGAAACACGCCGGCAATGTTTGCGTAAACAGTGGTGCAGATGGTTGCACCACCACCGGACACCGTCAACCCCCGCGACCGGCCGGGATCAGCTGCCGACCGCGAGAACGTGCCGCAGCGCCGTACCGAGCGCGTGGCGCGGATCCGCCGGCAGCCGGACGCAGCGCCAGCCCACGTAGTTGTCCGGACGCAGCAGCACGCATCCGGCGTCCTCGACCTCGCGCAGCCGGGCCCAGTCACCGTAGCGGTCCTCGTAGTCGCCACCGGGGCCGATCACGTGACCGACGACGTCGACACCCAGATCGGCGGCGAGCGCCGTGGCGGCGGCCAGCCACGGCCGACCGCCCACCCCGGTCAGTACGGCGAACCGACCCCGGCCGCCGAGATCCAGGGTGGAGACGGCCGCGGTGCCCCGGCCCAGCCAGGCATGCGGCACCTTGGCACCCGGCCAGGTGGTGGGGTGGTGGTACAGCTCGGCGTCGCGGGGGTTCACCGGCGGCGGCGTACCGTCGGACAGCACCGCGCCGGAGGCGTACCGCTGATCCAGCTCCACACCGTGCGTGTTGAACTCGTAGTCCTTGACCGCGATCGCCTCACGCAGCTCCCGCCGCTGTGTCTCGAACGCCGCACCGGCCCGGGTCCGGGCCGCCATGTTCGCCCGCATCTGCTCGGGGTCCTCGGTCGACAGCAGCCCCAACGCCTGGAAGATCCGGCCGGTATCGCCGATGCTCCGGTTCGCCCGGTCGACGATCTGCCGCCCGACCGGCACGCGCTCGGCCGAGTACGAATCCAGCAGCCGTGGGTCGGCCGCGCCGGAGAGCACCAGCTTCAACTTCCAGGCCAGGTTGTACGCGTCCTGGATGGAGGTGTTGCTGCCCAGCCCGTTCGACGGCGGATGCCGGTGCACGGCGTCGCCGGCGCAGAAGACCCGACCGCTGTGGTAGCGCTCGGCGTACAGATGGTTGACCGTCCAGGCCGACGACGACGTGATCCGCAGCGGGATCGACTCGTCGCCGATCAGCCGGTACGCCACCTGCCGCGCGTACTCCTCGGTCAGGTCCGGCGGCGGGCCGTCGATGTCGTAGCCCCACACGATCAGCCATTCGTTCCACGGCCGCACGCAGCGCACCAGGCCCATGCCGATCCCGCCCACGTCGGCACCGGTCTGCAGCACCCAGTAGAGCGTGCTCGGCCGGTGTGCCACGTACCGGCTCAGATCCGCCTCGAAGACGATGTTGATGCTGCCAGCGACGCCCATCCGGCCGACCATCGGCAGCCCGATGTCCTCGGCGACCCTGCTGCGCCCGCCGTCGGCACCGATCAGATACCGGGCACGGATCTGGTACTCGTCGCCGCGCAGCCGGTCCCGGACGGTCGCGGTCACCCCGTCGGCGTCCTGAACGAGCGAAAGGTACTCGGTGTCGTAGCGCAGCCGGGTCCCCCGGGCCACCGCCGCGTCGACCAGCACCGGCTCCATCAGGTGCTGCGGCATGTCACAGATCGCCGTCGGCGAGGCGAGGTCGTGGTCGGCCTGCCGCGCCGGGTGGGTGTACCAGGTGTGCAGCCGACCGAACTCCTCCCCGGCCAGACTGGTGCAGAACGGGGTCTGCCCCATCAGCCGCTGCGGGGTGGCCTGCGCGACCACCCGCTGCTCGATTCCGACGTCGCGCAGCACCTCCATGGTGCGCTGGTTGGTGATGTGCGCCCGTGGCGTGTCGGCCAGCCGGCCGTACTTGGTCACCACGATGTTCGGCACGCCGTACGTGCTCAGCAGCAGCGCCGCCGCGCCACCGGCCGGACCGGAACCGACGATCAGGACGTCGGTCTCGACGGGTCCGCCGCCGGCGGAGGGCGGCACGGGGCGACTGGCGGAGGGGCCGCTGGCGGAGGAGGTCGTCACGGTCGTCTCCCTGGGGGTCAGGTCGTGGGGGCGATGCGGAACGTGTACGTGACGGTGCGCCAGTCGGTCACCGCCCGCCCGTGCGGCGGGGTGCCGGCACCGGGCGGGAACTCGACGATGAGGTCCTGCTTGACCCCGAAGACCGCGTCGGAGTCCAGGTAGGCGCCGCCGGCGACGAAGAGCTGGGTGACCAGCCGGCGGTGGCCCGGCGCACTGATCATGAAATGCAGGTGCGGAGCCCGGTACGGGTGCCGACCGGTGGCGGCGAGCAGCTGCCCGACCGGGCCGTCGTCCGGGATCGGGTACTCCGACGGCAGGATCGACCAGAAGTACACCCGGCCGCCGGGGTCGGCGTGGAACCGGGCGCGCAGCACCGGACCGGCGAGCTCCGGCAGCTGTACGTCGTAGAATCCGTCCTCGTTGGACTGCCAGACGTCGACGACGGCACCGCCCACCGGCGCACCGGTCAGGTCGACGATCCGCACGTCGGCCCAGAGCGGGACGCCGGGCAGCCCGCCGGCGATGTCCGCGCCGAGCGCCTCGGCGGGCGGCCCGGGCAGGTAGAACGGGCCGAGCACGGCCGACGGGGTGGTCTGCGGGGTCCGGGAGTTCGCCAGCAGGTCCACCACGCTGGACACGCCCAGCGCGTCCGACAGCAGCACGAACTCCTGGCGGCGGTCGTCGCAGAGCTGCCCGGTACGGGTGAGGAAGTCGATCGCGTACTGCCACTCGTCCTGGGTCACCTCGTTGCTGGCGACGAAGTGGTGCAGGTGCCGGACCAGGTCGGCGGCGAGCCGGCCGACCCGGGAATCCGGCGCGGCGGCGAAGCTCGCCACCACCTCCTCGGTGAGCCAGCCGACGTCGGGCGGCCCGGCCGGGCGGATGCCGGCCCAGGCGTCACGCAGCAGCTGCCCGACACCGGCCTCGGTGACCTCCCGGGGGTTCGGGTACGGCCGGTCGGTGGCGGCCCGCGCGACCGACGGCAGGTCGTCGACGTCCAGTCCGAGTTCGCGCAACGATGTCGGGCCGCCCAGCGACGCGATCAGCTCGTACATGCCGCTCGGTGCGTCTGACCGGCCCAGGGCCGCCGCGACCCGGCGCATCGCCTGCGGCGCGGCGGCCGCGTTGTACGCCATCGCGTACGGCAGGACGACGGTGTGCGTCGGCGCGTGGGCCAACCCGTACGACCCGCCGAGCAGGTGACACAGCCGGTGGTGCAGGCCCATGCCCACCGCGCCCAGGCAGACACCGGCCAGCCAGGCACCGAGCAGCGCGTCGGTGCGGGCCGGCCGGTCTGCGGGGTCGGCGACGATCCGGGGCAGGGCGGCGGCCAGCCGGGTGATCGACTCGACGGCGAGGGCGTCGACCATCGGGTTGGCGCTCGGCGCGTAGAGCGCCTCGACGGCGTGGGCGATCGCGTTCACGCCGCTGGTCACGGTCAACGGCACCGGCAGCCCGACGGTCAGGTCGACGTCGTAGATGACGGTCTCCGGCAGGATCCGCTCATCGGTACGGGTGACCTTGCCGGTGGTGTCGGTCTCGCCGAGCACCGGGGTCACCTCCGACCCGGCGTACGTGGTCGCGACGGCGATCTGCGGCAGACCGGTCCGCACCGACAGCGCCTTGCCGAGTCCGGTCGCTGAGCCGCCGCCGAGGCTGACCACGCAGTCGGCGCCGGTGTCGTGCAGCAGGCGCAGCGCCGACTCGGTGACGTCGACCGGGGTGTGCATGGCGACCCGGTCGAAGTGGCCGGCGTGCAGCGGCCCGAGCAGGTCGGCGACGTACGCCGCGAGCTCGGGCCGGCCGGAGCCGGCTACGGTCAGCACCCGGCCCCGGCCGAGCCGGTCGACCTCGGCCGGCAGCTGGGTGATGCTGCCGGCGCCGAACACGACGCGGTTGGCGGTGCCGGTGTGCACGAACGACGTCATCGCAGGCTCCGATCCGCTGCCGTCCCCGTCGGACGGGTCAGACGAGTATCGGCCGCGTCACCGGAGCATTTCCTGCACGATCCTGCTGCCACGTCGGCACGTTCCTGCTGCCGTACGGGCCGGATCCTGCTGCCGCACCCGCCGGATCCTGCTGCCGCACCCGCCGGGTCCTGCTGCCGCACCGGCTCGGTCAGCAGGATCCGGCGACGACGACGCGCGGCTCAGGAACCGCGACGCAGCGCGGCCGGCGTCGTCTGCAGACGGGCCCGCATCACCCGGGTCAGGTGCTCCTGGTGGGAGAACCCGCATCGCAGCGCGACCGTGGCGATCGGCAGGGTCGGGTCACGCAACAGCCGGCAGGCCGCCTCGACCCGCAGGTTCAGCAGGTACTGGTGCGGCGCCACCCCGGTGCGGGCCTTGAACTGCCGGGAGAACTGGCTGACGCTGAGCCCGGCCGCCGCCGCCATCTGCGCCAGCGGGACCGGCTCGGCGAGCCGGTCGGCCAGCAGCGCGCGGACCCGGGCGAACTGCCGGTCGCCGAGCCCGCCCTGACGTCGGGCCGCCGCTTCGTCGCGACCACGGCGCACGCTGTGCCGGCGGGCCAGCTGCCCGGCGAGCAGCGTCACCACCTGGTCCAGATAGGTACGCCCGGCCGGTTCCCAGGTGCGGATCGTCTCGTCCAGGGTCAGCACCAGTTGCCGCAGCAGCGGGTCGACGACGCCGAGCTGCTCGGTCAGCTCGACCGGGGCACCGTCGTGCGCGGCCTGCAGCGCCTCGTCGCGCAGGTAGACGTGCACCGTGTCCAGCGGGCCGCCCAGTTCGACGGTGAGGTCCTTGCCGGCGGGGTGGACGAAGAACCCGCCGGGTGCCACCGTGCACGACGAGGTCAGCCCGAGGTGACCGCGGCGCACCCGGACCGGCCCGTCGCGGTGCAGGATCAGCAGGTGGCTCGGGGCAGGGTCGAACTCCGCCCGGTACGGCTGCTCCCGCTGGGTCGACACGTACAGGTCGGACCAGCCGAGCCCGGCGCTGGTCCGGTCCGGCCGGACCCAGGGTTGGCGGAGCATGCCGGTGGTGTCCTGGAGCGACAACTCCCGCACCGGGTGGTGCCCGGTACGCATCGGACGGCTCACCGGGCGCTCAGAACGGGAACCGGCTGATGGTGCCCTGCATGGTGAGCCACTGGGTTTCGGTGAACGCCTCGATGTTCGCCGCTGGCCCACCGAACCGGCTGCCGGTGCCGGAGGCCCCCACCCCGCCGAAGGGTGCGACCGCCTCGTCGTCCACCGTCTGGTCGTTGATGTGCACGATGCCGCTGGGGATCCGGTCGGCCAACGCCATCGCCGTCATCACGTCCCTGCTGAGGATGCCCAGCGACAGGCCGTACTCGGTGTCGCCTGCCAGCGCGACGGCCTGGTCGAGGTCGGCGAAGGTCGCCACCGGTGCGACCGGGCCGAACACCTCCTGGGCGAACGCCGGGGTGGCCGGGGTGACGTCGGCGAGCACCGTCGGCCGGTAGAACAGCTCCTCGTAGGTGCCGCCGGCGGCCAGCCGGGCACCGGCGTCGACGCTGGCCGTGACCAGCGAGTGGATCTTGTCCCGCTGGTGTTCGTCGATGATCGGGCCGAGCGCGACCTGCCCCTTCGCCGGGTCGCCGACCGGCAGGTGATCGGCCTTGGCCGCCAACTGTTCGACGTAGCGGTCGGCGATCCGCTCGTGCACCAGATGCCGGCCGGTGGCCATGCAGATCTGCCCCTGGTGCAGGAACGACCCCCAGGCGCCAGCGGAGACCGCGAGGTCCAGGTCGGCGTCGTCGAGCACGATCAGCGCCGAATTGCCGCCCAGCTCCAGGTGGGCCCGCTTGAGATGACGGGCGGCCGCCTCACCGACCTTGCGGCCGGCGGCGGTGGAGCCGGTGAAGCTGATCACCCGGACCCGGGGGTCGGCGACGATCGCCTCACCGACGTCGGCGCCGCCGGGCAGCACGTGCAGCAGCCCGTCGGGCAGACCGGCTTCCTGGAACACCCGGGCGATCGACACCCCGCCGCAGACCGCCGTACGCGGATCGGGTTTGAAGACCACCGCGTTGCCCAGCGCCAGGGCCGGCGCGATCGACCGGATGGACAGGATCAGCGGAAAGTTGAACGGTGCGATGACCCCGACCACTCCGACCGGCAGCCGACGGGCCAGGCTGAGCCGGGGCTGCCCGGTCGGCAGGATCTCACCGAGCGGCTGTGAGGCGAGCGCCGCCGCCTCGTAGCACTCCTGGGCGGCGGTGGTGGTCTCGACCACTGCCTTCGGCGGTACGGACCCGGCCTCCCGGACCAGCCAGTCGCCGATCTCGTCGGCGTACTGCTCGAACAGCGCCCCGGCGCGGCGCAGCACCGCCGCCCGGTCGAGGTAACGGGCACCCGCCCAGTCCCGCTGCGCGACGGCGGCCCGGGCACACGCCCGCGCCACGTCGTCGGCGTTGCCGACGCCGACCCGGCCGATCTCCTGCCGGGTGGCCGGGGACATCACGGCCATGGTGCCGCCGGCCGCCTCGGTCCAGCCGTCGCTGTAGACGGCACCGTGCCACATCGTCGTGTCGAGCAGAGCCATGGTGAACCTCCTGTCGAACCGGTTGCCGTAACCTTCCCGGAACAACGGGGAATCCACCACCGGAACCGGCATCCATCGGCAGGACCGGCGCGGCCGGTCACCCGGCCGTGGCCAGCCGGCGGCCCGCCCGGTCGACGCCGACCGACCGCGCTCAGCGGAGATCGGCCCGGCTGTTACAGGCGGCAGGCGTGGATGGAGGTGACCAGGATGGCGCGGGCGCCGACCTCGTACAGCTCGTCCATGATCCGGTGCACCTCGACGCGGCGGACCATCGCCTGCACCGCGACCCAGCCTTCCCGGTGCAGCGGCGAGATGGTCGGCGACTCGATGCCCGGGGTCAAGGCGCTTGCCTGTTCCAGCAGGTCGGCGCGCACGTCGTAGGCGAGCATCACGTACCGGCGGGCCACCAGGACGCCCTGCAGCCGGCGGATCAGCTGCTCGGCCTGCCCGGTGGTGGCGGTGCCGGCCGGGTGCACCAGCACCGCCGAGGAGCGCAGGATCGGATCGCCGACGGTGACCAGGCCGGCCTGGCGCAGCGTCGCCCCGGTCTCCACCACGTCGGCGATGACGTCGGCGACGCCGAGCCGGATGGCGTTCTCCACCGCGCCGTCGAGCCGGATCACGTCGGCCTTCAGGCCGTGTTCGCCCAGGTAGCGTTCGACCACCCCGGGGTACGCGGTGGCGATGCGCCGCCCGGCGATCTCCTCGGGCACCCGGGTCAGGGTCTCGGGTCGGGCGGCGAACCGGAACGTCGCCCCGCCGAAGTCCAGGTCGAGCAGCTCCTCGGCCGGGCTGGCCGAGTCGATCAGCAGGTCCCGGCCGGTGATGCCGAGCTCCAGCTCACCGGTGCCGACGTAGGTGGCGATGTCGCGGGGGCGCAGGTAGAAGAACTCGACGTCGTTGGCCTCGTCGCGGCAGACGAGGTCCTTGGGGTCGGTGCGCTGGCGGTAGCCGGCCTCGCGCAGCATGTCGGCGGCCGGTCCGGAAAGGGTGCCTTTGTTGGGTACGGCGATGCGCAGCATCTCGGTCTCGCTCCTGATCGATCGACGGTTCACGGTCGCAAGGGCGGGTCAGAGATGTCGGTAGACGTCCTTGAGTTCCAGTCCGGTGGCCAGCATCAGCACCTGCGCCTGGTAGAGCAGCTGGGAGATCTCCTCGGCGGCCCGGTCCGGGCTCTCGTGCTCGGCGGCCATCCACGCCTCGGCGGCCTCTTCGACGACCTTCTTGCCGATGGCGTGCACCCCGCGCTCCAGCGCGGCGACCGTCGACGAGCCGGGGGTCCCGGCCGCCGCCTTGGCCTGCAGCTCGGCGAACAGCTCCTCGAACGTCTTCACGGTGCCCGATTGTGGCAGCCCGGTGACGGGCGGGTCGGCACCGGGTCCGCACCGGTCCATCTGCTGATCACGGTACGCCCGGTCGGGCCGGTCGCCAGGTGACGTCAGCGTACGGTGATCACCGCGTCGACGAGGTGCCGTGCGCCTTCGCCCTCGACCATCGACTCCTCGTACGCCTCGATGGTGTAGTCGCCCGGCGGCAGGGTCAGCTCGGCGAAGCCCTCGCCCCGGCCCGGCGCGCCCGCGTCGAGGGTGACGTACCGCCGGTGGACGATCTTCTCACCCTGTCGGACCCGCAGCTGGGCGGTGGCCTCATGGACGCTGCCGGCGAGGCGCACGGTGAAGGTCCGCCCGACGGTCTCGCCGTGCTGCGGGTCGATCAGCCAGAGCATGGCCAGGGTGTCCAGCGCGGCCCCCTTGGTGATCTCGTCGCGGGTGTCGACGTGACCCCACAGCCTGGGCACCGGTTCGCCGTCGAGCAGCAACCGGATCCGGGGGTCGCCGCCGACGACGCCGGCCACGGTCCAGGCGAGCTGCTGTACGGCGGCGGCGGCCCCGGCCGCGTCGAGGTTGGCGACATTGGCGCCGCTGATGTTCACCCCGACGATGTCGTACTGGGTCCAGACGCTGGTCAGCTCGGCGCCGACCGGCCAGAGGGTGCGGTAGTCGGGGTCGCGCAGCCGGGTGCCGGTGAGCATTTCGCCGAGCGCGGCGCGCAGTTCGCCCAGGGTCCCGGCGCCGGTGGCGGTGAACCGGTGGTACTCGCGGTAGAGCCGCAACTGGCCGTCGTCCCCGCCGACGTAGTAGACCGGCAGGGTCGCCATCGTGTCGCCGGCCTGGTCGCCGGCGGTGCCGGCGGTCGGGGCGTCACCGGTCGACGCGGGGCCGACCGGGCCGGTGGCGCTCGTCCCAGGGGTGACCGGGCCGTTGCTGCTCGCGGCGGGTGGTGGGCCGGAGTGCGGCATCGTCGGTAGGCAGCCGACCACGCCGACCAGGGTGGCGGCGGCGGTCGCGGCGGCGGTGCCGGCCAGGGCGACCGGGATGCGGCGTCGCTGCCGGGCGTCGACCTTCTCGCGGATCGCGGTCAGCGCGTCGGGCCGTACGTCGACCCGGTCGGCCTCGACGCGCAGCGCCTGCCGCAGCACATCACCGGTACGGGCGTCGTCGCCGCGGGCGTCGAGGGTGCGGGCGTCGTCGGGACGGGCGGCACCGGTACGGGCGTCGCCAGGGGTGTCGTCGGTGTCCATCACAGGCCGTCCAGGCTGGTGCGCAGCGCGGCGATTCCGCGCGCGGTGTGGCTCTTGACCGCTCCCCTGCTGACCCCCATCGCGTCGGCGATCTGCGCCTCGGACAGGTCGGCGTAGTAGCGCAGGACGATCGCCTCCCGCTGGCGGGGCGGCAGGGCACGCAGTGCGGTGATCACGTCGTCGTGGCGCAGCTGATCGAGGGCGCCGGCCTCCGCGCTGGGGGCGTCCGGGCCGGGCCGGGCGGCGGCCAGGTGGGCCTGTACGACGCGCCGGTGCCGGATCGCCGACCGGCACCGGTTGACCACGGTGACCCGCAGGTACCCTACCGCCTTGTCCGCGTCGCGCAGCCGCCACCAGCGGCTGTGCAGGGCGACGTAGGCGTCCTGCACGATCTCCTCCGCCATGCCCGGTTCCCGCAGCAGCAGGGTGGCGAGGCGCACCAGCGGACGGTAGTGCGCGGCGAACAGGGCGGTGACCGCCTCGTCCGCCGCCCACGTCGACGTCGGTGTCCGCTGTCGCAGCATCGTCCTCCCCGGGTGCAGGCCGGTGACCAGTTCGGGTGCCACGTCAGCTACGACGTGTCACCGGCGCATCTGGTTTACCGCGCGAGCGACGGGAACGTGACGGGTATGGACCGGTTGCGTCGTGGTCAGCCGGCCGGTACGGCGTGCACCGCGCGCAACGCCAGGGCGGCGTCGAGGACGGCGACCATCGACGACCATCCTTTGTCTTCGGCCGAGCCGGGCAGTCCGGCCCGGTCGCGGGCCTGCGCGATGGTCTCGACGGTGAGCACCCCGTGGCCGACCGGTGTGGCTTCGTCCAGTGACACCCGGGTCAGCCCGTCGGTGACCGACCGGCACACGTAGTCGAAGTGCGCGGTGGCGCCGCGTACCACGACGCCGAGGGCGACCACCGCGTCACAGCGACGGGCCAGCGCCTGGGCGAGCACCGGCAGTTCGACCGAGCCGGCCACCCGGGCGACCTGCACCCCGGCGACGCCGCAGGCCTCGGCGGCGGCCAGGGCCCGGCCGAGCATGACGTCGACCAGGTCGGCGTGCCAGCGGGCGGCGACGACGCCGACCCGTAGTCCGGCGGCGTCGACGCGGATCACGCCTGGTTCGCCGAATCCCGCCATTACGCCCTACCTCCGGACAGTTCGCCGACGGGGTCGAGCCCGTCGAGCAGGTGGCCCATCCGGTCGCGCTTGGTCCGCAGGTAGCGCAGGTTCTCCGGGTGGGGGTGGATGGTCAGCGGTTCCCGGCCGACGACGGTCAGCCCGTACCCGACCAGCCCGGAGAGCTTGTCCGGGTTGTTGGTGAGCAGCCGGATCGACCGCACACCGAGGTCGTGCAGGATCTGCGAGCCGGTGCCGTAGTCGCGGGCGTCGGCGGGCAGCCCGAGCTCCAGGTTGGCGTCGACGGTGTCACGGCCCTGGTCCTGCAGCTGGTAGGCGCGCAGTTTGTGGGCCAGTCCGATCCCGCGTCCCTCGTGGCCGCGCAGGTAGAGCACCACGCCGCGGCCTTCGCTGGCGACCCGGCCCAGCGCGGCGTCCAGCTGCGGGCCGCAGTCGCAGCGCAGCGAGCCGAACACGTCACCGGTGAGGCATTCGGAGTGCACCCGGACCAGCACGTCGCGGCCGTCGTCGATGTCGCCGAGGACCAGGGCGAGGTGTTCGGCGGGGTCGTGGGCGACCCGGTAGCCGTAGGCGCGGAACACCCCGTACGCCGTCGGTAGCCGGACCTGCGCGACCCGCTCGACGTGGGTCTCGGTCCGTCGCCGGTGGGCGATCAGGTCGGCGATGGTGATCAGGGTGAGCCCGTGGTCGGCGGAGAACTTCTCCAGGTCGGGCAGGCGCATCATGGTGCCGTCGTCGTTGACCAGTTCGCAGAGCACCCCGGCGGGGTGCAGGCCGGCAAGGCGGGCCAGGTCGACGGCGGCCTCGGTGTGGCCGGGCCGGTGCAGGACACCGCCGGCGCGGGCCCGCAGGGGCACGACGTGGCCGGGTCGGGCCAGGTCGGCCGGGCTGGTGGCCGGGTCGGCGAGCAGCCGCAGGGTGTGTGCCCGGTCGGCTGCGGAGATGCCGGTGCTGACCCCTTCTCGGGCGTCGACGGTCACCGTGTACGCGGTGCCGCGCCGGTCCTGGTTGGTGTGGTACATCGGCGGCAGTTCGAGCCGGTCGCAGTCGGCTTCGGGCAGCGGCGCGCAGATGTAGCCGGAGGTGTAGCGCACCATGAAGGCGACGAGTTCGGCGGTGGCGTGTTCGGCGGCGAAGATCAGATCGCCTTCGTTCTCCCGGTCGGCGTCGTCGACCACCACCACCGCCCGGCCGGCGGCCAGGTCGTCGAGGGCCTGTTCGACGGTGCCGAACCCGGCGGCGGTCACGGGCGGACCCCGGTGGTGGGTGCCGGCTGGCGCAGTTGTTTCGCCACGTACTTCGCGATCACGTCGACCTCCAGGTTGACCAGGGACCCGACCGGTTTGCGGCCGAGTGTGGTGAGTTGCAGGGTGGTGGGGATCAGTCCGACGCTGAACCAGCCGGCGTCGTCGCCCGTCCCGGCGGGACCGTCGGCGGGTTCGCCGTCGGCGGGTTCGCCGTCGGACACCTCCATCACGGTCAACGAGACGCCGTCGACAGCGATCGAACCTTTTTCCACGATGTAGCGGCCCAGGCCGGCGGGGAGGCTGAACCGCACCTGCTCCCACCGGTCGCCGGGGACGCGCTCGACGATGGTGGCGACGCCGTCGACGTGGCCCTGCACCAGGTGTCCGCCGAGACGGGTGGCGAGGGTGGCGGCGCGTTCCAGGTTGACCGGATCGCCGGGGCGCAGCCCGCCCAGCGCGCTGCGGTCGAAGGTCTCCTTCATGACGTCCACGGTGAACCGTGCGCCGTCGACGGCGACGACGGTCAGGCAGACCCCGTCGACGGCGATCGAGTCGCCGTGGCGGGCGTCGGCGGCGACCAGCGGGCCGTGGATCGTGAGCACGCCGCTGTCGCCGTGCCAGTCCAGGGTGCCGGCCTCGCCGCGCTCCTCGATGATGCCGGTGAACATCGGCTCAGCCTTCCTTCTTCTGTCGGGGTTCGGCGGTGATCCGCAGGTCGGGACCGACCTGGGTGACGTCGACGATGGTCAGGTCGAGGGCGTCGCCGATGGTGCGCACGCCCGCGTCGCCGAGCGCGGCGGGGCCCGCGCCGAGGAGTCTGGGCGCGAGGTAACCGACGACCCGGTCGACCAGGCCGTCACGCAGGAACGCCCCGGCCAGCGTCGGTCCGCCTTCGAGCAGCGCGCAGCGCACCCCCCGGTCGTAGAGGCCGGTCAGCAGGGCGCTGAGGTCGACCCGCCCCCGGTGGTCCGTACCGACTTCGGCGGCGGTGGCGATCCAGGTGTCGGCGGCGCCGTCGCGGACCCGGGCGTCGGCCGGGGTACGCCCGTGGCTGTCGACGACGACCCGTAGCGGCTGGCGGATGGCGAGGGTGCCGTCGCGCAGGTTGCGCACGGTGAGCCGGGGGTCGTCGGCGAGCACGGTGCCCACCCCGGCGATGATCGCGTCGGTGGTGCCGCGCAGCGCGTGGACGTCGGCGCGGGCCGCCTCCGAGGTGATCCACATGCTGGTGCCGTCGGCGGCGGCGGAGCGTCCGTCGAGGGTGGCGGCGTACTTCCAGATCAGGTAGGGCCGGCGGCGGCGGACCGCGGTGAGCCAGGCGATGTTGGCGGCCTCGGCCCGGTCGGCGTGCAGGCCGACGGCGACGTCGATGCCGGCGTCGCGCAGCGTCTCGGTGCCGCCGGCGGCGATCGGGTTGGGGTCCGGCACGGCGAGTACGACCCGGGCCAGGCCGGCGTCGACCAGGGCGGTGGAGCAGGGTCCGGTCCGGCCGACGTGGTTGCACGGTTCGAGGGTGACCACGGCGGTGCCGCCCCGGGCCCGTTCGCCGGCCTGGGCCAGAGCGACGATCTCGGCGTGCGGGCCGCCGGCGTAGGCGTGGAAGCCTTCGCCGACGACGTGGCCGGCCGGGTCGAGCAGGACGCAGCCGACGATCGGGTTGGGGCTGACCGCGCCGAGGCCGCGCAGGGCGAGGGCGATCGCGCGTCGCATCGCCTCGTCTTCGGTGAGGGTCGCCATCGCCGTCGTCGTCTCCTCGCCAGCCGGGCCGGGTACGCGCGACGGGTGGCGGGAGGTGCCGGGCCCCGGGGCGGGGTGCCGGCGACAGCGATGCGGCGGCGGGTGCGACCCCGGGGTCGTCACCGGCCCACGTGAGGCCGGCACCGGGGTGCCGCACGGGCATGGCGGTGCCGTTTCGGGCACGCCACACCTGGGCGTCCGTGTCCGCGCGCTGTCTCCCATCCGGACTGTCTGGGCCGGTCCGTGCCGTGGTGGCACGATCTGGCCCAACCGTCGGCCCCGGATTTTCACCAGGTCCACCGGGCGTCGTGTCGACGACCGGGTCGCGGGCTGACCACGACTGGTGCCGTGGATCACCGCCGGTTCGGAATTTCACCGAGTCCCGCCAGCGCGTGGTGGGTGCTGGTTCCGAGTCTTACACGGATCCCGGTGGCCTCGGCCAGGGACGCGGCGGACATCACAACTGTCGGATAGCTGACAGATTCCCGTCGCGGAGAAGGGATTCCCAGCTCAGCTGGGCGACAATCGCCGATCGACCGCGATGTACGACCCGGGCTGGCTCTTGGCCACCGACTTCATCTCGTTCGCCACGGTGATGATCTCGCGGGGTTCACTGAACCGACGGGGACCGGCCGACACCGCGACCCCGACCGAGAGGGTGACCAGCGCCGCCTTCTGCAGGTTGCCACGGCGGTCCTTGACCTCGACGTAGCCGCGTGCGGCGTCGCCGGGGTCGTACAGTTCGTCGGCGGCCTTCTCGAAGTCGACGATCGCCTTCTCGATGATCGGCCGCACCTGCTCCGGCGCGCAGACCACCACGAAGTCGTCACCGCCGATGTGGCCGAGGAAGGCCGGCGGCAGTCCCACCGACATCACCGCCCGGTGCATGCAACGGGCCAGGGTGGAGATGAACTCGTCGCCGCGGCCGAACCCGTACACGTCGTTGACGCTCTTGAACCGGTCGATGTCGACGTACCCGACGGCGTAGTCGGCACCGCTGCGGACCCGGTCGGTGATCTCCCGGCTGACCCGGGTGTTGCCCGGCAGGCCGGTCAGCGGTGACACCTCGCGGTACTCGCGGTTGCGCCGCAACGTGGAGGTCACCCGGGCGATGAGCTCCGAGGTGTCGAAGGGTTTGACCAGGTAGTCGTCGGCCCCGGCGGTCAGCCCGTTGACCTTGTCGGCGGTCATCCCCTTCGCGGTGAGCATGATGATCGGCAGCGCGGCGGTCATCGGATCCGCGCGCAGCTTGCGGGTCAGCTCCAGACCGGTGATGCGGGGCATCATCAGGTCGACCACCGCCAGGTCCGGGCGGTGGCGTTCGATGACCTCGATCGCCTCCTGCCCGTCGTGGGCCAGAATCACGTCGAAACCGTGCAACCGCAGATTGACCTCGACGAACCGGGCGATGTCGACATCGTCGTCGACGACCAGGATCAGATCGGGCCGGGACTCGGCCCCGTCGGGGCTCACCACCGTGGCGCGGTCCGCTCGGCGGTCTGCCGGAGTTTGCGTACCGCCTCGGCGGGGTCGGCCGCGCCGTATACGGCGGTGCCGGCGACGAAGGCGTCGGCACCGGCGGCGGCGGCCTGCTCGATCGTGTCTGCGGCGATCCCGCCGTCGACCTCGATCCGCAGTTCCAGGTGGCCGCTGGCCACGTGCCGGCGGGCGGCGCGGACCTTGTCCAGCATCTCGGGGATGAACCGCTGCCCACCGAAACCGGCCTTGATCGTCATGATCAGCAGGGTGTCGAAGCTGGGCAGCAGGTCGAGATAGTCGTCGACCGGGGTGTCCCGGTCGATCGCCAGCCCGGCCTTGGCCCCGGCCGACCGCAGCTCCTTGGCCAGCGCGACCGGGTCGTCGCACGCCTCGGCGTGGAACGTCACGTTGTACGCACCGGCGTCGGCGTAACCCGGCGCCCAGCGGCGCGGGTCGGTGATCATCAGGTGCACGTCGAACGGCAACGTGGTGGCCGGCAGCAGACTCTGCACCACCGGCAGGCCGATCGTGAGGTTCGGCACGAAGTGGTTGTCCATCACGTCGACGTGCAGCCAGTCGGCGGCCCCCTCGACCGCGCGCGCCTCGTCGGCCAGGCGGGAGAAGTCTGCGGCCAGGATGCTGGGTGCGATGATCGGCGCTGGTGCGGTCACCGCGCCAGTCTACGAACGTGAGCAAGCGTTCCACATCCGCCACCGCGGATCACCCGTACGGTGGATGGCCGGCCCCTCGGATCGGCCATCATCGCCTTCGCCTAGCCTCACCGGACCTGGCGGGAGCAGGAAGGCGGCGGTGGATCGTGACTCGGACCCGGCAACAACTCCGGGTGGCGGCCGGCGCACTGACGGTTGTCGTGCTGGCGTTGACCGGCTGCACCGCCGGCTCCGTCGACGGCGACGGTGGTGACGTGACCGACGCGCGAACGCCGTCCGACGGACCGGTCACCGTGACACCACGGGAAGGCACCTGTCACCACACCGATGAGCTCGTCGCCGACGCCGCGGCGTACCAGCCGGTCGACTGCGACCGGCCGCACCTCACCGAGACGGTGCACGTCGGCGTCTTCACCGGTGAACACGCCGCCCACCCCACCGTCCCGTCGACCGGGTCCACCGGACGCGGCGCCGCCCGCGCGGAATGCGACCAGCGGGCTGCCGAGTTCCTCGGTGACGTGTGGCAGGCCGGCCGGCTGAGCCTGCGCGTGGTCGTACCGTCGCAGGCCGCGTGGAACGGCGGCGACCGCTGGTTCCGCTGCGACCTCGGCGAGGTCGGACTTGACGACGGTGAACTGGCGGCACGGTCCGGCAGCCTCGCCGGCACACTGTCCGGGGAGGCGCCACTGCGGCTGGGCTGTTTCGCACCGGAGTTCACCGATGACGGCAGCTTGGACGCGCTGCCACCGACCAGCTGCGACGAGCCACACAGCAGCGAGTTCGTCGGCACGTACGTCGAGGACGGACAACTCACCCTCGACGAGGCGTTCAGCCGCTCCGACGCGGTCAACGACCGGTGCCTGGGCGTTGTCGCCGCGTACGCCAACGTGCCGGCCGATGCCGACCTGCAGTACCGGGTCGGCTCGTTCTACGTCCTGCCGTACGAGAACGAATGGGACGAGGGTGACCGGCGGATTCGCTGCTTCGCCTGGCAGTCCGATCCACCGCTCACCCGGTCGGTGCGCGGCGGCGGTACCCCGGCGTTGCCGATCCGGTACGGCTGAACAATCATCTTCTTTCCGACATGACTGATTGATGTTGCGCTAATCACGCAAACAACCTCAAAAATCCATCAACAGAAATGTCCAATCTCTTATTGTTACGCAGTCCCTACATTCGGTAGGGTGATCGCCATGCGGCTGTCGAGAGCGACACGCCACGACCAGATCTGCATCCCTGAATAACCGATTCGAAACCACGGCGACATCTGCAGGATACATATCTGCGCAGGGCAGCCTCCGACACCACATCACATTCACCAGCACCTCCGGCCAGGGGAGGCGAGACATCATGCCCGCAGAACCGATCAATCGCATCACGACCGACACCAGGGAGATTCCTACCGTCGGGTGGAGCAGCGGCGTCGGCGGGACCCTGGCCTTCAAACGCGACCAGCTCGCCTTCCTCCGCCGCGGCATCGACCGGTACGGCGACATCTTCCGGTTCCGCCCGCTGGGCATCCCGATGGTGCTGGTCAACCACCCTGACTACATCCGACACGTCCTCGTCGACGAGGGGGAGAAATACGACAAGAACGCCGTACTGTTCAAAGTGGTCCGGCCGGTGCTCCGCAAGGGCCTCATCGCCAATCCGGACATGGAGCTGTGGCGCCGGCAACGCCGAATGATGGCACCGCACTTCACGCCCCGTACCGTCGCCACGTTCACCCGGAACATGACCGACGAAACCGAACAGATGCTTGACCGGTGGGAGCGGAACTACGGCTCCGGCGGCACCATCGACGTCACCGACGAGATCGGTCAGCTCGCGCTGCGAATCGTCAACCGCTCGTTGTTCAGTGCCCAGGTCGGTGCCAGTGCCCAGGCGTTCGAACGCGCATTCGGCGAGGCCAACACCATTCTCGGGGCGTTCTTCCGGTTCCCGTTCCCGCCGCTGACCGTACCGATCCGCCGGCACCGTCGGCTGCGCGCCGCGATCGCCGCCATGGACGAGTTCGTCTCCGCCTTCATCCACCGTCGGCTGCACGAAGAACTGCCGGGCACCGCAGCGGACCCGGCCGCGCCGGCGGGCACCGGGACAGGCCCGGCCCCGCAGGCGGAGGCCACCGACCTGCTCACCCTGCTGTTGCACACCGTCGACGTCGAGGACGGCAACGGCATGGACCTCGAACAGCTCCACCACGAGGTGCTCAACATCTGCATCGGCGCGTACGAGACCACCACCAACACCCTGTCCTGGGCGTTCTACCTGCTCGCCCGCCACCCGCAGGCCGAGGATCGGCTGCACGCCGAGGTCGACACCGTCCTCGCCGGACGGCTGCCGACCGTCGACGACCTGCCCCGGCTGCCGTACACCCGGATGGTCGCCGACGAGACGCTGCGCATCTACTCCCCCGCGTACCAGTTCATGCGTCGGGCCAGCGCCGACGACGTGATCGACGGCTACCGGGTGCCGGCCGGCACCAACATGCTGATCAACAGCTACTTCCTGCACCGCCACCCCGACTTCTGGGACGACCCGGAACGCTTCGACCCGCTGCGGTTCACCCCCGAGCAGATCGCCCGCCGACCGAAACACGCCTACGTGCCGTTCGGCAGCGGTCACCGGGTCTGCATCGGCAAACACTTCGCCCTCGCCGAACTGGTGCTGGTGCTGGCCACCGTGGCCAGCCGGTACCGGCTGGTGTCGCCGCCGGGCGCACCCGAGGTACGACCCGAGGCCCTGATCACCCTGCACCCCCACGGCGGGGTCCATCTCACCCTGGAGCGCCGGTGACCCTCGACCCCGTCCAGCAGATCCTCGACCGCTTCCCGTACCAGGTCAACCCGCACGTCGCCCAGGCCCGCGCGCACCTGACCGAGTGGGTACGCGACACCGGCCTGGTGCTACGCGACACCGCCCGCGCCCGCTTCGACCACGCCGATTTCGGCTGGTTCGCGGCCATGGTCTACCCCCGCGCCGACGCCCGGCACGTCGAGTTGACCGCCGACTGGTTCGCCTGGCTGTTCCTGGTCGACGACCAGCTCGACGACGGCGCGGAGGGGCGCGACCCGCAACGGCTGGCCGAGGTGATGGCCGCGATGCGGGCGGTGCTGACCGCCGCCGACCACGGTGCCGCGCTCGCCCGACGCCGCGACGTGCCCCGGGCGGTGTCGTCGCTGGCCGACCTGTGGCAGCGGACCGCCCCGGACGCCTCGCCCCGCTGGCGGCAGCGGTTCGTGCAGCACTTGCAGGAGTGCCTGACCACCGCAGCCACCTGGGAGGCCGGCAACCGTCTCGCCGGCATCGTGCCCGACGAGGCGACCTACATCGCGAACCGCCGGCACACCGGGGCGATCTACGTCTGCATGGACCTCATCGAGATCGTCGAGCGGATCGACGTACCCGACGTCGTCCACGACAGCCCGCCGGTACGTACCGCGCTCGACGCCGCCTGCAACGTGGTCTGCTGGACCAACGACGTCTACTCGTTGGACAAGGAACGCTCCCTCGGCGAGGTGCACAACCTGGCGTACATCGTGCAGCACCACCACGGGCTGGACCGGGACGCGGCGGTGGACCGGGTCGTCCGGGCGATCGAGGCCGAGACCGCGCTGTTCCTCTCCGTCGAAGCGGCGGCGCTGGCCGACCACCCCCGGCACGCGGCGGTGCTGGTGCCGTACCTGGCCGGGATGCGCAGCTGGATGCGGGGCAACGTCGACTGGTCCGCCCGGACCCGCCGCTACCGCCCCACCGGGTCGGTCGACGCCACCGCGCCGCCAGCCGAGTACCTGGAGGCGGCCCTGCTCGGGAGCCAGCATTGACCGCGGCGGCCACCACGCGACGTGACGTCCGGGCCCGGCTGGCGACCGCGCGGTCGCTGCTCGAACCCCCACTGCGCCATGCGGTACGCCGCCTCGCCACCCCGGTGCGCACCGTCGCCGAGTACCACTTCGGCTGGTGCGACGCCGCCGGTGACCCCACCGACGCCGGCTGGGGCAAAGGGCTGCGGGGCGGGCTGACCCTGGCCGCCGCCGACGCGGTCGGCGGGTCGGCCGCGTCAGCGGTGCCGGCGGCGGTCGCGGTCGAACTCGTCCACAACTTCACCCTGCTGCACGACGACGTGATGGACCACGACCAGGTCCGCCGGGGGCGGCCCACCGCCGGCGCGGTGTTCGGTGACGCGCAGGCCATCCTGGCCGGCGACGCGCTGCTCGCGCTGGGCCTCGACACGGTACGCGCACAACCCGCCGCCACGGCGGAACTGTGCCGGGCACTGCTGGACCTGGTGGGCGGGCAGAGCGCCGACGTCGCCTTCGAGTCCCGTACCACGGTGGGGTTGGATGCCTGCCTGACGATGGCGGCCGGCAAGACCGCGGCGCTGATCGCGGCCGCCTGCGCCCTCGGCGCACTCAGCGCCGACGCCGACGCCGACCGGGTCGACGGGCTGCGCGGCTACGGCCACCACCTCGGGATGGCGTTCCAGTTGACCGACGACCTGCTCGGCATCTGGGGCGACCCGGCGGTGACCGGCAAGCCGGTCGGTGCCGACCTGCGGCGGCGTAAGAAGTCACTGCCGGTGGTGTACGCGTTGACCAGCGGCACCGCCGCCGGTGCCGAGCTGGCGTCGCTGTACGCGATCCCGGGCGCGTCGACCGACACCCAGGTACGCCGCGCGACGCAGCTGGTCGAGCAGAGCGGCGGGCGGGACTGGGCCCGGCGGGAAGCCGACCGCCACCGGCTCGACGCCCTGGCCTGCCTGGCGGCGGCACGGCCGGGCCGGGACGGCGCGGCGGTGCTCGCCGGTTTCGCGGACCTTGCCACCACCCGCGACCATTGACCCGACGGGGCGATGCCGTAGGCTCGCCGGCCGGGTCACGGCGACGGAGGGCAGGCAGGGCATGGCACGACAGTGGATCGTCGGGTCCGGCAACGGACGACGAGCTGTGCTGGCCACGGCGCTGACGCTGACGGTGGCGACCGTCGCCGCGTGTGGACAGCTGCCGGACGGAGTGGACGGTGAACTGACCGGCGGGTGGACTCCACTCGCCGAGCCGGTCCCGTTCGTGCCCGAGGCCGGTGTCTGCCACAACCGGGAAACGACCTCCGGTGCCATGGTCGACTACATCCCGATCGACTGCGCCCAGATGCACCTGCTGGAGATCGTGCACGTCGGAGAGTTCACCGGCGAGCACGCCGCGGCCGACACCGCGCCGGAGCCGGGGTCGGCCGCCCGGCTCGCCGCTCGCGCCGAGTGCGATCAGCGGGTCACGGAGTTCATCGGCGGCTCCTGGCGGTCCGGGACCCTGCGGCTGGTGGTGGTCACCCCGTCGCAGCAGGCCTGGGACGGCGGTGCCCGGTGGTTGCGCTGCGACCTCGGGGAGACCCAGGGCACCGACTTCGACAACATCATCTTCCGGTCGGTCACCCTTGCGGGTGTGCTGACCGACGCCGAGAGTTCGGTGCCGCTGCGCTGCTTCGACTCGGCGTCCGTCGCCAGCGACGGCGAACTGCTCGTCGAGCGCGTCGCCTGCGACGCACCGCACCAGTCTGAGTTCGCCGGGACGTACGTCGAGGACAAGCTCAGCTATCAGGAGGTACGGTCGAACGCCGACGAGGTGCACCGCCGGTGCAAGACGGTGGTGGCTGGGTTCGCGAAGGTGCCGGATGACGGTGACCTGCAGTATCGGGTCGGCACCGTCTACAGCTACCCCGGCGCGTCGGACTGGGCCGACGGTGACCGGACCATCCGCTGCTACGCCTGGCGGGCCGATCCGCTGCTGACCCGGTCGGTGCGCGGCGGCGGCACCAGCGCTCTGCCGGTGCAGTACGCATGACGCGACGGCAGACTCCCGCACCGGTACGGGCCCGACTGGCGGCGCTGCTGACCGCCGCCGTACTGTCCGTGGTGGCCGGCTGCGCACCGCCGCCGTTGGAAGGTGTCGACGGTGATCTCGCCGACGGGTGGGCCGGCTTCGACACACCGACCGTCTTCGTCCCGGCGAACGGCGTCTGCCATCGCAGCGAGGCGGTCTCCGGCAGCGCCCAACGCTACGAGCCGGTCGACTGCGACCGGCTACACCGGGTCGAGACGGTGCACGTCGGCACCTTCACCGGTGCAGACGCGGAGCTGACGATCGTGCCGGCGCCCGCAACGCCGACCCGGGTCTCGGCGCGCGCCGAGTGCGACACCCGCTCCGCCGAGTTCCTCGGGCAGCCGCTGCAGCACGGCCGGCTCACCCTCCGGGTGGTGGTGCCGACGCAGCAGGCCTGGAACGCCGGGGCGCGCTGGTTCCGGTGCGATCTGGCCGAGATCAGCAGCGTGTTCCTCGGCCAGGTGGTGCCGCGCACCGGGAGTCTGCGTGGCGCCCTGACCGGCGAGGCGCCGCTGGCGCTGGGCTGCCACGAGCCGATCTGGGACAGCTCCGACTACCTCGAAGCGATCGATCCGGTCGCGTGCAGCGAGCCGCACTACAGCGAGTTCGTCGGCGCCTACGCGGAGAGCGACGCCTTCGACTACGACGATTTCAACGTGGCGGACGACGTCGTCCACGAACGGTGCCTCCAGTTGATCGCGCGTTACGCGGCACTGCCGGTCGACGACGACCTGCCGCAGCGGGTCGGCACGCTCTACTTCGAGCCGAGCCGGCAGGAGTGGGTCGACGGAGACCGTCAGGTCCGCTGCTTCCTGTACCTGTGGGACTACTATCCGCCGCTCACCCGGTCGGCCAGGAACGGCGGACCCGACCTGCTGCCGGTGGTGTCCTGACCTGGTGCGGGCCAGGTGTCTCGTTGCACGCCTGCTCAGCGCGGCAGCGTGATCGACATGGCGTGATGGAACACGTCACGGGGGTCCCAACGGGCCTTGACCCGCTGGAGCCTGCGGTAGTTGTCCTTGTAGTACAGGGTGTGCCACCCGACTCCGGAGGTGTTCCATCGCGGGTCGGTGGTGTCGACGTCCGGATAGTTGATGTATGAGCCGTCGTTCACGCTGTTCGGGACCGGCACACCGCCGGTGTCGGCGTACATCGCGGCGTACCACCGGCGGATCCAGTCCAGGTTCGCCTGCTCGCGCTCCGGGTCGGTCCAGATGACGACGTACACCGCTTTCATGATGCTGTCCCGCTGGGGCATGGCGGTCGCGTCCGGTGCCACGGCGTTGACCTTGCCGCCGTACGACACCAGCAGCAGCATCGCGGTCTCGTTCTGGTGGTCCGTGCTGGTCAGGTAGGTGTAGGCGGTGGCGATCTGCGCGTCCGTGAACCTCTTGCGCAGGTAGGCCGCCTTCAGCTTGTGCATCCCGGACTCGTCGGCCTGGCTCAGTGACTGGGCCTTCACCCCGGCAAGCCACGGCAGCCGGCGGGGCGGCTGGACCGTGATCGTGCCCGGTACGCCTGCGGTGACCTCGGCGATGTGGTCGCGGAGCAGCCGGTCGGCGTCGGGCAGGGTGCCGTCCAGGGCGGTCACCATGGCGAACGCGCCGGGGTCCGCGCCGGCGTTGCGGCGGGTGATCGGCAGCAGGCTGAAGAGACTGGCGTACGGGGAGTCGGGCGCGCTGTGGCGCTCGTGCCATTGCCCGTAGTTGCGCAGCAGCCGGTGGAACGCCTCCTCGGTCATCGCGTCCCAGCTCCACGCGATCGTCGTCTCCAGCGTCACGGCGGGTGGCCTGGGCAGCAGGCGGGCGGGATCGGTGCCGGTGGCCCCGGGTGTGCGCATCCAGTACCGGGTGACGACACCGAAGTTCCCACCCCCGCCCCCGGTGTGCGCCCACCACAGGTCACGATTGGCGTCATCCGGTTCGCGGGTCGCCACGACCGCCCGTGCCCGTCCGGCACGGTCCACGACGACGACCTCCACCGCGTACAGGTAGTCGACCACCGAACCCAGCTGCCGCGACAACGCGCCGTACCCGCCGCCCTGGATGTGTCCGCCCGCCGCGACGCCGCCGCACTGGCCGCCGGGGATGGTGACGCCCCAGCCGAGGTAGAGCCGCTCGTACACCGTCCAGAGGCTGGCACCCGACTCGATCATGAACGCGGTGCGGCGCCGGTCGAACGTGACCTGCCGCATCGCGGACATGTCGATGACGACCTCCGCGCCGGCACCGACGAAGTTCTCGTAGCAGTGTCCGCCGCTACGCACTGTCACCCGCTTACCGGCACGCACCGCGTCCTGCACGGCACGCACCACCTGCTCGGTGGTCGTCGGCAGCCGGAACGATCCGGGCCTCGGGAAGAAGCGCTCGTTCGTCCGGCGCAGCACCAGGTCCTCGTAGCGGGGGTCGTCCGGCAGGATCACCGGAGACTCCCGTACGCCCACCTTCGACGGCACCCCCGCTGCCGCCGGAGCGCCGATCAGCGTCACACCTCCGAGTGCCGCAGCGCTGGCGATCAATCCACGACGGGTCGGACCAGACATGCCTTCTCCGATCTGGAGCAGATGTGCCGTACGAAGCGATGCTTGCATCGACCGCGCGGCGAATCGTCGTCCGAACGCAGGCGGGCCGATACCGCGAACGCAGTAGCCACGTCGGCGTTTTTGTCGGTGGCGGCCCGTAGGGTGCGAGGCATGGCCAGCATTCAACCGATCATCAGTACGCCGGACGTGCCCCGTCTGCAGAAGTTCTACGAGACGCTGCTCGGTGCCGAACAGATGCTCCGGCAGCCGGAGGACGGCCCGGTCTTCTACGTCGGGCTGCGGCACGGCGAGTCGGAGTTCGGCATTGTCAACGAGGAGGGGGACGAGCTGTCCGCGCCGTCACGGGTCCTGCTCAGCATCGACGTCGACGACGTGGACGCGCTGCTCGACCGGGTCGAGGCGGCCGGCGGCACGATCCTCGCTCCGCCGAACGACATGCCGTGGGGTCAGCGGGTGGCGCACCTCGCCGACCCCGACGGCAACCTGATCAACCTGACCCACCCGCTCTGACCACCGCACCAGTCAGTACAGCCAGATGAGGTCCAGCTCGTCGATGGTGGTGCCGACGTGGACCTCGGCCAGGAATCGGCGCATCAGGCTGCCCGGGTCGGCGGCGTCCTCGATCTGGATCAGCATGCCGCGTCCGCGCGCGACGACCGCGTCGAGCACGAGACGTTCGAGCTTCTCGGCGTTGACTGGGCCGGGCCGGCAGCCGCACGGAGCGCCGTACGCCCGGCCGCTGAGCGTCTGCAGGCAGGCGAGCCGACGGTCGCAGCCGGCGCAGGTCAGCAGCCCGTCGAGCGGAAACTCGGACCGGCCCGCGCGGTCGACGCGGGACATACTCCTCGGCGGTACGTGTCCGTCGTTGGCGGTGCGCTCGCTCATGTTGGCAACCTCCGTCATGAGATCCGGAATCCATGAATTGACCCCTGTGGCGGACCACATTTCCAACCCGCGTACGGCAGACTCAATCGTGGAAGCCGGTTCGTCTCCACTGTGATGTGGCGATTTCGGCGACCAGCCCGACCAGCGGTTTCTGTCTGAAACATTGGCGCGGGTGCTGGGTGTGTCGGATGAGAGGAAGGTGAAGCGATGCCGGTCACCGGACCGACTGTGGTGCGTCGTCAGCTGGGGCGACGGCTGCGCCGGCTGCGGGAGGAGTCGTCCCGCACCGAGCAGGAGGTGGAGCGGGCGAAGGTCTGTTCGCGTACAACGTTGTGGCGCATCGAGACCGGCAAGTTCCCGGTCAAGATGAACACCGTTCGGGGGTTGTGTTGGTTCTACGGTGCCGACCCGGAGACGACGGACGCGCTGACCCGGCTCGCCGCCGCCAGTGATGATCACGGGTGGTGGGAGTCGCACGGCGACGCCGTACCGGATTGGTTCCGCCTGTACGTCGGTCTCGAAGCCGCCGCCACCGAGATCGGGGTCTATGACCCCGAGGTGATCCACGGCCTGCTTCAGACGCCGGACTACATGCGCGCGGTGTTCCGCGCCACCTATCCGGACGCGCCGCAGGAGAAGATCGAGCGGCTGGTGTCGCTGCGGCTGGACCGGCAGATCTCCTACTACGACCGCGAGCAGCCGGCCCGGATCGTCGCGATCCTCGGGGCCGGTGCGCTGGTCCGCGAGGTCGGTGGCCCGGCGGTGATGGCCGAGCAGCGCGCCCACCTGGCCAGCCTGGGTCGACGGGTACGGGTGGAGATCCGTGTCCTCCCCTGGTCCGTCGGTGCCCACCCGGCCTTCTCTGGCCAGTTCATCTTGCTCGACTTCGCCGACCCGGACGACCCGGACATCGCCTACGTCGAGTCGCATATGGGCGCTCGTTACCTGGAGCGCCCGGAGGAGTTGGCGGAGTACCGTCGAATTTTCCGGCTGATCCGTGAGCAGTCGGTCCCGATCGAGGAGCACCTGCGATGAAGCCTGACACCCCCTGGTTCACCTCCAGCCGCAGCGCGGGCAACGGCGGGGCGTGCGTCGAGACTCGCCGGCACGCCGGCCACGCCGAGGTACGCGACAGCAAGGACCGCACCGGCCCCACCCTCACCTTCACCACGACCCAGTGGGGCACCTTCACCACCGCCCTGCAGACCGGCACCCTCCCGCGCTGACCGTCCGGCGGAACGACATCCCGCAGGCCGGATGTGGCGCTCCGCTGTCCATCTCCGACCATGTGCCCGGCTCGCCAGGACGGTGGCGGCCGGGCACGACAATCAGCTCGACCTCTGTGGAGCCGGCGGAGCGGCACTCGCCAGCGTGGTCACCGTTCGTACCCGGACCTCTGTTCCAGGGCCGCACCCGCAGCTGACCCGAAACGCTGGTTGATCTTGGAACCGCTGATCGTGTCCTGCAGGATCCGGTGCAGCGCCTCGACCATCGTCTTGCGCTGTTCATCGTTGAGCTGGCTGCCGATCGACTCGTTCAGCGCGTGGTTGATCGCGTTGACGTCATCCAGCATCTTGGCGCCCAGCAAGGTCAGCCGCAGGTGCACGACGCGCCGGTCGACCTGACCCGCTTCCCGCTCGACCAGGCCCCGCTTGAACAGGGTCTCGACGATCCGGCTCGGGCTTCCCGTCTCGCACACGATGTACCGCCCGAGTGCGGCGAGGGTCAGCGGCTCACGCTCCGCGAGCACCGAGAGGATCTCCGCCTGCGCCGGCGTCAACCCCAGTGGGCGCAGTGCCTGCGCCAGGAGGCGGTTGCCTTCCCGTTGCGCGGCAAGGATCAGATACCGCAGTTCGGCGATCGGATGCTCGTCCGGGTTGCCGCTGAACCTGGCGTCGCCGTCGACCCCGCCAGGGTCTTCGCTACGTAGAGTAGCCGTCATTTTCACTGTCCCAGCACCTTCCCTCGGTGGTAGTCGGGCCCGTCCCCGGCACGGTTCGGCCGAGATCCCCCATGTCGCCCTCATCGATGTTACGTCATCGATTTTGATTTGTCCCATCTCCGCCAAGATCACAGTAACACAAAGTTAGTTGTTGCAACATCGATGTCGTGCGGTTGATAATATGACATCGATGGCGCAACATCGATGTGGCAGCATCGATCTACCCCCCTCGCGTCATCCACCACGTGACAGGAGAGTTCCCGATGACCCTGCAGATGCTCCCCCCCGCCGCCCAGGACACGCTCGTCTCGCTGCTCCCGACCCCCGAGAGGATCGAGCTCCAGGAGGCCGAGGAGGCCATCGCCGCGATCGGACGCGGTGAGCTCGTCGTCGTCGTCGACGACGAGAACCGCGAGAACGAGGGCGACCTGATCGTCGCGGCCGAGTACGCCGACGCGGACGCCATCAACTTCATGATCACTCACGGTCGCGGGCTGGTCTGCCTGGCGATCACCGCCGCCCGCGCCGCCGAGCTGGACCTGCCACCGATGGTCGAGCGCAACGAGGACCACCACGGCACCGCCTTCACCGTCAGCGTCGACGGGACACCCGAGCACGGCGTCACCACCGGCATCTCCGCCTACGAGCGGTCGCGTACCGTGCAGTTGGTCCTCGACGGCAAGGCCAGCGACCTCGCCCGTCCCGGCCACATCTTCCCCCTGGTCGCCCGGGACGGTGGGGTCCTCGAACGGCCCGGCCACACCGAGGCCTCGGTGGACCTGGCCCGGCTGGCCGGGCTGAAGCCCGCCGGCGTGATCGTCGAGATCATCCGCCCGGACGGGACGATGGCCCGGCTGCCCGACCTGGTGCGTTTCAGCCGCGAGCACAACCTGGTCCTGACCAGCATCGAGAAGCTGCGGGAGTACTCGGCGCGGCGTCAGGGCGGCAGGCCGTGAACCTGATCGACCGGGCCTGCGTCGCGGCGACGACCGCTGTCACCCGCCGAACGGTCGTGCACCGCCACCTTGCCGCGGTGGAGGGCATCGAGCACGTACCGATGGACCGGCCGTTCATCCTGGCACCCAACCACCGCAGCTTCGCCGACCACTTCCTGTTCGAGACGCTGCTCTTCGCGATCCAGGGAAACCGGGCCGCCTTCCTGACCAAGGCGGAGAGCTTCACCCCGGTGAAACGGATCTGGTTCAACGCGATGGGCGCGGTGCCGGTCGACCGGGCACGACCGGTCCGCGAACTGCTTGCCACAGTGGATGACCTGCTCGACTCCGGTCGGGTGGTGGTGGTCTACCCGGAGGGGACCCGCAACCCCGACGCGCAGCTGATGGCGTTCAAGGACGGGGCGTTCCGGTTCGCCGAACGCGCCGGCGTGCCAGTCGTCCCCGCCGCGCTGGTCGGCACCGAACGGATCCTGCCGATCGGTGCCAGCTGGCCACGCGGTCACCGGGCCAGGGTGCATTTCGGGCCGGCGCTGCACGCCGACATGGCGCTGCCCCGGGCCGCCCGAATCCGCGACCTGGCCGAACGGACCCGGGTGGCGATCGACGGGTTGCTGACCGACGCCACGACGGCCGCAGCGGCACGGGTCGGGAACACCGATCCGGACACCGCCCACCGACACGTCGTCGCCGCCGGGCGGACGGCACAGCACGCCGAGGCGCTGCTGGAGCGGTCCCTCAGCGGTACCGACACCACGCCGGCCGCGGTGCGCCACCGGCAGGCCGAACTGCTCTACACGGTCGCCCTACGGACCGATCCGGGATCGCTCGACGCCGCTGTCGGGCTGCTGCGGGTGGCCGGGCTCCGCGCGCTCACCGCACCCGCCGCCCACCGGGCCGTACTGCTGCGCCGGGTCCGCGTCGGATGCGAGAACGCGCTGGCCCGCGACCCCGACCACCTCACCGCCAACTACCTGCTCGGTCGGTGGCACCTGCTCATCCCGAAGGCCCTGGGCGGCCGGCGGGAACGGGCGGTACACCACCTCGGCCTGGCACACCGACTCGCGCACGGGGACAACCGCTACGCGATGGCGTACGCCGAAGCCCTGATCGCGGCCGGACGGCCCGACGCGGCCGTCACCACCCTACGCGGGGTCATCGCCGACCCCGTCACCGACCAGCGCGGCGACCGCCGCCGTGACCGGGCGATCGCGCTCCTGGCGTCGATCACCGGCGCACCCGCCGAGCGCCGCCCGGTGATGGACCCCCAACCGACCTGAGTTTCCGTGCGGACGGGTCCGTCCGGGCACGCACCGACCGGACCCGTCCGCCCACACCGGACTCCCACCACCCACCGCCCTACCCGACTCCAACAGGGGAAGATCATGAAGAAACTCGCTCGCCTGGCCGTGGAACGCCCCAAGCTCATGGTGGCGCTGTGGCTGATCGTCATCGCGCTCTCCGTACCGTTCGCCGCCCAGCTCGACGGGGCGCTCAAGGCGGGTGGCTTCTCCGACCCACGAGGTGAGGCCGCCATCGGTCAGGAGGTCGTCGAGGACGCCTTCCGCGAGGCGCCGAACAGTCTCCTCGTGGTGCTGAGCAGCACCGACCGGGAGGTGTCCGGCGCGGTCGACACCGCGCGGGCGGCGGTCGACCGGCCGGGGGTCGCCCAGCTCACCGACTACCGCGACAACCCGGCGTGGCTGTCGGCCGACGGCCGCACCACCTTCATCCAGGTCGGCTTCACCAGTTCCAACACCGAGGTCCAGAACCTCGTGCCGGACCTGCGCGAGGACGTCGCGGCGGCGGTGGGTGACGGCGTGGACATCAACGTCACCGGGGCACCCGCGTTGGACTACGCGCTCAACGTACAGTCCAAGGAGGACGTCCTCCGCGCGGAGATGATCGCCTTCCCGGTCCTGTTCGTCGTACTGTTCCTGGTCTTCCGCTCGGTGGCGGCGATGCTGGTGCCGCTGGTCCTCGCCGGCGTCACCCTCGCGGTCACCAGCGGCCTGGGCTACTTCGTCGCACGCGGCACCGACCTGTCCATCCTCTACACCAACATCGTGTCGATGATCGGCCTGGCGGTGGCGGTGGACTACTCGCTGTTCATCGTCAAACGCTTCCGGGAGGAACTGGCCGAGGGACGCACGGTCCCGATGGCGCTGGAGCGCACCCTGACCACGGTCGGCCACTCGGTCATGTTCAGCGGGCTCGCCGTGGTGGTCGCGCTCTCCGCCCTGTTCATCCCCCGGGCCATGTCGTTCACCAGCATCGCGTTCGGCGGGGTGATGGTCACCCTGGTCGCGATGGCGGTGTCGCTGACCCTGCTCCCGGCGGTGCTGAGCCTGCTCGGACACCGGATCAACTGGGGCTCGCTGCGGTCGCGGCGGGTCCGGACGGCGACCACCGGCTACCGCTCCACCAGCGTGGTCTACCGCCGGGCCGGAGTGGTCCTCGCGGCGCTGGTGATCGCCTTCGTCGCACTCGGCCTCCCGGCCACGCAGCTCAACCTGCAGGTTCCGGTCGCCAGCGCCGACATCCTGCCCGAGGACGACGACGCCCGGCAGGGCATCGAGAAGATCCAGGAGGAGCTGGGTCTACGGGAGATGTTCCCGATCCAGGTGGTGCTCACCGCCGAGCCGGGGCAGACCAGCGCAGTGCTCGACTCGGTCGACCGGATCGTCGATCAGGCCAGCGACGACGAGCGTACCGCCGATGTCCGGGCCGTCACCACGCTCGGGCTCGCTCCCGACGTGGTACGCCAGGCGACCGTCGGCGACACCGCCGGGCTGCCGGCCGAGGCGGCGACCGTGTTCGGCGCGCTCTGGGTCGACGACGGCGAGCGGATCGTCACCCGGGTCCTGGTCATCGCCAACGACGACCCCGACACCACCGAAGCGCACGAACTGGTCGAGAACCTCCGTGCGACGACCGACTCCCTGGCCGGCGACGGTGTCGACGTACGGGTGACCGGTGCCACCGCCACCGGTGCGGACTTCGACGACCTGGTGACCCGGTCCATCCCGATCGTGGTCGGCGCGGTCACCCTGGTGACCTTCCTGATCCTGATCCTCGCCTTCCGCTCGGTGATCCTGCCGCTGCTCGCCCTGGCCTTCAACGCCGCCGTGGTCTGCGCCAGCCTCGGCGCGCTGGCCCTGCTCTCCCGCTTCACCTCCGGCGACACGATCAACAGCGTCACCCCGCTGATGCTCTTCGCCGTGATGTTCGGCCTGAGCATGGACTACATGGTGATCATGATTTCCCGGATGCGGGAGACCTACGCCGAGGGGTACTCGCACCGCGAAGCGGTCCTCGGTGGCCTGGCCCGCACGGCCGGCATGGTCAACGGTGCAGCGGTGATCATGGTCGCGGTCTTCGCCTCGTTCGGCAGCGCCGAGATCAGCATCGTCCGGGAACTCGGCATCACACTGGCGATCGCGGTGGTCCTCGACGCCATGGTCGTCCGTCGGCTGGTCATGCCGACCACCCTGCTGCTGCTGGGCGACCGGGTCTGGGGCCGTCGGCGGCCGTCGCCCACCGGCGACACCGGTCAGTCGTCGGCTCACGACGGCGAACCGGGGCAGTCCGACGGTGCGGTGCAGTCCGACGGCGGGGCAGCGCAGTCCGAGGGCGGGGCGGACGCCGCGGCCGCCACCACCACGGGAAAGGCGGAGGAGGTGTCCGGTGTCCTCGCCGATGCGACGCGCCGGTGACGCACTCGTGGTCTTCGACGGCCAGCGCCGGCTGGTCTGGCGCCGGGACAGCCCGTCCGCCTGGAATCCCGTGGCGCTCTGGCCGAACGAGCAGGAGATCCACACCATCGAACGGCACCTGTTGGAGGGGAGGCACCTTCTGGTGATCATCGACAGTGACACCGGGCCGGTTCCCCTGCTGACCGAGGAGGCCGAGGAGATTCCGGTACGGATGCGCCCGTTCCTCGGCTTCGACGGCGACCTGCCGCACCTGACCATCCCGCTGCTCGACTGGCTGCCGCCGGACCTGCGCAGCCGGGGCCACCGGTTCCAGGAACAGACCGCCCGCCGGGTCGCCACCGTCCCGGCACCGCTGCTGCCGGATCTGCTCATCGAGGAGCAGGCGGCCAACTGCCCGGTCCGCTTCGCCCGAAAGACCTCCGGACGGGCGCTCAGCGACCACCATTTGACCGCACTGGTCGCCACCGTGTTCGCCGATGTCGGCACCACCGCCGGCATCGATGGAGCCGTCCCCGGTCCTCGTGACCGGGGCGGCCCCGCCCTCATCTCCCGACCCCGACCCGCCGGGCGGGCCGCTCTCAACACCGGAGCTCTACGATGACCACCACCGTCCCACCCCCCGCCGACATCCACACCCCACTGACCGGCCGGGTCGTCGCCATCACCGGGGCGGGCAGAGGACTCGGCCTGTTGACCACGGAGACGCTGCTGAGGCAGGGAGCGCGCGTCATCGCGAACCACCGCTCCCCCTCGTCGAGTCTGGAGGAGTTCCGCAGAAAGTTCCCCGGGCAGCTGCAACTGGTCCCCGGTGACATCGGCGAGGAGTCCACGGCGATCGCCCTCGCCGACGCCGCCCGCAACGCCGGCGACCTGCACGTGCTGATCCACAATGCCGGCGTCACCCGGGACCAGCTGCTGGCACACATGCCGGTGGAGGACTGGGACGAGGTACAGCGGGTGAACCTGCGCGGTGGCTTTCTCGCCACCAAGCACGCGGTGCGGATCATGCTACGCCGGCGGTACGGCCGGATCGTCTACATTTCATCGATCGCGGCGGTGATGGGCAACACCGGCCAGGCGAACTACGCCGCGTCAAAGGCGGGGCTGCACGGTCTGGCGCGTAGCGTGGCTCAGGAGTACGCCTCGTACAACATCCGGAGCACGGTGCTCGCCGTCGGCGTGCTGGACGTGGGACTCGGTGCGGCGATGAAGCCCAACACCCAACGCCGCAAGGTCGACCGGTCCCTGCTCGGCCTGATCGACGGTGCCTCGGTGGCGGAGACCCTCGCCTTCCTCGCCGGGCCGAAGGCGGACTTCATCAACTCGGAGATCATCCGACTCGACGGTGGAGTGAGGTACTGATGAACGAACAGACCGCAAGTCGCCTGATCGGCGCAGCCGTGGACCAGGTACGCGGCGTGCTCCTGGAACCCCTGGCCCTGGCCGACTGGAATCCCGCCATCCTCTCCATCACCGGCCCGACGCAGGCACAGATCGCGACCCGGTACCCCATCGTGGCCAAGGGCGGCCTGCGGGGCACGTTCCACTACTCGGCCATCGACGACCTGCGCATCCTGACCACGATCAAGGTGACCGGGTTGGAGGAACAGGGGTGGTGGAACCTCGAACCACGGGGCGACACGACGCTTGTCGAGCATGGCTTCTCCCACCGGGGCGCGCTCGCGTTGCTGCTCTCCTCGGCTTTCCAGGGCGTGGCCGAGCTGCGGCTGGACCGGCTCTCCACCCGTAGCCGCCGGCCACCGGCCAGTTCCGGGCAGCCGCCAACGCCGCCCGTACCCCCGATGGAGTCCGCATGAGCACTCGGATCCGTACCGCGACGGGCACCCGGCACACCCGGATCCTCGGGGTGGGCGCCTACCGTCCGGCACGAGTGGTCACCAACCACGAGATCGCATCCCGGATCGACTCCAGCGACGAGTGGATCAGCAGCCGCACCGGGATCCGGACCCGGCGCTGGGCCGGGCCGGACGAGACCCTGACCGAGATGGGCGCGGCGGCAGCAGGCAAGGCGATCGCCCACGCGGGTCTGTCGCCGGGCCAGATCGACGCGGTGCTGGTGGCCACCATCACCCACTTCAAACAGACGCCTGCGGCGGCGACCACGATCGGCCACCGCGTCGGCGCCGACGCCGCCATGGCGCTCGACATATCCGCCGCCTGCGCCGGTTTCAGCACGGCCCTCGCTCTCGCCTCGGACCTGGTCCGCGCCGGCAGCGCCGGGCATGTGCTGGTCATCGGCGTGGAGCGGCTCAGCGACCTGCTGAACCACGACGACCGGGGCACCGCGTTCCTGTTCGGCGACGGGGCCGGTGCGGTCGTCGTCGGCCCCGCCGAGACACCTGGCATCGGACCGGTGGCGTGGGGTGCGGACGGCAGCCAGTCCGACATCATCACGCAGAGTGTGTCCTGGCAGGAGTTGCGGCACGACCGGGAGGTCACGTTCCCGTTCGTGCAGATGGAAGGCCAGGCTGTCTACCGGTGGGCTTCCCGGGCCGTCGCCCAGGTGGCCCGGACCGCACTCGACCTGGCGGGGATCACCGGCGGGCAGCTCGACGCCTTCATCCCGCACCAGGCCAACCTCCGCATCACCGACGCCCTGGTCAAAGCCCTCGACCTGCCCACCAGCGTCGCCGTCGCACGGGACATCGTGGACGCCGGCAACACGTCCGCAGCGTCGATTCCCCTGGCGATGGACCAGATGCTCGCCAGCGGCGAGGTGAACAGCGGGGACACCGCCCTGCTGCTCGGCTTCGGCGCCGGTCTCGCGTACGCCAGCCAGGTCGTCACGCTGCCCTGAGCCCCGGTCCCCCTTACCCCACCCGACCACCCGGTTTTCGAGCCATCGCCACCTTCAACCCCCTCTTCAGTTCAGAGACAGGAGCAAGCCGTGAGCACCAGCACCCTGACCGCCATCGCCGAGATCGTCAGCGAGATCTCCGGAGTGCCCGCCGAGGACGTGCAGCTGGGCAGGAAGCTCAGCCAGGACCTCGGGATCGACTCGCTGTCCATGGTCGAGATCGCCGTCGCCCTGGAGGAGCGGTTCGGCATCGAGGTCTCCGACGACCAGATCAAGGATCTCGTCACCGTGGCCGACGCGGTCGTCTACGTCGAAGCGCGCGGCGGCCGGATCCCGGCCGACGCCTAGGTCCTCCCGATACTCACCGTCGGTAGGCCCATCAGCCATCCCACTGCTGCACCGGGCCTACCAGACCCTGATCCGCCTGGACGCGAGGGCGCCCGCCGGCACACCGCCGACGGGCGCCCTCGGCTGGTCAGGCCTGGTCGAGTCGGGCCAGGTGTGCGGCCGACAGTTCGAGGTCGGCCGCCGCGACAGAGTCACGGATCGTCTCCGGGCGCGACGACCCGGGGATCGGGATCACGACCGGCGCCTTTGCCAGCATCCAGGCCAGGCAGACCTGTTGCGGGCTGACCCCGTACTCCTTGGCGACCTGCGCGAACGCCGCGAACCGCGACCCCAGGTCGGCGGCGCTGGAGATGCCACCGAGCGGGCTCCACGGCAGGAACGCGATGCCGAGTTCGGCGCACAGCCGCAGTTCCGGTTCGCTGGAGCGGAAGGCCGGGGAGAACTGATTCTGTACGCTGACCAGCCGCCCGCCGAGGATGTCGTTGGCCAGCCGGATCTGCTCCGGGTTGGCGTTGGAGATGCCGGCGAGGCGGATCTTCCCGGCGTCGAGGAGGTCACGGATCGCGCCGATCGAATCCGCGTACGGCACGGTGGGGTCGGGCCGGTGGAACTGATAGAGGCCGATCGCCTCGACGCCGAGCCGTTTCAGCGACGCCTCGCAGGCGCTCTTCAGATACTCCGGCGAGCCGTTCTGCGTCCACGAGCCGTCGCCCGGCCGCAGGTGACCGCCCTTCGTGGCGATCAGCACGTCTGAGGTGTCGCCGCCGTAGGTCGCCACGGCGCGGGCGATCAGCGACTCGTTGTGTCCGACGTCGTTGGCGTACAGGTGGTAGGCGTCGGCGGTGTCGATCAGGGTGACACCGGCGTCCAGCGCGGCGTGGATCGTGGCGATCGACCGCTGCTCGTCGGGCCGGCCCTCGATCGACATCGGCATTCCGCCGAGGCCGATCGCGCCGACGCCGACCTCACCGATGTGGCGGGTGTGCATGCAGACTCCTCCTGGAAGCGGTTCGGTGCGTGCGGGTCGACGTACCCGCTCCGCCCGGATTCCACCCTTCTCCCCCACGGCTAAGCTGTCCAACAGAAGGATCCGATCCCGGCGATCAGTGTTGGTGATGAATCGTGGAGCTGCGTCAGCTCGAGTACTTCGTGGCGGTCGCCGAGGAGCGGCACTTCACCCGCGCCGCCGAGCGGATGCACGTCGCGCAGTCCGGCCTGTCGACCTCGATCCGCTCACTGGAACGGGAGCTGGGCGCGAGCCTGTTCGTCCGTAACACCCGTAGCGTCGAGCTGACCAACGAAGGCCGGGCGCTGCTCACCCAGGCCCGGCACACGCTGGCCACCGTCGCCGCCGCCAAGGACGCCGTGGCCGCGGTCCGGGGGCTGCTGCGCGGCAAACTGGCCGTCGGCACCCTGCAGTGCCTCGGTGCCGTCGACCTGCCGGCAGCGCTGGCCCGCTTCCACGCCGAACACCCCGGCATCGAGATCCGGCTCCGTCAGGGCGGCTCACCGGACCTGATCGAACGGGTCCGTACCGGCGATCTCGACCTTGCCTTCGTGTCGGCACCGGCCAGCCCGGTCTCCGGGGTCGCCCTGGCCCCGATCCGCGCCGAGCCGATGGTGCTGGCCTGCGGGCCGGACCATCCGCTGCGCGACCGCTCCGGCGTCGCCCTGCGTGACCTGGCCGGCGCGACGTTCGTCGACTTCTCCCCCGGCTGGATCACCCGGGACGTCGTCGACCAGGCGATGGCCACCGCCGGAGTGGACCGGCGGGTCGCGTTCGAGGTCAACGACGTGCACTGGCTGCTCGACCTGGTCAGTCACGGGCTCGGCGTCGCCGTCGTACCGCAGTTCTTCAGCACCAAGCGGACCGCCGCGCGCTTCGTGCCCCTCACCGACGCGCCGCGCTGGAATCTGGCGGTCGCGACCGCCAGCGGCCGACACCCGAGTACGGCAGCGACCGCGCTGCTGGCCCTCGATGACATCCGCCCCCACCCGACCACCCACGAGCCGGGTACGGCCTGACATCTTCTCCGCTCTGAAGCGTTTCACGCGCCCCTCGGGACCGCGTGGTCCCTGCCTCGACGGCGATGGCCGGGGCACTCACGGTCATTGCCGCGATGCTACTGCCCGGCCGCGATGGTGCGGATGATGCCGACCATGTCGAGGGCTCCGTCGCCGCGCCGCACGGCGTCGGCGTAGAGGGCACGGCACAGGTCGCTGAGCGGGACGCCCGCGCCGGCGGAAACGGCCGCGTCGACGATGAGCTCGGAGTTCATTCGCACGTCGGAGATCGCCGCCTGCGCGGTGAGGTCGCCCGCGACCAGTTTCGCGGTCTTGACCCGGGAGATCGGGGACGACATCTGGCCCGCGTCGAGAATCTCGCGGAGCAGTCGTGGGTCGAGACCGTGCCTGTCCGCGAAGTGGAACGCCTCGGCGAGGCCGGTCACGAGAGCGATCAGGAACACGTTGACGGCGAGCTTCATCGTGATCCCGGACGGCACCGGCCCGCAGATGGTGATCTGCGCGCACATCGGGTCGAGCAGCGGGACGACGCGTCGGACGACGTCGGGCCGACCCGCCACCATCGCGACGAGGTTGCCTTCCTCGGCCGGTACCCGAGAGCCGGAGACCGGGGCTTCGACGTAGTGTCCGCCGGCGCTCTCGACCTCGTCGGCCAGCGCCTTCGAGTATTCGGGGGAGAGAGTTCCCATGTTGACGATCGTGCGCCCGGCGACGAGGTGGGCGAGTCCCCCGGGGACGTCCCGGAGGACCTGATCGACGGCGGCCGCGTCGCGCAGCATCACGAGCACCGTGTCGCACCGGGCGAACACCTCCGCGACGGTGGCGGCGGTCCGGGTCCCGGCTGCGACGAGTTCCTCGTCGGCCTTCGGGGTACGGCTCCACACGGTCAGCCCGACGCCGCCGCCCACGAGCCGGCGGGCCATGGGCAGGCCCATGATGCCCAGGCCGATGAAGCCGACGCCGCCAGGCGGGGCACCGGTGCCGTCGTCGTGCAGTGACTTCACGAACCAGTGGTGTGCGTACGGCTCGTCGTTGAACGGGGCGACCTCGTCGTACCCGGCGGCCCGGTACAGGCCGATCGCCTCGGTGAGTGACTTGTTGGTCTCCAGCCGGACGATGCTCGCCCCGAGCGACGCGGCCGCTTCCTCGGCCGCGTCGATGAGCCGCCGGCCGACTCCCAGCCCGCGCAGCTCGGGCGACACCCAGAGTCGTCGGATCGCCGCCGCCGCACCGTCGACCTTCGTGACGCCGACGCATCCGACGGGGCGGTCCTTCAGCGTCGCCAGCAGGAACTGTCCGGACGGGGGACGCAGTGCGTCATCGGCGGCGGGAAGGCTGCGCTCCGGCCGGAACCCGCCGTCGAAACGCTCGTCGAGCGTGCGGTGGTAAGCGTCGACTGCCCACCGTGCCGCGTCTGTGGCCGGATCGACCGCAGCGATCGTGACCGCGGAGGCGGTGAACATGCGCCGCACGGTCACCGCCGCCGCGACGAGCTCATCTCGCTGACGCTCGGTCAGCGGATCCAGGATCGTTTCGACCAGTTCGTCCGAAAGCCGGTCCAGCACGGTCCGCTCCGCCAAACCCGCAGGTGTGAGCGTCGCTCGGCGGACCCGGCTGTCATGTTCCGAAGGGGACACGACGACCAGACCCTCCTGCTCCAGGGCTCGGAGCTGCCGGCTGGTGTAGCCGGAGTCGAGTCCGAGACGGCTGCGCAGCTCGCGCACGTCGATGCCGTCCTCGCCGATCTCCCACAGCAGACGGTCAAGGCTCAGTGGCCGGTCGCGCGCGAGGTAGCGGTCCTCCAGCACCCCGAGTCTCTCGGTGACGATGCGGTTGAACGCGCGGATGCTCTGAATCCGGGACTTCATGCTCACGATCTCTGACTATAGTCAGAGATCAGCCGACCAGGGTGCTGGCGCGACCGTCGAGCTGGTCCAGATTCCCGGTCAGCGTCCCAGGTCGAGTCGGGGGACGGTGAAGGTGCCGTTGCCGACGGAGTGCACCAGCGGCCACAGTTCACGCGGCCAGCCGGCCTGCCGGGCCGACCGGATGCCCAGGCCGACCGCCACCTCCTGCGGAACCTGCGCGCCCAGCAGGATCGTCGCGCCCGGCACGCTGGCTGCCTGGTCGGCGATCCACTGGGCCGCGGTCGCCACGATCTGCGGATAGTCCCGCCAATGGTGGTGCGTCTCCCCGGGCCGGGGCAGGTAGCGCCATTCGCGCAGCGTCGTCGACACGGTCTCCGGCAGGCCCAGCCCGGCGGCGTCGTGCAGCTCGACGACGAGCGGTTCCCGGTCGCTGGCGGCGGCCGCGTCGTCGTGGGCGGCCCGCTGCGTCAGGTCGGCCGGCAGTCTCGGCAGCGGGCCGAACTCGTGGTGGTTGGTCCGCAGCACCAGCAGCAGGATCTCTCGCGTCGCCCCGTCGTCGTCGACCCCGGCCGAGGAGGCGACACCGTCTGTGGTGACACCGTCTGTGGCGACACCGTCTGTGGTGACACCGTCTGTGGTGACCCGCAGCCGCGCCGGGTGGCGCTGCACCCGCAGCTCCCCGGAGAGTCCGCCGTCGGGCCGGTCGGCCGGGCCCTGGAAGGTGTGCCCGTCGTCGACCGGGCCGACCCGCAGCGGCCCCTGCCGGCCGAAACCGTCGCGCTGGCGGACCTGCAGCGCCCGGCCCCGTTCGGCCGCGGTCACCCGGTGGCCGAAGGCGACCGCGACCGGCCACGGCGCCCAGACGAACAGTGACCGGTCCAGGGCGGTGTCCCGGCCGTCCGGGTCGTAGCTGGCCACCTGGAAGTGGCGGACCAGGCTGTCGACGTCGCGGCCCCAGCGGGTCGCCTCCGTCCCCTGCGGCCACACCGCCGCCCGGTCGAAGGTGCGTAGCGGCGGCACCGGCCGAAACACGGCGAACCGGTCCCGGACGTCGCTGAGGAACCCGTCCTTCTGCTCCGGGGTCCAGCCGGCCGCCACCTCGTTGACGACGTAGGCGACGCCGAGGCGGTCGCGGAGCCGGTTACGCCACCACCAGAGGCCGACGCCGGCGGCAAGGGTGACGACCCCTGCCAGGGTGAACGCCACCAGCCAGCCGCCCCGGCCGCCGGTCCAGCCCTCGGCGGCCAGGTCCGGTGCGATACCGCCGGCCGCGCTGAACGCGGCCGTCGCGACCGTGAAGAAGACCCCGATGACACCGGCGCCCGCCGGGCCGGTCAGCCACCGTCCCACCCGGGCCACGTCGACGGTACGGCGGACAGCTCGCGCCTGCTGCGGCTGCTTCTGATCCACCTCGGACACGGGTCACCTCGTCGTCGTCACCGGTACGGTCAACCGACCGTAACCACTGTGCCGGCGGGCGCAATCCTCCGGGTGGATCTTCCGTTGCCGCGCTCGTCACTCAGTGGGCCGGACCAGAGGGCGGATCCAGCAGACCGGCCCGTTGGGCGAGCATGGCCGCCTGGACCCGGTTCTCGCAGCCGAGCTTGGCGAACACCCGGTACACGTGGGTCTTCACGGTGCCTTCGGAGACGAACAGCTGTTGGCCGATCTCGGCGTTGGACAGGCCCTGGGCCAGCAGTACCAGGACTTCGCGTTCCCGATCGCTGAGCATGTCGACTCTTTTCAGGTCCTCTTCTGGACGTACAGTGACAGTAGGTAGCCGATTGAGCACCTGACGGGTGATCTTCGGCGACAGGTAGGCGTTGCCGGCCGCGGCGGCGCGCACGGCGTACGCGAGTTCGTCGGCGGCGGACTCCTTGAGCAGGAAGCCGGCGGCTCCGGCGGCGAGTGCCTGCGCGACGTACTCGTCCTCACCGAAGGTCGTCAGCACCACGATCTGGACCGCCGGGGCCAGCCGGCGGATCTCCCGCAGCGCCGCCAGGCCGTCGAGGACCGGCATCTGGATGTCCAGCAGTGCCACGTCCGGTCGGTGCCGTACGGCCAGGTCGATCGCGGTCCGCCCGTCGGCGGCCTGGGCGATCAGCTCGATGTCGGTCGCCGGTCGCAGGACCGCGTCGATCGCGGTACGGATCAACGAGTCGTCGTCAGCCAGGAGCACCCGTACGGGGTCGGCCATCGTGTCGTCCCTCATCGTCGTCGGATCACTGTCGCGGTTCCTTGACGATCTGTTTGTCGACGAGCGTTGCTTCGCGGAAACAGAACCGGTACATGGTCCGTTCGGTGTCGGAGTCGGCCTGGTCCAGGATCGACGAGTCGTAGTCGACGCAGGTGGCACCGGGTGGTGACCGGCGACCGGCACCGTCGGCGTCGACCACGCCGACGTCGACGTCGGGCAGCACCGCCCGGACCTCGTCCTCCGGCTGGCCGATCCGCACCGCGTCGTAGGTGTCGCGGTCGACCACGACCAGCGTGGTGGCCAGCCAGGCCCCGGCCAGACACAACGCCAGGCAGGCGGCGATGACCAGCCCGGTGACCGCCAGGGTGAGCCGGGACCCGCGCTGGTGCCGCTCGATCAGGCCGTCGAAGTCGGCCCCGGCCACCGGTGGGGGACGGTGCTCGGCGGCAGCGGGTTCGTCACCCAGGTACGGCAGGGTGGCCGCCAGCCGGAACCCGCCGTCGGGCGTCGGACCGTGGTAGAGCATGCCCTTGGCGATCCGGACCCGTTCGGCCAACCCGATCAGTCCCTGCTGGGAGGTGGACCGGGCGACCCGGTGCCCGGCGGTGTTGGTGACGGCGGCCACCAGCGCGTCGGTCTCGTAGCGCAGCAGCAGGACGATCGCCCCACCTCGAGCGTGCCGCAACGCGTTGGTCAGGCCTTCCTGGATCACCCGGTACGCCGCGTGTTCGGTCAACGCCGCCAGCGGTCGGGGTTGACCCTGACGGACGACCTCCACTTCGGCGCCGCCGGCCCGGGCCTGCGCTGCCAGCTCGTCCAGGCCGGTCAGCGGCCGCACCGCGGACTGGCTGTCGTCCTGGCCGAGGATGCCGAGAATCTGCCGCAGCTCGGTCATCGCCGCCGAGGAGGTCTGCCTCACCAGGTCGGCGGCCTCGGTCCGCTGGTCGCCCTCGGCGGTCCGCAGCATCCCGGCGTACAGCGAGATCAGGGTGAGTTTGTACCCCAGCGAATCGTGCAGGTCCCGGGCGATGCGGGCCCGTTCCCGGGTCTGCGCCTGACGGGCGATCTCGCCCTGCTCCCGGTGCAGTTGCATGTTTCGGTGGTGCAGCGCCGCCAGCAGGCGCCGTCGCCGCCGGACCAGCCGGGCCACACCGGCCGGGAAGATCGCCAGCAGGACGAACAGCGCCGAGTACGCGACGGCCAACTCCACCGTCACCGGTTCCGACCAGCGGATCGACCCGACGTAGCTGGCCCAGGCGACGGCCAGCGCGGCGCCGACCTGCCACCATCGGGCGACCCGGTACGCCAGCGCGGCGCTCAGCACCGCCAGCAGCAGGCTGTTCTGTCCGCCGGTGGCGAGGCCGATCAGTGCCGCGGCGACGTACGCGGCCGTCGGGTGGGGCAGCCGCAGCACCACCAGCACCGGTGTGGAGAGCGCGACCAACCAGGGCGCGAGCGGGTACCAGTCGGCGCCGACGGCGGCCAGGGTCGCCATCACGGTGACCAGCGCCACCAGGCAGATCTCGTAGAGCAGGCGCCACGGCCCGACCCGGGCCGCCCGCGTCCGCCACCGCCGTGCCCGTGCGGGCCACCGGGCTGTCCGGTCGTGCCACCACGCCGCCCACCGGAACGTCGTCATCGCGGCGGTGCTCCTTCGGTGGTGTCAGGCGTGGTTGGCGACGGGTCGGTGGGATTCTGGCCGATCGCCGGCGGCACCCCTGTCGGGGGCCGGCGGAGGGCGGGCGGCGTCACTGCGGGATCGTGATGGCGCTCTTCTCCGCCAACGCGCCGTCGACGAAGCAGAACCGCCACAGGTCCGGGCCTTCGGCCTCGAACGGGGTGATCGTGTAGTAGACGCACGAGGCACCAGCGGGCATCCCGAGTTTGTCCGGGTCGTCGCCGTACAGTTCGTGGTCCTTGATGTCGGACAGCGGCTCCGGTAGCGCGGCCCGCACCTCCGCTTCCGGCGTGCCCACCCGTTGGACGGCGAACTCGTCCCGGCTGACCCCGGCCTCGATGATCTCCCTACCGAGGTCGACCGCCTGGTACGCGATCCAGCCGAGACCGCCGCACAGGACGACGACCACGACCGCGACGACGATTGCCACCTTGCGCATTGACTGTTCCTCCGTCGTTTGTGGGTGGCTCAAGCGTGCCGAGAATCGGCGCGCGAGTCGTCATCGGTTGGTGGTAACTCCGACGGTGGCGGTCTACGACGAAAGTCGTAGGTGAGCCGGGGAATCGCCGGCCGGTGGTCGACGGTCAGTTGGGTTGACCGCCCCCGGTACTATGCCGGCCGATCATCTGAGACAGCTGAACAGGGAGTTCACTTCGTGTCGACACTGAACAGGGCCACCTCCGTGGCGGTGGCCTCGGTCGCCGTACTCGCCCTCACCGCCTGCGGTGCCGCGCAGCCCGCGGCCGAGGTCGCCGCCGGCGGTGGGTCGGGCGTGCTGACGCAGCTCGCCACCGACGCGGTCGGGTCGCTGCAGCGCACCATCGAGACCACCAACAAGGCCACCTCGGTGAAGGTGACGATGACCGGCACCGCCGGTGGTGAGTCGATGGACATGAGCGGCGTCATCGCCTTCGGGGACGAGCCGAAGGCCGAGCTGACGATGGTCGACCCGGAGGACGGGGAGATCACCGTACGCACCATCGGGACCACGTACTACGTGAGCATCCCGGAGGCGGAGCAGGCGTCGATGGAGGGCAAGAAGTGGTTCAAGATGGACCTCGCCGCGCTGGGCGCCGGCTCTGAGGAGCTCGCCAAGCAGGTCGAGGACATGGACCCGGTCAAGGGCGTGCAGACCCTCCTCGAGGGCAAGGAGGTCGTGGTCGTCGGTGAGGAGACCATCGACGGTGTCAAGACGGTGCACTACACGTCGACCAGCCCGGTCGAGACCTACCTGGGGCAACTCGACGCCGAGCTGCGCGAGGGCGTCCAGGAGCAGTTCGCCGCCGCCGGCGTGACCGAGGTCAAGGCCGACGTGTGGGTCGACGAGCAGTACCAGCCGCGCCGGGTGAAGATGGTCATGGGAACGATGAGCGACATCACGGTCGACTACACCGACTACGGCACCCCGGTGTCGATCGAGGCACCGGCGGAGGCGGAGACGCTGGACTTCGCGGAGATGTTCGGTGACCTGCAGGACCTGCTCGCCGACGTCGAAGGCTGAGCTGATCCGACGCCGCCCGGATCCCGCGCTGCGGGGTCCGGGCGGCGTCGTTTGCGCATCCCCTCGGTGGACCACACCGCACCCCGAATGGTGACACGTGGCAATTGGCCTAACGACGATCAGTGACGACCACTCCGGTAGCTGCCCACATCTGATGTGGACGTCGGAAATCAGACGGCAATCACCGTTGTCTACTGTCCTGACTGGGTGGACACTCAGCTCACCTCACGAAGCCGACAATGCCACCGTCCGCGCCCGTGACCAGGGTTTCGATGCTGCGTTCCGTACTGCCCGTTCTGCCACGGAATGCGGTCCCCCACGGCGGGTGTGGATCGTGCCGAAAGAAAGGGAATTGATGCGCTGGCCCCTGATATCCCGACGGCGACTGATTTCCGCCATCGCACTGTTCGTCCTACCGGCCCTCGTCGTGGCCCCGGCACCGGCGGTCGGCCAGCAGGCGGTGCCTGCCGGATCACCGGCGTTCGCGCACGAACTGCTCGCCAAGGCCACCCCTGAGGAGTGCTTCGTCGGCATCGGACTGCCCTACCCCGCCGGGCCGCCGTGTGCGCAGGGCCAGGCCAAGGTCAACCAGGCGTACGTGTGGTCGCTCGCGAAGGCCGACGACCGGCTCTGGTTCGGCACCGGGGCGAACGTCCACTGCATCGTGACCGGGGCGACGCTGGCCCTGCCGAACCCACGGATCACCGACGACTACGTGTGCGAGTTCGCCGAGAGCCAGGTGGTCAAGCAGAACCCGACGATGCCGGTCAGCGTCGGCGACCACCGGCAGCCCCGGGCGTACGTCTACGACCTGGCCTCGGCGACGTTGACGGAGAAGACCGCGGAGATCACCGGCGCGTCCGCCGACGACCTGTCGCGGCTACGCCGGACGCTGGGGCTGCGGGCCGGTGGCACGCACAACGGCGTCGTCCTGCTGGCCGGGCCGGCGCTCGGCGCGACGGTCAACATGTTCGCGTTCGACACGGCCACCGGCGAGTACCTGGGGTCGGCCAACTTCGCCAAGTACGGCAACATCCGCCACTTCGTGGTCGCCCACAACGTGCTGTACGCCGGGGTCGGCGTCGGCCCGAACGGCCGCGACGGCGGCTACATCCTGCGTTGGGCCGGCGACCGCGACGACCCGTTCAACTTCGTCGAGGTCGGCAAGCTGCCGGCGCAGGTGGCCGACCTGGAGGTGCACGACGGTCGGGTCTTCGTCAGCACCTGGTCGGCGGCGGGAGGGTCGTCCTCGGCGGGGGCACGCCCGGGCCCCGACGCGGAGCCGGTCCGCGTCGGCGTCGTCCCGACCGCCCAGGCCGATCCCGGCATCGCCGGGGTGTGGATGAGCCCTCGGCTGCTCGACGGCGAGCCGGGGCTCACCCCGGACGACGCCGAGGGGTGGACCCAGGTGTGGAGTGCGGCGTCCTACGAGCCCGACCCGGTCATCGCCGGCTCGTACGGCCTCGGCGCGCTGGCCTCGTACCGTGGGTACCTCTACTGGGGCACCATGCACGTGCCGATGAAGTCCACGGCGATGGTCGCCGAGGCGTACCCGCCGGCGGACGAGCCTGCGGCCCGCGCGACCCTGGAGCGTTCGCAGCGGGCGGTGAGCATCTTCCGGGGCAGGTCGTTCGGCACCGCGCAGGCGAGCACCGAGCTGCTCTACGGCCAGGCGGTCCTGCCGGTGTACGACCCCGCCGCGGACTACGGCGTCGGTGCCTGGCGGTGGGCCCTCACCGGCTACCGGCCGAAGTACGGGCGGATGGGATTCGGCAACATCTACACCAACTACACCTGGACGATGGCGGTCTCGAACGGGCGGCTGTTCGTCGGCACGATGGACTGGAGCTACCTCGCCAAGGACCTGCTGCCGCAGGCGGCGGCTGAAACGGGGTTCCGGGGGGCGGCCACCGGGCTCAGCGACGAGTTGAACCCGATCACCATCGACCCGGCGCTCTACGGCGGTGACCTGTGGATGTTCGAGTCGAACAACAAGCCGGCGACGGCGGTCGACACCCAGGGGCTGGGCAACTACCTCAACTACGGCTTCCGCACGATGGTCGCCGACGGGTCGACGCTCTACCTCGGCATGGGCAATCCGATGAATCTGCGTACCGACCCGACCGACGACGTACCGGAAGGCGGCTGGGAGCTGATCGAGCTGACGCCCGCCGGCGGCTGACCCCGGGATTCAGCCCACGGTGACGGCGGGTGCGCCCGGGCAGGGAACGGCCCCGGGCACGTCCCGCCGTCACCGGCACGGTCGCGGAGGTCAGAGCGGCCACAGGATCGTCGGGAGGCCGGTGCCGGTCACCACGAACCCGATGGTGACCGACTGGCCCGGTGCGAGTGAGCCGTTCCAGCTCGTATTGATCATTGTGTAGTGCGGCGTGGTCGTCGCGACCTGGGTGCTCCACGCACTGGACACCGACGATCCGGCCGGCAGCGTGAACGCCACCTCCCAGCCGGTGATCGGCACGGTGAAGTTGTTCGTGACGACCACCTCGCCCACGTACCCGGTGGACCAGGCACTGGTCTGGGTGAAGGTCGCCGTCGTCGCCTGCGCCGGTGAGGTGAGGGCCAGGGTCGCCGCCACACCCACCGCCAGAGCCACGAGCACGCCGATGAACTTCCGCACGGGGATCACCACCATCCATTCGATTGTCCGAGGTGACCCACCATACGACATTCAATCGCCATCCATGGATGTCATTTTGTTCGCCATAGTCGAATGTTCAAATGCCGTGGCGAATCAGCCCGGCAAGCATTCGGCATATCAGCCAAAGTACGCCGACTGATCACCCATACCCGACATGCGGTGGCAGTGAGGGTGCGCGAATCGCAGAACAAGCGGTTATGCGTCCGGCCGCGCGAAACGCCCGGAGCCCGGCGGTGTGCCGGAGCTCCGGGCGGTGTTCGGCGCCCGACTACAGGTTCAGCGTCCAGCTGTCCAGGTAGCCGGTGTCCAGGCTGGCCGAGTCCTGCACCCGCAGCTTCCAGGTGCCGTCGGCGACCTCGCTGGACAGGTCCCGGGTGTAGGTCTGGAAGATGTTGTCGGTGCTGCTGCCGGTCCGGCTGTGCAGCACGTAGGCGCTGCCGTCCGGAGCGATCAGCGAGACCGTCAGGTCACCGATCCAGGTGTGGTAGATGTTGACCTCGATGGTGCTGGCGGCCCGGGCGTTGCCGGCGCAGCCGTTGATGACGATCGCGCTCTCGGTCGTGCTGTTGTCGCTGATCGGGAAGTCGGTGGAGTTGGTCTGCGAGCAGCCGGGCGGACCGTTGACGGTGAGCGTGAACGGTGCCGACTGCGACGTCTCCGGACCGGTGCCGACGATGGTCAGCCGGTAGGTGCCGGGTTCCGTCGACGCGGCGGTGTCCAGGGTCAGGGTCGTCGCGCCGCCGGAGGTGACCGACGCCGGGCTGAACTCGGCGGTGACGCCGGCCGGAGCTCCGGTCACGCTGAAGGTGACGGTGTGCGGGTCACCGACGGCGGTGGTGGTGCTGACGGTAGCGCTCGCCGGGTCACCCGGGTCGACCGTCGCGCCGGCCGGGGCCACCTCGACGGTGAAGTCCTGGGTGGGCGGGACGATGTTGCCCACGTACAGCAGCTTGTTCGGCGAGCCGGTGCCCGGGTTGGTGACGACGCCGTCGGTCGCGTCTGCGATCAGCAGGTTGCCGATCTGCGCCGGGGTGTAGCCGGGGTTGGCCGCCAGGGCCAGGGCGGCGGCACCGGCGACGTGCGGCGCGGCCATCGAGGTGCCGTTGATCGTGTTGGTGGCGGTGTCGCCGGTGTGCCAGGCCGAGGTGATGGCGCTACCCGGGGCGAAGATGTCGACGCAGGTGCCGTAGTTGGAGTAGCTGGCCCGTGCGTCGGTGCTGGTGGTGGCTCCGACGGTGATCGCGGCCGGGGTGCTGGCCGGCGAGTAGTTGCAGGCGTTGGCGTTGCTGTTGCCGGCGGCCAGAGAGTAGACGACGCCGTCGTCGATGGACCGCGCCACGGCGTCGTTGACCGCCTGGTCGAAGCCGCCGCCGAGGCTCATGTTGGCCACCGCCGGCTCACCCGGGCCGTGGTCGGCCGTCACCCAGTCGATACCGGCGATGACCCCCGCGTAGGTGCCGCTGCCGCTGTTGTTGAGCACCCGTACGCCGACCAGCGTGACGTCCTTGGCGACGCCGTACGCGGTGCCGCCGACGGTGCCGGCGACGTGCGTACCGTGGCCGTTGCCGTCGTCGGCGCTGCCGCCGTCGACCGCGTCGAAGCCGGTGACCGCCCGCCCGCCGAAGTCACTGTGCGAGAAGCGGATGCCGGTGTCGATGATGTACGCGGTCACACCTGACCCGGAGTTCGGGTAGGTGTAGCTGTTGTTCAGGGGCAGCGCGGACTGGTCGATCCGGTCGAGCCCCCAGGACGGGGTGGGGGTCTGGGTGGCCGCGAGGGAGACGGTCCGGTTCTGCTGGACGTACTTGACGGCCGAGCTGGCGGCGAGTCGCTTGGCTGCCTTCTCGCTCATCCGCGCTTCGAATCCGCGCAGCGCCTCGGTGTAGGTGCGTACCACCGCGGCGTCGTGACGGGCGGCGACGGCGCGGGCGGCAGCGGGCACCCCGGTGCGGGACACCCGCTCGTCCTTGAACACCACGATGTAGGAATCGGCGACGGTGGTGGACTCACCGGCGTACAGGACAGGGCCCTCGGCCGGCGCGGCGTTGGCCGGCGCGGCGAAGGCGACCGTGGCTGCGGCGACCGCGGTGGCGGTGAGGGCGAGGCGCCAGTGGCGCCGGGACGGCCGGGAGAAGGTCATCTCCCGCCTCCTTTCGATACCCGGCCGACCCGATTGTGACAGACCGACCGATGACCGTGAATCTGACTGACACAGATGCTAGGCCGAAATCAGATCGATGTAGAGATATGTGATTCGGTCTCATGTTCCCGTATCCTGACCCTTTTGGCCACGGCGCCGCCTCGGCACCCTCGGCAGCAATTAGATCGGCATGCATCGATCTAATAATACCTATTTGCTGGCCGAATTCTGGCGGCGGACCATCGGACGGCGGGCGGAATGGGATTCAGCCCGGATTCAGCCCGGATTCAGCTCCGGTTCGGCCCGGTTCAGCCGACCGACGGATACACCCCGGCGGCGTGCAGCACACCGTGGTTGTTCCGCCGCAACTGGGCGAATGCCTCGACTTCGTCGACGAACGTGTCGCGCTCAACACCGCCGACCACACCGGAAACGACCGCTGCGAGGTCGACGTCGGCGCGGTAGACGTACGACGCGTTGCCCTGCAGGGTGGCCTGCCAGGCGGATCCCGCACCGGTCAACCAGGCCGTCGCGACCCCACCCGGATTACGGACGGTGATCCGCTCCCCCGCGTCGGCGTACCCCAGTCGGGACCAGACCGCCCGCGAGGCGACCACCCCCGAGCCACACGACGGGGTCAGCCCGGCCCCCCGCTCGTACGTCTGCACGTAGATCTCGTCGCCGCCGAGCGCGAACACGAACGACAGGTTCGCCCCCCGTGGCACCACGTCCGTGGCCGCGACGATCCGCAGCCCGGTTGCGACCAGCTCGGCCTCGTCGAACTTCTCCACCACCGCGACCAGATGGTCGTTCGGTACGGCGAGCGCGGTCAGCCCCAGTGTCGGGTGCAACGCCGGTACCGGCGTGTCGAGGTGCGGCTGCGCCAGGGCCAGCACCGGCTCGGCCGGGTCGAAATCCACCTTCGGCATCTCGACGGCCGTCTGCCGGACCCCTTCCGGGGTGGATTCCGCCCGCAGCACCACGAAATCGCTGCCGCCGGCCCGCACCACCGCCCGATCGGTCTCCCGGGTGTCCAGCACCAGCCGACCGACACAGCGCATCCCGTTGCCGCACAGCTTCGCGAACGACCCGTCCGGGTTGAAGAACGCCGCCTGCGGCACCGCCGGCGCGAGGTCGACGAAGTAGACCCCGTCGCCGCCGCCGAGCGGACCGGACCGGTCGCACAACTGGCGTACCAGGTGCGGCACGTCCGCGTCGGCGGCGTAGTCACCCGGCCGGCCCTCGATGACGAGGATGTCGTTCTGCGAACCGTGCGCCTTGAGGATCGGCAGGTGTGACCTCATCCGTACCCGCTCCCCCGCCCGCGACCCGCCGCCGCTACCGTCCGACACCGGCGACCAGTGTACGGCGGCCGCACCGGCCGCCGTCCGGTATCCGACCCGGTGAACGTCACACCTGTTCGCGCCGTGCCTTCCGGTAGGGCGTCGACCGGTCCAGGCGGTCGGCCGGAGCACAGGAGGCATCACCGATGGTGAACCGCAGGCGTACCGCGATCGGCGCGACGGTGTCGGCGGCGGCCCTGGCCGGCGCGCTGGCGCTCGCCACCGGCCTGGCCACCGCCGGCCAGCATGGCAGCGACCCGGTCGGTGCCGCCGGTGGCAGCGTCGACCTGGTCGACACGGTACGGCTACCCGACGGGTTCGCCCCCGAAGGCATCGCGATCGACGCCGAGCGGCACACCGCGTACGTCGGATCCCTCGCCGACGGCGCGATCTTCCGTGCGGACCTGGCGACCGGCGTCGGTGAGCTGATCGGCGACGCACCCGGCACCGCGTCGGTAGGCCTGGCCCTCGACGCACGGGGCCGGCTCTTCGTCGCCGGCGGCGCGGCCGGCGACGCCCGGGTGATCGACGCCGACACCGGCGACCTGCTCGCCCGCTACGAGCTCGCGACCATGTCGGAGAGCTTCGTCAACGACGTCACCGTCACCGACGCCGGCGCCTTCTTCACCGACTCCACCAACCCGGTCGTCTACCACCTGCCGATCGACGCCGCCGGGGCGCTGCCCGACGCCGCGCAGGTACGCCGGATCCCGCTCACCGGCGACATCGTCTACGGCGACGGCATCAACGCCAACGGCGTCACGGTCAGCCCCAGCGGCGCCAACCTGATCATCGTGCAGTCCAACACCGGTCTGCTGTTCACCGTGGACCCGGCGACCGGGGTCACCGGCCGCACCGGCGTCGTCGACGTCAACGGCGACGGACTCCTGGTCGGCGGCGACGGGCTCCTGGTGGTCGACCAGACCCTGTTCGTCGTGCAGAACCGGGCGAACACCCTCGTCGAGCTGCAGATCAACGCCGCCGGCAGCCAGGGCGACATCGTCGGGCGGAGCACCGACGAACGGTTCGACGTGCCGACCACCGTCGCCGCCGCCGGCGATCTGCTCTACCTGCCGAACGCCCGGTTCGGCGTCGAGGTCACCCCGGAGACGACGTACGAGGTGGTGGCGGTGCCGCGACCCTGACGGCGACAGCGGTCGGGGCACCCGACCGCACGAAGGTCAGGTCACCAGCGCAACGGCAGCTCGTCGAGCACGGCGCTCAGGCGGTCGGCGAGCAGTTGATGGTCGGCGACCGACGGATGCCAGTGGCAGCCGAGGGAGTCCAGGCCGGCACTCTCGACGTACCACATCCGGACCCGGTCGTCGCCCCGGTCGTTGCGCTCGGCGACGACCTGGGTCACCGCGTCCCGGAAGGCGGTGGTGTTCCACATCTCGTTGGCGGTGACGACGATGTGGGTCCGGTCGCCGTACCGGGCGCGCAACTGGTCGAGGAAGCCGTGGTAGGCCTCGCGGTAGGCGGCACCGAGCGTCTCCGGCGTCCACGACTCGCCGGGGGCGATGTCGGTGGAGAAGTCGTTGAGCCCGAGGCCCACCACGACGACCTGCGGTCGCCAGCTGCGCGGCTGCGGCCAGACGTCGCCGTCGACGGCGAGCAGCGCCCGGTCGTAGTACGTGCGGTAGGTGGTTCCCGGTGAGTGGCCACCGTAGTTGCGCACCATGCCGAGCCCCGAGTACCCGTTGATCTGGTAGTCGGCGCCGTATCGGCGGGCCGTGATCGCGCCGAAGCTGCGGTCGGCGTTGGTGGTCCGGTGCACCTCGTCGCCGGTGCAGTCCCGGCTCGTCGACTCGTTGCCGTACCCGGCGGTGTGCGAGTCGCCGATGAACTCGATCTGCCGGTGCCGTGGCGCCGGTGCGGGCAGGACGGCACCACCGGGTACCGGCACGAAACCGCCGAACGTGCTGGTCGCCCACTGGCTCTCGCTGCGCTTGACCACCCGTACGGTGTGCCGGCCGGGCCGTAGCCCGTCGACCCGGTGGGTGATCGCGCCCGGCGTCACCAGGGTGGCGACGGTCCGGCCGTCGATCTGGACGTCGTAGTCGGCGTGCGGGTCGTCCAGGACGATCCCGATCCCGCTGCCCCGGAACCGGCCCTCGAAGTAGACGCCGGGCCAGCTGTACCGTGCGGTGGCACCGTCGACGACGACCCGACCGGCGGTGTGCACCCGGTCAAGACCACCATGCCGGTGGTCGGGGCCGCCGGGACCGGCGACGGCCGCGGTCGGCACGGCCGTCCCGAGCAGTACGGCCGCCACCACCACGGCCACCGGAACCCTTCGCGCCACTGGCTCCCCCTACCGGATCCCAATGATCGACCACTGTCGACTGAACTCTGGCACGGTATCACGAACATCGATATAAATCGCTGGTGGGCGGCGGATGTCGGTGGGCGTGGGTAACGTGCGCCGGCGTGAGCACCACGGCGACGTACCAGTATCTTCGCCCCTCCGCCCTGGCCGACCGGGCCCTGACCCTGCAGACCAGCGGCGGGCCGGCCGCCAACCCCCGGTTCTTCACCGGGTTCCTCACCGCGCCGACGGCTGCCGCCGCCGGGCTGCTGGCGGTCGCCGAGGTGGCCCGCACCCGCTACCACCGGCCGGTCGACCCGGCCAGCCTCGACCCGGTGGTCACCGGCAGCCGGGACCGGCTGCGGTTCGAGTCCTTCTCCGGCTGCTGCGGCGTGTACGCCCGACTCGATGTGACCCTGGACGGGCTGGACGGTGACATCGTCGCGCACGGCACCACCAACTTCGACGTCAACCCGCCGTTGCGCGAGGCCCTGGCCCGGGTCGGCGGGCTGGACCCGCTGCACCTGTCGGTCGGCCCGGACGATGTGACGGTGTCGACCATGGACGGGCGGGTCGTCGAGCGCACGGTACCGCTGCCGCGCCGCTGGCTGCGCGGCTTCGCCGAGGTGCAGGTGGTCGCGGCGGCGATGGATCTGCGGGCGGAGATCCCGGTTGCCGAGGCGGCGACGTTCCTGCGGCGGCTGCCCGGCACCGGCGACCGGTCGGTGCTGTGGGCGGTGCCGGCCGGCCGGTCGCTGCGGCTGACCTCCCGCGCCGCGCCAGGTGCCGTGTGCCTGGCCGGCGCCGGTCGGCTGGTCACGCTGCGCGGCCTGCTGCGGCACGCCGTCGCGTTGCGGGTGTACGGACCGGCGGTAGCAGCCGGTGCCGCACCGGTGGCCAGCGTCTGGGAGGTGGACCTGGGCGGGATGAGCCTGTCGCTGACCCTGTCACCGGACCCGGCACGGGGCTTCTCCGGTGAGGGCGGCGTGCTGCGTGATCTCGCCAGTGACAAGGTCGCCGACGACAGCGAGCTGGTCGGGGCGCTGCTCGACTGGGATCCGACGGTCGACGTCGACGCGCTGGCCGGCGCGGCCGGCATCACCGCTCAACGGGTACGCGCGGCGCTGGCGCTGCTGGGCACCGCCGGACGGGTCGGCTACGACGTCGCCCGGGCCGGCTACTTCCACCGGGTGCTGCCCTACGACCCCGGCCGCGCCGAGCGGGACAATCCTCGGCTGGCCGGCGCCCGTGCGCTGGTCGAGACCGGCGCGGTGACCCCCGACGACGCCGGAGCCACGGTACGCCACCGCGACGAAGTGTACCGGGTACGGCGGCTGCCGGACGGCTCGCACACCTGCACCTGCGTCTGGTGGGCGCGGCACCGGGGCGGCCGGGGGCCGTGCAAACATGTCCTGGCGACCACGATGGTCACCGCACCGGTGGAGGCGACGGCGTGACCGACATTCTCGGCTTCCTCGACACCGGCGACGTCGATGCCGCCACGGCCACCGTCGACGGCCTCGACGAGACGCAGCGCCGCCGACTCGGCACCGACCTGGTGGCCCACGTTCGTCGCCGCCACGACGAGTGGTGGAGCAACTGGCAGGCCACCGCCCTGGCCGTCGGCGCGGTCGGCTGCCTGCCGAGCGCCGCCCAGGTCGCCGAGGTGTTGGGCCGACGCAACGTCTCGCTGCGGCAGGTGCCCGCGACCCCGGTGATCGAGGTGGCCCGCCGCCGGGGCGTCACCTGGCTGGCAGACCTGGCGTACCGGCTCTGCGCACGCGTCGACCGGTCCACGCCCGGTGACAGCTGGCGGTTCGTCGCCGACCTGCTGCACGCCGAGCAGGCACCGCCACCGGCCGGGGACCGGTTCGTCCTCGGTTGGACGGCGATCGTCGGTCGGCCCACCGAGGACGAACGGCGGGACGCGCTGGTCGATCGGCTGCGCCGGGATCCCTGGCTGGATTCGCTGACACCACGACTGTTCGAGGTGGACGGTTTCGGCGACCAGTGGTCCTGGGCCCGGCTCCAGCAGGACGATCAGGTCGGCACGGACGCGCCGCTGAAGTTGCCGGCGGCGTTGGCGCAGCTGGCCGCCGACGGCCGGCTCGACCGGTCGATGCTGATCGACGGCACGCTCGGCCGGCTGCTACGCGGCGAACGGCCGGCCGCGCTGCGGGTCTTCGTCGCGCTGCACGAGGCGCTGGCACCGACCGCGGACGAGGTCCGTGACCGGCTGCCGGCCTACCTGCGGTTGCTGGCCGACGGGCCGTCGACAGCGGCCGCGGCGGCCCAACGGAGCCTGCGGGCGGTGCCGGACATCGACCTGGACGCGCTGCTCGACACCGCACCCGCCGTCCTGGTCCGGCCCGAGAAGACCCTGGTACGGGCCCAGCTGACCTGGCTGGACCAGACGGCCCGCCGCGACAGGGCCCAGGCGGCGCGGATCGCCCGGGTGCTGGCGGTCGCCGCCGACCACCCGGAGATCGACATCGCCGAGCGGGCCAGCGCGCTCGCCACCCGGCACGGCCACCGGGTGAGCGCACCCGCCGAGGTGCGGCACGTCGGTGACACCCTGCCAGCGGTGGCGGCACCGGCGCCGCCGCCGCCGATCACCGCCCCGGACGAGTTGGCCGAGCAGGTCGCCGCGATGTTCGCCGCCGAGTGGACCGCGCCGCTGGAGCTGGAGCGGATCCTGGCCGGCGTGGTCCGGCTGGGCCGCGCCGACCGGGCAGCCGTCGCGGCCGCGCTGACTCCGGTGCTCAACCGGGCGCACGCGATGGTCTGGCCGTCGCTGCCCGAGACCAGGTTCGGCGGCCTCACCGTGGTGCTGCGGGTCCTCGCCGGGGCAAGCGACCCGATCGTCGCCGGCACCGACCAGACGGTCTCGGCGCGCGCCTGGTCGTCGCTGTCGGCGGCGTGGGGCCGGGAGCCGACCAGTGGGCAGCGGCCCGCCGACCCGCAGGGGGAGATCCTGCGCCGGCTGCTGCGAACCCGGGTGGCCGAGATCGGGCAGTTCGTCGCGGGGCACGGGACCACGGAGCGGGTCGCTGGACCGACCCTGGCCGCCCCGACCCTGGCCACCGGTGCGATCGAGCCGGAAGCGCTGTTCGAGCGGCTTGCCCGGCTCGACGGGCAGCCGCCGTGGCCAGCGGACCTGGCCCAGGCGTTGCTGCGGCTGCCGGCCAACGTCGACGAGCCGTTGGCGGCGAAGGCGGCGGCACTGGGCACTCCTGCCGGGCAGGAGTTGGCAGCCTGGCTGCGCGCCGGCGGCCTGCCCCGACCGCGCTACCAGGTGGTGACGGTGGCCCGGCGCGACCGGCACGGCGGCTACGACTACCGGCACGACCGGCTGCCGCAGCGGCGACGCCTCGTCGACGTGGCCGCGCCGCCGGGGGCCGGCGACCCGTACGGCCTGCTCGACGTGACGCCCCGCCCGGTCGACGTCAGGTTGCTGCTCGACGAACGGCTCTGGCCGGCGCAGCTACCCGGCTACCGGGGGCTGGTCGCCGCGTACACCCTGCCGTTGGTCGCCGGGTGCGCGGACCTCGACGAGCCGGGCGGTGCCGTGCTGCTGCCGATGCTCGCCGAACGCACCGGCGCCGCCGGTCCGGCGCTGGACCTCGCGGTGGCGTACGGGCTGGCCGCCCGGCACGAGGCCGACCGGGTGGCGACCGTCGACGCGCTGCTGATGCTGGCCGCCGACGGCGGGCTCGACCCGACGGCGGTCGGCACCCATCTGGGGTCGCTGACCGCCGACGGGATGATCACCCTGTCCCGGGTCGTCGGGCCGCTGCGGGACGCGACCGCCGCCGGGGCGCCGCTGACCGTCTGGCGGATCCTGGCCGCCGCGCTGCCGGCGTTGCTGACCTGCCGACCCGCGCCGCGCGGCCTGCCGGACCTGCTGGCGCTGGCCGCGCAGAACGCGGCGACCACCGGTGTACGTATCGAGGTGCCGGGGCTCGCCGACGTCGCCGGCCGGGGCGGGTCGAGCCGGCTGGTCACCGAGGCCCGCCGGCTGCGGGACGCATCGGCGTGACGCGGCTGCTCTTCGGCGGCGGTGTGTGGTGCTGCGCCGTCGTCGCGGGACTGATGCTGCCGCTGATCTGGCTGGACGCCGTCGGGCACGAGGGCTACCGCCCGGAGCGGGCGGAGCTGGCGACGGCGGCCAGGGTCGTCGCGGCCGGCCTCGGGCTGGGCATCGGGTACCTGGTCGGTGTCCGTTCGTCGCCAGGGCTGGGACGCGTCGCCGTCGTCCGCCGGTGGGCGATCACCGGCGGCACCGCCGCCGGTGCGGCCGTGGCGCACCTGGTGGCGGACGAGGCCACCTACCGGTACGTGATCCCCGTGGAGTCGACCAGCGTCGACGGGGCAGACCCGGTGGCGGCGATGGCGTGGGCCTGGCTGGTCGGTGCGCTGCTGGCGGTCGGTGCCGCCACGGTCGGGTTCGGGATCGGGCTGCTCCGCCGGGACGACACGCGGAGCCGGGGACGTCGGTGGTACGCGGTCGCGGCCGCCGTGGCGGTCGCCGGTCTGCTCGCCGTACCCGAGTTCGTCCGCGTCGGTGCGGAGCTGGCCACCGCACGGTTCCTGCCGGCGGGGTTCGTCACGGTGCCGGTCGGGCAGCCGGTGCCGGTCGTCCTGCCCGTCGGGCGCAGCGCCATCTTCGGCGACTACGGCCAGGAATGGTCCGCCGAGGACTGCCGGGTCACCGATGCCGACGGCACCCCGATCAGGGTGAGGGCGCCGTCGGTGCCGTTCACGGACAACAGCGACAGCATCGTGACGGTGGTGCTGGGCACCATCGAGGTGCCCAGCACCACGTCCGTCACCGTGCAGTGTCAGGGCCTACCGGGGCGGATGTACCAGGTCGGTGCGGCGCCGACCGTCGACGGACCACTCGGCCCGCTGCTGTACGTCCCGGCCTGGGTCCTGCCGGTGGGCGGCGCCCTGCCAGGGTCGGTGCTGGCCGTGGCGGTGGCCCTGGTCCGGCGGGGTCAGTCCTCGGCGCGCCAGCGGTAGTACTCGGTGGCCACCGCGTCGACCGGTCCGCGCCAGGTGTCCTGGTTGTACGGGCTGATGTACGGGCTGAGCTCCTGCATGATCTTGCCGAACTTGGGCTTGTCGTGGATTCGGGCGTCGTCAGCGGTGTGCGCGACCGAGCGTTCCAGCAGGTGCACGTAGACGTCGTCGATGGAGTAGAGCCACCGGGCCGTCACGCTCATCTCCACCGGCAGTGTGCCGGCGTCGGACTCGGTGAAGATCTGGGCCACGTTCTCCTCGGCGCCGGGCTTGATCCGCCCGACGATGACGGTCAGGTGCCGCTCGCCCGAGTCCGGTCGGGATCCGGCGTCGTCGGCCGGCGCCCACCGGTAGAACTCCTTGGCGACCGAGTGCGACGGGTTCTGCCAGTTGCGCGGGTACGGGGTGACGTACGGGCCGATCGCCTCGGCGATCTCCTTGAACGCCGGCAGCCCCCGGTTCTGCCCGGAGATCGCCGGGTCCTCGTTGCGCTCCACGATGTGGATGTAGAGGTCGTGGTGGGACAGCAGGATGCGTCCGATCACGCCGAAGTCCTGTGGCCGGGTGGCCTTGTCGTAGTGGCCGAACACCTTGGCGATCTTGTCCTCGCTGCCCGGCACCATGCGGCAGACGATCACGTTGCGGAAGACCATGACAAACTCCTCGCAGAACGGTGGGATCAGCCCGGGTCGGTACGCCCGGTGGTCGGGTGGTGGCTCAGCCGGGCCGGTTCGCCCGGTGGTCGTGGTGATCAGCCGGCGGCGGTGAACCGCACCGGCAGCTCCAGCAGGCCACGGAACGGTGAGGCCGCCGGCAGCCGGGGCACCCGGTCGACCGGTACGCCCAGCCGCAGGTCCGGCAGTCGGCGCAGCAGGGTGCCGATGCCGATCCTCGCCTCGATGCGGGCCAGCGAGACCCCGAGGCAGTAGTGCACCCCGTGCCCGAAGCCCAGATGCGGACCGCGTTCGCTGGTCACGTCGAGCCGCTGCGGGTCGGTGAAGTGGTCCGGGTCGTGGTTGGCCGAGTTGAGCACGACGCCGACCGCCGCACCGCGTGGGATGCGTACGCCGTCGTACTCGATGTCCTCGGTGGCCACCCGGGGGCTGGCGATCGGCAACGGCCCGTCGAAACGCAGCAGTTCCTCGACCGCGCCCGGCAGCAGGTCCGGCCGCTGCCGCAGCAGGTCGAGCTGGTCGGGATGGGTCAGCAGCGCCAGCATGGCGTTGCCGATGAAGTCGGCGGTGGTCTGGTGGCCGGCGAACAGCAGCAGGAACGCGGTGGAGACCAGCTCCCGCTCGGAGAGTTTCCCGCCCTGGTCGCAGGCGTCGATGAGGGCGCTGACCATGTCGTCGGCCGGCGCCACCCGCTTGGCCCGGACCAGCCCGGTCAGGTAGTCGTGCAGCAGCAGCTGTACCTGCTGCACGGCGGCCCGTTCCTGCTCCGGCGGCCGGCTGGCCGACCCGGAGGTACGGATCACCTGGGTCCAGCCGAGCACCTGTTCGTGGTCGGCCTTGGGCACACCGAGCAGTTCACAGATCACCACCATCGGCAGCGGTACGGCGAAGTCGTGCATCAGGTCCGCCTCGCCCCTGGGCACGAACTTGTCGATGAGGTCGTCGACGACCTGGGTCACCCGGGGCCGCAGCGCCTCGATGCGCCGGGGCGCGAACGCCTGGGACACCAGTCGCCGGAGCCGGCTGTGCTCCGGCGGGTCGGAGTTGAGCATGTTCTTGTTCAGCCCGTCCGAGTTCGGCCCAAAGAACCGCAGGTAGTGGCCTTCCGGGCCGTACAGGTCCTTGGACAGCCGGTGGTCGGTCAGCGCGGCGCGGGCGTCGTCGTAGCGGGTGATCAGGTAGGAGTCGAACCGGGGTGAGGAGACCAGCTGGACCGGATTCTGTTCGCGCATCCGGGCATAGGTGGGGTACGGGTCGGCGGCGTATTCGTCGGTGAAGAACTCCCCGGCCGGCACCGGTTGTTGCGCATCTGTGGTCATCGCGTCTCCTCGGGCTCGCTCGGCACGCTGTGCAGCACCTGACTCGGCACGCTGTGCAGGACCTGATAGGTGTGTCGCTGCGCGGACTCCCGCAGGTCCCGGATGACCCGCAGCAGCCGGTCCCGCTGTGCGCTGCGGCCGAATGCGTCCAACCGGCCCCGGTCGGCCCAGTCGGTGACGATCAGGTAGCTGCGTGGGTCGTCGGCGTCGCGGAGCAGGTCCTGACGCAGGCAGCCGGCGAGGGTCCGGATCTGCTCGGCGATCGCCCGCCATTCGTCCTCGAACCGCTGCTCACAGCCGGGTCGGGTACGCATCGCCAGGATCGCGCGGACAGCGCCGTTCTGCGGTGGCGTGGTCACCGTGGACCGCCGCCGAACACCAGGTGCAGGTGGTGTCGCAGCGCTTCGGCGTCGATCGGCTGGCTGCGGAAGCCGACGTGCCCGTCCGGTCGGATCAGGTACGCGGCGGCACCGGTGATGCCGTACCGGGTCCGCACCGCCCCGTCGGTGTCGCGGACCACCGGCGGGTGCAGCAGTGACGGCGTCGCCGCGTCCGGGCCGACGAGCAGGTACACCTCGACCTCGCCGTACGCCTGGTCCCGCACGTCGGTGCCGATCTTGTCCACCAGGGCGAGCGTGGTCTCGTCGGTGCTGTCGGCGTAGAGCAGCAGCGTGTGCCGGGTGCCCCGGGTCAGGTCCCGCAGCCGCAGCGGATGCCCGACCCCGGGGCGGTGCAGCCCGTACACGTCGGGGGCGCGGTCGCCGGCCGCCGGCCCGGCGCGCAGCGCGTCCGGGTCGGCCACCGCCTCGCCGACCAGCGGACTGTCCGCGTAGCTGACCAGCATCGACATCTCCTGCAGGAACTGGCCGGTGAGGTCCTCACGCTCCAGTTCGTCGGTGAACGCCAGCCGCACCGCGCGGCCGACGACCTGTTCACCCTGCGGTCGGCGTTCGATCTGGTAGCTGTCGAGCAGGCCGGGCGCGGCCAGGCCACGCACCGCCAGCGCCAGTTTCCAGGCCAGGTTCCAGGCGTCCTGGATACCGGTGTTCATGCCCTGGCCGCCGGCGGGTGGGTGCAGGTGCGCGGCGTCGCCGGCGACGAAGACTCGCCCGACGCGGTAGCGGTCGACGATGCCGTGACTGATCCGGAAGATCGACGACCAGCGCAGGTTCGACGCCGTCGTGCCGGGTGGGGCGAGCTGGTCCAGGACTGTCTGGACGTCGGCGAGGGTGGGTTCGTCGAGTTCGGCGCTGAACCCGGGCGGGGCGTTCTCGCCCCGGGTGGCGGCGAAGTAGCGCGGCGGCGCCATCGTCGCGATCCGGTAGCGGGACTCACCCCGCAGCGGTACGCAGACCAGCATGTTGTCCAGCTGGCCGTCGGTCTCGTGGATGAACCGCAGCAGGTGGCCGGGCGGCATGTCCCAGTCGAGGTCGACGTCGCCGAGCATGAACAGTTGCGGGAACCGGCCCAGCCCGCCGGTGAAGGTCAGCCCGAGCAGTTGCCGGACGGTGCTGTGCGCGCCGTCGGCGCCGACGAGGTACCGGGCCCGGATGGTCCCGGTGGTGCCGTCGGCGTACGCGACGGTGGCGGTGACAACGTCGTCGTCGCTGGTGAAGCCGGTGAGCGCGGTGCCGCGCCGGGGCCGCACGCCGAGGGTGGCGAGCCGGTCGGTGAGGATCCGTTCGGTCTCGTACTGGGGCAGGCCCAGATGTGCGTACGGCAGGTCCGGCAGCTCCCAGCTGCCCCGGTACACCTGGTGGCCGTTGACGAAGACGGCCTGGCCGGTCAGCCAGCTGCCGGCGTTCATCGCCTCCCGGACGACGCCCTGGTCCTCCCAGATCTCCATGGTGCGGCAGTGCACGCCGATCGCCTTGTCCGCCTGGCTGGGCGGGCTGGTGAGCGTGTCGATCACCTGGCAGTCGACGCCTCGGCGGGCGAGTTCGATCGCGGCGGTGAGCCCGGTCGGGCCGGCGCCGACGATCAGCACGTCGGTGGTGTCGGCGGGTGCCGCTGGCGAGTCGGTCGGCACCGCTGGCGGGTCGGTCGGCGGGTCGGCGGGGTGGAAGATCCGGGGGCGGATCCCGACGAGGAACTCGGCGATCGGGCCGGCTTCGGCCCGCTCGTGGTCGGGGTCGGAGATCCACCGGCGGAACTGCTCCTGGCTGCGCCACTCGGCGAAGATGTGGTGCACCGGGCTGCCGGGTTCGCGCAGCAGCTCCTCACGCAGGTAGCCGTCCACCCCGGACAGCCGGGTGACGACCTCGGCGTGCCCACGGTGGAACTCGTCGACCCGGTCGGCCGGAACGGTGATCGCCACGTCGACGTAGATCCGGGAGTCGGCACCGGCCCGGCCACGCATCACCCGGTAGCTGCCGGCGTCCGGTGGTTCGCAGGCGGCCGCTACGGCGTCGGCCCACTGCCGGGCGAGGGGGCCGTCGAGGTGGTCGCGCAGCGCGTCGTCGTCGGCCCATTCGGTGACCGCGACGAAGGTACGCGGATCGGTGGCGTCGACGAGCAGTTGGCGCAGCCGGTTGCCGGGCGAGGCACCGATGCCGTCGGCGACGGCCTGCCACGCTGACTCCACAACCGTCTCGAATCCGCTGCGGGCGCGGACCCGGAGCATCGTCCTGATCATGTGGTCCCCCTGAACGGCGTGCGGTGGACCTGACCTTGGCCGACACCGCGTCACCCGGCCGTCAACGCCGTACGGGGCACAGTGGGTGGCCGGTGACGCGCCGGCTACCCGTCGGGAGAACGATCTGCAGGCGTGCGCTCAGCCGACCGCCTCGGCGGTGAACAGCGCCGCCTGTTGCGGGTGCAGCAGCGGCGCGGGCAGCCCGATCTCGGCCAGCACCCGGCCGGGCAGGACCGCTTCGCCCCGGTGCAGCCAGGCCGGCGGCCGCACCTGCAACGTCGCCGGCGGCGGGCCGATCCGCAGTGGACTCACCCGGTAGCGGCGCCGCGGGTCGAGGCCGGCCAGCCGCAGCGGCACCGGCAGCGCCGACCGCGCCGCGTCGAGCGCCACCAGGGCAAACACACCCGTACGCCGGTCGGTGTCGACGACCCCGTACAGCTGCCGGGCCGGATCGGGGCTGTCGGTGCGCACCAGCGTCCCGGTGTGCAGCAGCGGCCGCAGCCGCCGGTATGCGGCGACCCACTCGGCGACGTCGGCGCGTTCGGCCTCGGTCGCGGTGGTGAGGTCCCATTCGATGCCAGCGTGCCCGAACAGCGCGGTGGCGAGCCGGAAACCCAGATCGGTGGCCCGGCCGGTGACGTGCGCGGTGCCGGCACCCAGATGCCCACCGAGGTACTCCAGCGGCATCAGCACGCTGGTCCAGCGCAGGATCCGCTGCCGGTCGAGCGGATCGTTGGTGTCGGAGGTCCAGAACCGGTCGACCAGTTCACCGATGCCCAGGTCGATGCGGCCGCCGCCGGAGGCGCAGCTTTCGATCTCCAGGTCCGGATGGGCCACCCGCAGGTCGGCCAGGAGCCGGTACAGCGCCGTGGTCTGCCGGTGCGCGCCGCCCGCCGCGAGCAGGTCGCGGTTGTGATCCCACTTGAGGTAGGCGATCGGGTACGTGTCGAGCAGCGCGCCGAGCCGCTCCCGCAGATACCGGTAGGCGTCCGGATTGTCCAGATCGAGCACCCGCTGGTGCCGCCAGGTCGGGGCGTGCGTCGGCCCGAGCAGCCAGTCGGGGTGGGCGCGGGCCAGGTCGGAGTCGGGGCTGACCATTTCCGGTTCCACCCAGAGCCCGAAGTCCATGCCCCGGGAGCGGACCCGGTCGACCAGCGGCCCCAGACCGGCCGGCCAGCGCTGCGGGTCGACGGACCAGTCGCCGAGTGCCCGCCGGTCGTCGACCCGGCCGGTGAACCAGCCGTCGTCGAGGACGAAACGCTCGACACCGACCTGCGCGGCGGCGTCGACGAGCCGGGCCAGCCGGTCGAGATCGTGGTCGAAGTAGACCGCCTCCCAGGTGTTGAGCACCACCGGTCGGGGCCCGCGCAGCGGCCGACGTGCCCGGATCCAGCGGTGCAGCCGCTCGGAGAGGCCGTCGAGCCCGGCATCGGAGAAGGCGGCGACCGTCCACGGGGTGGTGTAGGTGCCGTCGGGCGGCAGGATCAGCTCGCCGGGGGCGAGCAGTTCGCCGGCACCGAGCAGGCTGTGTCCGGTGGCCTGGCGTTCGGCGTACAGCTGCTTGTCGCCGCTCCACGCCAGGTGCACCGCCCAGACCTGGCCGTGCCGGAACCCGAACCCGGCGGTGCCGGCGACCATCAGGTACGGGTCGTCGTGGCCTGGTCGGCCGTGGCGGGTCTGCCGGGTCCACGTGCCGTCGCGCATCCGGCCGCGCTGGGGGCGCCGCTCGTGGGCCCAGAGCCCGGTGAAGTCCAGCACCTCCTCGGCCCGGTCCGGCACCGGCAGCACGACGTCCGACGCGGCCAGGTGCAGATCGACCTCGGCGGTGTTGCGGACCTGGTGGCGGACCCGCAGGACGCCCTGCTCGCTGAGCGAGACGTCGGTGGTCACCCGCAGCCCGCCGGCGGCAGCGCCGCACTCGACCACCAGGTCGCCGGGGCCGGTCCGGCCGACCGTGTGCAGCCGCAGATCGTCGACGGGCCGCCCGGACCCGGGTGTGTCGTCGACGGGCCGAGCGGCCCAGTGTCCGGCGATGCCGGGCCGGCCGGTCCAGCCCTGACCCGAGGTGGGCAGCAGGGTCAGCCGCAGCGGCTGGTCGACCGCGCTGGGTGGCACCGGCGGGGTCGCCGCGTCGGCCAGGTCGGTCAACTCGGCCTCGGTGAGGTCGCCGAGGTCGCCGCCCCAGTGCAGGACGACCGGTGGGTACGGGCCACGGGCGTCCAGCACGAGGCTGGCGCCCGCGGCCCGCAGGTGCGCGATCAAATGGTCACTCCGCTACCGGGATGGACTGGGACTTCAGGGTATCCACGGTAGAGGTCTGGGCGGCGGTCAGCGCGTCCAGCAGGGTGCCCTGACCGGAGACTGCCGCCTTGAAGCCGTCGGAGGCGTCGGCGTAGGTCTGGGTCATCGTCGGGCCCCAGACGAAGTCCGCCGCGACCTGCTCCGACGCCTCGGCGAAGACCTCGTAGATCGGCTGGCCGCCGTAGAACTCCACCCCCTCGCGCAGCGCCGGCAGCTGGGCGCCGGCGACGGTGGCCGGATAGAGGTTCGCTTCGGCGTTGAGCAGGGTCAACGCCTCCTCGGAGGTGTTCAGCCAGAGGGCGAACTGGGCGGCCTCGTAGACGTGCTCGCTGCCCCGGAACACGGCGGTGGAGGAGCCGCCCCAGTTGCCGGCGGTCTGGTCGCCGGCGTTCCACTGCGGCATCGGCGCGACCGCCCACTTGCCGGCGGTGTCCGGCGCGCCGGAGCTGATCGAGTTCGCGCCCCACACCGCCGACACCCAGGTCCAGGCGGAGCCGCTGTTGTAGGCGTTGTCCCACTCGGTGGTCCACGGCGGCACGGTCGAGACGAGGTCCCGGTCGATCAGGTCCTGCCAGTACTCGGCGACCTGGGTGGTCTGCGGGTCGGTCAGGTCCACCGTCCACTGGTCGCCGTCGTTGGCGAACCACCGGCCGCCGGCCTGCCAGGCCAACCCGGCGAACTGGTTGATGTCGCTCTGCGAGAAGTTGGTGATGTAGCCGCCGGCGGCGCGGACGGCTTCAGCGGCGGCCGCGTACTCGGCCCAGGTGGTCGGCACCTCGATGCCGTTGGCCTCGAACAGGTCCGCCCGGTAGAACAGAGCCATCGGTCCGGCGTCCTGCGGTACGGCGTACGCCGAGCCCTCCTCGCCGAAGCTGACCTGCCCCCAGGTCCAGTCGACGAACTGGTCCTGGGCGTCGAGCACGATGTCACAGGCGCCGAGGTCGACCAGGCCGTCCTGGACCCGGAAGCTGGGCAGCGCGTCGTACTCGATCTGGCCCAGGTCCGGCGCGTTGCCGGCCCGCAACTGGTTGAAGAAGTTCTGGTAGGTGCCGCTGTTGCCGTTCGGCCCGGTCTGCACCTTGACCTGGATGTCGGGGTTCTGTGCGTTCCACACCTCGACCACCTGCTCGATGCCGGGGATCCAGGAGGTGAAGTCGAGGGTGACCGGGCCCTCGGCCGGGCTGCAGTCGGTGGCGGCGTCGGTGCCGGCACCGGAGTCGCCGGAATCGCCGGAGGAGCAGGCGGTCAGTGCGAGCGTGCCGGCGAGCAGTACGCCGACCGTCGAGGCGGGGAGTCTCATCGAAATCCTTCTCTCGTTATCGGTGGGTGGACGAGGTACGGCGGAAAGCAGGGTTCACTTGACCGAGCCGGCCCCGAGGCCGGTCCGCCAGAAGCGCTGGAGCAGCAGGAACGCGGCGACCAGCGGCACGATCGACAGCAGCGCGCCGACCAGCACCAGGCCACGCAGTTCGGGCAGCTGGTTGACCTGGGTGTTCCAGGTGTAGAGGCCGAGGGTGACCGGGAACAGCCGCTCGTCGCCGAGCATGATCAGCGGCAGCAGGAAGTTGTTCCAGACCGCGACGAAGTGGAACAGGAAGATGGTGACCAGGGCGGGCAGCATCAGCCGGGTGGCGACGGTGAAGAAGGTCCGTACCTCACCGGCACCGTCGAGGCGGGCCGCTTCCAGCAGCTCGTCCGGCACGCTCGCGGCGGCGTAGATCCGGGCCAGGTAGACCCCGAACGGGTTGACCAGGCTGGGCAGGAACACCGACCAGAACGTGTTGGTCGCCTCGAACCGGCTGAAGATCAGAAACAGCGGCAGAGCGAGCGCGGTCGCCGGCACCAGCACCCCGCCGAGCACCACGTTGAACAACGTCTCCCGGCCGGGAAAGCGGTACTTGGCCAGGGCGTACCCGCACATCGCGGCGAGCAGGGTGCCGATCAGGGCGGCGCCGCCGGTGTAGGCGAGACTGTTGAGGATCCACCGGGGAAACACCCCGTCGCGGTAGGTCAGCACCTCGGTGATGTTGTCGACCAGCGCGAAGTCGTCGAACCACAGTGGCGCGCCCTGGGTGACCCGCCCGTCGGGTTTCGCCGAGGCGACCACCAGCCACCAGATCGGCACCAGGAAGTACGCGGTGCAGACCAGCATCACCAGGGTCGCGGCGGACCGCGACAGCAGCGACTCGCGGGTCGGCGTACCGGCGGACGTGCGACCGGCCGGTGAGCGGCCGGCAGCGGGCCGGGCCGGGGCGCTCATCGCGCGTCCCGACGCTGGGTGAACTTCAGGAACGTGAACGACAGCGCGAAGGTCGCCAAGGCGAGCACCACCGAGAAGGCCGCAGCCAGGTTGAAGTTGGGGATCGACGAGGTCGAGTAGACGGTCAGATTCGGGGTGTAGGTGCTGGACACCGCCGAGCTGAAGGTGCGGAACACCTGCGGTTCGGCCAGTAGCTGCAGGGTGCCGATGATGGAGAAGACGGTGGTCAGCACGATCGCCGGCAGCACCATCGGGATCTTGATCGACCAGGCGATCCGGGCCGGGCCGGCACCGTCGAGCCGGGCCGCCTCGTAGATCTCCGGTGGGATCGCCAGCAACGACGAATAGATGATCAACATGTTGTAGCCGACGTAGACCCAGGTGACGACGTTGGCGATGGACCACAGCACCAGGTCCGCGCCGAGCAGGTCGACCCGGCCGGTGACGGCGGCGAACGGCGACAGGTTGGGCGAGTACAGGAAACCCCACATGATCGCCGCGACGACGCCGGGCACCGCGTACGGCACGAAGAAGGCGAGGCGGAAGAACCGCCGCCCACGGACCAGGCCGGAGTCCAGCAGCAGGGCCAACAGCAGGGCGACGCCGAGCATCACCGGCACCTGGACCACGCCGAACAGCAGCACCCGGCCGATCGAGGACCAGAACGGGCCGTCGGTGAACACCCGCTGGTACTGGGCGAGCCCACCGAAGACCTCCCGAGCCGGCCCGAAGGTTCCGCTGCGCTCCACGACGTACAGCGACTGGACCACGGCGTAGCCGATGGGCACGGCGTAGAAGAGCGCGAACAGCGCCCCGAACGGCACCACGAAGATCGCGATGGCGCTCTTGTGCGGTACGGGCGCCCGGCGGCGGCCGGTTGCCGTCGCCCGCGCCGTACGGAATCTGATCACCGGGCCGGCTCCTCTCTGACCACCCGGACCTCGCCAGGGCCGACCTGCAGCTGCCCGTCGACCGGGGTCCCGGTGACGAGCTCGTAGCCGGTGGCGGCGTGGCGGATCTCCCGACGGCCGTGGTTGACGACGAACAGGTAGCTGCGGTCGGCGCCGACGCGGCGGATGACCTCGACCGAGCCGTCGTTCTCCGGACCGTGCGGGATCACCCCGGCCCCGTCGACGGCGGTACGCAGCACGTCGCGCAGCCCGTCGGGGGCCAACGCGGTCGCCACGTACCAGGCGGTGCCGGCACCGTGGGCGTTACGGGTGACCGCCGGGGTGCCGGGCAGCGGGCCGTCGGCGTATCGGGCGAGGGCCGCGGCGGTGGTGGTACGCAACCGCTCGGTCCACCACCGGGCGCGGGCGCCGTTGTCCAGGGTGACCTCGGCATCGGGCGGCAGCGGGACGAACTCCTCACCGACCACGCCGAGCAGGTCACGGAAGGCACCGGGGTAGCCGCCGAGGCGGATCCGGTCGTTTTCGTCGACGATGCCGCTGTAGAAGGTGACCACCAGGTGGCCGCCCGCGTCGACGTAGTCGGTCAGCGCGGCCGCCTGCTCGTCGGTCACCAGGTGCAGACACGGCACGACGACCAGCCGGTACCCGGCGAGGTCGGCGTCGGGGCCCACCACGTCGCAGGTGACGCCGAGCTCGCGCAGTCCGGTGTAGGCGGCGTGCACCTGATCCAGGTAGCGGATCTGGGTCGACGGGCGGGCCGGCCCGTCGGCGGACCACCAGGACTCCCAGCTGAACAGCAGTGCCACGTCGGAACACACTCGGGTGCCGGCGACCTCGCCGACGCGGTCGAGGACCTCCGACAGCCGCAGCACCTCCCGCCAGGTGGTGGTGTCGGTGCCGGCGTGCGGCAGCATCGCCGAGTGGTACTTCTCGGCACCGGCGGCGGAGGCCCGCCACTGGAAGAAGCAGATCGAGTCGGCGCCCCGGGCGACGTGGGTGAGCGAGTTGCGGATCATCTGGCCCGGCTCCTTGGCGAGGTTCCAGGGCTGCCAGTTGACCGCGCCGGTCGCCTGCTCCATCAGCATCCACGGCGCTCCTGCGGCCAGGCCCCGGGTGAGGTCGGCGGCGAAGGAGAGTTCCGCGACCGGGTCGCCGAGCCGGTGGTCCAGGTAGTGGTCGTTGGCGACGACGTCCAGGTCGGAAGCCCAGGACCAGTAGTCTAAGTTCCTGATATGGGCGGTTACCATCAGATTCGTGGTGATCGGCGCGGCGCTGTGCCGACGCAGCACCGCCGCCTCGGCGCGGTAGTGCTCCAGCAGCTGGCCGGAGCTGAACCGGTGGAAGTCCAGTAGCTGCGCCGGATTGGCCACCGACAGATTCGCCCGGGGTGGCGCCACCTCGTCCCAGTCGCCGTAGCGCTGACTCCAGAACGCCGTTCCCCAGGCGTCGTTGAGCGCCTCGATGCTGCCGTAGCGCTGCCGCAGCCAGCGCCGGAACGCGACCGCGCTGGTCTCGTCGTAACACAACGCGTTGTGGCAGCCGAGCTCGTTGGAGACGTGCCACAGCGCCAGCGCGGGGTGCCCGCCGTAGCGTCGGGCGACCTGCTCGACCAGCGCCAGGGCGTGCTCGCGGAACACCGGCGAGCTCGGGCACCACGCCTGCCGACCGCCGGGGAACCGGGTGGTGCCGTCGGCGGCCTGCGGCAGCACCTCGGGGTGGCGGGTGGTCAGCCAGGGCGGCGGGGAGGCGGTGCCGGTGCCGAGGTTGAGCCGGATGCCGGCGTCGTGCAGCAGGCCGATCACCTCGTCGAGGGCGGCGAAGTCGTACTCGCCCGGCCGGGGCTCGATGCTCGACCAACCGAAGATGTTGATCGCCACCAGGTCGACGCCGGCCTGACGCATCAGCGCGACGTCCTCGCGCCACACCGCCGACGGCCACTGCTCCGGGTTGTAGTCGCAGCCCAGTGCGATGCCGTGGATCGACGGCAGCAGTGGTGCGGCCGACCGGTCACGGGGCGGTGTCATCGGGGGGTCCTCGCTGCCGAAACGGATGTGTGTGCACGTGCACACATTTCGTCGCGTGAACAAGCGGCGAACAAATGTGTGAACGTGCACACGTTAGAGCCGCGTTCCGCCGCAGGTCAAGGGCCGGCCGCTACAGTGATCGGCGTGAACCGGCCGAGACCGACGACGAAGCGGGCCACCGTGCACGACGTCGCCGCCGCGGCCGGCGTGTCCCGGGGCACCGTCAGCCGGGTCCTCAACGGCGGCTACGTCTCCCCCGCCGCCCGCGCCGCGATCCTCGCCGCCATCGCCGAGGTGGGCTACGTACCGAACACCGCCGCCCGTAACCTGGTCACCCAGCGCTCCCAGGCGGTCGGCTTCATCGTGCTGGAACCGCACTCGCTGTTCCTGGAGGACCCGAACATCGGGGCGATCATGTTGGGGGCCAACGCGGTGCTCTCCACCGCCGAGCACCAGATGGTCAACCTGGTGGTCGACTCCGACCGCGACACCGAACGGGTCGCCCGTTACCTCAGCGGCGGCTTCGTCGACGGCGCGGTGATCGTCTCGGCCCGGGTGCACGACCCGATCACCCGGGTCGTCACCGACCTGAAACTGCCGGCCACCTTCGTCGGGCATCCGCCCGACCTGGCGCAGGAGATCCCGTTCGTCGGTGTCGACAACGTCGGCTCGGCACGCGAGATCACCACCCGACTGGCCGCCACCGGCCGGCGGCGCATCGGCATGATCGCCGCCGCCCTGAACCGCGACTCCGGCGCCGACCGGCTCACCGGCTTCCGCCAGGGCCTCGGCGACCGGTTCGACCCCCGGCTGGTCGTCGAGGTCCCGCTCTACGACTACTCGTGCGGCGTCAGCGGCATGCAGACCCTGCTGGAGCGGGCACCCGATCTCGACGGCGTCTTCGCCGCCTCGGACGTGGTCGCTGCCGGAGCGATCCAGACCCTGCGCGAGGCCGGCCGGACCGTACCGACCGATGTCGGCGTCGTGGGATTCGACGACAGCGCCTGGGCACGACGCACCAACCCGCCGCTGTCCACCGTGCACCAGCCGGCGAAGGAGATCGGTGCCCGCGCCGCCGATCTGGTGCTGCGGCAGATCAGCGGGGCACCCGTCGAACCCGGCGGAGTGCTGCTGCCCACCCCCGTCGTCTGGCGCGGATCCGCCTGACCAGGCCAGCCACCGCCGGTCGAACGACCATCACGGTGACCGGCACCGGGCCCGGCCGGGCCCGGTGCGTCGAACACCCCGAGTACGTCGGTCCGCCGCCACAGCACGGAACAGCCGCCCACAGGATGGCCCGGACCAGCAGGAAGATCCAGTAGAGCCCGAGGCCGGCGACCACCAGCGACAGTGGCGGATCCCCGCTCACGACGACCCGATCAGCTCTCGTCGCCCAGTCCGGCCCGGTCGGTGCGTCCGGCCCGCAATCGCAGGTACGCCTCGTGCCGCAGCCGGTCGGCCCGGCGCTTGCGCCGTCGCAGCACGGCCGACATCACCAGCCCCACAACGGCGATCACCGAAGCGACGAGCCCCGGGTCGGTGTCACCGCCGGAGAACAGCAGCGCGGCGGCGAACAGGGCCCACCCACTCACGGCCAGGGCCAGGCCCCAGAGCGAGTAGATCGCCGGCAGACCGTGCCGGGTGGCGAAGTCCTGGAACTGCGGCGGCACCTGCTCGCCGTCGTCTGTCTCCGCCACCATCGTGCCCACCTCCGTACCGGCACCGCCGGCGGCGGCAGGTCGACCCTGGCGGATCGTCTCGCCAGCGGTCTCGCTCAGCACCTTCTTGCCGACCAGGAAGCCGCCACTGTCCAGCACCACGTTCCAGACAAGACCGTAGTCCTCCCGGTCGACCTCGACGGTCGCGCTGAACCCGGAGGTCTCCTGCCCGTACGGGCGCCGGCGGGGCAGCACCGAACTCGACCCGCAGCTCGACCGGGCGGGTCACGCCCTTGACGGTCGGCTCGCCGGCGAGCCCGGACCGTCGGGCGCTGGCCTGCGTGGCCGGCGGTGCCGGTGCCGGTGCGTTGCGGCGCGGGACCGCTCGTGCCCGCCGGAACACAATTCCCTTTCTGGTTTGCTCCGACACTTGCCTCCCTTCTGGCGGGATCAGGATCAGATCCATGACGAAACGCTCGCCGCACCGGCATCCGCAACCAGGAATCGATGATTTCCCGTGCTACAAATCCCGTAGCACCTAGCCGTTGCGTGAAACGCGAAAGGGGCAACCTCTTTGAGGATCATTCGATTTTCCACACGCAGCAGAGTCGGCGCACACCGCGCCGTCGAACCACGTTCGGTGGGCAACCGAAAAAGGCGACTCGTCCTCGGATCCATTGTCGCGTCGGCCTTGTTCGCCGGTGCCACCATCGCACCGCAGGCGTACGCCACCACGGACTTCACCGGTCCCGGCATCCGCACGAGCGTGATCGACGCCGCGACCGGCGAACCAGTGGCCGACATCTGCGTATTCGCCGTACCGGTGTTCACGTTCAGCTTTGCGGACGTATGCCCGACCCGCAGCGACTCGCGTGGACGAGTCAATGTCCCGGTGCCCGGGACCGGCTCGTACAACCTGTTCGCTCTGCCCGATTCGGGCAGTCGGTACGGCGCACAATGGGTGGGCCAGACCGGCGGCACGGGCACCCAGAAAGAGGCACGATGGTTCACTTTCACCGCCGATGAGGTCAAGCCCGGCCCGACGATCCTGCTCGACGACCGGTCGGTCGTGACCGGCGTACTGATCGGGGCCGACGACACCGCGCTGACCAACGGCACGGTGGGCATCGTCGCACCGGTCCCGGACGGTTCCCGGGATCCGCGCTACTCGCCGGTGGCCGAGGACGGTACGTTCAGCATCGACTGGCTGGGGCCGTACCAGTGGCCCCTGCTGTTCAAGGCGGACGGGTACCCGTACCAGTGGAGTGGCCACGTCGGGAACCGGCTGCGGGCCGCGCTCGTCGATGTGGACGTCAACGCTCCGCCGTACCAGTACGAGTTGGAGGCGGGCACCAGCGTGACCGTCGAGATCGCCGAGCCGCCCGCCGGGCCGGGCCGGATCGTGCTGCACAACGTCAGCACGAAGGACCCGGTCGGTGTGGTGGAACTCGACGACGCGGCGACCACCGCGTCGCTGGTCGTGCTCCCGCGCCAGCAGGTCAAGCTCCACTGTGTCTGCAGCGGGGAGCACCGGTGGCACGGTGGCACCGATTTCAGCAGCGCCATCGGCGAACCGATCCGCACCAACGGTCCGCAGTTCATCACGTTCGCCCAGCCCAGCTGAGCGACGGCAACAGCACCTGGTACGGCCCGACGGTCCACCACAGACCGTCGGGCCGTACCCGTTACAACAGAGCAGGCAATCACTCTAGAGATATGTTCGACTACTTGCAGTAGACTTAACCGCCTACGATCACCCGGCCACGGGAGGACGTACGGCGATGCGGCGTAGGTGGATCCGGCTGGTCCTGGCGGTCACAGTCCTGACAGCGACGGCAGGATGTGGGCTCGCACCGCGTTCCGCAGGCAGCGAACTCACCGACGGCTGGGCCGTCATGCCGACTCCGAAACCGTTCGTGCCCGACGTCGGCGCCTGCCACCCGGTCGCCACCAACGGCACCGGTCACCGCGACGACTACACCCCCGTCGCCTGCGACCGGCCGCACGACCTGGAGACCGTCTTCGTCGGCATCTTCACCGGTACGCATGCCGTCAGCGACCGCGCCCCGGCACACGGCTCGGCCGCACGTCGCGTCGCCCGCCGCGACTGCGACCAGCGGGTCCGCCAGTTCCTCGGCGACGACTGGCAGGCCGGCCGGGTACGGCTGGACGTCGTCGTCCCGTCGGCACCCGCCTGGTCCGGCGGGGCCCGCTGGTACCGGTGCGACGTCGGCGAGATGACCAGCATGCAGGACCGCAGCCTGGTGACCCGCACCGGCAGCCTGGCCGGTACGCTCGGTCCCGATGGTGAGCTGCGCTGGGGCTGCTTCAACCCTGGCTCGGTCACCGGGGGCGACGTGGACGTGCTCACCCCGGTCGCCTGCGCACAGCCGCACCGCAGCGAGTTCGCCGGCCTGTACGTCGAGAGCGACCTGCCCTACGACCAGTTCGCCGCCAACTCCGACCGGGTCCACGAACGGTGCCGGCGGGTGGTCGCCGAGTACGCCGCCCTCCCCGTCGACGACGACCTGCGGCACCGCGTCGGCACCATCTACGACTACCCGTTCAAGGACGAGTGGGACGACGGCAACCTCACCGTACGGTGCCTGCTGTGGCGCGACGACCCGCCGCTGACCGGCTCGGTCCGGGGTGGCGGACCGGCCGCCCTGCCGGTCCGCCACGACTGATCCGCCCGGCGGCGGGCCACGACTGATCCGCCCGGCGGCGGGCCACGACTGATCCGTCGGCGGTGCGCTACTGCTGATCCGTACGGCGCAGCACCGCGAGGAACATCGCGTCGGTGCCGTGCCGGTGCGGCCACAACTGGACCGACGGCCCGTCACCGAGGCCCGGCATCCCCGCCGGCAGCAACGGCCGCGCGTCGACGAAGTCCACCGGTATGCCGCTGCGCCGCGCTGCCTCGGTCACCGACACGTGGGTCTCCACCCGGTGCGGCGAACAGGTCACGTATGCCACCACCCCGCCCGGGCGGACCGCGCGCAGCCCGGCGGCAAGCAGCTCCCGCTGCAGCCGGGTCAGCGGCGGCAGGTCCGACGGCTGACGCCGCCAGCGTGACTCGGGGCGGCGCCGCAGCGAGCCGAGCCCGGTGCACGGCGCGTCGACCAGGACCCGGTCGAAGGAGGCCGCCGGCAGATCCTCACCGGCACCGACCCGCCGGCCGTCCGTCGTCTGCACGGTCACCGGCAGCCCGCGGACCGCCTGCTCCACCAGGCGGGCCCGGTGCTCGGCGATCTCCACCGCGGTGACCTGCGCGCCCCGGTCGGCGGCGAGCGCGCCCAGCAGCGCCGCCTTGCCTCCGGGACCGGCGCACAGGTCCAGCCACCGGGTGTCCTGGCCCGGCACGTCGGCGGCGGTCAGCGCCGCCGCCACCAGCTGCGAACCCTCGTCCTGCACGTGCGCCCGCCCCTGCCGGACCGCCGACAGGTCACCGGGCGCGCCACCGGACAGGTAGACGGCGTACGGCGAGAAGGCACCCGGAGCACCGGCGACCTCGTCGGCCAGCGTGGCCGCCTCGGCCCGACCCGGGCGGGCGCACAGGTGCACCGGCGGGCGCTCGTTGTCCTCGATCAACAACCGGGTCGTTTCCGTCAGGTCGTCGCCGAGCGCTTCGGCGAACGCCCGTACTATCCACTCTGGATGATGGAAGGTGACCGCCAGGTGACCGATCGGGTCGGCCTGCTCGTCGGGCGCCAGCTCCATCAGCCAGGTGTCCAGGTCGCGGCTGGAGATCTCCCGCAGTACGGCGTTGGCGAACCCGACCGCGCCCGTCGCCACGTTGTGCACCAGGTCCACCGTCGACGACACGGCGGCGTGCGCCGGCACCCGGGTGTGCAGCAGCTGGTACGCACCGAGACGCAGCGCGTCGCGGGCCGGCGGGTCTATCCGGTCGACTCCCCGGCCGGCCGCCCGGGCGATGATCAGATCCAGGGTGCCGACCATCCGCAGTGTGCCGTAGGTCAGCTCGGTGGCGAACGCCGCGTCCCGGCCGTGGATCTGCCGGTCCCGCAGGATCGTCGGCAGCACCAGATTGGCGTACGCGTCGTCGCGGTGCACCGCCGCGACCGCCTCGTACGCCGCGTCCCGCGCCGGGTCGACGTGTCGGCGGCCACGCCGCGCCCGATCGGTGCCCACGCTCATTGGAAGAACTCGCCGGTGCTGATCCGGGCACCCCGGGCCCAGTCCGACGCGGACATGGCCTTCTTGCCGGCGGCGCGCACCTCGCCGAGCGCGACCGGCACGGTAGCGGTACCGGCCAGCAGGCGGTTGCGTTCGACCAGCAACTCACCCGGTTTCAGGGACGGACCGTCGGGCACCGGCCGGACCGGACCGAGTTTGACCCGCTCGCCGCGCAACGTCGTCCAGGCACCGGGTGCCGGCGTGCAGGCCCGGACCCGGCGGTCCACCGCGAACGCCGGGTCGGCCCAGCGCAGCCGGGCGTCCTCCACCGACAGCTTCGGGGCGAGCGACACCCCGTCGGCCGGCTGCGCGTGCGCCCGCGCGGTCCCGGCGGCGATCCCGTCCAGCACCGCCACCAGCAACTGGGCACCGCTGTGCGCCAGCCGGTGCAGCAGGTCGCCGGCGGTGTCGGTCGGTCCGACCTGATCGGTCACCGTGCCGAACACCGGCCCGGTGTCCAGCCCTTCCTCCAGCTGGAACACGCTCGCGCCGGTCACCTCGTCGCCGTGCAGCACCGCGTGCTGCACCGGCGCCGCCCCCCGCCAGGCCGGCAGCAGCGAGAAGTGCAGGTTGATCCAGCCGTACGCCGGGATCGCCAGCGCCACCGGCGGGACCAGTGCGCCGTAGGCCACCACTGGCACGCAGTCCGGTGCCAAGCTGGTCAGCCGGTCCAGGAACTCCGGCTCACGGGGGCGCTGGGGTGTCAGCACCTCGACGCCCCGCTCGTCGGCCCAGGCACCGACCGGCGAGCGGACCAGCCGGCGGCCGCGGCCGGCCGGCGCGTCCGGCCGGGTCACCACGGCGACCAGGTCGTGGCCGCTGGCGGCGATGGCGTCCAACGCGGGCACGGCGACCTCGGGGGTGCCGGCGAAGACCAGCCGCATCCCGGTCACCTGCCCAGCCCGAACGGGCTGGTGGCACCACCGGGGCGGAACAGGCTGCCCGACGAACGGTGCGGGCTGACCTTGATGGTCGGCGGAGCGGCCTCGTCGTACCAGTCCGACTGGCGGATCGCCCGCATCGCCTCCTTACGGGTCACCGGGTCGAGCCGGTCGAGGAACAGCACCCCGTCGAGGTGGTCGGTCTCGTGCTGTACGCAGCGGGCCAGCAGACCGCTGCCGACGATCTGCACCGGGTCGCCGTACTCGTTGAAGCCTTTCGCCACGACGTTCTGTCGACGCTTGGTGTCGAAGTAGAGCCCCGGGATGGACAGGCAGCCCTCCGGACCGTCCTGTTCCTCCTCGTCGGGAAAGTCCAGCACCGGATTCACCAGGTGGCCCAGCAGGTCGTCGACGTGGAACGTGAAGACCCGCAGCCCGACACCGAGCTGTGGCGCGGCGAGGCCGGCACCGTTCTGATCCGTCATGCTGTCGGTCAGATCGGCGACGAGCCCGCGCAGCTCGGCGTCGAAGTCGACCACGGGCTCGGCCGCAGTGCGCAGCACCGGGTCGCCGAAAAGTCGGATGGGCTGGACGGTCACGCGGTCAGGCTCCTTGTCGTGGACAAACGGTGCCTCCAGTCTACGGGCGTCCGCCGGTGGTGGTGACGGTCGTGGTGACGAGCCGACGGTCGTCCATGTGAAGCCGCGACGACGCTATTGACGAAACGGTGATCCGGCCGTAATACTCCGTCCTTGTTAACGCTAACATCGATGTCTTCGGGTCGGGCCGGAGTCAGAGCCGGCTGCCAGCGTCCCCACCGTCACCGACTCCCGTCACCGCCCCCGTCCGGACGAACGCCCGCCATGGCTCGGCGATCAGGAGGCAGCCCATGTTTCGACGAACCGCACGACCCGGGCTGACCGGCAGCGCTCTGCTGGTCGGATCACTCGTCGCCGCCGGGGTGGCGGTGGCCGGACCGAGCCTGGCCGACCCGCCACGACCGGAGCCGGAGTACACGATCACCGTCGACCCGGCCGGTGCCGGGGTGCCGATCAGCGACACCATGTACGGCGTCTTCTTCGAAGACATCAACTACGCCGCCGACGGCGGCCTCTACGCTGAGCTGGTCCGCAACCGCTCCTTCGAGTTCCTGCCAGTGGACAACCAGTCCTTCACCGGGCTGACCGGCTGGACCCCGAATGCCGAGGCCGGCGGGTCCGGCACCGCGACCCCGGTCGACGACGACAGCCGGCTCAACGACCGTAACCGCACCTACCTGCGGCTCGACCTGGACAACAGTGACGGCGGTCGCTACGGAGTGACCAACTCCGGCTACAACAGCGGGATCGCCGTCGAGGCCGGCGAACGCTACGACTTCTCGGTCTGGGCCCGCACCGACTCCGCCGGCAACCAGCTGACCGTCCGGCTGGTCGACGTCGACGGCCGCCGACTCGCCGAACCACAACGGTTGCGCGTCCACGGCGACGACTGGACCAGGTACACGGCCACGTTCACCGCCCACCGGACCTCCGACATCGGCCGGCTGGCGGTGCTCGCCGGGGGCACCGGCACCGTACGGCTGGACATGGTGTCGCTGTTTCCGCAGGAGACCTTCCGGGGCCGGGCCAACGGCCTGCGCAAGGACCTGGCCCAGAAGATCGAGGCGTTGCGGCCGGGCTTCGTCCGTTTCCCCGGCGGCTGTCTGGTCAACACCGGCAGCATGTACGGCTACGACGCCGAGTCCGGCTGGGAGCGGGCCCGGTCCTTCCAGTGGAAGGACACCGTGGGCCCGGTGGAGACCCGGGCCACCAACGCCAACTTCTGGGGCTACAACCAGTCGTACGGGCTGGGCTACTTCGAGTACTTCCAGTTCGCCGAGGACATCGGCGCGATGCCGCTGCCGGTGGTACCGGCCCTGGTCACCGGCTGCGGGCAGAACCAGGCCACCGTCGACGAGGCCCTTCTGCAGCGGCACATCTCCGACACGCTGGACCTGATCGAGTTCGCCAATGGCCCGGCCACCTCCACCTGGGGCGGGCTACGCGCCGAGATGGGCCATCCGGAACCCTTCGGCCTCACCCACGTCGGTGTCGGCAACGAGGAGAACCTGCCCGACGAGTTCTTCGCCAACTTCCAGCGCTTCCGGGCCGCCATCGAGGCGCAGCACCCGGAGATCACGGTGATCAGCAACTCCGGACCGGACGACCAGGGTGCCACCTTCGACCGCCTGTGGCAGCTCAACCGGGCTGGCGGGGTGGAGATGGTCGACGAGCACTACTACAACAGCCCGGCCTGGTTCCTGCAGAACAACGACCGCTACGACAGCTACGACCGCGCCGGCCCGAAGGTGTTCCTCGGCGAGTACGCCTCCCAGGACAACAAGCTCTACAACTCGCTGGCCGAGGCGGCATTCATGACCGGGCTGGAGCGCAACGCCGACGTCGTCGAGATGGCCTCGTACGCGCCGCTGCTGGCCAACATCGACCACGTCCAGTGGCGTCCGGACCTGATCTGGTTCGACAACGACGAGTCCTGGGGCACCACCAGTTACCAGGTGCAGAAGCTGTTCATGACCAACGTCGGCGACCGGACGGTGCCGAGCGAGGCCACCGGGCCGGCGCTCGGCACCCAGCCGATCACCGGCCGGATCGGCCTGTCCACCTGGGCGACGTCGGCGACGTACGACGACGTGCGGGTCAGCGCCCCGGACGGCACGGTGTTGTTCAGCGACGACTTCTCCGCCGGAGCGGGCCAGTGGACGTCGGTCGCCAACCGCGGCAGCTGGTCCGTGGTCGACGGTGCCTACACCCAGAGTGACACCGCCGCCCAGGACACCATGGTCGCCGCCGCCGAGATCACCGCCACCGATTACGACCTGTCGCTGACCGCCACGAAGAACGCCGGCGCGGAGGGATTCCTGATCGGGTTCGGCGTCAAGGACGCGGGCAACTTCTACTGGTGGAACCTGGGTGGTTGGAACAACACCCAGGGCGCGGTCGAGAAGGCCACCAACGGGGCCAAGCAGACCCTCATCGCCAAGCCGAACCAGATCACCGCCGGCACCACGTACGACATCACCATCAAGGTGCGTGGCGACAAGGTCACCCTGGTGCTGGACGGCGAGGTGTGGGGCGAGTTCGTCGACGACCAGGTCACCCGCCCGTTCGCCCAGGTCGTCACCCGCGACGACGCCACCGGCGACCTGCTGGTCAAGGTGGTCAACGCGCAGGAGAAGGCAGCCGTGACCCGGATCGACCTCGGCGACCTGCCGGTCCGTTCGCCCGCCCGGATGACCGTGATCAGCGGCGACCCCGGACAGCAGAACACCCGCTCGGCCGAACCGATCCAGCCGTTCACCACCCAGCTCACCGGCGTCGCGTCCAGTTTCACGCACACCTTTGAGCCGTACTCCGTGACCTTCATCCGCATCCGCACCAAGTGAGGTGGCCCATGACGTACGACGTGAACCGGCGTGCCCTGCTACGCGGCAGTCTCGGTGTCGCCGCCGCCGGCCTGGTCGGTGGACTGACGGCCGGTGCCGGTCGGCCGGACGCGGCCGCCGCCGCACCGACCGCCGACGCCAGCCCCGGCCTGGTCGGCGCGCCCACCGACGCACAGGTGTACGGCGTACCGACGGTCGACCCGCTCGTCAGCCAGCGGGCCGACCCCTTCGTCACCTATCCGGTCGCCGGCATGTACTACTTCACCGGCTCGGTGCCCGAGTACGACCGGATCGTGGTCCGCGGCGCGTCCACCATCGCCGGGTTGGCCACGGCGGCCGAGACGGTGATCTGGCGGCGGCCGGCCAGCGGCCGGATGGGCGGCCACATCTGGGCGCCGGAGCTGCACCGCATCGACGGCAAGTGGTACGTCTACTTCGCCGCCGGTGACTCCGACAACGTGTTCCGGATCCGGATGTACGTGCTGGAGTCCCCACTGGACGACCCTCGCGATCCGGCCGGCTGGCAGTTGCGGGGTCAGATCGTCACCGAGTGGGACAGCTTCGCCCTGGACGCCACCACGTTCCACCACCACGGCCGGCGGTACCTGGTCTGGGCCCAGGGTGAGCCGGAGATCGCGGTCAACTCCAGCCTGTACATCGCCGAGCTGGCCGACCCGTGGACGCTGAAGACCAAGCCGGTGCGTATCGCCACCCCGACCCGCCCGTGGGAGGTCCAAGGGTACGCGGTCAACGAGGGCGCGGCGGTGATCGTCCGCAACGGACGGGTGTTCATGACCTTCTCGGCCAGCGCCACCGACTCCCGCTACTGCATGGGCCTGCTCACCGCCGATGCCAGCGCCGACCTGCTCGACCACCGCTCCTGGACCAAAACGCCCGACCCGGTCTTCGTCACCAACGAACAGACCAGCCGGTACGGCCCCGGACACAACTCGTTCACCGTCGCCGAGGACGGCAAGACCACCGTGCTGGTCTACCACGCCCGTGACTACCGGGACATCACCGGTGATCCGCTGTACGACCCGAACCGGCACGCCCGGGTGCAGAAGCTCTACTGGGACGTCGACGGCAACCCGCTGTTCGGCATCCCCGTCGGCGAGGGCGGGCCGATCGTCCGCCTCTCCCCCGCCGACACCACCCGGGACGCGTTCGTCCGCCACGTCGGCACGACCGTGCTGGTCGACACCGACTCCCGGCAGCTGGCCGACACCCAGTTCCGCATTGGTGCCGGGCTGGCGGGGGCGGAGACGGTGTCGATCCAGTCTGTCGACCTGCCCGGACACTACCTGCGGGCGGTCGACGGCACGGTGCGCCTCGACCCGGGCGCCGATGGTGCCGAATTCGCCGCCCAGGCGAGCTTCCATCGGATCGCCCGGGTGAACGGACGCATCTCGCTGCGCCTCGCCGGGGTCCCGTCGGCCTTCGTCCGCCACGAGGACGGGCGGCTGGCCATCGGTCCCGCCGCCGGCGCGCAGTCAGCCTTCCGGCTCAGCTGACCGCAGGTCGAGCCCTGCCTAGAGCAGGTCGAGCGGGTCGATCTGGATGCGTACCGGCTGACCGGTCCGACGGGCGGTGCGGGTGCCGGCCGCTACCCGCAGTTGCCGGGCCAGCTCGGCCGCCTGCGACCGGCGGACCCGGATCAGCATCCGTTCCTGGCCGTCGGCCGCCGGCACCGGACCGAGCAGTTCGGCACCGTCCGGCATCCGCAACGCGGCCAGCAGTTCGGCCACCGCCTCGGTCGGGCCGGTCACGCTGGCCATCCGGGCCGCCGGCGGGAAGCCCAGCTCCCGCCGGTCGGCCAGTTCCCGGGCGGCGAACCAGCCGGGATCCCAGCGCAGCAGCGCCTGCACCGGGGCGAGCCCGCCGTCGGCGACCACCACCACCTGGCCACCGTCGGCCGCCGGCCGGGCCAGCGCGGCGGCGGACAGCCAGCGGCGCAGCGCCTCCTCGGCTGCCCGCAGGTCGGCCCGGGTCAGCAACGCCCAGGTATCCAGCAGCAGTACAGCGCCGTAGCCGCCGGCGGCCACCGGCTCGGCCCCGGGGGTGGCGACCACCACCGCCGGCTCGGCCGGCACCGAGGTGAGCACCTCGTCGCGGCCGGAGGTCCACACCGTGGTGCCGGGGAACGCCCGGCCGAGCTCCTCGGCGGTACGCCGGGCTCCGGTGACCGCCGCCCGTAGCCGCCGCCCATGGCAGTGCGGGCAGGCGTAGCCGGCGGCCGGCCGGCCGCACCAGCGGCACTGTGCGGTGGCGGCCGCCGACGGCAGGGCCAGGGGGCCGGCACAGTGCGGGCAGCGGGCCGGAGTCCGGCAGTCCGCGCAGGACACCGCCGGCAGGTAGCCGCGCCGGGGCACCTGCACCAGCACCGGCGTCCCGGCCTGCAACGCCGTACGGGCGGTGGCGAAGGCCAGGCTGGGCAGCCGGGCGGTGGCGGCACCGGCGTCGCGGGCCAGCTGGGCATCGTCGCCGGCCGGGGTGACCCGTGGGGCACGTCGCCGGACGGTGGCCCGGGCGGCGACGATCTCCCGGGCCCAACCGGTCTCGACCAGCTGCTGTGCCTCGCCGGAGCGGGCGAAGCCGCCGAGCAGCGCCGCGACCCCGCCCCGCTGCGCCCGGGTGAGCAGGACCTCGCGGGCGTGCGGATAGGGCGCGCGTGGTTCGGCGTGCACGTCGTCGCCGTCGTCCCAGATGGCGACCAGGCCCAGATCGGCGACCGGGGCGAACATCGCCGCCCGGGTGCCGACGACCACCTTGACCTGGCCGCGTCTCGCCGCGAGGAACGCCCGGTAGCGCCGGGCCGGGCCGAGCGCCGCAGTGAGCACCACGTGCCGGCCCGCGCCGAGGACCGAGCGCAGGGCCGCGTCGAGCCGGTCGACGTCGCGTCCGTCCGGTAGCACCGCGACCGCGCCCCGGCCGGCCCGTACGGTGGCGGCGATCATCTCGGCGTAGCGGGCCGGCCAGTCCTCGCCGGGTAGTGGTGCCCAGACGGCGCGGGCCGGTCGGCCGTCGGCGACGGCGCGGAGGAACGCGGGCCCCGCCGGGTACGCCGCCCATCCGTCGGTGCCGGTCGGCACCACGCCGCGGTCGACCTGCTCGGGACCCGCGCCACCGAGCTCCGGTTCACGGGGCTCCTGCTCGACGCGGGCGTGTCGGGGCGGCACCGCCAGCCGCAGTACGTCGGCCAGGTGACCGGCGTACCGGTCGGCGACGGTGCGGGCCAGGCCGGCGATCTCGGCGCTGAGCACCCGTTCCGGCGAGACCAGTTTGTCGAGGAAGACGAGCTTGCCGTCGTGGCCGGAGTCGGCGACCCGGTCCAGCAGCCAGCCGCCGACGAGCTGGCCGGCGAAGCGGATCCGGACCCGGGTGCCGGGCTGTGCCGTCTCGTCGAGCTCCGCCGGGACCAGGTAGTCGAACGGCCGGTCGAGGTGCGCCAGCGGCACGTCGACACAGATCCGCGCGACCGGCAGCCGGTCGGCCGGCTGCCGGTCGGTGCGCGCGCGGGTGGTCACCGCCTCATCCTGCCTGCCCGGTCGGGCAGGCGGCGGGCGGCCCGCCACCCGACGACACCGCTGGGATCAGGCGCCAGCGGCAGACTTCAGATCCGCCGCCCGGTCCGTGCTCTCCCACGAGAACTCCGGCAACTCCCGACCGAAATGCCCGTACGCCGCCGTCGGCCGATAGATCGGCCGCAACAGATCCAGATCCCGGATGATCGCCGCCGGCCGCAGATCGAACACCTCACCGACCGCCCGCTCGATCCGCTCCACCGGCACCGTCTCCGTACCGAACGTCTCCACGAACAAACTCACCGGATGCGCCTTACCGATCGCATACGCCACCTGCGCCTCACACCGCTCCGCCAACCCCGCCGCGACCACGTTCTTCGCCACCCACCGCATCGCGTACGCCGCCGAACGATCCACCTTCGACGGATCCTTGCCCGAAAACGCCCCACCACCATGCCGGGCATACCCACCGTACGTGTCCACAATAATCTTCCGACCGGTCAGACCCGCGTCACCCATCGGACCACCGATCTCGAACCGACCCGTCGGGTTCACCAACAACCGGTAACCCTCCGTATCCAGACCAAGACCCTCCAACTCCGGCCCGATCACATGCTCACGCACGTCCGGCGTCAACAACGACTCCAACGAGATGTCCGCCGCGTGCTGACTCGACACCACCACCGTGTCCAACCGCACCGGACGCCACCCGTCGTACTCCACCGTCACCTGCGTCTTACCGTCCGGCCGCAGATACGGCACCGTCCCATCCTTACGCACCGCCGACAACCGCCGCGCCAACCGATGCGCCAACGCGATCGGCAACGGCATCAGCTCCGGCGTCTCCGCACACGCGAACCCGAACATCATGCCCTGATCACCCGCGCCCTGCGCGTCCAACGCGTCATCGGCCGACTCACCGACCCGCAACTCGATCGCCGTGTCCACCCCCTGCGCGATGTCCGGCGACTGCGCACCGATCGACACACTCACCCCGCACGACGCCCCGTCGAACCCCTTCTTCGACGAGTCGTACCCGATCCCCAGGATCGTCTCCCGCACGATCGCCGGAATATCGGCGTACGCCTGCGTGGTGACCTCCCCGGCCACATGCACCTGACCGGTGGTGATCAACGTCTCCACAGCGACCCGCGACCGCGGGTCCTGCGCCAGCAACGCATCAAGAATCCCGTCACTGATCTGGTCAGCGATCTTGTCCGGATGACCCTCCGTCACAGACTCGGAGGTGAAAAGGCGGCGTGACACGGTACTCCTTGATTCCGAAGTCATTGGTTCACGGCAGTCTAGTCACCAACGCGGGTGTCTGGCGCCTCGCTGAGCAACGTCACTGCGCCGGGGCCGGTGCCGGCGGCGGTGGACGGTCGGCCCCACCACCGGTGGGACGGGGCAGTCGGTCCCGGACGATGTCCCACACGTCGTCGGCGAGTCGGGCCTTGCTGCGCTCGTCGAGCACGGCGACCGTGCCATCGGCATCGAGCACGGTCGCGGCGTTGGCGTCGGCGCCGAAGACCCGGTCGACGCCGACCTGGTTGGCCACGATCAGGTCGGCGCGTTTGCGCAGCAGCTTCGCCCGGGCGTTCGCCATCAGGTCACCCGTTTCGGCGGCGAACGCGACCAGCAGCTGCCCCGGCCGTTTCGCCGCGCCCAGTTCGGCGGCGATGTCCGGATTGGTAACGAGTTCGATCACAGGAGGACGACCGGAATCGTCCTTCTTGATCTTTTCCGGCGTGTAGGTCGCGGGCCGGAAGTCCGCCGGTGCGGCGGCCATCACCACGACGTCGGCGTGCCGCGCGGCGGCGAGGGTCGCCACCCGTAACTCCTCGGTGCTGCCGACCCGGACCAACTCCACCCCGGCGGGATCGGGCAGCGTCACGTTCGCGGCGATCAACGTGACCTGGGCGCCCCGGGCGGCGGCGGTACGGGCGAACGCGTACCCCTGCTTGCCGGACGACCGGTTGCCGATGAACCGGACCGGGTCGAGTGGTTCGCGGGTCCCGCCGGCGGTCACCACCACCCGTCGCCCGACCAGGTCGGCCCGGCGGGTGCCGGAGCGCTCCAGCACCTCACGCAGGACCTCGAAGATCTGCGCTGGTGCCGGCAGCCGGCCCTTGCCCGAGTCGGCCCCGGTGAGCCGGCCGACGGCCGGCTCGATGACCCGGACCCCCCGGGCCCGCAGCACCGCCACGTTCTGGACGGTCGCCGGGTGCTCCCACATCTCGGTGTGCATCGCCGGAGCGAGCACCACCGGGCAGCGGGCGGTCAGCAGAGTGGTGGTGAGCAGGTCGTCGGCGAGCCCGTGCGCGGCGCGGGCGAGCAGGTCCGCGGTGGCCGGCGCGACCACCACCAGATCCGCCTGCTGCCCGAGGCGCACGTGCGGCACCTCGTGGACGTCGCTCCAGACGTCGTCGGCGACCGGCTGCCCGGACAACGCCGACCAGGTCGCCGCACCGACGAAGCGCAGCGCGGCGGCGGTCGGTACCACGCGCACCTGGTGGCCCGACTCGGTCAGCAGGCGGAGCAGTTCGCAGGCCTTGTACGCGGCGATCCCGCCGCCGACGCCCAGGACGACCCGGGCCGGCCCACGGCCCACGGTAGCGCCGTCAGGGCCTGCTGGGGCGCCGCTCAGGGCTGGTCGGTGGGCTCGGCGACGAGCAGGCCGGAGTTGATCTCCCGCATGGCGATGGAGAGCGGCTTCTCCTGCGGGGTGGTCTCGACCAGCGGGCCGACGTACTCCAGCAGGCCCTCGCCGAGCTGGCTGTAGTAGGCGTTGACCTGACGGGCACGCTTGGCGGCGAAGATCACCAGGGCGTACTTCGACGAGGTCTTCTCCAGCAGCTCGTCGATGGGCGGGTTGGTGATGCCTTCCGGGCTGGCGATGGATCCCACGGATGCAACCTCTGTGTCGTCGAGTCAGGTGTGTCGCCGGGTCAGCCCGTGCCCTGAGTCAGGCCGTGTGCTGTGGATGTGCCGGCGCCAATAACGATGAACCGAGCAATCCTACCAGCTCGGCGGCGGCCCGACCGACCTGGTCGTTGACCACGGTCACGTCGAACTCCTGCTCGGCGGCGAGCTCCTCGTCGGCGTGCGCCAGCCGGCGGCGGATCGTCTCCTCGTCGTCCGTGCCCCGACCGACGAGTCGCCGCTTGAGCTCCTCGACGCTGGGCGGGGCGAGGAACACCAGCTGGGCCTCGGGCATCGCCTTACGGACCTGCCGGGCACCCTGCAGGTCGATCTTGAGCAGGACCGGCTCACCGGCGCGCAACCGCTGTTCGACCGCGCTACGCGGGGTGCCGTACAGGTTTCCGGCGAACTCGGCCCATTCGAGCAGCTCCCCGCTGGCGGCCATCCGCTCGAACTCGGGCCGGTCGACGAAGTAGTAGTGGACGCCGTCGACCTCGTAGTCCCGCATCGGGCGGGTGGTCACCGAGACGGACAGCCAGATCCAGGGCGAGCGCGCCCGGATCAGCTCGATCACGCTGTCCTTGCCGACCCCCGAGGGGCCGGAGAGGACCGTGAGCCGAGCTGCCGGGCGCGCGTCGTCATACATGGTCACTGCTTGTTTCTACACCCTGCCGCGAGTCAGTTCGCGGCGAACTCCCCGAGCAGGGCCTTGCGCTGCTGGTCGCCGAGCCCACGGAGACGACGGCTGTCGGCGATCTTGAGCTTCTCCATGATCTGGGTCGCCCGGATCTTGCCGATGCCCGGCATCGCCTGCAGCACGGCGGAAACCTTCAGCTTGCCGACAACGTCGTCGGACTCCGCCCGGTCGAGCACGGCGGCGAGGGTGGTCTTGCCCTGCTTGAGCTGCTCCTTCAACTCAGCACGGGCCTTACGGATCTCCGCGGCCTTCGCCAGCGCGGCTGCGCGCTGTTCGGGGGTCAGTGACGGGAGCGGCACCAGTTCTCCTCAGGTCCCTATCGCGACGGGCGGATCGCACCGCCGCATCTGTGAAACGTGGTGTGGCTGGGTCCCAAAGGGGCATGTGGTTCCCAGCGCCGGGAAAACTAGCGGTCAGCGACGTTTTCGGCAACGTGGGACCCCCCCGATCACTGCCTGGTGATGGATCGCTCACTCAGATCGCAGGGTCCAGTGCAGCCCGGCACTTAGCAAGCGTCTGTTCGGCCGAAGCCCGCAACGCCGCCACTTCCGGCCCGCTGCGCAGCACCTGTCGCGAGTACGAGGGCAGGACTGCGGAAAGCGCTTGCCCGAACACGGTCCGCAGGTCCTCGGGCCGGCCCCCTTGCTCACCAAGGCCCGGTGCGAGCAGCGGGCCATTGACGTTCGACAGTTCGTGACCGGTGTCGCCAACGGTCGCTCCGACCACCAGACCGAAACTGCCAATGGGCTGCGCACCCGCGTTGAGCTGCGAAATCTCATCGATCACCGTCTGCGCGACTGTGCGCCCATCGGACAGCCGTGCATGTTGCACCTGACGGCCTTCCGGATTCGAGGTCAACGCGAGCACGAAGACGCCACCACCGTGTTCGGCGGCCGACTCGAACATCGGCGCCAACGCGCCGACCCCCAGAAACGGGCTGGCCGTGACGGCGTCGGCGGCCAACGGACTGGCCGGATCGAGATACGCCGAGGCATACGCGGCGGCCGTGGACCCGATGTCGCCCCGCTTCACATCGAGCAGGACGAGCACCCCGGCGTCGCGCAACTGTCGGATAGTTGACTCAAGCACGGCGATGCCGGCGGACCCGAAACGTTCGAAGAACGCCGACTGCGGCTTGGCCACCGCGACCACGTCACCGAGCGCGTCGACCACCGTCGCGGTGAACCGCGCCAGGCCGTCGACATCGTCGGGCAGGCCCCACTGGGCCAGTAGTTGCGGATGCGGGTCGATGCCCACGCACAGCGGGCCACGGACGGCCACCGCCCGGTGCAGCCGCTCGCCAAAGGTCTCCATCGGTTGTCTCCTTGTCCGGCGGTCCGGCACGCGGACCGGCGAAAGCCGGCCGGGGTCATCCTCGGCGCGGTACCGCTGCGGCCGCAGCCGCCATCGCGCGGGCGATCCGCGCGACGTCGTCGTCGTCGGTCAGGTAGGGCGGCATGGTGTAGATCAGATCCCGGAAGGGGCGTAGCCAGACTCCTTCGGCCACCGCCGCGTCGGTCGCCGCCGCCACGTCGACCGGACGGTCCAACTGCACCACCCCGATGGCACCGAGCACCCGTACGTCGCGCACCCCGGGCAGCGCCGCGACCGGAGCCAGGCCGGCCCGCAGGCCGGCCTCGATCCGCCGTACGGCGTGCCGCCAGAACGGTCCGGCGGCCGGCCCACCGGTGGCCGCCGCCAGCGGACCGGTCGCCGCGCCGCCGGGTCCGGAACCCGCAGCGCCGCCGGGTCCGGAACCCGCAGCGCCGCCGGCGACCGGGGCCCGCAGCAGGTCGATCGAGGCATTGGCCACCGCGCAGGCCAACGGGTTGCCCATGAAGGTGGGTCCGTGCGCCAGCACCCCGTCGGCGGAGATGCCGGCAGCCACCTCGGGCGTGCACAGAGCGGCGGCCAGTGTCAGGTACCCACCGGTCAACGCCTTGCCCAGACAGAGCACGTCAGGGGTGACACCCGCGTGCTCTGCGGCAAAGAACGCGCCGGTACGGCCGAAGCCGGTGGCGATCTCGTCGAAGATCAGCAGTACGTCGTGCGCCGCAGTCACCTCCCGCAGCGCCCGCAGGTACCCGGGGTGGTGGAAGCGCATCCCGCCGGTGCCCTGCACCACCGGCTCGACGATCACCGCGGCGATCTCGTCGGCGTGCCGGGCGATCCCGTCGACCAGCTCGGCGAGATAGCTCTCGTCGGCAACCGCACCGAAGTCCGCCGGCGGAGCGGACACGAACACCTGCGCCGGCAGCACCCCCCGCCACAGGTGGTGCATCCCGCCCTCGGGATCGCAGACGCTCATCGGGTGGAAGGTGTCGCCGTGGTAGCCGCCCCGCCAGGTGGCCAGCCGCCGCTTACCGGGCCGGCCCCGGGCCAACTGGTACTGCAGACACATCTTGATCGCGACCTCGACGCTGACCGAGCCGGAGTCGCAGAGGAAGACGTGCTCCAGGCCGGGCGGGGTGATCTGCACCAGGGTGTGCGCGAGCCGGACCGCCGGCTCGTGGGTCAGGCCGCCGAACATCACGTGCGCCATCCGGCCCAGCTGGTCGGTGACGGCCGCGTCGAGCACCGGGTGCCGGTAGCCGTGCACGGCCGCCCACCACGACGACATCCCGTCGATCAGCTCCCGACCGTCGGCCAGCCGCAGCCGGACCCCGGCGGCGCTGTCCACCAGGTACGGCGCGACGGCCGGGGGCAGGGCGGCGTACGGGTGCCAGACGTGCCGGCGGTCGATGTCGAGCAGCTGCGCCGGCTGCCACCCACCGCGCACCGGCTGCTGCGCGCTCATCGCCCCGGTACCCGCCGGACGATCGCCCGGACCAGCGCCGGCCCCCGGTAGATGAACCCGGTGTAGAGCTGCACCAGGCTGGCCCCGGCGTCGAACATCCGGGCCGCGTCGTCCGGGTCGAGGATGCCACCGACCCCGACGATCGGCAGCGCTCCGTCGGTCTCCCGATGGACGAAGGAGACCACTTCGCGGGCCCGTTCGGTCAACGGACGGCCGGACAGCCCGCCGGTCTGCTGCGCCGCGCCGGTGTCAGCGACGGCCAGGCCGGTGCGGGACAGGGTGGTGTTGGTGGCGACGACCCCGGCCGCGCCCCGAGCAAGGCAGACCTCCAGCAGTTCGGCGATGGCCGGCTCGGACAGGTCCGGTGCGATCTTGACCAGGATCGGGCGCTCCCCCACCAGCGTGGCCAGCAGCGTGTCGAGGTGTTCCCGGTCCTGCAGCTGCCGCAACCCGGGGGTGTTCGGCGAGGAGACGTTGATCACAAAATACTGTCCATAGCCGCTGAGCGCCTTGTACGACGCCAGGTAGTCGTCCACCGCCTCCTCGATCGGGACGACCTTCGACTTGCCCAGCGAGATGCCCAGCGGCACCGGGCGGTCGGCGTACGCCGGGTGGGACCGGCCGAACCCGCGCCGCTGCTCCAACCGGCCGAGGACGGCGAGCCGGTCGGCGAGCGCCTCGGCACCGGCGTTGTTGAATCCCATCCGGTTGATCACCGCTTCGCTGGCCGGCAGCCGGAACAGCCGGGGCCGGGGATTGCCCGGCTGCGCGTGAGCGGTGACGGTGCCGACCTCGACGAAGCCGAAGCCGAGCGCCGGCCAGGCCGGCAATGCCAGGCCGTCCTTGTCCATCCCGGCGGCCAGCCCGACCGGGTTGGGAAAGTCGACCCCGAAGACGGTACGCGGCGCGGCCACCGCGTACCGGGCCCGCAGCGCGGCCAGCGCCACCGGGTACCGCGACAGCGTGGCCAGCCGGTGCAGGGTCCACTCGTGGGCGGTCTCGGCGTCGCCGCCACCGAGGCGGAACAACGCCGAGCGGGCCAGCCGGTAGCCGCCCCCGCCGCTCACCGCCCCGCCTGCCCGCCGGCTGTCTCGGGCCGCAGCGCCGCGTGCAGCTGCTGCAACGGCCGGACCGACATGTCGCCGTTGATCAGCGCCTCGATGCCCATCACCGCGGCGGCCACCCCTGGCACGGTGGTGACACAGGGGGTGTCGGCGCCCACCGCCGCGCTGCGGATCTCGTACCCGTCGGAGCGGGCGCTGGCCCCGGAGCCCTGCGGGGTGTTGATCACCAGCGCGAACTCCCCGGCGGCGATCAACGACACCGCGTCCGGGCCGCCCTCACCGGGCTCCTCCCAGTGTTTGCGGGCCAGCTCGCAGGAGATGCCGTGGCGGCGCAGCACCTCGGCGGTGCCGGCCGTGGCCACGATGTCGAACCCGAGGTCGGCCAGCCGCTTCACCGGGAAGATCATCGACCGCTTGTCGCGGTTGGCGACCGAGACGAAGATCTTGCCGCTGGTCGGCAACGACCCGTACGCCGCCGCCTGGGACTTGGCGAATGCGTTGCCGTACGCCGGGTCGATGCCCATCACCTCACCGGTGGACTTCATCTCCGGGCCGAGCAGCGAGTCGACGCCGTGCCCGGCGCGGGTGCGGAACCGCTTGAACGGCAGCACCGCCTCCTTGACCGCGATCGGCGCGTCCGGCGGCAGCGTACCGCCGTCGCCGGTGGCCGGCAGCAGCCCTTCGGCCCGCAGCTGCGCCACGGTGGCACCGAGCATGATCCGGGCCGCCGCCTTGGCCAGCGGCACCGCCGTGGCCTTGGAGACGAACGGCACGGTCCGCGAGGCGCGGGGGTTGGCCTCCAGCACGTACAGCACGTCGTCCTTGAGCGCGTACTGGACGTTGAGCAGGCCACGGACCCCGACGCCGCGGGCGATCTGCTCGGTGTAGTGCCGGATGGTGGCCAGGTGCGGGGCGGCCAGGGTGATCGGCGGCAGCGCGCAGGACGAGTCGCCGGAGTGGATGCCGGCCTCCTCGATGTGTTCCATCACCCCGCCGAGGTAGACCTCGCCGGTGGCGTCGCAGAGCGCGTCCACGTCGATTTCGATGGCGTCGTCGAGGAACCGGTCGACCAGCACCGGGTGCTCCGGTGAGATGTCGGTGGCCCGACCGATGTAGTCACGCAGCGTCGCGTCGTCGTAGACGATCTCCATGCCGCGCCCGCCGAGTACGTACGACGGGCGGACCAGCACCGGGTAGCCGATCTCGTCGGCGATCGCCTTGGCCTGCTCGAACGACACGGCGGTGCCGTGCGCCGGAGCGCGCAGCCCGGCCCGGGCCAGCACCTGACCGAACGCGCCGCGTTCCTCGGCGAGGTGGATCGAGGCCGGTGGGGTGCCGACGATCGGCACGCCGGCGTCGGCGAGGCGCTGCGCCAGTCCGAGCGGGGTCTGACCGCCCAGCTGGACGATCACGCCGACCACACCGGGGCCACCCGAGGCCCTGCCGCTGGCGTCCTCGGCCTGCCAGACCTCCAGGACGTCTTCGAAGGTCAACGGCTCGAAGTAGAGCCGGTCGGCGGTGTCGTAGTCGGTGGAGACCGTCTCCGGGTTGCAGTTGACCATGACGGTCTCGTAGTCGGCCAGCGCCATCACCGCGTGCACGCAGGAGTAGTCGAACTCGATGCCCTGCCCGATGCGGTTCGGCCCGGAACCGAGGATCAGCACCTTCGGCCGGTCCGACCCGACGACCTCGGTCTCGACGTCGTAGCTGGAGTAGTGGTACGGCGTACGGGCGGCGAACTCGGCGGCGCAGGTGTCGACGGTCTTGTAGACCGGGCGCAGGCCGAGCCGGTGCCGCAACGCCCGTACCCCGTCCTCGCCGGCGAGCTCCGGACGCAGCGCGGCCACCTGCCGGTCGGACAGTCCGGCCCGCTTGGCCCGGCGCAGCAGCGCGGCGTCGAGCACCGGTGCGGCCTCGATCTCGGCGCGCAGCGCGACCAGACCGGCGATCTCCTCGAGGAACCAGGGGTCGATGCCGCCGGAGGCGACGTGGACCTGATCGACGGTGGCACCCAGCCGCAGGGCCCGTTCGACGGTGTAGAGCCGGCCGTCGTGCGGGGTGCCCAGCTCGGCCAGGGTGGACTCGACGGTGGCGTCGGCCGGGTCGGGTACCGTCCAGAACCCGGCGGCTTTGGTCTCCATCGAGCGCATCGCCTTGTTCAGCGCCTCGGTGAAGTTGCGGCCCAGGCTCATCGCCTCGCCGACCGACTTCATCGTGGTGGTCAGCTCCGGGTCGGCGCCCGGGAACTTCTCGAACGCGAACCGGGGGATCTTGACCACGACGTAGTCGAGGACCGGTTCGAACGCGGCCGGGGTCTGCTTGGTGATGTCGTTGGGGATCTCGTCGAGGGTGTAGCCGATGGCCAGCTTGGCGGCGATCTTCGCGATCGGGAAGCCGGTCGCCTTGGAGGCCAGCGCCGACGAGCGGGACACCCGGGGGTTCATCTCGATCACGACGAGTCGGCCGGTCTGCGGGTGCACGGCGAACTGGATGTTGCAGCCGCCGGTGTCGACGCCGACCTCCCGCAGTACGGCGATCCCCATGTCGCGCATCTGCTGGTACTCGCGGTCGGTGAGGGTCATCGCCGGGGCCACGGTGACGCTGTCGCCGGTGTGCACCCCCATCGGGTCGATGTTCTCGATGGAGCAGACCACGACCACGTTGTCGTTGCGGTCGCGCATCAGCTCCAGCTCGTACTCCTTCCAGCCGAGCACGCTCTCCTCGATGAGCACCTCGTGCACCGGGGAGGCCGCCAGCCCCGCGCCGGCGATGCGCTCCAGGTCGTCCGGGGTGTGGGCCATGCCGGAGCCGAGCCCGCCCATGGTGAACGACGGCCGGATGACCACCGGCAGACCCAGTTCGGCGACGGTGTCGCGGACCTCGGCCATGCTGTGGCAGACCCGGCTGCGCGGGGTCTCGCCGCCAGCGGTGGCGACGATGTCCTTGAACAGCTGCCGGTCCTCGCCACGGCGGATCGCGTCGATGTTCGCGCCGATCAGCTCCACGCCGTACTTGTCCAGCACGCCGGCTTCGTGCAGCGCGACCGCGGTGTTCAGCGCGGTCTGCCCGCCGAGGGTGGGCAGCAGGGCGTCGGGACGCTCGCGGGCGATGACCAGCTCGACGAACTCGGGCGTGATCGGCTCGACGTAGGTGGCGTCGGCGAACTCGGGGTCGGTCATGATGGTCGCCGGGTTGGAGTTGACCAGCGACACGCGCAGCCCTTCGGCGCGCAGCACCCGGCACGCCTGGGTGCCGGAGTAGTCGAACTCGCAGGCCTGGCCGATGATGATCGGCCCGGAACCGATCACCATGACATGCTGCAGATCTGTCCGCTTAGGCATGTTTTCCCTCGATGAGCTCGACGAACCGGTCGAACAGGTAGTCCGCGTCGTGCGGGCCGGCCGCCGCTTCCGGGTGGTACTGGACGGTGAACGCCGGCACGTCACGTGCCCGCAGCCCCTCGACCACGTCGTCGTTGAGGCACACGTGGCTCACCTCGACGCCACCGAAGTCGGTGTCGATCACCGTGTTCAGCGGGGCGTCCACGGCGAACCCGTGGTTGTGGCTGGTCACCTCGACCTTGCCGGTGGCCCGGTCGAGTACCGGCTGGTTGATCCCACGGTGGCCGTAGCCGAGCTTGTAGGTGCCGAAGCCCAGCGCCCGGCCGAGGATCTGCGAGCCGAAACAGATGCCGAACAGCGGGATCCGGCGCCCCATCACCTGGCGGGCCAGCGCGACCGGATGGTCGGCGGTGGCCGGGTCACCCGGCCCCGGCGAGAAGAACACCGCGTCCGGGCTGGTCGCCAGGACCTCGTCCAGCGTCGAGGTCGCCGGCAGCACGTGGGTGGTCACCCCACGCTCGGACAACCGGCGCGGCACGTTGCGCTTGATGCCCAGGTCCAGCGCGGCGACCGTGTAGCGGTGCTCGCCCTGGGCGGCGACCGTGTACGGCTGGCCGGTCGTCACCTCGGCGGACAGGTCGGCACCGACCATCTGCGGGCTCTGGCGGACCTTGGCGAGCAGTTCCTGCGGGTCGTCGGTCAGGCTGGACACCCCGACCCGCATCACCCCCCGGTCACGCAGGTGACGGGTCAGCGCCCGGGTGTCGACCCCGCAGATGCCCACCACGCCGTCGGCGGCCAGCCGCTGCTCCAGGTCGCCGGTGGCGCGCCAGTTGGACGGGCGGCGGGCCGGATCCCGGACCACGTAGCCGGCCACCCAGATCCGGTCGGACTCGTCGTCGTCGGCGTTGACCCCGGTGTTGCCGATGTGCGGTGCGGTCTGCACCACCACCTGTCGGTGGTAGGAGGGGTCGGTCAGCGTCTCCTGGTAGCCGGTCATCGCGGTGGTGAACACCGCCTCGCCGAAGGTCTCCCCGACCGCGCCGTAGCTCTCGCCCGGGAAGACCCGGCCGTCCTCGAGCACCAGCAGCGCCGGTACCCGCCGCGGCGCGGCGGTGGCGTCGTCGTTCATCGCACGGCCTTTCCGTCGAGCACGGTCGCGTCGCCGTGCAGGAAGGTGGCGACCACCTGGCCGGGCAGCACCATCCGCGCGTACGGGGTGTTGCGGCTGCGGCTGGCCAGCTCCCCCGGGTCGACGGTCCGGCTGGCGGCCGGGTCGACCAGGGTGAGGTTCGCCGGGACGCCCGGCGCGGGGTCGTGCCCGTGCGCGGTCAGCCCGGCGATCCGGGCCGGGGCCCGGGACATCCGCTCGGCGATCAGCTCCCAGTCTGGTACACCGTCGGCGTCGTGCAGGGCGGTCGTGAGCAGCACCACGGACAGGGCGGTCTCCAACCCGAGCATGCCGGGTCGGGCGTACGCCCACTCGCACTCCTTGTCCTCGACGGCGTGCGGAGCGTGGTCGGTGGCGACGATGTCGATGACGCCCTCGGCGAGCGCGGCCCGCAGCGCGGCGACGTCGGCGCCGGTACGCAGCGGCGGGTTGACCTTGAACACCGGGTCGTAGCTGACCGGCGCCTCGTGGGTGAGCAGAAGATGGTGCGGGGTGACCTCGGCGGTGATCCGTACGCCGCGCGCCTTGGCCTGCCGGACGATCTCCACGCTGCCGGCGGTGGACAGGTGGCACACATGCAGCCGGCTGCCGACGTGTTCGGCCAGCAGCGCGTCCCGGGCGATGATCGCCTCCTCGGCGACCGCCGGCCAGCCGGTCAGGCCGAGCCGGGTGGAGATCTCGCCCTCGTGCATCTGGGCGCCCTCGGTCAGCCGAGGCTCCTCGGCGTGCTGGGCGATGACGCCGTCGAAGGCCTTGACGTACTCCAGGGCGCGGCGCATCAACCGGGGATCGGCGACGCAGTGTCCGTCGTCGGAGAAGATCCGCACGGCGGCGGCGGAGTCGGCCATCGCGCCCAGTTCGGCGAGACGTTCACCGGCCAGACCGACGGTGACCGCACCGATCGGCTGCACGTCGACCAGACCGGCCTGCCGGCCGAGCCGCCAGACCTGCTCGACGACGCCGGCGGTGTCGGCGACCGGCGAGGTGTTGGCCATGGCGCAGACCGCGGTGTAACCACCGAGCGCGGCGGCCCGCGACCCGGTCTCGACCGTCTCGGCGTCCTCCCGGCCGGGCTCACGTAGGTGGGTGTGCAGGTCGACCAGGCCGGGCAGGGCGACCAGGCCGTCGGCGTCGACCACCTGGGCACCGGCGGCACTCACACCGGGGCCGGCCTCGGCGACGACGCCGTCGCGCAGCAGCAGGTCGGTCCGCTCCCGGCCGAGGACGCGCACGCCCTTGATCAGGTACGCGCTCACAGCGAGATCCTTTCGTCGTACGCCTGAGGTCCGTGGTCCCCTCGGAGGTGCTGGTGCGATCGGGGTGACTGGTGCGGGTGACCCTCGTGGCTCATGCGCCGCGACCACCCAGCAGCAGGTAGAGCACGGCCATCCGGACGCTTACCCCGTTGGCGACCTGTTCCACGATCGTCGACCGGGGCGAATCGGCCACGTCGGCGGATATCTCCATGCCCCGGTTCATCGGGCCGGGGTGCATCACGATGGCGTGGTCGGGCAGTCGGCGCATCCTGGCACCGTCGAGGCCGTACCGGCGGGAGTACTCCCGGGCCGACGGAAAGTAGGAGTCGGCCATCCGTTCGTGCTGCACCCGCAGCATCATCACCACGTCGGCGGTGGGCAGCACGGTGTCCAGGTCGTAGCCGACGCCGACCCCGGAGGCGAGCGCGGTGGCGATGTCGACCGGGATCAGCGGCGGCGGCCCCACCAGGGTGACCTTGGCACCGAGAGTGGTCAGCAACAGCACGTTGGAGCGGGCCACCCGGCTGTGCAGCACGTCGCCGACGATCACCACGTGCAGGCCGGCGAGGCGGCCCAGCCGGGCCCGGACGGTGTACGCGTCGAGCAGTGCCTGCGTCGGGTGCTCGTGGGTGCCGTCACCGGCGTTGACGACCGAACCGTCGACCCAGTTGGCGAGCCGGTGCGGTGCCCCGGACGCGGGGTGGCGGATCACCACCGCGTCGGCCCCCATCGCCTGCAGGGTGAGCGCGGTGTCCTTGAGGCTCTCGCCCTTGGAGACGCTGGAACCCTTGGCCGAGAAGTTGATCACGTCGGCGGAGAGGCGCTTGGCAGCGGCCTCGAACGAGATCCGGGTCCGGGTGGAGTCCTCGTAGAAGAGGTTGACCACGGTCCGTCCGCGCAGGGTCGGCAACTTCTTGACCTCCCGGCCGGCCAGCGAGGCAAGCTCGACCGCGGTGTCCAGGATCCGGGTGGCGGTGGCGGCGTCCAGGTCGGCGCCGGACAGCAGGTGTCGGATCATCGGTGGCTCCCGTCCCGCGTCGGTGCCGGGTCCTGCGCCGTCGGACCCGGCGAGCTGAACAGCCGTACCTCGTCGGTGCCGTCGGTCTCGGCGAGCAGCACCTTGACGTTCTCGGTCAGCGCGGTCGGGATGTTCTTGCCCACGTAGTCGGCGCGGATCGGCAGCTCGCGGTGCCCCCGGTCGACCAGGACCGCCAGCTGGACCGAGCTGGGCCGGCCGAGGTCACTGATCGCGTCCAGGGCCGCGCGTACCGTCCGGCCCGAATAGAGGACGTCGTCGACCAGGATCACCCGTTGCCCGTCGATGCCGGCCGGGGGCAGATCGGTGGGGCCGACGGCCCGGGTCGCCTTGAGTCGCAGATCGTCCCGGTAAAGAGTGATATCCAGCACACCGACGGGGACGTCGACGCCCTCGAAGGTCCGGATCCGGTCGGCCAGGCGACGGGCGAGCGGAATGCCCCGGGTGGGAATTCCGAGCAGTACGGTGCGCTGCGCGCCGCTGGTCTTCTCCAGCACCTGATGGGCGATCCGGTCGACGGTTCGCGCAATGTCTGCGCTGGTCAGGATGCACTTTACGGACGGTGGCATCGTCGCCGGTGATTGGGTGGCCGATGGGTAGGCCACAGCGGACCTCCTTCCCCGCCTCACGGGACGGGTCGTTAAAGGACGTCGGGGGCACCGCCAGCCGGGCACCCGGCTGGTCAGCGGTCACGCCGAACGTTACCAGCGTCCACCGGTCGTCCCGATCAGGGGCGCTGAGTGTCGCATCAGTAGGACGAAATTCCGGGCAAGTCGTTACGATCTTGCTCACTCATTACTATTCACCACTTGACCGCGCTTGCGAACCGCCGTACCGTCACGCTCCGTAGCGATCGCTGGGGAAAGCCCCGGGCAAAGCACTGGGAGAGTCCGTATGCCCTCTGAGTACGCCAAGTCGTTGGGCGCCCGCCTGCGCTCCATCCGTCAGCAGCAGGGGCTGTCCCTGCAGGGGGTGGAGGAGAAGTCGAACGGGCGTTGGAAGGCTGTCGTCGTCGGTTCCTACGAGCGTGGGGACCGGGCTGTCACCGTCTCCCGCCTGGCTGAGCTGGCCGACTTCTACCGGGTTCCGGTGTCGGAACTGCTGCCCGACGGCAGCGGGGTACGCCACGAACCCACCAGCAAGATCGTCCTGGACCTGGAGCGGCTGTACGACGAGGTCGCCGACGACCTCGCCTACGTCGCCCGGTACGCCCGGGCGATCCAGCAGCAGCGTGGCGACTACAACGGTCGGGTGCTCTCCATCCGCGCCGACGACCTGCGCGCCCTGGCGATCGTGTACGACTCGTCGCCGTCCGGCCTGATCGAACGGCTGAACGAGCACGGCGTACTGGTCGCCGACCCCCGGGCGTTCTTCGCCTCCTGACGCCAGCCGGCACACCACACGGCGACGGGGTCCGATCCTGCGGGATCGGACCCCGTCGCCTACGGGACAGCACGGCAGCGAACGCCAGCTCGCCGACGTGGCCCGGACAGCCGGAGACGGCACGGCCGCCTAGTGCGGGGTGTACTCGGCGATCCGGTCCAGCAACCCGTTGAGGAACCGTGGCGAATCGTCGGTCGACATCTGCCGGGCCAGTTCCACCGCCTCGGTGATGGCCACCGGGTCGTCGATCTCGTCGACGTAGAGCAACTCGAACACGGCAATGCGGGCCAGGTTGCGGTCGACCACCGGCATCCGTTCCAGCGTCCACCCCTCGGCATAGCTGCCGATCAGCTCGTCGATCCGGCTGCGGTGCCGGGAAACGCCCTCCACCAGACCGATCGCGTAGTCGAGGTGCTCCGGGCGCGGTGACAACCGGGCGACGTAGCCGACCAGCACCTGCTCCGGCGGGATGTCCCGCAGGTCCGCCTCGTAGAGCACGTCGAGGGCCCGCTTACGCGCCTTGCGGCGCGCCGGCATCGAGGTCTTCGGACCCTCGGCCATCAGGCGCGGCCGAGGTAGCGGCCGTCGCGCGTGTCGACCTTGATCTTCTCACCGGTGGTGATGAACAGCGGCACCTGCACCGTCGCGCCGGTCTCCACCGTCGCCGGCTTGTTGCCCCCGGTCGACCGGTCCCCCTGCAGCCCCGGCTCGGTGTAGGTCACCTCGAGGATCACGCTGGTCGGCAGCTCGATGTAGAGCGGCACGCCCTCGTGGGTCGCCACGATCGCCTCGGCCTCGGGCAACAGGTAGTTCGCGGCCTCGCCGACCGTACCGCCCGCGACGGTGATCTGGTCGTAGGTCTCCAGATCCATGAAGACGAAGTCCTCGCCGTCGGCGTACAGGTACTGCATGGTCCGCTTGTCGACGGTCGCGGTGTCGACCTTGGTGCCCGCGTTGAAGGTCTTGTCGACGACCTTGCCGGAGAGCACGTTCTTCAGGGTGGTGCGCACGAAGGCGCCGCCCTTGCCGGGCTTGACGTGCTGGAATTCGACGACGGACCACAGCTCGCCGTCGAGGTTGAGAACCAGCCCGTTCTTCAGGTCGTTGGTGGTGGCCATTTCCTGCCTTGATCTTCAATTGGCGGACGGACCTGCCAAGTCTATCGGTCCGACGTCGTCGCCTCAGGTCGGCCTGCGGCGAGCTGGGCGATGTGCCGCAGCGCCAACTGGTAACCGTCCACTCCGAGTCCGCAGATCACCCCGGTCGCCACCGCCGACACCACCGAGTGGTGCCGGAACTGCTCCCTGGCGTGGATGTTGGAAATGTGCACCTCGATCAGCGGACCCCGCAGCATCGCGCAGGCGTCGCGGACCGCGTACGAATAGTGCGACCACGCGCCCGGGTTGAGCACCACCGCCGCCTCGGCGTCGGCTGCGGCGTGCAACCAGCCGAGCATCTCGTGCTCGGCGTCGGTCTGGCGCACCTCGACGTCGAGACCGACCTGCCGCCCGGTCTCGACGCACATCGTCACCAGGTCGGCGTAGCTGACCTGACCGTAGACATCGACCTGACGGCTGCCGAGCCGGCCCAGGTTCGGCCCGTTCAACACGTACGCCTTCACGAGCCGGCCACCGACCGGTACGCCCGCGCCAACGTCTCGTCGTCCGGTCCGTCGAGGATCCCTGGGCGGGCCAGCCCGTCGAGCACCACCAGTCGCAGCCGGGCGCCCCGCGCCTTCTTGTCCACCCGCATGGCGGCCAACAGGTCCGGCCAGGCGTCGGCCCGGTACGTGGTCGGCAGCCCCAGCGCGGTGAGCACCGCCAGGTGCCGGTCGGCGACCTCGGCGTCGAGCCGGCCGACCTGCCGGGCCAGCGTCGCCGCGTACACCAGGCCGACCGAGACGGCGTGCCCGTGCCGCCACCGGTAGCCCTCGACCTTCTCGATCGCGTGCGCCAGCGTGTGCCCGTAGTTGAGGACCTCCCGTACCCCGGACTCCCGAAGGTCGCCACCGACCACGTCGGCCTTGACCCGGACAGCGCGCTCGATCAGCTCCCGCACCGACGCGCCGGTGGCGTCGGTGGCGGCCGCCGGATCCCGCTCGATCAGCTCCAGGATCGCCGGGTCGGCGATGAACCCGCACTTGACCACCTCGGCCAGCCCGGCCACCAGGTCGGTCGCCGGCAGGCTGGCCAGCAGGTCCAGGTCGCAGATCACCCCGGCCGGCGGGTGGAAGGACCCGACCAGGTTCTTGCCGGCGGCCGTGTTGATCCCGGTCTTGCCGCCGACGGCGGCGTCGACCATGCCGAGCAGGCTGGTCGCGACCGGCACCCACCGGACCCCGCGCAGCCAACAGGCGGCGACGAAGCCGGCCAGGTCGGTCACCGCACCGCCGCCGACCCCGACCACCGCGTCGGTACGGGTGAAGCCGGCCTCGCCCAGGGTCACCCAGGCCTGTGCCGCCACGTCGATCGACTTGCCGGCCTCGGCGTCGGGCACCTCGATCAGCAGTGGCTGCGACCCGGCGGCGGCGCACGCCGCGGCGATCCGGTCGGCGTGCGCCTTCAGCGGGGGCGCGTGCAGCACCGCCACCCGGTGCGCGCCGGGCAGCAGCGTGGGAAGCGTGTCGAGCAGGCCCCGGCCGACCAGTACGTCGTACGGGCGGTCACCGGGCACCGGGATACGGGTCGTGGTGTCCATCGATGCCGAGCCTAGTCGCTGTCCGGCGTCGGCGGCGGCCCGCAGCAGCGTCGCGATCTCCTCGGCGACCTCCTGCGGGGTCCGGCCGTCGGTGACCACCTGGTGGGTGGCGACCTGTTCGTACAGCGGCCGGCGCTGCTCCATCAGGTGTTTGAGGGTCGCCCGGGGGTTGAGCGCCAGCAACGGGCGACCGGCGCCGAGCCCGACCCGACGGGCCGCGTCGGCCAGCTCGACGCTCAGGTAGACCACCGTCTGCCCGGCCAGCAGCGCCCGGTTCGCCTCGGCCAGGACCGCACCGCCGCCCAGGGCCAGCACCCCGGCGCAGGTGCGCAGCGCGTCGCGGACGGCGGTCTGCTCCAACTCCCGGAAGTGCGCCTCCCCGTCGTCGACGAAGATCTCCGGGATGGGTTTGCCGGCGGCGGCGACGATCTCCGTGTCGGTGTCGCGGAACTCGCAGCCCAGCAGCGCGGCCAACGCCTCGCCGGTGCTGGTCTTGCCGGCCCCGGGCGCGCCGACCAGCACACACACCGGTGCCATCAGCGGATCACCAGGTGGTCCAGGTAGCCGCCGAGGTTGCGGCGGATCTCGGCGACCGAGTCACCGCCGAACTTCTCGGTCAGCGCCTCGGCGAGCACCAGCGCCACCATCGACTCGGCCACCACCGCCGCCGCCGGGACGGCACAGACGTCGGAACGCTGGTTGATCGCCGTCGCCGGCTCACCCGTGGCGACGTCCACCGTCGACAGTGACCGGTTCAGCGACGAGATCGGCTTCATCGCCGCCCGTACCCGCAGTGGCTCACCGGTGCTGATGCCACCCTCCAGGCCACCGGCCCGATCGGTCACCCGCCGGACCCCCGACGCGGTGGGGATGATCTCGTCGTGGGCCACCGAGCCGCGCGAGCGGGCCTGCTGCCAGGCGTCACCGATCTCCACACCCTTGATCGCCTGGATCGACATCAGCGCGGTGGCGAGCCGGGCGTCGAGCTTGCGGTCCCACTGCACATGACTGCCCAGCCCCGGCGGTACGCCGTAGGCGAGCACCTCCACGATGCCGCCGAGGGTGTCGGCGTCGGACTTCGCCGCGTCGACCTCGGCGACCATCCGGGCGCTGGCCTCCGGGTCCAGACAGCGCAGCGGGTCGGCGTCGACCCGTTCGGCGTCGGCCGGGGTCGGCTGCAGCCCCGGCTTGGCCGCGACCGACCCCAGCTCGACCACGTGCGAGACGATCTCGATGCCGAGCGCCTGGCGGCACAGCGCCCGGGCGACCGTACCGACCGCGACCCGGGCCGCGGTCTCCCGGGCGCTGGCCCGCTCCAGGATCGGCCGGGCGTCGGTGTGGCCGTACTTCTGCATCCCGGCCAGGTCGGCGTGCCCCGGGCGGGGCCGGGTCAACGGGGCGTTGCGGGCCTGTCCGGCCAGCTCGTCCGGGTCGACCGGATCGGCGGCCATCACCGTGCGCCACTTCGGCCACTCCGAGTTGCCGACCCGGATCGCGACCGGGCTGCCCAACGTCACTCCGTGCCGCAGGCCGCCGATGATCTCGATCTCGTCCTGTTCGAAGGCCATCCGCGCACCTCGGCCGTAGCCGAGTCGGCGGCGGGCCAGCTCGCGGCCGATGTCGGCGCTGGTCACCTCGACGCCGGCGGGAACGCCTTCGAGGAGGGCCACCAGCGCGGGGCCATGGGATTCACCTGCAGTCAGCCAGCGCAACACGTCGGAAAGTCTGCCACGACCGGGCCGGTGGGCGGCACGGCGCGGCGCGCCCGTCCCGCCCTCCGGACACCGGGGCGTGACGCGGCAGGCACGCCCCGCCGGACACCGCGGCGTGACGCCCCACGAGACGGCGGCCGGCCCGACCTACCGTACGGTTGGTGGGATTCCGGGGGGTGGCCACCGTGCCGTACGACGTCCGCCGCCGACCGGCGGCGCTGCTCGTCCTGCTGGGTGCGGTCACCGCGGTCGGTCCGCTGTCGATCGACATGTACCTGCCGGCGTTCCCGGCGATCAGCGACGACCTCGGTGCGGCGCCGTCGCGGGTGCAGCTGTCGCTGACCGCCTGTCTGATCGGCGTCGCCCTCGGTCAGCTGGTCGGCGGGCCGCTCAGCGACCGGTGGGGCCGGCGGCGGCCGGTGCTGGTGGGCACGGCCGGCTACGTCGTGGTCAGCCTGGCCTGCGCGCTGGCACCGACCGCCGAGGCGCTCGCCGGGCTGCGCCTGGTGCAGGGCTTCGCCGGCGGCATCGGGGTGGTGGTCGCCCGGGCCGTCGTGCGTGACCTCTACTCCGGCGCCGACGCGGTGCGGTTCTTCTCCCGCCTGTTGATCATTTTCGGGGTGGCGCCGATCGCCGCGCCGGCACTCGGGGCGGTGGTGCTCCGGTTCACCTCCTGGCGGGGGATCTTCGTCGCCCTGGCGGTGATCGCCGCGCTGCTCGCCGTCGTGCTCGCCCGTTGGCTGCCGGAGACCCTTCCGGCGGCGCGTCGCAACCCCGACGGGCTGGCCGGGACCGCCCGGTCGGTGCGCCTGCTGCTGACCGACCGTGCCTTCGTCGGCTACGCGCTGACCCAGGGCCTGGCCTTCGCCGGACTGTTCACCTACATCGCCGGGTCGCCGTACGTGCTGCAGGACGGGTTCGGACTGTCCGCCGTCGCGTACAGCGTGGTGTTCGGGGTCAACGCGATCGGGTTGATCGGTCTCGGCCAGCTCAACGCCCGGCTGGTGGGCCGGTACGGGCCACGCCGGCTGTTCGTCGGCGCGCTGGTCGCCGGGCTGACCGCCGCCGGGCTGCTGGTCGCCGGGGCAGGCACCGGCGCGCTGGTCCTGGTGCTGGTGCCGCTGGCGGTGTACGTCGCCACCATCGGGATGCTGATGCCCAACGGCACCGCGTTGGCGTTGGAGCACCACGCCCGCCATGCCGGGACCGCCGCCGCGCTGCTGGGTGCCACCGGTTCCGGGATCGGCGCGCTGGCCGCGCCGCTGGTCGGGCTGGCCGGCACCGGCGACGCGCTGCCGATGGCGCTGATCATCTGCGGCGCGGCCGGGTTGTCACTCGTCGCCGTGCTGACGCTGACCCGGCGCGACCCCGGCTGACCGGGCGGCGTGCAGCGCCGTCCGCATCGCCGACACCGGCGCGGTGACCCCGGTGAACTGTTCGAACTGGCCGATGGCCTGGGCGAGCAGCAGATCGAGGCCGGAGACGACGCGACAGCCGGCGGCGCCCGCCGCCGTGGCCAGCGGGGTCGGCCAGGGGTCGTAGATGGCGTCGAAGCAGACCGTCGCCGGCGTCCAGCCCAGCAGGCCGGCGAGCGGGTCGGCGACACCTTTGGGCACCGTCGACACCACCACGTCGGCGACCTCGGCGAGGGCCTCGTGGTCGTCCCAGGCGACGCCGGCGACCGCGAGCCCGACGGACTCGGCGACCGGGGCCAGGTCGGCGATCGCCGCCGCCCGTCGGGCCACCACCCGTGTCGGACCGGCCCCGAGGGCGGCGGCGGCGGCCAACGCGGCCCGCGCGGTACCGCCGGCACCGAGGATGGTGAACCGCGCCCCGGCGGTGACGCCGGCCTCCCGCAGCACCGACACCATGCCGCCGACGTCGGTGTTGTCGGCCGACCAGGTGCCGTCGGGCCGGCGTACCAGCGTGTTGGCCGCCCCGACCGCGGCCGCCACCGGCGTGGCCCGGTCGGCCACCGCGAGCGCCGTCTCCTTGAGCGGCATGGTGATCGACAGCCCGGCCCACTGCGGGCCCAGGCCGGCGATCAGGTCGGGCAGCTGCGACTCGGCGCACTCGATCGCGGTGTAGTGCCAGTCGGTCAACCCGGCGGCCCGGTACCCCGCGTTGTGGATCACCGGGGAGAGCGAGTGCGCGATCGGCGTGCCGAGCACCGCGGCCCGGTGCCGGTCGACCGGGCGGATCCCGGCCCGGGATCCGCCGGGCAGGTCAGAGGATGCCATTCTGCCGGGCGATCTCGATGTTCTGGTTGTGCTGGTCGAGCGTCTCGGCGAACGCCGAACGGCCCTCCTTGTCGATGGCGACGAAGTAGACCCAGTCCTCGTCCGGCGGGTTGACCGACCCTTCGAGTGCGGCCTTGCCCGGGTTGTTGATCGGCGTGGGCGGCAGCCCGCTGTGGGCATGGGTGCTGTACGGGTTGTTCGCGTCGTACAGCTCCTCCCGGGTCATGTCCTTGGACGCCTTGGTCGGCTTGCCGGTCAGCTCCCAGTAGTAGTTGACCGTCACGTCGAACTGCAGACAACTGCAGGGGAAGGTCTCGCTGTAGACCCGGTTGTACGCCACCCGGGCGACCTTGGCGAGATCCTCGGCGATGCCGGCCTCGGCCTGGGCCAGCGACGCCACGATCAACGCCTCGTACGGGCTGATCCCGCCCCGCTCCGCCTGGACCTGTTCGGCGTACTCCATCTCGCCGGTGACGGTGAGGAACCGGTCGACCATCAGTTTGAGGATCTCCGGGGCGGTGACGTTCGGGTCGAACTCGTAGGTGTCGGGGAAGAGGAAGCCCTCCGCCGACGCGGTGACCTGCTCGCCGTCGGTCCGGGTGAGCCACCAGTCGGGCACGCCGAGAGCCAGGGGGTCCTGCGCCGCGGCGGCGAACTCCTCGGCCGGGATGTCGGTCGCTTCGGCCAGCGCCTGGTAGATCTGCTTGGCGGTGCGCCCCTCCGGGATGGTGACCCGGTTGGAGATCTTGTTCTCCAGGTCGAGCAGCAGACTCAGCGCGGTCGCCGCACTCATCTCCAGACGCAGGTTGTAGAAGCCCGGTTGGATGTTCTGGCTGCGGGAGTTCGAGCGCGCCTCGTTGGTGAAGGCCTTGGTGCTCTTGATCACCCCGGCTTCGACCAGGGTGTTGCCGATGTCGGTGGCGGAGTCACCGGGACGGACCTGCACGACAACCTGGCCGGTGCCGCCGCCGTCGTAGTCGGGGGTGGCGAAGTAGTTCTGCAGCCGGTCGAAGCCGTACCAGACACCACCGCCGAGCACACCGAGCATCAGCAGGGTGACCAGCAGAGCCGCGACGGTCTTGCCGCGACCGCCGCCGCCCGAGGACTTGCGGCGCGCGCCACGACGGTGCCGGCCCTTGTCGGCCCGGTCCTCGAAGGCGAGGTCCAGTTCGTCGATCATCACATCCGCCTCCGCTGCGCGTCCAGCCAGCTCTGCAGGATCTCCACGGCGGCTGCCTGGTCCACCACCGCGCGCTGGCGCCGTCCTCGTACGCCCCGCTCCGACAGCCTACGGCTAGCGACCACCGTCGACATCCTTTCGTCGGTCATCAGGACCGGAATCGGCGAAATCGCCACGCTCAGTGAGCGGGCGTACGCGCTGACGGCATCGGCCGCCGGGCCGTGACGACCGGCGAGGTTCACCGGCAGGCCGACGATAACCTCCCGTACCTCATGTTCGCTGACTATCTGGACAATTCTGGCAATATCGGCCGGAACGGGAGGGTCCCCAGTACCGGCGGTCGACAGGTCGCGCTGCACCGTCAGCAACGGAGTGGCCAGGATGCCGTCCGGATCGCTGATCGCCAGCCCGACCCGGACCTGACCCACGTCCACCCCGAGCCGGCGACCGCGGACGAACCCGTACGTCGCCGACCCGCCCGTCTCCGCCCGGGTCACGGCGCCTCGGCGATCGCCTTCTCGACCGCGTCCAGCAGGCTCGCCGCCTCCGCCGACGGCAGGCCACCACCCTGGGCCAGGTCGGCGTTGCCGCCGCCCCGGCCGTGCAGCGCGCCCTTGACCAGATCGGCGGCGACCACGCCACGGGCCTTGGCAGCCGCGTTCACCGCCACCACGAGCGACGCCTTGCCGTTGGAGCGGGCCACCACCGCGACCACCCCCGGACGCGACGGATCGATCTTGCCCCGGATCTCCTGAGCCAGGGTGCGGACGTCGTTGCCGGCAGCGCCGTCGGGCGCCTCGGTGCCGACGTACGCCACCCCACGCAGGTCACGGGCCTGTGCCGCGAGCGCCGCCGCGCCGCCCAGCACCAACTGCGCCCGCAGCTCCTCCAGCTCCTTCTCCGCGTCGCGCAGTTGGGTGACGGTCTGCTGCACCCGGTCGGCCACCTGCTCGGACGGCACCCGGTACAGCTCGGCCAGCCGGGCGACCAGCAGATGCTCCCGGGCCAGGAAGTTGAACGCGTCGATCCCGACCAGGGCCTCCACCCGCCGGACCCCGGAACCGATCGACGACTCGGACAAGATCTTGACCAGGCCGAGCTGACCGGAGCGGGTGACATGGGTGCCGCCGCACAGTTCCCGGGCGTAGTCGCCGACCTCGACCACCCGCACCTCGTCGCCGTACTTCTCGCCGAACAGCGCCATCGCGCCGAGCCGCCGCGCCTCCTCCTGCGAGGTGATGAACGCGTTGACCTCCAGGTCGCGCAGCAGCACCTCGTTGACCTGCTGCTCGATGTCGACCAGCACCGACGGCGGCACCGCGCCGGGGGTGTTGAAGTCGAACCGCAGCCGACCCGGCGCGTTCAGCGAACCCGCCTGGGTGGCCGACTCACCAAGGAAGTTGCGCATCGTCTGGTGCACCAGGTGGGTCGCGGTGTGCGACCGCGAGATCGCCCGTCGACGCGCGATGTCGATCTCGGCGTACCCGGTCTCCCCCGTGCGCACCTCGCCACGGACCACCCGCGCCTTGTGCACGACCAGCCCCGGCACCGGGGACTGGACGTCGAAGATCTCGACCTCGCCGGCGCCCACGGTCAGCCGACCGGTGTCCGGCTGCTGGCCACCGCCCTCGGCGTAGAACGGCGTACTGTCGAGCACCAGCTCGACCACGTCGCCCTCGCCCGCCACCGGCAGCGACACGCCGCCCGCGCCGAGCATCGCCCGCACCCGCGACTCCCGCGCGACCTCGGCGTACCCGGTGAACTCCACCGCCCCACCGGCGTCGAGCACCCCCCGGTAGGCCGACATGTCGACGTGCCCGGTCTTACGCGCCTGCGCGTCCGCCTTCGCCCGCGCCCGCTGCTCGGACATCAGCCGGCGGAACCCGTCGGAGTCCACCGACAGCCCCTGCTCGGCGGCGATCTCCAAGGTCAGGTCGATCGGGAAACCGTAGGTGTCGTGCAGCTGGAACGCCTTGTCGCCGGAGAGCTTGACGCCACCGGCCGCCTTCGTCTCGGAGATGGCCAGGTCCAGGATCGTCGTCCCGGACCGCAGCGTCGACAGGAAGGCGTCCTCCTCGGCGTAGGCGTACGTCGAGATCCGCTCGAAGTCCGCCGCCAGCTCCGGGTACGACGGCGCCATGCAGTCGCGGGCCACCGGCAGCAGCTCCGGCAACGCCCGGTCCTGCCAGCCGAGCAGCCGCACCGACCGGATCGCGCGCCGCATGATCCGGCGCAGCACGTAGCCGCGCCCCTCGTTGCTCGGGGTCACCCCGTCGCCGATGAGCATCAGCGAGGTCCGCACGTGGTCGGCGATCACCCGCAGCCGTACGTCGTCGGGGTGCGACTCGCTCGCCGCCTGACCGGAGCCGGCACCGTACCGCTTGCCGGTCAGCTGGGCGGCCCGGTCCAGGATCGGGCGTACCTCGTCGATCTCGTAGAGGTTGTCCACCCCCTGCAGGATGGAGGCGATCCGCTCCAGGCCCATGCCGGTGTCGATGTTCTTCTTCGGCAGGTCCCCGACGATGTCGAAGACCTCTTTGCTCTGCACGTTGGTGATCTCGTACTGCATGAAGACCAGGTTCCAGAACTCCAGGAACCGGTCCTCGTCGACCTCCGGGCCGCCGTCGGGCCCGTACGCCGGGCCACGGTCGTAGTACAGCTCCGAGCACGGCCCCGCCGGGCCGGGGATGCCCATGGACCAGAAGTTGTCCTTGTTGCCCCGGCGCACGATCCGCTGCGCCGGCACCCCGGTCTGTCGCCAGATGTCGGCGGCCTCGTCGTCGTCGAGGTAGACCGTCACCCAGATCCGCTCCGGGTCCATGCCGAACCCGCCCTGCTCCACCGGCTTGGTGGACAGGTCCCAGGCCAGCGGGATCGCGCCCTGCTTGAAGTAGTCGCCAAACGAGAAGTTGCCGTTCATCTGGAAGAACGTGCCGTGCCGCGAGGTCTTGCCGACCTCGTCGATGTCCGGCGTCCGGATGCACTTCTGCACGCTCGTCGCCCGCTGGAACGGCGGGGTGCGCTGGCCGAGGAAGTACGGCACGAACTGCACCATGCCCGCGTTGATGAACAGCAGGTTCGGGTCATCGATCGCGGGCAGCGGAGCGGACGGCACCACGGCGTGGCCGTTGGCCTCGAAATGCGCGAGGAACCGCCGCTTGATCTCCGCCGTTTTCACCGGACGTCCTCCTGGGGGAAAATCTCGTCGTCGCCGATGCGGGGGTCGCCCCGCAGCTCGGCGAACTGGTCATCGAACGCCACGCCCTCGGCGAACGCGGCCTGGATCTGTTGCTCACGCTCGGCCATGCCGTCACGGACGTCTTCCACGAAGGTACGGACCGACTCCACCAGACCACCAGCGGATTCCGACAACGACGAGGCGATCCCGGCCGGGGTGTACGACTGGGCGGTCCGGGTGAGTTTGCGCACCACCAGCGCACCGACCGCGAGGCCGACGCCGAGCCAGAGCAGGCGTTTCATGACAGCGTCCTCCCCGTCATCCGGCGTTGCGCCGGGCCGCCCGGCGTCGCTGCTTGAGCTCGGCACGGACGTCGCGCTCGGCTTCGGCGTTGCGCCGGGCGGAGGCGGCCCGACGTACGCCGTACCCGAAGGCGGCGACCTTCACCAGCGGGTTGGCCGCCGCGGCCGAGACCACAGTGGCCAGATTGGCCACGTTGGCGGTCACGTTCTGGGCGTGCGAAGTCATCGTGTCGATCTTGGCAAGCTGGATGTTCACGCCGTCGAGAGTCGTGTGCATCTGCCCGAGAGCGGTGTTCACGTTCTCGACCGAGGCGTTCACCTGGCCGAGCAGCGGCCCGGTCCGGTCGTTGAGGTCGTTGATCGCCCGGGTGGCCGCGTCCACCGTATGCCGCAACCGCAGAATCGGCACCGCCAGCACGAGCACGAGCATCAGGAACGCCCCAGCGGCCACCAGTGCCGCGATCTGTCCACCGTCCATGCCTGCCTGTCCTCCTCGTTCACCAACCACCTGCCGTGCCGGCCGCGCACCCGGCACCCAGCGTCGGTCGTCGTCGCTGCTCCGCCGCAGTACGCACCGGACGCGGCGCCACCGGTGCAGACCCTACCGTCCGTGACGGGGGTCCGCTCACGACGGTTCGACGTCCAGGTCCAGCAGCGGGTCGTCGGTGTACACCGGGTCGGGATCCTCGCCCGTCAACGACGGGTCGATGCTCGGTTGCGGCTTCATCCGGTCGTCGTCGATGGCGTTGCGCACTTTGATCGACACCACCGACCCGCTGCAGTCGTCGGCGGCCGGCGGCTCACCGGCCGGGTCTGCCTCGGCGGCGTCGCCGGCCGGCGGTTCGACCGTCGGTCGCTGCGCGAGCAGGTCCTCCGAGCAGGCCGGCGGCCGGACCCACAGATCCAACGTGAGTTCGTCGCGGGTCCAGCAGGTGTACTGGCCGTCGACCGGCTGGGACGGGCAGAGTTCGACCTTCCACGGCAGCCAACCCGCGTCGGTGAGCGCCGCCGTGTAGACCTGGGCGGTCTCCTCCGGGCCGCGTTCGGAGGTCATGGTCCGCTCGCGGAACCGGCAGTCGATCAGGCACCACCGGCTGCCGCTGACGGCGTCGGTGCTCTCCAGCGCCGCCCAGCCGGGCACGTCGAGCCGGTCGAGGGAGTTGAACACCGGATCCCGGGTCGCCGCCCGGATCCCGAAGTAGAGCGGAAGCGCGGCCAGGACGACCACCGCGACCATGATCAGCGCCACCGCACGGAGGCGACGCTGTTGCCGCGTCGACTCGTCGTCGGCGACGCCGTCGGGCCCCGACGCACCGTCGTCCGGGCCGGTGCCGGAGCGGATCGGGCCGGTGCCGGAGCGGATCGGGCCAGCGACTCCTGCGGCGTCGCGGCCGGCGCCGTCCCGGCCCGGTCCGTCGGGCCCGGGACCGCCGTGCGCCGTGCCGGCGACCGGCCTGGGTACGGCGGCCACCGCCGCCCGCCCGCCACGGTCGGCCACGGGTCCGGTGGCGCGCAGGGCGGCCGGATCCCGGGGACGGATCTCCGTCGGATCCTCCGGCGACGCCGACGTACGTCCGGGTCCGCCGTGGACCGGTGGTGCGACTGCGGCCCCGGTCACCGGTCGCGGCCCGTCCGGTGCCGGCCGGGGACCGGCCGACCCGGGTACGGGGCGTTGGCCACCGGCGCCTGGTCCCGGACGCGGACCGCCGTCCGGGACACCTCGGGTGGGCCCAGGGCCCACCGGCGGTCGCGGGCCGGCCGGTCCGGGCATCGGTGGTTGATCGGCGGGCCGGACCGGGGCAGCCGCGGCGGCCCGCGCCACTGGGGCGCTCGCCCCGGCACCGGAGACCGGCCGGGACGGACCGCCGGCACCCGAGACAGGCCGCTGCGGGGCACCGGAGACGGGCCCTCCGACGCCTGGACCTCCGGAGACCGGCCGGGGCGGACCACCAGCGCCTGGACCTTCAGCACCGGAGACCGGCCGGGGTGGGCCACCGGCGCCCGAGACGGGCCGCTGTGGGCCGTCACCGGACGGCCGACCTGTGAACATGCCGCCCGGATGCTCCGGGTGGTCGAACCGCCCGGGGGCGGACGGCCGTGGCTGGCCGTGCATCGGTGGCCGCCCGACGCCGGGCGGTGGCGCGTCGCGGTAGCCGGCGGTCGGTGGATCCTCGTGTCCCGGCGGACGCACTCTGGCCGCGGCACCGGCACTGGGCACGCCGACCCGGGCCGCAGGCGGGGGGCCGGCCGGGCGGGCGGCCGGGCGGCCGGGCGGCTCGGCCGAGGGGTCGCGCCGAGCGTCACGAGCGGGCGGCAGTGCGCCACCGGGGCCGGGTACCACGGGCGCGGCCAGACCACCGCGGACCGGGCCGCGGCCTGGACCGCCGGGCGCCGGCGGCACCGGCCCGGCGGGGGGTGACGTGCCGGGGCGACCCGGCGGGGGACCACCGCCGGCCGGCGACACCGGTCCGATCGGCGACCCTGGGCCGGGCGTCGGCGCCGCCCCAGCCCGGTGTCGTTGGCCAGCGGGGGCACCCGCGCGGGGACCGGGGCGGTCCGACCAGGCGTCGGCCGGGTCGTCAGGCTCCGGGGCACGCCGTCGACCGCCACGGGTCGGCGCGGGAGAGGGTCCCCGACCCGGCTCGGCAGAGCCCGGACCCGGCCGCTCACCCGGACCGAACCGGTCACCCGGACCCGGCCGCTCACCCGTACCGAACCGGTCACCCGGACCAGGCCGCTCACCCGGACCCGGTGCCGGTCGGGCGCCAGCCCGGCCGGGAGCGGGTGGGGCTGTCGCCGCCCGCGCAGACGGCAACGGTGGGGCGTTGCCGGACTGCGGAACCGACACGCCCGGAGCCGGTGGCTGTGCCGGAGGTCCGTGCCGGTCTCGGCTCGGGGGCGGCGGCCCGGGCGGGCCAGGCGGCTCGGACCGTCGGACCTCCGACGGCACGGCTCCCCCGGCGGGCAGAGGCGGAGCGGGCCGCTGCGCGCGTGGCGGCGGCCCCTCGGGTGACGGGCGGTCACCGCCACCGCCGGGCCCGATGTCGACCTGCTGCTCCTTGGCGGTACGCAGGTCGTCCAGCCAGCCGGTCTCCTCGCCGCTGACCTCTTCCTCGACCTGTGCCCGGCCCCAGCGGCGGCCCTTGGCCTTGGCCTCACGACGCTCGTCGGGTGCATCCGGGCGGTCAGAACCGCGCGCTCTCACTGGTGTACCTCCCCGGCAGCCAGGCTGCCGCTGTCATCGGATGCGGTGGCGTTGTCGGACGCCGGGCCGGATGTCGCACGCACGATACGACGCAGCATCGGCAGCCGCGCGGCGACGGCGCGCTCCGCACCATGCTCGGTCGGCCGGTAGTAGTCGACACCGGCGAGTTCGTCGGGTGGGTACTGCTGGGTGACCACGCCACGGTGATCGTCGTGTGGGTAACGGTAGCCACGGCCGTGGCCGATCTGGCGGGCACCGGAGTAGTGGCTGTCGCGCAGGTGTGCCGGCACCGCCCCGCCCTTGCCGGCCCGTACGTCGGCGATCGCGGCGGCCAACGCGGTGGTGGCCGAATTGGACTTGGGGGCGGTGGCCAGGTGGATCACCGCCTGCGCGAGGTTGAGCTGTGCCTCCGGCAGGCCGACGTACTCGACGGCGTGGGCGGCGGCGGTCGCCACCGACAGCGCACCCGGATCCGCCATCCCGACGTCCTCGCTGGCGAAGATGACGATGCGCCGGGCGATGAAGCGGGCGTCCTCCCCCGCGACCAGCATCCGGGCCAGCCAGTGCAGTGCGGCGTCGACGTCGGAGCCACGCATGCTCTTGATGAACGCGCTGGTGATGTCGTAGTGCGCGTCGCCGTCGCGGTCGTAGCGGACCGCGGCGACGTCGATCGCCTGCTCGGCGGTGTCGAGGTCGATCTCGTCGACGTCGCGGGCGGTCGCGGCCGCAGCGGCGGCCTCCAGCGCGGTCAACGCCTTGCGGACGTCGCCGCCGGCGAGCCGGACGAGGTGGTCCTCGGCCGGTGCCGACAACCGGGGCGCGCCACCGAGCCCACGTGGGTCGGTCACCGCCCGGCGCAGCAGGTCGCGGACCGCGTCGTCGGTGAGCGGACGCAGGGTGAGCAGGACACACCGCGACAGTAACGGCGAGATGACCGAAAAGTGGGGATTCTCCGTGGTGGCGGCCAGCAGCGTCACGGTCCGGTCCTCCACCGCCGCCAGCAGCGAATCCTGCTGGGTCTTGCTGAAGCGGTGCACCTCGTCGATGAACAGGACGGTCGGCAGCCCGCCGGTGCGCCGCTGCCGACGGGCCTCGTCGATCACGGCGCGGACGTCGCGGACCCCGGCGGACAGCGCCGACATCGCGACGAACCGCCGGTCGGTGGCCCGGGCCACCAGGTGGGCGACGGTGGTCTTGCCGCAGCCCGGTGGGCCCCACAGGATGACCGACATCGGTGCCGCCCCGGTCACCAGCTGCCGTAGCGGGGCACCCGGCGCCAGCAGGTGACCCTGGCCGACCAGTTCGTCGATGCTGGCCGGGCGCATCCGTACCGGCAGCGGTGCCTGCGGGTCAGGGTCGGCGCCAGCCGTGACGAGCCCACCTGGCACCACCCCGCTCGCGGCCGCCGGCGCGAGGCGCGGCCCACCGGGAGCGGGAAAGGAGAAGAGGGCGTCGGACTCCATCACGAAGACAGTACCGGCCCGATCTCGGCTGCCGGAAATGCACCGAGACCGGGCCTGGTAACCGCCCGAGGCGGGCCGGGCCGGCCCAGGTCACGGCCCTTCAGCCGGGACCTGCGGTCAGCCGGCGCGTCCGGTCAGCTCCGCCGACGCCGCGACCACCGGCGGCCCCGGCCGACGCCGGCGTGGAACAGCGCCAGGCAGAGCAACCCGACCAGCACCAACGTGTTCCAGTTGAACAGGTCCGGGGCACCCAGATCGGTGTTGAGCAGGTCGAGAAGCAGGGCGAAACCAAAGACGACTGCCGCGACGATGGCGAGCATGACATCCTCCTGGGGGGTTCAGTGGGTCGCCTCTGCCATACCCGGCAGCGCCCTCGGCCAATCCAGGTAGGACCAGGTCGGCACCGCCAGGCAGATCACGCCGACACCCCCGCCGCCGGGGTCGGCACCGGTCGCGCCCCGGGGTCCGACACCGGACGCGTGCGCCGGGCCACCAGGTACAGCGGCGCGGCCGCCGCCAGCACGGCCGCGCCGACCAGCATCGCCAGGCTGACCGAGGCGGCGCCGGCGACACCCAGCAGCACCACCCCGCCGAGGGCACCAGCCGGTTGGGCGACCATCGAGTTGAGTGACACCACGCTGGTCCGGTGCGGGCCGTCCACCTGCCGGTGCAGCAGACCCAGGTGCACCGGATTCGACGCTCCGTGGATGGCGTAGCAGGCCAGATAGGCGGCGATCACCCCGACCGGCCCGGCGAGCAACGCCATCGCGACCACGGTCATCCCCTGCAGGACACGGAAAGCGGCGGCGGTCACCGGCGCGCCGAGCCGACGGCTGAGCGCCGGCACCAGCGCGGCGCCGGCGGCCGAGGCCAGCCAGGCGACCGCGCCGACCGGGCCGAGCAGCGCGGCCGCCCGGTCAGCCTCGCCGGTCACCTCCGCCAGCCGCACCGGCATCAGCGTCTCGAAGGAGATCATGCCGAACCCCCAGAACAGCTCGACCGCGATCAACGCGACGAGAATGCGGGAACGCCGCAGCAGCCGCAGCGCGCCGCGCACGACAGCGGGCACCTGCCGGACCGACGCACCCAGCGTCGACGCCCCGGCCGCCGGACGGACCTCGACCAGCAGCAGCACCAGGCCGAGCAGGCCGACGACCTGCAGCGCCCCGGCGATCACCACCGGGCTGGTCAGTGCGCTGACCGGACCGACCGGACCGAGCGCCACCAGCGCGCCGGAGGTCAGGGCCCCGGCGGCGATGGTCAGGCCGGCGACCACGCCACCGTGGCTCAGGCCGTCCTCGTACCGCGCGTCCGGGTCGGCGGTCAGCGTCGCGTCGACGTACCAGGACTCCAGGGGCCCGCTCTCCAACGCCCGGTAGACGCCCTGCAGCAGCAGCGCGGCGACGAACAGGACGAAGGAGTCCGCGACCGCGAGCACCGTCAGCGAGGCCAGGTTCGCGGTGGCCGCGCCGAGCAGCACCGGCTTACGGCCGACCGCGTCGGCCAGGCCGCCGGTGGGCAACTCCAACAGCAGTACGGTGAACCCCTGCGCGGCGACGACCAGGCCGATCTGCGGCAGGGCGAGACCACGTTCGAGCATCAGCAGCACCGTGACCGGGATCAGCAGCCCGGTGGGCGCCCAGCGCAGACCGTGCAGGACCAGGTAACGCCGGTGGATCTGGCGTACGGTCAGCGCGGTCACCGCTGGTCTCCGACCGGCTCGTCCCCGCCGAACCCGTCCCGGTCCGCGCCGCCGCCCTTGACGACCCGTGGGAAGGCGTACCGGTAGAGCAGCACCTGCTCGGCCGCCCCGTCGCCGGGCCCAGGGTCGGTGCGGTAACGCTCGACGACCTCGGCGATCTCGGCGTTGAGTCGACGCAGCTGGTCGGCGGTGAGAGTCAGCCGGGTGTCGGAGTAGTCGGCCGCGTCGCGCCACTGGGCGGAGTAGCCGTCACGGGCGGCGTGCCAGTCCTCGGCGCGCTGGACGAACACCTGCAGGAAGTAGCTGTTGAGCCAGTCGGCGGCGGCGCGCGCGTCCGGGTCGTCGTCGAAGGAGGTATTGCGCCACGAGGTGTTCTGGTGCACCGCCCGCCACCAGCGTTCCCGGCCGGTGCCCCGGGCCGGCTCCTCACGGACCAGCCCGGCATCGGCGAGTTTGCGCAGGTGGTAGCTGGTGGCGCCGGTGTTGGTGCCCAGCTCGTGGGCGAGGCTGGTGGCGGTGGCCGGGCCGTCCAGGCGCAGCGCGCCGAGCAGCCGCAACCGCAGCGGGTGGGCCAGGCTGCGGACCTGGTCTCCCGTGAGCCAGACCGTCGACAGTTGCTCGTCCATGGTCTGCACAATAGCTCTGCAAAGATAGTATGCACAACTTCCGTGCATACTATCTTTGCAGTCAGTCTCCTGCTCAAGACGCAGCTGGGCCCGGGTGCGGTACCGCACCCGGGCCCAGCCCCCAACTGTCGATCAGCAGATCAGGACGGCTCCACCGGGGCGGCCACCCCGGCCGTACCGGACGCCGGGGTCGGCGCCACACCGGCCGGCGGCTTCGGCTTCGCGTCCACCCCGGCCTCTGCCCGCTGCTGCGCGGTGATCGGCGTCGGCGCCTGGGTCAACGGGTCGAAGCCACCCCGGGTCTTCGGGAACGCGATGACCTCACGGATCGAGTCCACCCCGGCCAGCAGCATGCAGATCCGGTCCCAGCCGAACGCGATGCCGCCGTGCGGCGGCGGGCCGTACTTGAACGCCTCCAGCAGGAAGCCGAACTTGTCCGACGCCTCCTGCTCGGTGATGCCCAGCAGGTCGAAGACCCGCCGCTGGACGTCCGCCCGATGGATACGGACCGAGCCACCGCCGATCTCGTTGCCGTTGCAGACGATGTCGTACGCGTACGCCAGGGCCTCGCCGGGCGCGCCGTCGAAGCGGTCCAGCCACTCGTCGGTCGGCGAGGTGAACGGGTGGTGCACCGCCGTCCAGCCGCCCTCCTCGGTCGGCTCGAACATCGGCGCGTCGATCACCCAGCAGAACGCCCACGCACTCTCGTCGATCAGGTTGGCCCGCCGGGCGATCTCGATGCGGGCCGCACCGAGCAGCTCCTGCGCCTCCCGCCGGTTCGTCGACGCGGCGAAGAAGATCGCGTCACCGGGCTTGGCGCCGACCGCGTCGGCCAGCCCACCCAGGTGCTCGGCCGACAGGTTCTTCGCCACCGGGCCACGCGGCTCACCGGTCTCCGCGTCCAGCACCACGTACGCCAGTCCCCGTGCGCCACGCGCCTTGGCCCAGTCCTGCCAGCCGTCGAGCTCCTTACGGGTCTGGGTGGCACCGCCGGGCATCACCACCGCGCCGACGTAGCCGCCCGCGTCGATCGCCCCGGCGAACACCCGGAACGCCGTACCGCGCAGGAAGTCGGTCAGCTCGGTCAGCTCCACGCCGTAACGCAGGTCCGGCTTGTCCGAGCCGTACCGGTCCATCGCCTCGTGCCAGGTGATCCGCGGCACCGGGCCGGTGATCTCGTGCCCGGCCAGCTCCCGCCACAACGCGCCGACGATCGACTCACCCAGCTCGATCACGTCGTCCTGGGTGACGAACGACATCTCGATGTCCAGCTGGGTGAACTCCGGCTGCCGGTCGGCCCGGAAGTCCTCGTCCCGGTAGCAGCGGGCGATCTGGTAGTAGCGCTCCATCCCGGCCACCATCAGCAGCTGCTTGAACAGCTGCGGCGACTGCGGCAGGGCGTACCAGGTGCCGGGCTGCAGCCGCACCGGCACCAGGAAGTCCCGGGCACCCTCGGGCGTCGACCGGGTCAACGTCGGCGTCTCGATCTCCACGAAGTCACGCTCGTGCAGCACCGTACGGGCGATCTGGTTGGCCCGCGACCGCAGCCGCAGCGCCCCCGACGGCCCGCTGCGCCGCAGGTCCAGGTAGCGGTACCGCAGCCGTACGTCGTCGCCGGCGTCGACCTGGTCGTCGATCGGCAGCGGCAGCGGCGCGGCCTCCGACAGTACGGTCAGCTCGGTCGCGGTCACCTCGATCTCGCCGGTGGCCAGCTCCGGGTTGTCGTTGCCCTCCGGGCGACGGTCGACGGTGCCGGTCACCCGGACGCAGAACTCGTTGCGCAGCGCGTGCGCCAGCTGCATCTCCTCGCGGAACACCACCTGCACCACGCCGGAGGCGTCGCGCAGGTCGACGAAGATGACACCGCCGTGGTCGCGCCGGCGGGCCACCCAACCGGCGAGCGTCACCGTCGTGCCGGCGTGCGTCGCGCGCAGGCTGCCGGCGTCATGGGTACGAATCACGGCACGGAACTCCTCATCGCGGGTACGGACTGCCCCCGCATTGTGTCAGCCCGGCCGATCCGCTTCGGCGTCGATCCCGGCCATGGCCGGCGTACGATCACTCGAGCCGTCATCCCCGGGGACCGGAGGGCGCATGCTGCTGTTGTCCTTCGCCGCCGTACTGCTGCTGGCGGTCCTGGTCTCGGCGCTGGCCCACCGCACCATCCTGTCGACCGCCGCGCTGTTCCTGGTCGCCGGTTTCGTCCTCGGTCCGCAGACCACCGGCGTGCTCGACATCGAGCCCGACTCCCCCATCGTCGCCACCCTGGCCGAGCTGGCACTGTTCGCGGTGCTGTTCAGCGACGGCATGCGGGTCGGCTGGGGCGACCTGCGCTCGGCGTGGCGGCTGCCGACCCGGGCACTGGGCGTCGGGTTGCCGCTCACCATGGCCGTCACCGCCGTGCTCGCCCACCTCGTCGTCGGCCTGGACTGGCCGGAGGCGCTGCTGATCGGCGCGGTCCTCGCCCCCACCGACCCGGTCTTCGCCGCCGCGCTGGTCGGTAACCAGAAGGTGCCGTACCGGCTGCGGCACCTGCTCAACGTGGAGTCCGGCGCCAACGACGGCCTCGCCCTGCCGTTCGTGATCCTCTTCCTGGCCGTCGCCAGCGGCTCCACCGATCTGCACCTCGGTGAACTGGCCACCGAACTGGCACTGGGTCTGGTGATCGGCGTCGCCGTACCGCTGGCGGCGATCATGCTGGAGCGGCTGCGCTGGTTCGGCACCTCGGCGCAGTACGCGCCCCTCAACGGCGTCGCGATCGGTCTGCTGGTGCTCGCACTGGGCCAGCTCACCCACGGCAACCTGTTCCTGGCGGCGTTCGCCGCCGGCAGCACCATCGCCACCTTCGGGCCACGCCAGCGGGTTGCCTTCAAACACTTCGGCGAGAACATCGCCGAGCTGTTGAAGCTCGCCGCGCTGCTGGTCTTCGGCGCACTGATCTCGATCGAGTTCCTCGGTGAGATCTCCTGGCCCGGCTGGGTGTTCGCGGTGCTGGCCATCGTCGTGGCCCGGCCGGTGGCCCTGGCGATCGCCTTCTTCCGCTCCGGCATGCACGCCCGGGAGCAGGTCGCGGCCATGTGGTTCGGCCCGAAGGGGTTCGCCTCGGTGGTCTACGGCCTGCTGGTGCTCAACAGCGGCATCGACGCCGCCGACCTGGTCTTCCACCTGGTCGCGCTGACCATCGTGATCTCCATCCTGACCCACTCGTCGACCGACGTACTGGTCGCGAACGCCTTCGACGAGACCCGCCGTACCGCCCCCGACCCGCTGGCGTCTGCGGACACCCACCAGGACAGGGGCCGCCCGAGCTGACGCCGGGCGGCCCCGTCGCCGGCCCTCACCCCGGGATCTTCCATGCGTCCATCCGCAGGCTGACCTCCCCGTCCGGAGAGACCCCGGTGATCTCCAACTGCACGACAAGCTGCGCCCTGCCCGAGTTGACGGCTGCGGCACGGCTCGTCCAGAGGCAGAGCACCACACCCTGCTGGACCGGCACCTGCGCCTCGGCACCGAGCGGGGCGATGCGGATCCGTTCCGAGCAGTCGTGCGGAGTGAGCCCCGGCGCGTCGACCTTGCTGCCGCGTACGTCCCGGCCGAGCACCAGGTTGGCCGGCGCGTTGCTGTAACCGGCTCGCAGCGTGATGTCCGCCTCGGACGACGGCACGTCGGCCCGCGGTTCGTCCAGGTCGGCGTGCATGCTGTCGTTGGTGCCGGACACTCGCAGCGTCAGGGGCTGCTGCGGGTAGTGGACCGCGTACTGAGTCTGCGCGTCGAGCGTCGGCTGCGCGGTCGGATCGACCGACGGCACATCGTCGGGCAGTCCAGTGGGCTCAGGCCTGTCCGGCGTCGCGGAGGCCTCGATCGTCGGCTCCGCGCCCGGCTCCGACCCGCCGTCACCGCCGTCCGGCGCAGTCATCGCATCGACCTCGCCCGCTGTCTGTAGAGCGATCACCGTCGACGTGGCGGCGAGCGCCAACGCGGCCACCGCGAGCACCACCGACACCGCGACCAGCAACCGCTGAAGCCGGCCGGTCGGTCGCCGCGACGACGAGGCACTGGAAATCGTCGACGGGCTGTCTCCAGAAATCGACATCTGACTCCTCCATACGCCATCGGCCAGGGACGGCCGACAATCACTCGGAGACCTCCGCAGCCGTGTGCACGGTCCGACTTCCGACGCACTCGGAGAGGCCACCGAGCCAGTTGATTGATCGAGTAAGGTAATGGTGGCACGACGCCACAATCATCTTCCGTGACCCCGATGGACGAACCATGCCTGACAATGGCAAATCCGCAGGTGAAGACCCTGGCCGACCAGGCCGGCCGGCGCGGAAAGTATCCGAACGGCTGGCGCTGGCCGGCTTGGTGGTCACCGTGCTGGGGGTGATCGTCGCCGTGTTCGCCTGGCTCTTTCCGGTCGGACAGCAGGCGACACCCGCGCCGACGACGTCGAGCGATCCAACGGTGACGGTGCCGGCGGTCACGTCGCCCGACGCCCCCCAGGATGGCTCCCCCGCCACGACCAGGGTCGAATACCTTTCCGCGCTCCCGGCCCACGCCGGCACCACCAATCTGACGGAACTTCCACGCGAACTGCGAGACACCGCCGGATTCGATCGGGCCATCATGATCAAATGCCCGAGCAACCAGAGCATCGACAAAGTCAGCAAGGTCACCTATCAGCTCCTTGGCCGATTCGACACGTTCCAGGCGACCGTTCGGCCGTATTTCGAGAGCCAACCGGACGCCCGGATGCACGTCGAGGTCCTGGTCGGCGAACGCACTCGCGACGGCCGCCTGGCGTGGGCAGTCGGCGGCGGACAGTACGAGGCGACCGCCGAAGAGCCCAAACCGCTCGACGCGGTCGTCGAGGGCATGCAGGAGCTGGAGATCCAGGTCCGGTGTCAACTGCCGGACGGGGTGGCGATCCTGGTCGACGCCGCCCTGTACGAGTGACGGTCGCCGTCCCACCTGCGCAGGTGGCGTCGCCGACCCAGTGAGTCGGATACGTGTACGTAACGTGATTGAAATGTCAGAATGCCAGCATCTGGCACGACCCAGGTCTCGATCGCTCATGGAGGTCCGGTTTTGTTTCTCACCCGGCACGAGCAGGAGCGACTGCTCATCCACGTCGCAGCCGACGTGGCCTGGAAACGCCGTGAGAGGGGCATCCGGCTCAACCACCCGGAGGCGACCGCGGTGATCACCGCCTTCCTGCTGGAAGGTGCCCGGGACGGCCGCAGCGTGGCGGAGCTGATGGAGGCCGGGCGCCACGTGCTCGGTCGCGAGGACGTGCTCGACGGAGTGCCGGAGATGCTCCCCGAGGTGCAGGTGGAAGCCACCTTCCCCGACGGGACGAAGCTGGTGACCGTACACGAGCCGATCTCCTAGGAGCGAGATTGAGCGCACCACCCACGCCGTCGGGCACCGACGGCGGCACAGTCGTTCCCGGTGAACTCGTCCCCGGCGACGGGCCGATCACCCTCAACTCCGGCCGACCGGTGCTGACCCTGGCCGTGGTCAACACCGGTGACCGGCCGGTGCAGGTCGGTTCGCACTACCACTTCGCCGAGGCCAACCCGGCGCTGGACTTCGACCGCTCCGCCGCCTGGGGGCACCGGTTGGCGGTGGCCGCCGGCACGTCGGTGCGCTTCGAGCCCGGGGTGGACCGTGAGGTCGATCTGGTGCCGTTCGGCGGTCGGCGGATCGTCGCCGGGCTGCGCGGCGAGTGCGCCGGCCCGGTCGACGAACGGCGGCCCGGCGCTACGGCGGGCGACACCGCAGCAGGCGACGGCGACGAGGCGGGAGACGCGGCGTGAGCACCCTCGACCGACGGCGGTACGCCGCCCTGCTCGGACCGACCGCCGGTGACCGGATCCGGCTGGCCGACACCAACCTGCTGATCGAGATCGAAGAGGACCGGTGCGCCCCACCCGGTGCCGACGGCACCCCGGCGTACGGCGACGAGGTGGTCTTCGGCGGCGGCAAGGTGATCCGCGAGTCGATGGGCCAGTCCCTGGCGACCCGGGCCGACGGCGCCCCGGACACGGTGATCACCGGTGTGGTGGTGCTGGACCACTGGGGCATCGTCAAGGCCGACGTCGGCATCCGCGACGGCCGGATCGTCGCGCTCGGCAAGGCCGGCAACCCGGACACCATGGACGGCGTTCACCCGGACCTGGTCATCGGGCCGGGCACCGAGATCATCGCCGGCAACGGCAAGATCCTCACCGCCGGGGCGATCGACAGTCACGTACACCTGATCTGCCCGCAGATCCTGGAGACCGCGCTGGCCAGCGGGATCACCACGATCATGGGTGGCGGCACCGGGCCGGCCGAGGGCACCAAGGCCACCACGGTCACCCCCGGTCCGTGGCACCTGGGCATGATGCTGGCCGCGCTCGACCCCTGGCCGGTCAACGTGCTGCTGCTCGGCAAGGGCAACACGGTCAGCGAGGCGTCGCTGTGGGAGCAGCTGCGCGGCGGTGCCGGCGGCTTCAAGCTGCACGAGGACTGGGGCACCACCCCGGCGGCGATCGACGCCTGTCTGCGGGTCGCCGACGCCTCCGGCGTGCAGGTGGCGATCCACACCGACACTCTCAACGAGGCCGGGTACGTGGAGTCGACCCTGGGCGCGATCGCCGGCCGGTCCATCCACGCCTACCACACCGAGGGGGCCGGTGGCGGGCACGCGCCGGACATCATGCGGGTCGCGGCGGAGCCGAACGTGCTGCCGTCGTCGACCAACCCGACCCGCCCGCACACCGTCAACACCCTCGACGAGCACCTCGACATGCTGATGGTCTGCCACCATCTGAACCCGAGCGTGCCCGAGGACCTGGCGTTCGCCGAAAGCCGGATCCGGCCGTCCACGATGGCTGGTGAGGACATCCTGCACGACCTCGGTGCGATCTCGATGATCGGCTCGGACTCGCAGGCGATGGGCCGGGTCGGCGAGGTCATTCTGCGTACCTGGCAGACCGCGCACGTGATGAAGGCCCGCCGGGGCGCGCTGCCCGGCGACGGCGCGGCCGACAACATGCGGGCCCGGCGGTACGTCGCCAAGTACACGATCTGCCCGGCGGTGGCGCACGGCGTCGACGGCGAGGTCGGCTCGGTGGAGCCGGGCAAGCTGGCGGATCTGGTGCTGTGGGATCCGGTCTTCTTCGGCGTCCGTCCGCACCTGGTGATCAAGGGCGGCATGATCGCCTGGGCGCAGATGGGCGACGCGAACGCCTCCATCCCGACCCCGCAGCCGATGCTGCCGAGGCCGATGTTCGGCGCGTACGGCACCGTGCCGGCAGCGACCAGCCTGGCGTTCGTCGCGCCGGCGGCGATCGACGCGCTGCTCGGCGACCGGCTCGGCATCCGCCGCCGGCTCGCCCCGGTCGCCGACACCCGCAGCCGGGGCAAGGCCGACATGCCGCTCAACGATGCCACGCCCCGGATCGAGATCGACGCGGACACGTTCACCGTCCGCATCGACGGCGAGGTGGTGGAGCCGGCCCCGGCCACCGAGCTGCCGATGGCGCAGCGCTACTTCCTGTTCTGATGACCAGTCGACTCGCGCTGACCGGTCGACCGTGAGCGGGCTCGCCACGCTGCTGGTGCTCGCCGACGGCCGGCTGCCGTCCGGCGGGCACGCCCACTCCAGCGGACTGGAGGCGGCGGTGGTCGCCGGCCGGGTCGCCGACCTGGACAGTCTGGCCGGGTTCCTTACCGGGCGGCTGGCCACCGGTGGACGTACCGCCGCCGCGTTCGCGGCAGCGGCGGCGGCAGGCGCGGCAGCGGCGGCGGCAGGCGCGGCAGCGGCGGCGGCAGGCGCGGCAGCGGCGGCAGCAGCAGGCGCGCGGGCGGAGGCGGCTGATGACGCCGCAACCAGGCTGGACGCGCTCGACGAGGGGCTCGACGCCCGTACCCCGTCTCCGGCGCTGCGCCGCGCGTCGCGGACCCAGGGTCGGGCGTTGCTGCGGGCCGGCCGGGGCATCTGGGCGATGCCGACCGACGGCCGACGGGACCGCCACCAGCCGGTCGCGCTCGGCGCGGTGGCCGCCGCCGCCGGGCTCGGCCCGGCCGACGCGGCCCTGGCCGCCGCGTACGGCCTGGTCACCGGGCCGGCCAGCGCCGCGGTGCGCCTGCTCGGGCTGGACCCGTACGCGGTGCACGGCCTGCTGGCCCGGCTCGCCCCACAGATCGACGCCGTCGCCGCCGAGACCGCGACGATGGCCGGCTGGCCGGTCGACGAACTGCCCGCCGGGTCGGCCCCCGTTCCGGAGGTCGACGCCGAACACCATGCCACCTGGGAGGTGCGTCTCTTTGCGTCCTGAACCACACGTCCACGCCACCGGCGGTGCCGCCGACCCGCACGCACACGCCGGCGGGACCGTTCCGCACGTGCACGACGAGGGCGAGGTGCCGCACACCCACCCGGAGCCGGGGGTCGACCCGCATCCGCCGAGGGTGCCCGACGGCTCCCCCGCGCTGCGGATCGGCATCGGCGGCCCGGTCGGCTCCGGCAAGACGGCGCTGGTCGCCGCGCTGTGCCGGGCACTCGCCGACGAGCTGCGCCTCGCCGTGGTCACCAACGACATCTACACCACCGAGGACGCCGACTTCCTGCTGCGTAACGGGGTGCTGCCGGCCGAACGGGTCCGGGCGGTGGAGACCGGCTGCTGCCCGCACACGGCGATCCGCGACGACATCTCCGCCAACCTCGACGCCATCGAGGACCTCGCCGACCAGCTCGGCACGCTGGACCTGGTGCTGGTGGAGAGCGGTGGCGACAACCTGACCGCCACGTTCAGCCGAGGCCTGGTCGACCAGCAGATCTTCGTGGTCGACGTGGCCGGCGGCGACAAGGTGCCGCGTAAGGGCGGCCCGGGGGTCAGCACCGCCGACCTGCTGGTGATCAACAAGACGGATCTGGCGCCGCTGGTCAACGCCGACCTGTCGGTGATGGAGCGTGACGCCGCCGCCCGCCGGGGCGAACTGCCGACGGTGTTCCTGTCGCTGGTGCGCGACCCCAAGGCGACGCCGGTCGCCGACTGGATCCGGGCGCTGCTGCGCGAGCGGGCGCAGGCGTCGGCGTCGTCGGCGGCGGCGGTCGCCGGCTGATGCACCGGCGCAGCGACCTGTCATCGGAAGCCGCCGGCTGATGCGGGCCAGGGCGCGGCTGGTCGCCGAGGTCGACGCCGCCGGGCGGACCCGGCTGGCCAGCCTGCGCGGCGAACCACCGCTGGTGCTGCGCCGCACCGGCCCCCGGTCGGCCGCCGACACCGACGAGGCCGAGGTGCATCTGGTCGGGGCGGCGGCCGGCCCGCTCGGCGGTGACGACCTGCGACTGGAGGTCGAGGTCGGGGCGGGGGCGCGGTTGTGTCTGCGTACGGTCGCCGCGTCGCTGGCGCTGCCCGGAGCCGGCGGCGGCCGGTCGGTGCTGGAGATGGTGGTCCGGGTCGCGGCGGGCGGCGTGCTGCGCTGGCTGCCGGAGCCGCTGATCGCCGCCACCGGCTGCGACCACGTCTCCCGGTCGGTGGTGGAGCTCGCCGACGGCGCGTCGCTGGTGTGGCGCGAGGAGCTGGTCTGCGGCCGGGCCGGCGAGGCACCCGGCGACGCCCGGATCGACACGGTCGTGCGGTACGCCGGCCGGACGCTGCTGCGCACCGACCTGGCGGTGGGGCCGCGCGCCGCCGGCTGGGCCGGGCCGGCGGTGCTGGCCGGGGCGAAGGCGACCGGTTCGGTGCTGGTGGTACGGCCGCAGTGGGCCGACGATGGCCTGCCGGCGGCCGCCCCGCTGGGGGCGGGCGCGGCGCTGCTGCCGCTGGCCGGTGGCCCGGCGGTGCTGGTCACCGCGACCGGGCCGACCGCCCATCAGGTCCGCGCCCACCTCGACAGCGCCGCGGCGGGGCGGGGCTCGGACAGCGTCGCCGCGCGGTGAATCTAGAAGGATCCGGCCGGTATCCTGACCGGAATTCTTCTAGATCCACCGATGGGTGGGGCGGAACGTGGACGGTGACCGGAGTCCGACGCAGCGCACGCTGACCCGCGACGACGTCGAGCACTACATCGAGTCGTCGTTCGACCGGCCGCCGTCCGTGGTCGACGGTGCGCCGCTGACCGGCGGTGGCTTCGCCGCCGTCTGGTCGGTCGAGCTGGCCGACGCGCGCAGCGTGGTGCTCAAGGTCGGCCCGCCACCGCAGGTGCCGCTGCTGCGCTACGAGCGCGGGATGATCGCCGCCGAAGCACGCTACCTGCGGCTGGTGGCGGCCCATGCGCCGCAGGTGCCGGTACCGGCGCTGCTGCACCACGGCGTCGACCCCGACGGCGGCGGCTGGCTGATCGTCGACCGGCTGCCCGGACGCAACCTGCCGGCTCTCGCCGACTGCGCGGAGCCGCCCGACGACAGCGCCGCCCGCCACGATCTCGGGGTGGCGTACGCGGCGCTTCACCAGGTCACCGGCGAACGGTTCGGCTACGACGGCGGCCGGGCCAGCGCGGCGACCTGGGCGGCGGCGTTCACCGCGATCGTCGACGACCTGCTCGCCGACGCCGTCGACTGGTCGGTGCCGCTGCCGGTGCCCGCCGACGAGATCCGGTCACTCGTCGCGCGGCACGCCGGGCTCCTCGACACGGTACGCCGACCGGCGCTGCTGCACTGGGACGGCTGGGACGGCAACGTGCTCGCCGCCCCGGACGCGCACGGCGTACTGCGGATGACGGGCCTGGTCGACGGCGAACGGTTCCTCTACGGCGACCCGGTGATGGATCTGGTGTCGCCACTGCTGTTGCGGCGCGCGGAGCAGGAGCCCGAGCATCCGTTCCTGCGGGGCTACCGGTCCGCCGCCGGCGACACGGCGGTCGACCTCGACGACCAGGCGGTACGCCGCCGACTCGCCCTCTACCGGCTGCATCTGTATCTGCTGATGCTGGTGGAGATGCCGAGCCGGCAGATGGTCGACCCGGGCCGGTCGGAGTTGCTGACCGACCTGCTGGCGCGGGAGTTCACCGCCGCGTCCGGCCGGGCTTAGGCGCGAGCCGCGCGTTCGGCATGTGGACGACGCGCAGGAACGCCGGTAGCCGCCATGGTCGGGGCCCGCCGATGACGACGTCGCGGCGCAGCGCGGCCAGGGCGGTGCTGGTCCGGCCGAACAGCATCAGGTTGAACCGGGCGGGACGGAACCGTACCCGGACGTCGACGGGGTCGTCGGAGGGTGCGAGCCGGATCCGGCGGTCGCCGAGCACGATCGTCGCGGTCGGTGTGTACGCGGAGCGGAACTGCACCGCGATCGGGTGTTTCGGCATCGGCAGCGTGGTGTCCAGCAGGACGCCGTAGTCGTGGTGGAGCATGCCGAGGAAGAACTGGTCCCAGTAGAGGGCGGCGTGGTCGTCGGGGATCGGCCAGGGGCGGCGTACCGCCCGCGCCATGTCCCAGCCGTGCACCAGCAGCTCGTTGACCAGGTGGGCAAGCAGACCGCAGACGGTGACCCGGGCGTCGCCGAGCCACGGCACGGTCGTCTCCGGCGGCGTGCGGGTGGTCGCCGTCAGGATCGCGTCGATCGCCTCGCCGAGCAGGGCTGCGAGGCGATCGGGCTCACGTTCGGTGAAGTGCCGCAGTACGTGGGCGTTGACGTCGGCGACGGTGTCGACGTTCGTGGCGGGCAGGATCGTATCGAGGTCCGGTACCTGCACCGCCATCTCGCTGTCCTCGACGAGCGAGACGTAGAGCAGCGCGATGCTGAGCACGTGTGCGGCGGAGTCGGCGACCGTCCACTCGGGGGTGGCCATTGCGGTCGGGTCGGTGCCGTCGGTCAGCAGCGACCGGAACCGGTCACCTTCGACGCGCAACGCAGTCCGGGCAAGCGTCCAGCGCTGCGCGGGGACGGCGTAGGTCATCGGATCACCGTCGCACCGCCACTGTCGGCGGCCTTCTTCCAGATTGCGCTGTTCAGTCAGGCGCGGCAGAGGATCTCGCCGTGCAGGATGGCGAACCAGCCGTCGGGGGCGTCGGCCCAGCGACGCCAGCCGGCGGAGAGACGGTCGAGGTCGGCCGCGGTGGCGGTGCCGGCGGCGAGGACCTGGCGGGCCATCGCGGAGGCGACGATGCGGTCGGACCACATCCCGCCCCACCAGCGGCGGTCGGAGTCGGTGGCGTAACACCAGACAGAAGCGCCGGGAGTGATGTCGCGAAAGCCGGCGGCCTGCGCCCAGGAGAGCAGTCGGCGTCCGGCGTCCGGCTCGCCGCCGTTGGCACGGGCGGTGGCCTGGTAGAGCGCGAGCCACTCGTCGAGCTCGGGGACGGCGGGATGCCAGGCGAAGCGGTCGTAGTCGCTGTCGCGGGCCGCGACCACTCCGCCGGGCCGGCAGACCCGGCGCATCTCGGCGAGTGCGCGGACCGGGTCGGCGACGTGCTGAAGGACCTGGTGGGCGTGGACCACGTCGAACGTGTCGTCGGGGAACGGCAGCTCGTGGACGTCGGCCGTGGTGAAGTCGACAGTCGTGACGCCCCGGGCCTGCGCTTCGGCGCGCGACAGCGACAGCGCGTCGTCGGTGACCTCGGTGGCGGTGACGCGACCGGGGGCGACGAGGGCGGCGAGGTCCATGGTGATGGTGCCGGGGCCGGCGCCGATGTCGAGCAGCGTCTGGCCGGGGTGCAGGTGCGGCAGCAGGTACGCCGCCGAGTTCTCGGCGGTGCGCCACCGGTGGGAGCGCAGCACCGACTCGTGATGCCCGTGCGTGTATACGGCTGACATGCCCCGACAATAGCCCTGGCGTCTCGCTATTCGGGAGCACTTTCTCATATGTTGAACGAGCGCATCCGGTCGGTGCGGCAGCGGCGCTCGGCCGCCTCGGCCGACGCGACGACCCGGGCACGGTCGGCGCGCTCACTCCGGCGCTGGTCGGCGCCGCTGGCCACCTCACGCCAAGCGACCACCAGCAGCGTCAACACCCCGGCCGTGGCAAAGGACCACCACGCGATCGCCGGTGGATCCGCGCACAGCCCGGCGACAAGAGCGATGACCCCCAGCAGGCAGCCGCCGCACCCCACGCTGCCGAAGAACGTGGCGGTCGCGGAATCGATTGGTGACAGCCGGCGCAGCCTCCGGCGGTGGTCGACCGGCTGCGGAGTCCACAGGGTCATCCCGTACCGGGCCAGGAACTCGTCGGTGACCCTCTGGTCGGTCAGGCTGCCCGGACGCGGGCCGCCGGCCGCGACACCGCCGGGCCAACCCTGATCCCGGTACGGAGCCAGATCGACCGGGCGCGCCCTACGCCGGCCCTGCGCCTTCGCCGCCCGGCGGCCCTGCTGGAACCGGGCCACCTCGGCGAGCCACACCCGCCGGCTGGCCTCCAACGCGGACATCGCCGATTCGAGCGCTGCCGGATCGTCCAGCGACCCGAAGCGCTCCCGCAGGTGGCGCAGGGTCGTCCCGACGCCGTACGGAGCGTACCGGCGCAGGCAGCGCCGCCAGGCGGTCACCCGCAGGTGCACCGGTTTCGCGGGGTCCCGTACGGCTCGCGCGTCACTGGCGAAGCTCACGGCGGAAAGCTAGCCGCACGGCCGCTGACCTCGCAGCCGGATTCCCGCTGGCTCAGCTCGCCCTGGGCGGCCGGTTCTCCTGGATCCATCGCTCGACGTCGGCCTTCAGCCACACCGAGCCCATGGCAAGTTCGGCGACCGGCTCCGGAAATCCCTTGCTGCGGGTAATCACGTGAACCCGTTGACGGGAGACGCCGAGCATGCTCCCGATCTCGGCCGCACCGACCAGTTCAAGGTTCACGACCTTGATACTGACCGTAGGCTCAAGCCGTTGACATAAGCCAACGTCATGATTCACGCTATCGGGTATGACTGGCAGGGGCGGCGGCGGAGGGGCCGCGACGTACGGCGGAAGAACGGCCCGGGCGGCGGGCGCCAACGCGCAGGCGGGTGGGACGGCGCTGCTGCGGCGCCAGGTGGGGCGCTGGTTGGCGGCGCTGCGCCACGAGGCCGGGCTGTCCCAGGACACCGCCGCCGACAAACTTCACCGGGGCAGCGGCACCCTGTGGCGGATCGAGGCCGGTGACCTGCGGATCCGCTGGAACGCGGCGGACATGTCGGCACTGTGCCAGCTGTACGGGGCCGACGACGGGACCACCGAACGCCTGCTCGCCCTGGCAGCGGAGATCGACCGCCCAGCCCGGGGCCGCTGGTGGCACGACGAGCTGACCGGGCCGCCGGTCGACGCCGACCCGTACCCGACGTTCGAGCAGTCCGCGACGATGATCCGCTGCTACGGCCAGACGATGATCCCGGACCTGCTGCAGACCCCCGGGTACGCCGAGGCGGTGCTGAGCTGCCCGGCCGGTCTGCGCAGCGACGACGAGATCGCCGCCCGCCTCGACCAGTTGGCCGCCAGGCAGCGGCACCTGCTGACCCATCCGCACCCGCCGGCGGTGCAGGTGATCGTCAACGAAAGTGCACTACGGCGTACCGTCGGCGGCCCGGCTGCGATGCGGGCCCAGCTCGACCACCTGCGCTCGCTCGCGATCACGCCGGGGTTCTCGGTGCGGGTGCTGCCGCATGCCGGCGGCGCGCACGCCGGCATGACCAACTCGTTCACCCTGCTGCGCTTCGCCGCGACCACGATGGCTCCCGGACGGCAGGTGGCCGCGCCGGGGCTGGTCCGGCTCGGCACCCTGACCGGGACGATGTACCTCGACCAGTTGGCGCACGTCGCCGCGTACGAGCAGGTCTGGTCCGACCTGGCCACCCGAGCGCAGCCGACACGGAAAGGCAACGGGGCAGCAAAGTGACCGAAACCACAGCGGCGTCTACTCCGAGGTGACTCACCAACGGTGAGGCGCACCTAGGGTTCCGCCGCCGCCGGGCAGCCAGAGACGGGCAGCCGACGACGGGACTGGTCCAAGAGGTGCAGGCGCTGGACCGCCGACACGGGCGGGCGCGGCGTTCCACGGCGGGACAAAAGCCCGGGAGGCAGCCGGATGTCTGGCTGTGCCTCAGCCAGGCCCTCATTCGGAGGTGCCCCGTGGGCTTCCACCACCATCATCACCACAATCACCAGCACCGCGACGAGCAGCAAGGACCGGAGCTGCACGGCAACTACGGCCCGGAGGCGGCGTACGCGGTCGCCCGCGAAGCCGAACTGCCCACCACCAAGTGGGAAGAGGAGATCGCCCGCGGCCTGGAGTACGGCCTGCCCGGCGCGGACTCGATCGTCGACAAGCGGATCCCGACGTTCTCCCGTGGGGAGTTGCCGCACTTCGCCGGGATCAACACCTTCCTGAAGGCGCCGTACGTCGAGGACGTGCGTCGCTGTGGCGAGTACGACGTGGCGGTGCTCGGCGCACCGTTCGACGGTGGTACGACGTACCGCTCGGGGACCCGGTTCGGTCCACAGGGCATCCGCAAGATCTCCGCGCTGTACGGGCCGTACTCGTTCGAACTCGGTGTCGACCTGCGCGAGTCGATCACCATCGCCGACCTCGGCGACGTCTTCACCATCCCGGCGAACATCGAGAAGACCTTCGACCAGATCTCCAAGGCGGTCAGCCACGTCTACTCCTCCGGGGCGTTCCCGGTGGTGCTCGGCGGGGACCACTCGATCGGCTACCCGACGGTGCGCGGTGTCGCCGAACACCTCGACGGCAACCTCGGCATCATCCACTTCGACCGGCACGTCGACACCCAGGAGACCGACCTCGACGAGCGGATGCACACCACCCCGTGGTTCCACGCCACCGACATCCCGAACGTGCCGCCGAAGAACCTGGTGCAGATCGGCATCGGCGGCTGGCAGGCCCCCCGCCCGGGAGTCAAGGTCGGCCGGGAACGCGGCACCACGATCATGACGGTCACCGACTGCGTCGAGATGGGCATCGAGGCCGCCGCCGAGAAGGCCCTGGAGGTCGCCTGGGACGGGGCCGAGGCGGTCTGGCTGTCGTTCGACGTGGACTGTCTGGACGCCGCGTTCGTGCCCGGCACCGGCTGGCCCGAGCCGGGCGGTTTCCTGCCCCGCGAGGTGCTCAAGTTCATCCAGCTGATCGCCGAGAAGCCCCTCGCGGGCATCGAAGTGGTGGAGTGCTCGCCGCCGTACGACAACGCCGACATCACCTCGCTGATCGCCACCCGGGTCATCTGCGACACCCTCGGCTGCCTGGTCCGCGCCGGACACCTGCCGCGCCGCTGAGCCCCAGAAACACCTCCCCCACAATCCCCTCACGCAGGAGGACATAGATGCGACGTACCGCCAGATCTTCCCGCCGATCCCCCACCCGCCGCCTGGTCTCGGCCGTCTGCGCGGCGATACTGCTGGTCACCGCCGCCGGCTGCGGCGACAGCGAGCCCGATGGCGACGGCTCGACCACCGTACGGTTGGGGTTCAGCGCCTGGCCGGGCTGGTTCCCCTGGCAGGTCGCGCAGGAGCAGGGCCTGTTCGAAGCCAACGGGGTCGACGTCGAGTTGACCTACTTCGACAGCTACACCGACAGCCTGACCGCGCTGGCCACCGGCAACCTGGACGCCAACAGTCAGACCCTCAACGACACGCTGTCGTCGGTCAGCGGCGGCGCGGCGCAGACCGTGGTGCTGGTCAACGACAACTCGACCGGCAACGACCAGATCATCGCCGCGCCGGGAATCGACTCGGTCGCCGACCTGGCCGGTAAGCGGGTGGCGATCGAGGAAGGCACCGTCGACCACTACCTGCTGCTGTTGGCGCTGGCCGAGGCCGGGCTGAGCGCCGACGACGTCGAGATCAGCCCGCTGCTGACCGACGCGGCCGCCGCCGCGTTCCTCGCCGGGCAGGTCGACGCGGTCGGGGCGTTCGCCCCGTTCACCACCACCGCGCTGGGCCGCGAGGGCAGCAGGGCGATCGCCACCTCGGCGGACTTCCCCGGCGCGATCCCCGACCACCTGGTGTTCGACTCGGCGTTCGTGGCCGCGCATCCGGAGCAGGTACAGGCCGTGGTGGACACCTGGTTCGACACCATCGGCTGGATCGCCGACAACCCGGACGAGGCCGTCGGGATCATGGCGGCCAAGGCGGGGGTCAGCGTCGAGGACTACCGCACGTACGACGCCGGGACGACGATCTTCGACCTGGCCGACAACCAGGCGGCGTTCGCACCGGGCGACACCCCGGCGAACCTGGACTTCCAGGCCCGGTCGATCGCCGAGTTCCTGGTGGAGACCGGCCTGGTGGACGAGGCACCACCGTTGGACGGGCTGCTCGACGGACAGTTCGTGGCGGCGGTCTCGCCGTGACCGTCACCCGGGATCCGGTGACCGGACACGGCGGCCCGCACGGCGTTGACGGGGCGGCGACCGACAACGCGGACCGGGCGTCGTGGGGGCCGCTGCCCCGGCGGCGTCCGGCCCGCCGGGTGCCGGCGCTGCTGGCCATCCGTACGCCGATCCCGGCGGCCGGCCGGTGGACGTTGACGGTCGCCTCGATCGTGGTGCCGCTGGCCGCCTGGCAGATCGGCAGCATGCTGGTCGACGGGCGGCCGGACTTCCTGCCGTCACCGCTGGAGTCGGTGGCGGCCGGGGTGGAGATGGCCCGTACGGGTCAACTGTGGACCGACACCGCCGCGACCGTCGGCCGGGTGCTGCGCGGATTCGGCCTGGCGGTGGCGGTGTCGGTGCCGCTCGGCCTGTTGATGGGCAGCTTCCAGGCGGGTCGAGCGGCGCTGGAGCCGATGATCGGCCTGCTGCGGTACCTGCCGGCCAGCGCGTTCATCCCGCTGCTGATCATCTGGTTGGGGCTGGGTGAGCCGTCCAAGGTGGCGTTGATCTTCATCGCGACGGTCTTCTTCAACACGCTGATGACCGCCAACGTGGTCCGCACCGTGCCGGCCGGGCTGATCGACGTGTCGTACACCCTCGGGGCCCGGCGCTTCGAGGTGCTGCGCAAGGTGATCGTGCCGCACTCGCTGCCCGGCATGATCGACGCGATCCGGGTCAACGCGGCGGCGGCCTGGAACTTCGTGGTCGTCGCCGAACTGATCAACGCCCAGTCCGGGCTGGGCTACCGGATCGTCCGGTCGCAACGGTTCAACCAGCTCGACAACATCTTCGCCGTACTGATCGTGATCGCCCTGATCGGCGTGGCGATCGACCTGGCCTTGCGGACGACCCGCGACCGGATCGGGAGGTGGGCATCGTGACCTCGACCGAAACCGAAGCCACGACCGGTGCCGGGTCCGTGGCCCCGACCGCCGAGGCGCCACTGGTGCGGCTCGCCGGCGTCGGCAAGGACTTCCGGGCCGCCGCCGGCGGGTCGCTGCGCGCGCTCGACGGCGTGGATCTGGCGGTACGCCGAGGCGAATTCGTCTGCCTGGTCGGCGCCTCCGGGTCGGGCAAGTCCACTCTGCTGTCGCTGATCGCCGGGCTGACCACGCCGAGCCGGGGAGCTGTGCTGCTCGACGGCACGGCGGTGACCGGGCCGGGACCGGACCGGGGGCTGGTGCTGCAGAGCGGTGCCGTCTACCCGTGGCGGACGGTGGAACGCAACGTCGCGTTCGGGCTGGAGCTGCTGCCGATCAGTCGGGCCGAACGGGCCCGTCGGGTCGCCTGGTACCTGGCCGAGACCGGGCTGACCGGGCTGCGGCACGCGCTGCCGAAGCAGCTCTCCGGCGGGCAGCGCCAGCGGGTGGCGATCGCCCGCGCGCTGGCCTGTGAGCCGCAGGTGCTGCTGCTCGACGAGCCGTTCGGTGCCCTCGACGTGCAGACCAAGGAGGACATGCAGCTGTTCGTCCGCCGGGTGTGGGCCGACACCGGCACCACCGTGGTGATGGTGACCCACGACGTCGAGGAGGCGGTCTTCCTCGGTCAGCGGGTGGTGGTGCTGGCCAGCGACCCGGGCCGGGTCGCCGCCGACCTGCCGGTGGAGCTGCCGCCCGACCGCGACGGCGTACCCCGGGACCTGACTGTCAAGCGGCTGCCGGAGTTCCTGGCGCTGCGCGCCGATGTCGAGGACCAGGTCCGCGCCTACCACCAGCGGCACGCCGCCGCCGGGTCCGGCGGCTGACTGGCCGACGACCGCTTCGGCTGCGAGCGATCGACGGCTGACAGCGGTGTCACTGCCAGCGGAAGAACCGGGCGGCGACCAGTGTGCTGAGCACGGTGGCGACGGCCAGGGCGAGCAGGTGGCGTGGCTGCGGCGGCTCACCCGCCCAGGCCGCGCCGACCGCCTGCACCGCGGCCCCGAACGGCAGCGCCTCACCGACCGTCGCCACCCGGTCCGGCAGGTTCTGCGTCGGCCCGAACAGGCCACCGGTCGCGCCCATCGCGAAGAACGCCGTCAACCCGATCGCCACCGACGCGTTGCCGCTGGGCGCGACCGCCGCCACCAGCATCCCGACGGCGTACATGGCGGCTGCGGCGAGGGCGACGACGGCCAGCGTACGGCCGGGGTTGCCCGGCGGCCGGGCACCGAACGCGACCACCGCGACCCCGAGGGCCAGCCCGACGCCGACCGCCGTCTGCAGCAGGCTCGTGACCACCTGCGCCGCGAGGACCATCGCCGGGTGGGCCGGCGTCACCGCCAGCCGACGCAGCACCCCGGTGCGCCGGTAGTAGGCGAGGAAGCTCGGCATGTTCACCACCCCGATGGTGGCGATGATGACGGTGAACACCAGCGGCAGCACGTACACGTCGAGCACGGTGCGGCCGCCGGGCAGGGTCTGACCGCCCTGCGCGCTGACCGCGTTCATCACCAGGATCAGCAGCGGCAGCCCGATCGGCACGACCAGGCCGGCGGTGTCCCGGGCCACCATCCGGCACTCGGCGGCGACCAACGCGGCCCAGGCGCGCGGTCCGGGGCGGCGGGCGACGATCTGCGGCGCGGTCACCACGACCCCTCCTCGGCGTCGCGTTCGGCATCGAACGGCTGGCCGGTCAGGGCGAGAAAGGCGTCGTCGAGGGTGGTGCACGGTGCTGCCGTCCCCGTGTCGGCGGCGGTGCGTCCGGCCCGCGCGATCAGTCCGGCCGGGCTGTCGAGAGCGATCAGCCGGCCCCGGTCGATCAGCGCGACCCGGTCACAGAGCCGCTCCACCTCCTCCATCAGGTGGCTGACCAGCAGCACCGTCACCCCGTCGTCGCGCAACTGTTCGACGAGCGCCCAGATGCGTCGACGGGCCTGTGGATCCAGCCCGGTGGACAACTCGTCGAGCAACGCCACCCGGGGGTTGCCGACCAGCGCCAGGGCGATCGACAGCCGCTGTTGCTGGCCGCCGGAGAGCTTCTCGAACCGGGTGTCGCGGCGGTCGGCGAGTCCCAGCAGGTCGATCAGCTCGTCGGGGTCGGCGCCGTCTGCGTAGAAGCTGCGGTACAGCCGGACCAGCTCCCGGACGGTCAGTGCCGCGTGCAGCGCGGCAGCCTGCAGCTGTACGCCGAGCACCTGGCGCAGCCGGGCCCGGTCCCGCCACGGGTCGAGACCGAGCACCCGCACCCGGCCCCGGTCGGGCCGCCGCAGCCCGGCGATGGTCTCCACGACTGTGGTCTTGCCAGCCCCGTTGCGCCCCAGTACGCCGAGGATCTCTCCCGGTTCGACGGTGAGGCTCACCGAGTCCACGGCGACGGTCGACCCGTACCGCTTGTGAATGTCCTCGACGGTGACCGCCGGCATCGCCGTACCTCCTTGATGGGATGTCCGCACGCTATGGCGGCCGGGCCCACCGGCGGATCTGCCGGTGGTCACGGTCGGTGGGGGTGACTTCCGGCAGGGGCGGTACGCCGGACCGGCCGCCTAGCATGACGGGGTGAGCCGATCCGATCCCCGACCCTGGTCCGGGGTGGTCGGCGTACTGACCTGCCTGGCCGTCGGTGCCCCGGTGCTGGTGCTGGGTAGCGGCCCGGCCGCCGGCGCGTTCCTTGTCCCGGTCTGGCTGTGGTGGGTGTGTTTCGCCGGTTTCGTCGTGGCATTGGTGGTCTGCACCCTGCTGGTGGACCGGGTCCGCGACGTCGGCACGCTTCTGGTGTTCGCCGCGCAGGTCGGCCTCGGGGTGACGGTGGTGCTGATGGCGCCGGCGTTCGGGTGGACGCAGATCCTGCTGGTGTTCGGCGCGGCGGTCAGCACCTACCTGAACCGGTGGCCGGTGACGACCGCCGTGGTCGGACTCAACACGGTGGTGGCCGCCGGGGCCGCGTACCTCAACTCGGGTGCGGTCGCCCAGGCACTGCTCAACGCGCTGCTGTACGCCCTGCTGCAGGCAGGCGTCGTGCTGTCGGTGCAGACGTACCTGCGGGAGTTGGCGACCCGGCGCAAACTCGCCGAGGCGCACACCGAACTGCGGGCGGCGACCGCGCTGCTGGCGCAGGCGACCCGGTCGGACGAACGGCTGCGGATCGCCCGGGAGTTGCACGACCTGATCGGCCACCAGTTGACGGTGCTGACCCTGGAGTTGGAGGTCGCCGCGCACCAGAGCACCCCGCCGGCGGCCGAGCACGTCGCCCGGGCCCGGCAGGTGGCGCGGGATCTGCTGGCCGACGTCCGTGGCACCGTGGGCGAGCTGCGCCGGCACGCCCCGGACCTGCGCGAGGCCCTGCAGCGGATCGTCGCGGAGCTACCGGAGCCCGCCGTGCATCTGCGGGTCGACGACGGCATCGCCGTCGACGAGGCGCGGGTCACCGCGCTGGTCCGCTGCGTGCAGGAGGTGGTGACCAACACCATCCGGCACGCCGAGTCGGCCAACCTGTGGATCGAGATCAGCGACGACGACGGCACGATCCGGCTCACCGCCTGGGACGACGGCCGGGGCGCCGGCGGCGAGGTGCGACCCGGCAACGGGCTGTGCGGGATGCGGGAGCGGGTCGAGGCGCTCGGCGGACGGGTGTCGTTGGATGGCGGGCGGGGCTTCCGGGTGCGGGCCGAGGTGCCGGCGGCATGACCGGTGGCCGCGTGACCGGTGGCCGCGTCATCAGCGTCTGCGTCGTCGACGACCAGACCCTGGTCCGCCAGGGCATCCGCAGCCTGCTGGAGCTGGCCGACGACGTCGTCGTGGTCGCCGAGGCCGGCGACGGGCAGACGGGGGTCGCGGCGGTCGAGCGGCACCGGCCCGACGTGGTCCTGCTCGACCTGCGGATGCCCGGCCGGGACGGAATCTGGGCGCTACGGACGTTGCGCGAGCGCGGGGTCGACGTGCCGGTGCTGGTGTTGACCACCTTCGACGATGACGAACTGGTCCTGCAGGCGTTGCGCGCCGGGGCGCGGGGCTACCTGCTCAAGGACGTGACGCTCGCTCAGCTGATCGGCGCGGTGCGCACGCTCGCCGCCGGGGGGACGCTGGTCGCGCCGGCGATCACCGACCGGCTGCTGCGGGCGGTCGCCGCCGGTGACGTGCCGGCGGCCGTGGACCGCGACGCGCCGCCAGTGCAGGAGTTGACCGAACGGGAACGCGAGGTGCTGCGGCTGATCGCCACCGGCTACTCCAACCGGGAGATCGCCGAGGCGCTGTTCCTCGCCGAGGGCACCGTCAAGAACCACGTGTCCGCCGTACTGCTGAAGTTGGGCACCCGCGACCGCACCCGCGCCGTGCTGCGTGCTCTGCACCACGGCCTGCTCGGCTGAGCAGGGAGCGACCGCTCAGGCCGGGCCGACCAGGTCCCACCGGTTGCCGGCGACGTCGAGGAAGACCACGACCTTGCCGTACGGTTCGGTGCGCGGCGCGGTCACGAACCGTACGTCGTGGTCGATCATCCGTTGGTACGCGGCGTCGAAGTCGTCGACCCGCAGGAAGAACCCGACCCGGCCGGCGGCCTGGTTGCCGACCGCCGCCCGCTGTGCGTCGCCGTCGGCGCGGGCCAGCAGCAGGCCGGTCTCGGCACCGGGCGGGCGCACCACCACCCACCGTTTGGGGCGGCCGTCGTTGGTCGTCGACGGGGTGTCCTCGACCAGCTCGAACCCGAGGACGCTGGTGAAGAACGCGATGGCCGGGTCGTAGTCGTCGACGATGATCGCGGTGAGCGAGATGTGCACGCCCGCAGCGTAGGCATCAGGCGTCAGACGTCAGGCGTCAGGTGGCGGGGCTGCGGGGGTGCGGCGGCGGGCACCGGGGCCGGGCCGGGGCAGGGCGTCGCGGGGGCTGGCCAGGTCGTGGCCGGCGGCGCAGCGCATGGTCACGCCGACCTGGGCGCCGCAGTCGCGGTGGGCCACGGTCAGCGCCGAACCGTCCGGGTCGGCGCAGTACCGGTCACCCCACTGCAGCAGGGCGATCAGCACCGGCCACAGGTCCAGGCCTTTGCCGGTGAGCCGGTACTCGTAGCGGTGCCGCTCCCCCGGCTCCTGGTACGGGTGCCGGCGCAGCAGGCCCTGGTCGACCAGCATGGCGAGCCGGTTGGTGAGCACCTGGCGGGGAACGCCGGTGCGTTCGCGCATCTGGTCGAAGCGCCGTACGCCGTTGAAGACCTCGCGGAGCACGACGACGGTCCACCGTTCGCCGAGAATCTCCATGGTGCGGGCGATGGTGCAGTTGTCGATGGACCAGTCGAGTGCGGTAGGTCTCACCGTCACCAGCCTAGGTCTCGTTGACAGACCCAGCAACCGGCTGACAGCCTGCAATGATGACGCAGACTCAGCAGCCGGCACCGGACGCGACGCAGCGCAGCCGTACCTTCTCGTGGACCGACCCGGCGGCGGTCCGGCTGGCCGCGTTGAACGGCCTCGACGGCCTGGACCAGCTGCGGGCGATGGCCTCCGGTGAGATCCCCGCCCCACCGGTGCTGGTGATGCTGGGCCTCGAAGGCCTGGAGCCCGAGCACGGCCGGGTGGTCACCACGCTCACGCCGCAGGAGTTCCACTACAACGCCCTGGGCACGGTGCACGGCGGCATCATCTCGACGCTGCTGGACACCGCAGCCGGCTGCGCGGTGCACTCGGTGCTGCCGGCCGGGACGAGCTACACCTCGATCGACCTGAACGTGAAGTTCCTGCGCCCGGTGACCCTCGCCTCGGGCACGCTGCGCTGCGAGGGCACCGTTGTGCAGCGCGGGCGGCGCACCGCGTACGCCGAGGCGAAGCTGACCGACGCCGCCGGCCGGCTGGCCGCCCACGCCACCTCGTCCTGCCTGCTGTTCGAGCTACCGCCGACGACCTGACCCACTGAGGGGCACAGGTCACACCGACAGCAGTTGGCGGACCGATTCGTCGCGCAGATCCTCCTTGTCACCGGCCCGGACCACCTCGCCGGCGTCGAGGATGACGAACTGGTCGGCCAGCCGCAGCGCCAACTCGAGATACTGCTCGACCAGCAGGATCGCCAACCCGGCCTCGGTGTGCAACCGTTCGATGGCCTCCTCGATCTCCACGATGATCGACGGCTGGATGCCTTCGGTCGGCTCGTCGAGCAGCAGCATCTTCGGCCGGGTGACCAGCGCTCTGGCGATCGCCAACTGCTGCTGCTGGCCGCCGGAGAGGAACCCGGCCCGCCGGCGCAGCAGACCGCGCAGCGCCGGGAACAGGTCGAGGGCCTCGTCCAGGGCCGCCTTGTCGGTCCCGGCCGCCTCGATCGCCACCTGCAGGTTCTCCGCGACGGTCAACTGCGGGAACGTCTCGTGGCCCTGCGGCACGTAGCCGAGCCCGAGCCGGACCCGCTCGTGGGTACGTAGTTTGGTGATGTCGCGGCCTTCGAAGGTGACCCGGCCGGCGCGCACCGGCAGCACCCCGGTGATCGCCTTCAGCAGGGTGGTCTTGCCGACCCCGTTGCGGCCCATCACGCAGACCAGCGCGCCGGCCGGGGCCTGCAGGTCGACCCCGAAGAGCACCTGGGCCCGGCCGTAGGAGACGTCGAGGCCCTCGACGGTGAGCATGGCGGTCACGGCGACGCCTCCTGAGCGACGGGTTCGGTGTTCTCCTCCCGGGCACGGCCGAGGTAGACCTGTTGCACCCGGGGGTCGGCCTGCACCTGGGCGACGGTGCCCTCGCAGAGCAGGGTGCCCTCGTGCAGCACGGTGACGGTGCTGGCGAAGCGGCGCAGGAACTCCATGTCGTGCTCGATCACCATCACGGTGTGGTCCTTGGCGACCTCGCGCAGCAGCTCGCCGGTGCGGTCCCGTTCGCTGCGGCTCATCCCGGCCACCGGTTCGTCGAGCAGCAGCAGGCTGGGCTGCTGCACGATCAGCATGCCGATCTCCAGCCACTGCCGTTGACCGTGGGAGAGCACCCCGGCCGGGGCGAACGCCAGGTCGGCCAGACCGGTGGTCTCCAACGCCCGCGACACCTCGTCGGACACGCCCCGGCGGCGACGCAGCAGGCCGACCAGCGGCCGGCGGAAACTGGCCGCCAGGTCGAGGTTCTCCAGGACGGTGAGCTGCTCGAACACCACCGACGTCTGGAAGGTACGGCCGATGCCGAGCCGGACGATCTGGTGTTCGCGCCGGCCGACCAGTTCCTCACCGTTGAACCGCACCGACCCCGAGGCCGGCCGGGTGCGGCCGGTGACGACGTCGATCAGGGTGGTCTTGCCGGCACCGTTCGGCCCGATCAGGAACCGCAGTTCACCCGGCTCGACGGTGAGGCTCAGGTCGGTGACCGCCCGGAACCCGTCGAAGACCACGTTCAGGTCGCGGACCTCCAGTTTGCCGCTCACCGCTGGTCACCTCCGACCGAAGCGGTCGCGGTCGGCTGCGCCTGCGCGGGCGCCGAGATGTCGCCGGCGGCCGGCGAGACCGGGGCCGCGCCCGGTGGGCCGCCGGTGGACCGGCCGGGCCAGCGGTGCCGTACCGCCGACCAGCCGTCGGCGAGCAGCCCGGCCAGGCCCCGGGGTGCCCACATCATCACCGCGATGAACAGGCCACCGAGCAGGTAGAGCCAGCCCGACGGCCACTGCTCGCTGAGCACCGTACTGCCGTAGTTGAACAGGATCGCCCCGCCGACCGCACCGACCAGCGAGAACCGCCCGCCGATGGCGACCGCGACCAGCATCTCGATCGACGGCACCACACCCAGGTCGGCCGGGCCGAGGATACCGACCACCGGCACGAACAACGCGCCGGCGATTCCGGCCATCGCCGCCGACAGGGCGTACACCAGGGTCTTGACCACGGCCGGGTCGTAGCCGAGGAACCGGACCCGGTCCTCGCCGTCGCGGATCGCGACCAGCAGCTTGCCGAACCGGGAGTGGGTGAGCTGCCAGGCGGCCAGGAACACCAGGCCGAGCGCGCCGACGCAGACGTAGTAGACGATCCGTTTCTGCGCCGGGTCGTACAGGTCCAGGCCGAAGAAGAACTGGACGTTGGTCAGGCCGTTGGTGCCGCCGGTGAGGCCCTGCTGGCCGACCAGCAGGATCACGAACGCGGCGGCCAGGGCCTGGGACAGTACGGCGAAGTAGGCGCCCCGGACGCGTTGCCGGAACACCAGGGTGCCGAGGATCAACGCGACGGCGGTGGGTAGCACCACCACCATGGCCAGGGCGAAGAACGGGTTACGGAACGGCGCCCAGATCGCCGGCAGGGTCTCCACCCCGCTCCACACCATGAAGTCGGGCAGGTTGCCCTCGCCGGCGTCGGCGAGTTTGAGGTACATGCCCATGGCGTAGCCGCCGAGGCCGAAGAAGACGCCCTGGCCGAGGGTGAGCATGCCGCCGCGCCCCCAGGCCAGGTAGATGCCGACCGCGACGATGGCGTAGCAGAGGTACTTGGCCAGCAGGTCCAGCCGGAACGGGCTGAGCGCCAGCGGCGCGACGACCAGCAGCACGACGCCGACGGTGACGAAGACGGCCGGGCCGGGCCACCGGGCGGCCGGGCGGGCGGTGAAGCGGGCGGCCGGCCGGGTGACGGCACCGGGCGTACGGGCGGCGCTCATGTCAGCGCCCGGGAACGGAGGACGAACATGCCCTGTGGACGGAACTGGAGGAAGGCCACGATCACCGCGAAGACCACCACCTTGGCGAGGCTGGCATCGGTCCAGAATTCGACATAGCTGTTGATGACGCCGAGGGCGATCGCCGCGATGACCGCGCCGCGCAGCTGCCCGAGCCCCCCGGCCACGACGACGAGGAATGCGTCCACGATGTAGTAGGTGCCCAGCGACGGCCCGACCGGGCCGATCAGGGTCAGCGCCACCCCGGCGACGCCGGCCAGGCCGGAGCCGATGAAGAAGGTGAGCTGGTCGACCCGGTGGGTCGCCACCCCGGTCACCGCCGCGAGTTGACGGTTCTGCATCACCGCCCGCATCCGTCGGCCGTACGAGAGTTTGCTGAGGTAGAGCGAGATCGCCACCACGCAGGCGACCGCGAGGACCATGATGAAGATCCGGTTGTACGGCAGCCGTACGCCGGCCACGTCGATCCCGCCGGTGAGCCAGCCGGGCGCGGTGACCTGCACGTTCGGCGCACCGAAGATGTCCCGGGCGAGCTGCTGCAGGATCAGGCTGACGCCGAAGGTGAGCAGCAGGGTGTCCAGGGGCCGACCGTAGAAGCGCCGGATCACCAGGCGTTCCAGGATCAGGCCCATGGTGCCGGCGATGAGGAACGCGACCGGCAGGGCGGTCGGGACGGCCTGCGCCCCGACCAGCCCCTGCAGCATGTACGCGGTGTAGGCGCCCGCCAGGATGAACTCCCCGTGGGCCATGTTGATGACGCCCATCTGCCCGAAGGTGAACGTCAGGCCCAGCGCGATCAGGAGCAGCACCGCTCCGATGCTCGCGCCGATGACCAGTTGGTTGAGTACCGCCATGGCGGGCACCTCCCTCCGCTTGCTACCGACCGGTCAGGACAGGCCTTCGGCCCAGTCGTACCCGGTCAGGTACGGGTCCGGCTTGATGGGTTCGCCGGAGTTCCACACCTCCTGGATCTGGCCGTCGGGCTGCACCACGCCGATCCGGGCCGTCTTGTAGACGTGCTGGTTGTCGCCGTCGATGGTGACCTTGCCTTCGGGGGCGTCGATGCTGATCCCGCCGGCGGCTTCCTTGACGGCTTCGACCTCGGTGGTGCCGGCGGCCTCGACGGCGGCGGCCCACAGGTAGACGGCGTTGTAGCCGGCCTCCATCGGGTCGGAGGTGACCTTCTCGGCGCCGTACTTGGCCTTGAACGCCTCGACGAAGGCGGTGTTCCGTTCGCCTTCGGTGGTCTGGTAGTAGTTCCAGGCCACCAGGTGTCCGGCGACGTTCTCCGGGCCGATGCCGACGACCTCCTCCTCGGCGACGCTGACCGAGACGGTCGGCATCGTGTCGGCGGTGATGCCGGCGCTGGTCAGCTGCTTGAAGAAGGCGACGTTGCTGTCACCGTTGAGGGTGTTGAAGACCGCGTCGGGCTTGGCCTGCTGGAGTTTGTTGACCACGGTGCTGTACTCGGTGTGGCCCAGCGGGGTGTACTCCTCGCCGACGACCTGCATCCCGTTGGCCTCGGCGTACGCCTTGATGATCTTGTTCGCGGTGCGCGGGAAGACGTAGTCGCTGCCGACCAGGAAGATCGTCTGGTGGCCCTGCTCCTTGAGGTAGTCCAGGCCGGGCACGATCTGCTGGTTGGTGGTCGCTCCGGTGTAGAAGATGTACGGCGAGCTCTCCAGCCCTTCGTACTGCACCGGGTACCACAGCAGCGCCTTGTTGCGCTCGAAGACCGGCAGCATCGCCTTGCGCGAGGCCGACGTCCAGCCACCGAAGACGGTGGCGACCTTGTCCTGGGATATGAGTTTCTGTGCCTTCTCCGCGAACGTGGGCCAGTCCGAGGCGCCGTCCTCGACGACGGGTTCGATCTGCTTGCCCAGTACGCCGCCGGCGGCGTTGATCTCCTCGATCGCGAGCAACTCTGCATCGCGTACGGTGACCTCGCTGATGGCCATGGTGCCGCTCAGCGAGTGCAGGATGCCGACCTTGATGGTGTCGGAGTCAGCGCCGCCACCCGAGGACGTGGGGTCCTCGGCACAGGCGGTCGCGGCGACCAATGTCGACAATATACAGAGTGCGGCGAGGCCGCCCCGGAAGCGTCGTGGCATCCAACTCCCCTTCAGCCGAAGTTGTGGGTGCCACGAAACGTAGGGAGGCGGAGTTTCACGAATCTCGACGTATCGATTTCCAACGCGTTAAGCCCGCCTCACCGCGAACCTGAACGTTCGGTGAGGCGGGCCGTACGCTGCGTGTCAGCAGGCTGGGCTGTTTCCTGGTGGCCGTCGGCCGGGCCGTACCCGCAGGTCAGCGGCCGCGGGCGCGGCGCTCCTCGCGACGGGCCTCGAACCGCGCGGCGGCGGTCTCCAGCTGGTCCATCTGCGCGGCCAGCTGCTCCCGGGCCGCCTCACCGTCGGCGTCCAGCCCGGTGACGTTCCAGATGTCCCACTGGCGCAGCACCGGCGCGAGCACCTCGTCGCGGTGCTGACGCAGGTCGTAGATGCCGGCCAGGGCGATCGCCACCGACTTGCGGGCGAAGCCGTCGATCCCGGCACCGGGCATCTGGAAGTCGGCGACCACGTCGGCGACCGCCCGCATCGCCTGACTCGGCGCCAGCTCGAACGCCGCGCCGAGCAGGTTGCGGTAGAACATCATGTGCAGGTTCTCGTCGGCGGCGACCCGGGCGAGCAGCCGCTCGCAGTGCGGGTCACCGGTGGCCTTGCCGGTGTTGCGGTGCGAGATCCGGGTCGCCAACTCCTGGAACGACACGTACGCCAGGGAGTGCAGCACCTCGTCGCCGTGGACGTTGGCGTACCCGTTGGACATGTGCTCCATCCGGGCCCGCTCCAACGCCACCGGGTCGACCGCCCGGGTCACGGTCAGGTAGTCACGGATGGCGATGCCGTGCCGCCCCTCCTCGGCGGTCCACCGGTGCACCCAGGTACCCCAGGCACCGTCGCGACCGAACAGGCTGGCGATCTCGTGGTGGTAGGACGGCAGGTTGTCCTCGGTCAGCAGGTTGACGATCAGCGCGGTCCGCGCGATGTCGGGGATCTGCGAGTCGGTCGGCGACCACGGCTCGCCGCCGAGCAGTCCGTCGAAGGTGCGCCCCTCACTCCACGGCACGTACTCGTGCGGGAACCACTCCTTGGCCAGACCGAGATGCCGGTTGAGGTTGTCGGCGACCACCGGTTCGAGCTCGATGAGCAGCGCGGTCTGGGACATCGGGGCGGTGGCGGCGACGGTCAACGACTTTCTCCCAACACGACAACAACCTACGGCTACGTAACTTACGCAACCGTAGGTTATCCGCTGCCGTCGCCGCCACTTCTCCCAGCGGAATTACGGCTAACGTGATTGGTTGTCCGCTATGTCGCTGACCCGGAGGTCATCGGTGCCGGGCCGGAGACCACCGGAGCGAGATCTCCCGGGGCCGGCAGCCAGGCGTCGGCCGCCGCCGCGACCTGCTCCCCCGACCGGATGTCCTTGACGCTGTCCGGCTCGCCGTCCACCCCGAGGAACCAGACGTACGGAATGCCGCGCCGCTGCGCGTACCGGATCTGCTTGCCGAACTTGGCCGCCGACGGTGACACCTCGGCCGCGATCCCCCGACGGCGCAGCGCGTCGGCCACCCGGTTGCCGGCCGGCCGATCGGCCTCGGCCGGCAGCGCCACCAGCACGCAGGTCGGCACCGGGCGGGAGATCGACAGCGCGTCGGCACCGAACAGCAGCCCCAGCAGCCGGGACACCCCGATCGAGATGCCCACCCCAGGGAAGCGGTCCGCCCCGGCCGAGGCGAGATCGTCGTAGCGGCCCCCCGAGCAGATCGAGCCGAACCGCTCGTACCCCTGCAGTTGGGTCTCGTAGACCGTACCGGTGTAGTAGTCCAGCCCTCGGGCGATCCGCAGATCGGCGACGCACAGGCCGGGCGCGTGCGCGGCCGCCGTCTGCAGCACCGCGACAAGCTCTGCCAGCCCTTCGTCGAGCAGCGGGTGCGCGACACCGAGGCCGCGCACCGCGTCGTCGATCGAGGCGTCCGGCGCGGAGATCTCCGCCAGTGACAGGCAGGCCTTCGCCTGGCTCTCGCTGGCACCGGCCGTGCTCATCAGCAGCTCGGCCACCCGCTGCGGGCCGAGCTTGTCGAGCTTGTCGATCGCCCGCAGCGCGGCGTCCGGATCGGTCAACCCGATCCCCCGGTAGAAACCTTCGCAGACCTTGCGGTTGTTGACCTGGATCCGCACCGGCGGGATCGGCAGACTCGCCAGCGCGTCACCGATGATCAACGGAAGCTCGGCCTCGTGGTGCGGCGCCAACTCGTCGCGGTCGACGATGTCGATGTCGGCCTGCAGGAACTCACGGTAACGGCCCTCCTGCGGTCGCTCCCCGCGCCACACCTTCTGAATCTGGTAGCGGCGGAACGGGAACTGCAGCTTGCCGGCGTTCTCCAGCACGTAGCGGGCGAACGGCACGGTCAGGTCGAAGTGCAGCCCGAGGGCGTCGTCGCCGGTCTGCGCGTCCGGATCGGCCTGCAGCCGACGCAGCAGGTACACCTCCTTCGAGGTCTCCCCCTTGCGCAGCAGTTGGTCCAGGGGCTCGACCGCGCGGGTCTCCAGCGGGGCGAACCCGTACAGCTCGAAGGTGCGGCGCAGCCGGTCGATCACGTACTGCTCGATCATCCGCTGCGGGGGCAGCCACTCCGGGAAGCCGGAGATCGGCCGGGGCTTGCTCATCAGGTGCGTCCTTGTCACAGTCCGGTACGGCGGGCCGGCGCGGCGGTGTCGCCGCCAGCGGCCTCCTTGAGGTACGGGTTGCTCACGCGTTCCCGGCCGATGGTGGTGGCCGGGCCGTGGCCGGGGAGCACCACGGTGTCGTCGGCCAACGGCAGGATCTTGTCGCGCAGGCTGGTCATCATCGACGGCATGCTGCCGCCGGGCAGGTCGGTGCGGCCGATGGAGCCGGCGAACAGCACGTCACCGGAGAGGCAGACCTGCTCGGCCTCCCAGGGCGAGCCGGTGCCGGGCAGCCGGAACAGCACCGATCCGCCGGTATGGCCGGGGGCATGGTCGACGCTGATCTCCAGGCCGGCGAGCAGCAGCGTGGCGCCGTCGGTCAGTTCGGCCACGTCGTCGGGTTCGCTGTACGGCAGCCGACCGCCGAACATCGCGGTCAGGTCGGCCGACAGGCCCTTGGCCGGGTCGGCGAGCATCTCCCGGTCGCCCGGATGGACGTACGCGGTGATACCCCGCGCCCCGCAGACCGGCGCCACCGAGAAGGTGTGGTCGAGATGGCCGTGGGTGAGCAGCACGGCGGCCGGCTGCAGCCGGTACTCGTCCAGTGCCTGCTCCAGCTGGTCCAGTACGCCGATGCCGGGGTCGACGACGACACACTGCTCGCCCGGCCCGGTCGCCACCAGATAGCAGTTGGTGCCGAAGGCCTGCGCCGGGAAACCAGTGATGAGCACGCCCCTGCCTCCTCCCGGCCTGCCCGCACGACGGGTCGGGCAGCACCGTGGCCGAGCCTAACGGTCGGTGGCACCGGACGTGCGGTGGCACACCTGCCGGGCCGGCGCGCACACCGGCAGACGCATCCGTCACAATGATGATCTCCGATTGGATACGGAGCGGACCTCATACAACAATTTCCCAGCGGATACCCGTACACTCTGGCGGGCATGTGGCGTGGCGCACCGCAAAGGCGCCCGGATCCGGCGCGCCCGCCACTGGACGCGGGGACGAACACGAAAGGGGAGCACGGGTGGCTTCCAGCAGGGACCGGCAGCGCAAGTTGGCGCGGGCGAAGCTCGACCGGCAGATGGCCCGGCGTGCCGCCAGCGCGCGGCGCAAGCGGCGGATCCGCGCCGGGTTGGGTGCCGGCCTCGCGGTGCTGGTGATCACCGCCGGTTCGGCCTGGGCCCTCGGTGCCTTCGACCGCGAGCCGGAGACCACCACGGAGGCGGGCAGCACCTGCACCTGGACGCCGCAGGACCCGGCGGCCAACAGCAACCTGACCGACGTCGGGACGCCCGAGTCCGTCAACCCGCCGAACCGTGGCGTCCAGCCGATGACGATCACCACCAGCATCGGTGAGCCGATCACCGTGGAGCTCGACCTGGCCGCCGCCCCCTGCGCGGCTGCCAACTTCGCCCACCTGGCCAGCCGTAACTTCTTCGACGACACCACCTGCCACGAGATCACCGACGAGGGCGCCATCCTCTGCGGCGACCCGAGCGGCACCGGGCAGGGCGGGCCGACGTACTCGTACTTCAGCGAGAACGTGCCGGTCGCACCGCAGGTGGACCCGTCGGCGGACCCGACCGTGGATCCGGCGGACCAGCCGCCGCTCTACCCGGCCGGTACGGTGGTCGCGGTCGGCGTGCCGCAGGGCACCAATGGCAGTCAGTTCAAGATTTTCTTCAAGGACTTCACCACCGAGTTCCCCAGCTACCCGATCATCGGTAAGGTCACCGCCGGCATGGCCACGGTCGACCAGATCGGCGCGCTCCCCCGGGTGGACAATGGCAGCGGGGCGCAGGTGAAGCCGGAGACCGACGTCGTCATCCAGAGTCTGACCGTCGGCGAGCCGGTCGAAGAGCCGTCGCCGTCGGCCAGCCCGGAACCGGACCCGTCGGCCAGCCCGGAACCGGACCCGTCGGCCAGCACCGCGTCCTGACGATGACAGTCAGCACCAGATAACCCGATTCCAGGAGGACCACCGTGACGTCGACCAGGGAGCGGCAGCGGGCCGCTGCTCGGGCCCGCCTCGAAAAGGAGATGGCCGAGCGCGCTGCGGCTGCCCGCAAGCGCCGCCAGTTGCAGGCCGGTATCGGTGCCGGTGTCGCCCTGCTGCTCGTCGTGGCCGGCACGGTGTGGCTGGTCGCCAGCCTCGGCGACGACGAGACCGAGACCCCGCAGGCCGACAGCGATCCGGCCGGCACCACCTGCGTGTGGAACGAGATCCCCGCCGAGCAGCGCAGCCCCACCGTCAAGGACGTGGGACTGCCGCCGACCACCACCCCACCGGACACCGGCACCCAGGTGATCACGCTGGACACCAACTTCGGTGAGGTCCAGGTGACGATGAACCTGGCCGAGGTGCCGTGCACGGCGGCCAGCTTCAGCCACCTGGCGAGCAACCAGTTCTGGGACAACACCAAGTGCCACCGGATGTTCCCGGGCATGCTGCAGTGCGGTGACCCGAGCGCCACCGGCGAGGGGTACCGGGACAGCGACGGCACCGGCGGGCCGAGCTACCAGTACGCCAACGAGAACCTGCCGGTCGACGACCGGCCCGCCTACCCGGCCGGGGTGGTGGCGATGGCCAACAGCGGTCCGGACACCAACGGCAGCCAGTTCTTCTTCATCTACCAGGACGTCGAACTGAGCCCCGACTACACGGTCGTCGGGCAGGTCACTCAGGGTCTCGAGGTGATCCAGGAGGCGACCGAGGCCGGACACGACGGCGCGTTCGACCCGTCCCCCGGCGGCGGTCACCCCAACAACGACATCCTGATCAACAGCTTGACCGTCAGCGAACCGCAGTGACCGTGCCGCGGTAGCGGTCAGCCTGCGGACCACCGGGTCCGGTTCCTCCGTCGGTACGCCGACGCGGGAACCGGACCCGATGGCGTCTGTGCCGGAGAGCCGGCGGGATCTCAGGAGCCGGAGGTGACCCGGTAGGCGTCGAACACCCCGTCGACCTTGCGGACGGCGTTGAGCAGGTGGCCCAGGTGCTTCGGGTCGGCCATCTCGAACGAGAACCGGCTGACCGCCACCCGGTCCCGGGTGGTGGTGACCGTCGCGGAGAGGATGTTCACCCGTTCCTCGGAGAGCACCCGGGTCACGTCCGCCAGCAGCTTGTGCCGGTCCAGCGCCTCCACCTGGATGGCGACCAGGAACGTCGACGCCGAAGTCAGCTTCCAGGTGACCTCGACCAGCCGCTCCTCCTGCACCCGCAGGTCCTCGGCGTTGACGCAGTCGTCGCGGTGCACGCTCACGCCGCCGGAGCGGGTGACGAAGCCGAACACCGTGTCCGGCGGGACCGGGGTGCAGCACCGGGCCAGCTTGATCCAGACGTCGTCGACGCCCCGTACGACCACGCCGGGGTCGGTGCCGGAGTGGCGGATCCGGTGCGGTCGGGTCGGCACCGCGGTCTCGGCAAGGTCCTCCGCCGCGCCCTCCTCGCCACCGAGGCTGGCCATCAGCCGCTGCACGACCGTCTGCGCCGAGACCTGGCTGTCACCGACGGCGGCATAGAGCGACGCCACGTCCGCCAGATGCAGGTCACGGGCGATCGCCATCAACGAGTCGGTGGTGAGCATCCGCTGCAGGGGCACGCCCTGCTTGCGCATCGCCTTGGCGATCGCGTCCTTGCCGGTCTCGATCGCCTCCTCACGGCGTTCCTTGTTGAAGTACTGCCTGATCTTGGTGCGGGCGCGGGGGCTCTTGACGAAGCCCAGCCAGTCCTGGGTCGGGCCGGCGGTCGCCGACTTCGACGTGAAGATCTCGATCACGTCGCCGTTGGACAGGGTCGACTCCAACGGCACCAGCTTGCCGTTGACCCGGGCCCCGATGCACTTGTGCCCGACCTCGGTGTGCACTGCGTAGGCGAAGTCGACCGGGGTCGACCCGGTCGGCAACGGGATGACGTCGCCCTTGGGGGTGAAGACGTACACCTCCTGGCTGGACAGGTCGAAGCGCAGCGCGTCGAGGAACTCGCTCGGGTCGCTCGCCTCCCGCTGCCAGTCCAGCAGCTGCCGCAGCCAGGTCATCTCGTCGATGTGGGCCGGCGGGCCGACGACGGTCGCGCCCTTGAGCTCCTTGTACTTCCAGTGCGCGGCGATGCCGAACTCGGCGGTGCGGTGCATCGCGTACGTCCGGATCTGCATCTCCACCGGCTTACCGGTCGGCCCGATGACCGTGGTGTGCAGCGACTGGTACATGTTGAACTTCGGCATCGCGATGTAGTCCTTGAACCGGCCGGGAACCGGCTGCCAGTTCGCGTGGATCACACCGAGAGCGGCGTAGCAGTCACGGACAGTGTCGACCAGGATGCGCACACCGACCAGGTCGTAGATGTCGTTGAAGTCGCGCCCCCGCACGATCATCTTCTGGTAGATCGAGTAGAGGTGCTTCGGACGCCCGGTGACCTCTGCCTTGATCTTGGCTGCCCGCAGGTCGACCTGGACCTTCTGGGTCACCTTGCGCAGCTGGGTGTCCCGCTGCGGCTGGTGCTCGCCGATCAGCCGGTTGATCTCCTCGTACCGCTTCGGGAACAGCGTGCCGAAGGCCAGATCCTCCAGCTCCCACTTGACCGTGTTCATGCCCAGGCGGTGGGCCAGCGGCGCCAGGATCTCCAACGTCTCCTTGGCCTTCTGCTCCTGCTTGGCCTTGGGCAGGAAGGTCAGGGTCCGCATGTTGTGCAGCCGGTCGGCCAGCTTGATCACCAGGACCCGGGGGTCTTTCGCCATCGCCACGACCATCTTGCGGATGGTCTCGGCCTTGGCCGCATCGCCGAGTTTGACCCGGTCGAGCTTTGTCACCCCGTCCACCAGCAGCGCGACCTCGCCACCGAAGTCCACCCGCATCTGCTCCAGCGGGTAACCGGTGTCCTCGATCGTGTCGTGCAGCAGCGCGGCGACCAGGGTCGTGGTGTCCATGCCGAGGTTGGCCAGGATCGTCGCGACCGCCAGCGGATGGGTGATGTACGGGTCACCGGACTTGCGGAACTGCCCGGAGTGCCACTTCGAGGCGACGTCGAAGGCGCGCTGCAGGTCCTTCGGGTCCGCCTTCGGGTGGCTCTGCCGGTGCGTGGCGATCAACGGCTCCAGCACCTCGGGAATGTGCGGCGTCTGCCAGGGCGCGTTGAACCTGGCCAGCCGGGCCCGAACCCGCCGCCCGGTCGGCGCGCCGGAGAAGCCGAACCCGTTACCGACCGGTTCCGCCGCCGCGCTGGCCGGGGCACCCGCACCGACGCCGTTGACGGCGTCCACCGGGTGTCCGTTCGGGCCGGTGGCCGCACCATTGCCGGTGGCGGTGCCGTTCGCGGTCGGAGCTGCCCCGTTGCCCGGTGTCACCGGCGGCGTAGCCGCGCCATTGGCCACGCCCGTAGTCGGGTCGACCTCGCCAGTCGGCTGCACAGTGCCCTCCACGGAAGGGGTGACGTCGTAGGACACCGGCCTCCCTCACCTCTGCCGGATGTGAGCCGACCGTATCCGGCCGGACTGCTGCCGCGCTAGCCAGGGGGAACCGCCCCTGACTGACAGGGACCGCAATATTACCCGTCCGGCCTGTGCCGTGCCCGCCAGCCGGGCCGGTCGTGACGAACGGATCACCGTACGCGGGGGAAGGTCACACCCGCCACAACGCGTGCACCGGGCGGGGGGCCAGCCGTTCCCGGCCGGCAAGGAACCCCAACTCCAACAGTACGGTGAAACCGGACACCGTACCGCCGGCGCGTTCCACCAGGTCGAGGGTCGCCCCGGCGGTCCCGCCGGTGGCGAGCACGTCGTCGACGACCAGGACCCGCTGGCCGGCGGTGAAGGCGTCCTGGTGCACCTCCAGCACCGCTTCGCCGTACTCCAGGGCGTACGCGGCGGCGAACGACGCGCGAGGCAGCTTGCCCGCCTTGCGGACCGGCACCACGCCGGTGCCGGTGGCGTAGGCGATCGCGGCGGCGAGCACGAAGCCGCGGGCCTCGATGCCGGCGACCACGTCGAACGAGTCCGCCCCGTGGTGGGCGATGATGCCGTCGATCACTTCACGGAAGACCGGACCGTCGGCGAACAGCGGCATCAGGTCCTTGAACACGATGCCGGGCTTGGGAAAATCGGGTACGTCGAGCACTCGGCTGGCCACCAGTGCGGCAGCCTCGGGTCCGCTGTCCCCGATTGCCACCGAGGGGGTCTGCGTCACCTGCGTCCCTTTCCTCACGGATTGTGCCGCGTGGTGGGCGGTACGGGCACCCCTACGGAACCGCTGGTGTGCCCGTACCGGCCGATATGTCTACCTCTGGTGCGTCAGCGACGCTTCGCGCCGCTGGGTCGTTTCCGGTTGCCGCCGCCACCCGGCCGGCCGCCCCGGCCGCCACCGGACTGGCGCTTGCCGGCGGGCCGGGCACCGGCCTTGGGCGCGGTGCCGGCGAGCGCCTCGTCGGCCTGGGCGTCGGTGGCGGTGTCGGCGACGGCCGCCTCGTCACCGGTGGCCGCCTCGGTACGCGCGGCGGCCCGACGGGTCGGCCCGCGCTCGGCCAACGAGGCCCGCTTGGCCTGCACCCGCTGGGCGTGCAGCTTGTACTTGGGCTCCTGCTCCTTGAGCACCGTCACCAGCGGCGAGGAGACGAAGATCGACACGAAGAAGGCCGCGCCCATACCGACGAAGAGCACCAGACCCAGGTCCTTGAGCGTGCCGGCACCGAGCAGGCCGGCTCCGATGAACAGCAGACCACCGACCGGCAGCAACGCCACGATCGAGGTGTTGATCGACCGCATCAGGGTCTGGTTGACGGCGAGGTTCGCGGCCTCCCCGTAGGTCTGGTTGCTGCCGCCGGTGACGCCGCGGGTGTTCTCCTGGATCTTGTCGAAGACCACGACGACGTCGTACAGCGCGAAACCGAGAATCGTGAGGAACCCGATGATCGTCGACGGGGTCACCTCGAAGCCGGACGCCGAGTAGATACCGGCGGTCAGCACCAGGTCGATCACCAGGCCGATGACCGCCGCGATCGCCATCCGCGCCTCGAAGCGCAGCACCAGGTAGATGGTGACCAGCACCATGAAGACCAGCAGGCCGAGCAGCGCCCGCTGGGTGACCTGACCACCCCAGGCACCGCTGACCCGGCTGTCGCTGATCGCCTCCTGCTCGATGCCGAGCCGCTCGGCGAGCCCCTGCTTGAACGCCTCGGTCTGCGTGGAGTCGAGCTCGCCGGTGCGGAACAGGTAGGTGGTGCCGCCGACCTCCTGGCCGGAGACCACTTCCAGCGGCTCGGCGGTGTCGAGTTCGGCGAGCTCGGCGTCGAGGGCGTCCTCGGCCTCCAGCAGGGTGCCGACGCTCGACGGCACCTGGAACTCGTTGCCGCCCCGGAAGTCGATGCCGAGGTTGAAGCCCCGGATCGCGAAGCTGGCGATCGACAGGACGATGACGACAGCGGCGATCACGAACCAGGTGTTGCGCCGCGGGATGATCGGGAGATTGGCCTCGCCCCGGTAGAGGCGGCCAGCGAATCCGCTGCTCATCTCAGGCCTCCTTGACGCGCGGGTTGCGGATCGGGGTCTCGTCCTCGGTCTTCACCGCGCGGCCGAGGCCACTGACCCGGGGCGACAGGAACGCCTTGGTCCGGGCCAGCATCGACATGATCGGGTGCCGGAAGAGGAACACCACGACCAGGTCGAGGACGGTGGCGAGGCCGAGGGCGAAGGCGAAGCCCTTCACCGTGCCGACCGAGACGATGTAGAGCACGACGGCGGCCATCAGGGTGATCGCATTGGCCGAGATGATCGTCCGCCGGGCCCGGATCCAGGCCCGGGGTACGGCGCTGCGCGGACTCCTGCCCTCGCGTATCTCGTCCTTGAGGCGTTCGAAGTACAGCACGAACGAGTCGGCCGCGACACCGAGCGACACGATCAGACCGGCGATCCCGGCCAGGGTGAGGGTGAAGCCGATCTGCCGGCCGAGCACCACCAGCGCGCCGAAGACCAGCAGCGCCGACAGGATCAGGCTGAGGAAGATGACGATGCCGAGCATCCGGTAGTAGAAGAACGAGTAGACCGCGACCAGCAGCATGCCGATGCCGGCGGCCAGCAGACCGGCCCGCAGGTGCTCGGTGCCGAGGGTGGCGGAGATGCTCTGCGCCTCCTGCTGCTCGAAGGTCAGCGGCAGGGCACCGTAGCGCAGGTTGCTGGCGAGCTCGTTGGCGGTGGCACCGGTGAAGTCACCGGTGATCTGCGAGTCACCGGTGAGCACACCCTGGATCTCCGGTGAAGAGATCACCTCGTTGTCGAGCACGACCGCGACCCGGCACTTGCCGTCCTGGCCGAGCGCGCTGGCGTCGCACTCCTGGTCGGTGTTGTTGAACGCCTCGCGGGTCAGCTCGGTCCAGGCCCGCTGCCCGGAGCCGGTGAAGTTGAGGCTGACCACCCACTGGCCGGTGGTCTGGTCCACCACGCCACTGGCGTCGCTGACGTCGGTGCCGACCACCTTGGCCTCGTCGAGGAAGTACTTGATCAGCCCTTCGCAGGCGACGACCTGCTGCGACTCGTCCCGGATCGAGCCGGCCTGGCGCAGCAGCAGCTTGTCGCAGGTCACGTACGGCACGTTGTACTGCACCGTGGCCGGCAGCACCCGTACCTCGGCCGGGGTGAGCTCGCCGAACGGGGCGAGCGTGTCGGCCAGCGACGGGTCGGCGCTGAAGTCGGCCGGGGCCTGCAGGCCGGTCGCGGCGGCCCAGGCGGCCTCGCCCACCTTGGCCTGGACGGCGGCCAGGTCGGCCGGGCCGTCGTCGGTGGCGTCGGGGGCCGGCGTCGCCGACGGGCTGGTGCCGGCGCTGGGGCTCGGGTCGGGCGACGCGCTCGGATCCGGCTGGGCCATGCCGCCCTCGCCGCCGGCCGACGGGCTCGCCTCGGCCTCGGCCTCGGGGGACGCCGCCGGGTCCGGCGACGGGGAGTCCCCCGGTGCCGGCGACTCGCCGCCCTCGGCTGCCTCGCTCGGGCTCGGGCTGGCCTGCGGCTGCGCCGGCTCGCCACCGTCGGTCGCCTTGAGCACCTTGCGGAAGCGCAGCTCAGCGGCGTTACCGATCTCGGTGAGGTCGCGGTTCTGGCCGGGCAGCGACACGACGATGTTGCGGTCGCCCTCGGTCACCACCTCCGCCTCGGACACGCCGAGGCTGTTGACCCGGTTCTCGATGATGTCGCGGGCCTGCTCCAGCGAGGCGGCCGGCGGCGCGCTGCCGTCCTCGGTGGTGGCCTCCAGGGTGACCCGGGTGCCGCCGATCAGGTCCAGGCCGAGTTTCGGCTCGAGCCGTTCCTGCCAACTGCCGCTCGCTCCGGCGAAGAACACCAGAAGGTAGAGGACGGCGAAGATGAGCCCGAGAGCGGCGAGCTGCCGCCCGGGGCGCATCTGTCCCTGAGGTGGTGCCACGGCGGTCCTGTCTCCCTGCGCAGTTCGGCCGCTGGGCACCGGGGCGGCAGCGGTTGACGCCACCGGTGGACGCGGCGGTGGGGTGGTCGTCCTACCGGTCGCGACCGCCCGTCGGGGCGACCGTGACCGGCAACACAACGATCAGTATCTTCGATGTAACGAAATCGTGGTGACCCGGGGTGGGTCAATCCTTGGTCGGCACCTCGTCCGCCACGGCCGACTCGGTCACCGTGGGCACGTCGGTCTTCTGCACGACCCGGGCGATCGCCGGTCGGGCGTACCGGGCGTGCACGCCGGGCGACACCTCCAGCATCACGGTCTCGTCGTCCATGCTCGAGACGGTGCCGTACAGGCCGCCGATGGTGACCACCTCGTCGCCGGGGCCGATCGACGACTGCATCTGCTCGGCTTCCTTGCGGCGCTTCTGCTGCGGCCGGATCATCATGAAGTACATGACGCCGAAGAGCAGGGCGATCATCAGAATCGGCATGAAGCTGGTGCCGGCACCAGCAGCGCCGTCTTGTGCCTCGAGCACAACAACAACCTTTCCGTCAGCCACCCGCAGGGCCGGTACGCTCTGCGGAGGCAGGATCTCACGTGCCGTACAGACCGCGGCGAGTCTAGTCGGTGTGACTGAGAACCCAGTGGTCGGCACTGATCACGTTCAGATCACGAGATAATCTAAGCCTCGAAGTTGAACAAATCCGGCTTGTCAGGCACGGTGCCACGGGTAGAACCGGTGCCGGAGCCAGGCCCACCGAGCGCTCCCGGCGGCGGCACCCGGCCCAGATGCCGCCACGCCGCCTCGGTCGCCACCCGCCCCCTCGGCGTACGGGCCAGCAGGCCCGCGCGCACCAGGAACGGCTCGCACACCTCCTCGACGGTGTCCGGCTGCTCCCCCACCGCGACCGCCAGGGTCGACAGCCCGACCGGGCCACCACCGAACGAGCCGATCAGCGCGCCCAGCACCGCCCGGTCCAGCCGGTCCAGACCGAGTTCGTCGACGTCGTACACGGTCAACGCCGCCCGCGCCGTCTCCCGGTCGACCACCCCGGCCGCGCGGACCTCGGCGTAGTCGCGGACCCGGCGCAGCAGCCGGTTGGCGATCCGGGGAGTACCCCGGGACCGGCCGGCGATCTCCACCGCGCCGTCCGGGGTGATCGGCACCGACAGGATGCCGGCGGACCGGTGCAGCAGCACCTCCAGATCGGCCGGCTCGTAGAAGTCCAGATGCGCGACGAACCCGAACCGGTCCCGCATCGGACCGGTCAACAGGCCCGCCCGGGTGGTCGCGCCGACCAGGGTGAACGGCTCCACGTCCAGCGGGATCGCCGTCGCACCCGGCCCCTTGCCGACCACCACGTCGACCCGGAAGTCCTCCATCGCGCTGTAGAGCAGCTCCTCCGCCGGCTTGGCGATCCGGTGGATCTCGTCGATGAAGAGCACGTCGCCCTCGGCCAGGCTGGTCAGGATCGCCGCCAGGTCACCAGAGCGCTCGATCGCCGGGCCGCTGGTCACCCGGATCCCCGCGCCCAGCTCGGCCGCGACGATGTTGGCCAGCGTCGTCTTGCCCAGCCCCGGCGGCCCGCTGAGCAGGATGTGGTCCGGCGGCGTACCCCGACCCATCGCCCCCTTCAGCAGCAGGTCCAGCTGGTCACGGACCCGGTGCTGGGCGATGAACTCGGCCAGCCGGCGGGGTCGGACGCTGACCTCCGCGTCGCGTTCGGCGTCGCTGGCGTACGCCGACACCAGCCCGGTGTCGTCGCTCACCTGGACCTGCCCTCGTCGCTCACCCGGGTCCTACCCACGTCGCTCACCCGGGTCCTACCCTCGCCGCTCACCGGGTCCTGCCCAGCAGTCGGATCGCCTGCTTGAGCAGCACCGGCACCGGCGGCGGCGGTCCGTCGAGACTCTCAGCCACTGCCGCGACCGCCTGATCGGCCTGACCCGCCGTCCAGCCCAGCCCGATCAGGCCCTGACGCACCTGCTCCGGCCAGGAGCCCCGGGTGACCCCGGCGGCGCCGTCAGCACCCACCGGCACCGGCCCGATCCGGTCGCGCAACTCCAGCACCAGCCGCTCCGCGCCCTTCTTGCCGATGCCGGGCACCCGGGTCAGCGCCGCCGTGTCGGCGTTCGCGATCGCCGAGCGGACCGCGTCCGGAGTGAGCACCGACAGCACCGCCTGGGCCAGCCGGGGGCCTACCCCGCTGGCCGTCTGCAGCAGCTCGAACAGCTGCTTCTCGGCGTCGTCAGCGAAGCCGTAAAGGGTGAGCGAATCTTCCCGGACCACCAGACTGGTGGCCAACCGGGCCTGCTCACCCTGGCGCAGGTTGGCCAGCGTGCCGGGCGCGCAGTGCACGGACAGGCCCACCCCGCCGACCTCGATCACCGCACTGTCCGGCGCGACCGCCAGCACCACCCCGCGCAGACTCGCGATCATCGGTTCCCTCCGGTCCGGGCCGCGCGCTGTGCGGCGGCCAGCCGGTCATGCGTACCACCTCGCCAGACGTGGCAGATCGCCAGGGCCAGGGCGTCGGCGGCGTCGGCCGGGCGTGGCGGGCTGTCCAACCGCAGCAGCCGGGTGACCATCGCCGTCACCTGCGCCTTGTCGGCCTGGCCGGAACCGGTGACTGCCGCCTTCACCTCACTCGGGGTATAGGTCCGCACTGGCAGCCCGGCCCGCGCGCCGGCCAGCACGGCCACCGCGCTCGCCTGCGCGGTGCCCATCACGGTACGCACGTTGTGCTGGCTGAACACCCGCTCCACCGCCACGGCGTCCGGTTGGTGCTCGGCGACCAGGGCGGTCAACCGCTGATCCAGCAGCAGCAGCCGGTCCGGCAACTCGGCACCCGGATCGGTCTGCACCACGTGGTAGGCGACCATCCGGCACGGCCGCCCCGGCACGCCCTCCACCACGCCGACCCCGCACCTGGTCAGTCCAGGGTCGACCCCGAGCACCCGCACACCGCTCCTCCCCGAACCGCCGCGTCGACACGTACGTGTGTTCGACACCCTAACGAACGGCCCACGGGGATGATCGACCCGACACGCCTGTCGACACGCCTGGGCAGACCGTTCCGCACTCGGCGCGTCAGCCCCGTCGGCGAGTCAGCCCCGTTGGCGAGTCAGCCCCGTTGGCGAGGAGTCAGCCGTTGGCGAGCGCGGCCCGTAGCGCGCCGGCCAGCGACCCGACCGCGACCACCTGCGGCGGCAACGGGTGCGGCCAGCCCGGCCCGGCCGCGCAGCGGCGCAGCGCCGGGAAGTCCCGGCCCAGCCGGACCAGCGGCGCGGTCCGCGCGGTCACCGTCGTCTGAGCCCAGACGATCACGGTACGCGGCTGCCAGCGGCGGACCGCGTCGGTCAACGCGGTCCACGGCAGCGCCGCGCCGAGCAGCAGGCAGTCGTACCCGCGTTCGCGCAGCCCGGCCGCGATCGCGTGCAACGCGAGGCTGTGCTGCTCACGCTCGACGGCGGCGAGCAGGGCACCGCTGGGCATCAGCACCCGGCCCCGGGTACGGCAGCTGCGGTCGAGCCCGGCCCGAATCCCCTCGGAGAGGGTGTGTTCGGCGGCGATCGCCGGACCGGAGTCGCCGGCGCCGGTGCCGGCGAGCAGCGGCAGGCAGATCCGCTGCCATGTCGGTACGACTCCGTCGGCGGCGATCCGCTCGACGATGAGCGTGGCGATCCGGTCAGCGTCATGGTCGTCGACGGCCGACCGGATCCGGGCCACCGTGTGCCATGCCGCCACCGACGTGTGTTCCGCCTGCACCAGGCCCGACCCCCAGCGATTCGACTTCCGTTCGCCTGGGGGTTCGCTGGCGGCCCCCGCCCCGGATGCACCCGACACCAGGTCGGTCGCACCTGTTCGGGAAAGTCGGCGAGCACTCGGTGCTCTGGACCCCGGGGCGTCCGCCCGGATCTCCCATCCGGTTCCCCGATCGGGGATGCGGTCCGGCGGGACCGCGGGCGCTCGACCGGGCCGGGTCGCCCTCTTCGCGGGGCGACGGGGACATCGCACGAAGGGGGCTGCCGGGTGACCCGGCGCACCGGTGAGCTGCGGGGAGCGGTGAGGCGCGACGCCCCGGGGTCGTTCAGCAGGGACCCGGAAGGGTCCCGGTCGGGTCCCCCGAGGCGGGGGCGACGGTGGGATTGCCCGCCCCGGGGGTGCTTTCACGGGGACACGCCTGGCTCCCCTGGTTGTTGGCCGCCGCCCTGGTGACGACCCCGGGTCGGCACAGCGCGTCGCGGTAGGCCCGTACGGCGACCACGCTGCCGTGCCGCTGCGGGTCGTCGCTGATCTCCCGGCCGTAGAGCGTCACCCACGACAGCCACTCCGGGGACGGCCAGACTTCCTCGACCCGCAGCCGGACCGGGCGGTCGGCGTCCAGGTGGTCGCACTGGCGCAGCGCCACGAGGTCGCCGGGGCACACCCGCACTTCACCGTCAGGCATCGTCGAGCGCTCCGTACGACTCGGCGGACTCGTCCCGGCCGTCGTGCGGGTAACCGTCGGGCATCAACCCGGAAAGATGCAGTACGGCACGGATCCGCCGGGCGTTGGCCGGCTCCCACCGGTCCAGGATCGCGATCGCCCGCAGAAACGGACGGCAGGGTCCGGGGACGCCGCCGCAGCGGTGGCACTCCCCGGTGGTCCGGTTCGGCAGGTGTGTCCTGGCCGTCGAGTTCGCGTCGTGGATCGCCCGGGACAGCTCCGGCGACCGGACCGCTCCGGGTGCCCCGCCGGACCCGGTGGGAGCCGGCGCGACACCCCGGGCACCGGTCAGCCGAAACGGCCAGCCCTGATCCGGATCCGTCTCGCCGGGATTCCGCTTCGGCAGCGGCGGCCGACCTGGAGTAGGAGCGGACGGAAGGTCGTCCACATTCCTCTCGTTCGGCATGTCGTCCGGGCATTGCTGGAAAGATCGATATCGGCCGAGGCGGGGTTCACCACCGATTCCGTCGTTCCTGATCATGCTTTCCCCCTCGGGTGGAGTCGACCGGGGTCGTACTTCCGTCGATTTCCACCCTGGACTGTGCGCCCCCTCCGACGGAAGATGACTACAGGGGTCGCATAGAGCAGTACCGCACTGAAGAGTCCGTGACGAAGATTGAGGAACGTGAGGGGCTTGTGGTTGCCAGCGAGTATCTGATATCCGAGTTGCGCCGCACGCGCGAGATGTTGGGCCTGACGCAGGAGGCGTGGGGAGCGCGGATCCGGTTCTCCGCGCAGCACGTCAGTTCAATTGAGCGCGGGATCAGGGCGGTGCTTCCTGACTACATAAGAGCTGTCGATCGAGCGTTCGGCACCAACTTCACCCACTTCTACCAGGAGTACGTGGTCGGAGACTCCTCGCCGATCTGGTTGCGACCGTGGCTGGAACACGAGCGCGAGGCCACCTTGCTGCGCTACTTCCATCTGGCGGTCATCCCCGGACCGCTCCAGACGGAGGCATATGCACGCGCGATCATCGGCACCACGTGTTCGGGTGCTGCGGCAGAGGATGCCGTTGCGGCCCGGATCGCTCGATGGGGGGTCATCACCCGGGACGACAACCCGCCCCGAGTCGTCGCCATCCTTGATGACGCGGTGCTTCGCAGGCCGGTCGGCGGCATGGTAGTCATGCACGAGCAGTTGACCACACTGGTCGACGCGATCGAGCGGCCCAACATCAGCGTATTCGTTGTCCCGGCGCATGTCGGGGCGTATGCCGGATTGGACGGGCCGGTGGAACTGGCGACGACCCACGGGCGGACCGTCGGAGTGAGGGATGCGCCCGGCGCGGGCGACGTGGTGGAGGATCCCACCACAGTAGATGCGCTCGAACGTCAGTGGGAAGCGATCCGGGAGTATGCTCTGCCGCAAGACCAGAGCCTCGACCTGATCATGAAAGCAGTGGAGACATGGACGTGACCACGCCGAGCTGGCGCAAGTCGAGCCGCAGCAACGGCAGCAGCAACTGCGTCGAGGTCGCCGACAACCTCCCTGGCCGCGTCCTCGTCCGGGACACCAAGAACCGCGACGGCGGCACCCTGACCTTCACCCCGACCGCCTGGACACACTTCGTCGAACTGACCAAAGCACCCGACTGAGGCTACGTATCGATCCCAGCGCGAGCCCCGGCTCATCAGGATGGGTCCGGGGCTTCGCCGTGTCTCGGCCAGCCCACGAGACGCGCCACTGAACATCGGCACAGCTACTCTGCGTAGCGTCCTCGGGCACCTGAAGCTAGCCTGGGAGGAGATTGACGCGCTGGCCCTGCCCGTGGTCCAGTCCCGCGACCTGATCCTGAGGATGCTGCATGAACACAAGTGAGCCGCGCTGGCGGACGAGCACCCGCACCACCGGCACCGGCAACTGCATCGAGGTCGCTGACAACCTCCCAGGCCGCGTCCTCGTCCGGGACACCAAGAACCGCGACGGCGGCACCCTGACCTTCACCCCGACCGCCTGGACACACTTCGTCGAACTGGCCAAAGCACCCAGCTGAGCCCAGCGGCATCAGCGAGTGGAGGGTTGGGGTACGTAATTCCGCGAGAATTACGTACCCCAGCCCTCCACTCGCGAGCGTTCGGCGGCTGCCGCAGGGGCGGGACCGGCAGAGAAGCTGCCCAATGGCAGGCTGTCAGCCAACGGCGGCCATGATCTCGTCGGAGACGTCGAAGTTCGCGTAGACGTTCTGCACGTCGTCGCAGTCCTCCAGCACGTCGATCAGCTTGAAGATGCGGCGGGCGCCTTCCTCGTCGAGCGGCACGTTCACGCTGGGCACCAGGGAGGACTCGGCCGACTCGTAGTCGATGCCGGCGTCGACCAGCGCGGTCCGTACGGCGACCAGGTCACCCGGCTCGCTGACCACCTCGAAGGCCTCGCCGAGGTCGTTGACCTCCTCCGCACCGGCGTCGAGGACGGCCATCATGACGTCCTCCTCGGTGTGCTCGCCCTTGGGGACGATCACCACACCCTTGCGGGAGAACAGGTAGGAGACCGAACCGGCGTCGGCCAGGGAGCCGCCGTTGCGGGTCAGGGCGGTACGCACCTCGGTCGCCGCCCGGTTACGGTTGTCGGTCAGGCACTCCACGAGCAGCGCGACACCGTTCGGCCCGTACCCCTCGTACATGATGGTCTGCCAGTCGGCACCGCCGGCCTCCAGGCCGGAGCCGCGCTTGACCGCCCGGTCGATGTTGTCGTTCGGGACCGAGCTCTTCTTGGCCTTCTGGATGGCGTCGTACAAGGTGGGGTTGCCGGCCGGGTCACCCCCGCCGGTCCGGGCGGCGACCTCGACGTTCTTGATCAGCTTCGCGAACATCTTGCCGCGTTTGGCGTCGATGACCGCTTTCTTGTGCTTGGTCGTCGCCCACTTGGAGTGGCCGGACATGTGCACCTCCGTCGCTTCCCACCTGCGGGGTCAGTCTGCCGCAGCAGCCATCTCCACGAACAGTTGGTGGACGCGACGGTCGCCGGTCAACTCTGGGTGGAAGGCCGTGGCGAGCAGATTGCCCTGCCGAACCGCGACAATCCTACCTGTGGCCGCTCCGGCGGCCACCCGGCCCAGCACCTCGACGTCGTCGCCGACCCGTTCCACCCACGGCGCGCGGATGAACACCGCGTGAAACGGCGGATCGCCGAGGCCGTCGATGGTCACCGGGGCTTCGAACGAGTCCACCTGCCGGCCGAACGCGTTACGGCGCACCGCCATGTCGATGCCGGCGAAGGCGCGCTGGTCGGCCCGGCCGTCCAGGATCTCCTCGGCGAGCATGATCATGCCGGCGCAGGAGCCGTACACCGGCATGCCGGCCGAGATCCGCTTACGGATCGGCTCCAGCAGGTCGAACTCGACCGCCAGCTTGCTGATCGTGGTCGACTCGCCGCCCGGCACCACCAGGGCGTCGACCTGCTCCAGCTCGACCGGGCGGCGGACCGCTCGGGCGCTCGCGCCGCACTCGGTCAACGCCCGCAGGTGCTCCCGGACGTCACCCTGCAGGGCGAGGACCCCGACGCGCACACCGCTGTCCGTGCTCACCAGCCGCGCTCGGCGAGCCGGTGCGGAACGGGAATGTCGTCGACGTTGATGCCGACCATCGCGTCGCCGAGGCCCCGGGACACCTTCGCGAGCACGTCCGGGTCGTCGTAGAAGGTGGTGGCCTTGACGATCGCCGCCGCCCGCTGAGCCGGGTTGCCGGACTTGAAGATGCCCGAGCCGACGAAGACCCCTTCGGCGCCGAGCTGCATCATCATCGCGGCGTCCGCCGGGGTGGCGATCCCGCCGGCGGTGAACATGACCACCGGCAGCTTCCCGGTCTCGGCGACCTCCTTGACCAGGTCGTACGGGGCCTGCATCTCCTTGGCGGCGACGTACAGCTCGTCGGGTGACAGGGAGGTGAGCCGGCGGATCTCGCCGCCGATGCGCCGCATGTGGGTGGTGGCGTTGGAGACGTCGCCGGTGCCCGCCTCGCCCTTGGAGCGGATCATCGCCGCACCCTCGGTGATCCGGCGCAGGGCCTCGCCGAGGTTGGTCGCGCCGCAGACGAACGGGACGGTGAAGGCCCACTTGTCGATGTGGTTGGCGTAGTCGGCCGGGGTGAGCACCTCGGACTCGTCGACGTAGTCGACGCCGAGTGCCTGCAGCACCTGCGCTTCGACGAAATGTCCGATCCGGGCCTTGGCCATCACCGGGATGGAGACCGCGGCGATGATGCCGTCGATCATGTCGGGGTCGCTCATCCGGGACACCCCGCCCTGGGCGCGGATGTCGGCCGGCACCCGTTCGAGGGCCATCACGGCGACCGCGCCGGCGTCCTCGGCGATCTTGGCCTGCTCGGGCGTGACCACGTCCATGATCACCCCGCCCTTGAGCATCTCGGCCATGCCGCGCTTGACCCGGGCGGAGCCGGTGACCGCAGCGGGTGCGGTGCCGGGAACGGCGGTGGTGGCGGTGCCGGGAACGGCGGTGGTGGCCGCTGCGGCGGACGGGTCGACGGTCTCGGACACGGCGGATCGGCTCCTCGGCGACGGTACGGAGAGGGACGTTGCCGATGCTACGCCCGCCGACAGGGTCCACCGACAGCCAATCGACAAGCCGGTGGCCTGCCCTGTGGCCTACCTCACGGCGGTGTCGCCGCCACCGCTCACCGGCGGCGACGACGACAGATCCGGGTCCCGGGTCAGCGTCGGGTCGTCGATGTCGAAGTACCGCGGCTCGTCGTGGCGGCGGCCGAAACGCAGCAACCGCACCAGCGGACGCCGCCGGGCCAACAGCGCGTCCCGCACCAGATCGGTGTGCAGTTGGCGGGCCAGCACCAGACGCCTGCTCGCCACCACCACCGCCTCGGTCGCCGGGTCGTCGCCGACCAGGGCGGTCGCCCGCAACTGCCGGGTCAGGTCGTTCTCCGCCGCCTCACGCTCCTCCGGGGAAGCGGCGTCGAGGGCGATCCGGGCCGCCGCGTACAGCTCGACGCCGTACTGCTCCTCGGCGAGCACGGCGGCCGCCGCCGCCCGGCGCAGCAGGTGGGCGTCGAGGGCACGGGCGGCCGCCGCCACCCGCACGTGGAGCCGGTCGACCCGGGCGGCCGTCCAGGTGAGGTACGCCGACGCCAGCACGACCGCGACACTCACACCGACCACCCACCGCATTCCCGGCATCGTAGTGCCGCCCGTGGGTCCGCCGTGGGCCCGCTCACCGTGGCTCCGCCCACTCCTGGTACAGCACCCGGCCGTCGGTGGCCTCGATCGCGGCGGCGTACACCTCCAACACCCGGCGGGCCACCACCGGCCAGTCGAAGCCCGCCACCACCTGCCGGGCGTGCGCGGCCAGCGCCGACCGGCGGGCCTCGTCGTCGAGCAGATCGGTGATCACCTGGCCCAGGGCCACCGCGTCGCCGGTGGGGAACAGTTCCCCGGCCCGACCGCCGTCGAGCACCCGACGGAAGGCGTCCAGGTCGCTGGCGACGACCGCCGCTCCGGCGGCCATCGCCTCGGTCAGGATCATTCCGAACGATTCGCCCCCAGTGTTGGGCGCCACGTACAGATCGACGCTGCGCAGCATCCGGGCCTTGTCGGACTCCGACACCAGCCCGAGGAACGTGACCCGGTCGTGCAGGCCGGCGGGAATGTCTGCGTACAGGTCGGCGGGCCGGCCCGGACCGGCCACCAGCAGCCGCAGGCCGGGCCGGTGCGGTGCCATCGCTACGAACGCGCGGCGCAACAGCCCGAAACCCTTGCGCGGCTCGGTGAACCGGCCCAGGAAACCCAGGGTGCCGCCGCTGCCGGGCGCACACTCGCCGGGCCAGCCGGGCAGCGGTTCGGCGTCGGCGAACTTGGCCACCGCCACCCCGTTGGGGATCTCCACCGCTCCCCCGTCGAGGTGTTCGACCTGCACCTTGCGGGCCAGGGCCGACACCGCGATCCGGGCGGTGATCTTCTCCAGCACCAGTTGCAGCACACCCTGCGCCGCCGCCAGCGCCCGCGAGCGGGTCATCGCGGTGTGGAAGGTCGCCACCACCGGGCCCCGGGCGCAGAGCACCGCCAGCAGACTCACGCTCAACGCGAACGGCTCATGCACGTGCAGGACGTCGAACTCGCCCCGGTTGAGCCAGCGCCGGACCCGGGTGGTCACCACCGGCCCGAAGCTGACTCGGGCCACCGAACCGTTGTACGGCACCGGCACCGACCGCCCGACGGCCACCACGTACGGCGGCAGGTCCGCGTCCTCGTCCGCCGGGGCCAGCACGCTGACCTCGTGGCCGAGGCCGATCAGCGCCTCAGCGAGATCGATGACGTGGTTCTGCACCCCACCGGGAACATCCAGGGAGTACGGACACACGATGCCGACCCGCACGCTGGCCTCCACTCATCCCGGCCCGGCGACGCCGGTGCCCGAGCGGCCACGGTCGGTGCCCGGCTGCCCGTCCAGCCAGAGCCGCTGCATCATGTGCCAGTCCTGCGGGTGCCGGGCGATCCCGGCGGCCATCCGGTCGGCGACCTGCTGGGTGAGCCGGCGTACCCGCTCGTCCAACGAGCCCGACGCCGGGTCGGGCAGCGGCAGCGGACCCTCCAGGGCCCCACGTGCCCGGTCCGGTTCGAACCACATCGTGGTGACGTACAACGGAGCACCGGTGCGCAGCGCCAGCAGGGCCGGCCCCGCAGGCATCCGGGTCCGACCGCCGAAGAACGTCACCTCCACGCCGCGCGCGGACAGGTCCCGGTCGGCCAGCAGCGGCACCACGTGGCCTTGCCCGATCCGGTCCAGCAGAACGTCGAAGGGTGGGCGCGGCCCGCCGGTGGCCGGGACGATCTCCATGCCGAGGCGTTCGCGGGCGGCGACGAACCGGTCGTAGACGCCCTCGGGGCGCAGCCGCTCGGCGACGGTGGTCAACGGCCAGCCGTTCGCCGCCACCCAGGCACCCGCCGCGTCCCAGTTGCCGGCGTGCGGCAACGCCACCACCGAGCCCTGCCCGGCAGCCACGTTGTCGGCCAGCATCTGTGACCCGGCCAGGTCGAACGCGGCGAGCCGCTGCTGACGGCTCAACGACGGCAGCCGGAACATCTCCATCCAGTACCGGGCGTAGGAGCGTACGGCGTCGCGCAGCAGCAGGTCGAACTCGGCTGCCGGCAGATCGGGTCCGACCACCCGGCGCAGGTTCTCCGCGAGCCGACGTACCGCCGGGCCGCCGCGCCGGTGGGCCCGGTCGGCACCCGCGCGGAACAGGGCCGCCGCCACCGGCCGGGGCATCGCCCGGACCGCCCGCCAGGCCGCCGCGTAGCCGAACTCGACCGGGGTCACGCGTCGACGCCCTGCGCCGAGCGCGCCAGCTCGGCGCTCTGCCGGTGGACGTGGACGATCCGCTGCCAGACGGTCACCAGCGACAGTGCGGCGAGCAGCCACAGCGCCGCCGGCAGCCCCCAGCTGACCCCGAGGCCGCTGAGCAGGCCACCGACCCCGACCAGGATCAGCCGTTCGGCGCGTTCGGCGATCCCGACGTTGCAACTCATGCCGAGACCCTCGGCGCGCGCCTTCACATAGGAGACGATGCCGCCCGCGACGAGGCAAATCAAGGCCGCCACCGCCCCGGGACGGTCTCCGCTGACGGCGAGCCAGTACGCCACCGAGGCGAAGATCGCGCCGTCGGCGATCCGGTCCATGCTCGAATCCAGGAACGCTCCGAAGGTGCTGGACCCACCGCGCAGCCGGGCCATGGTGCCGTCGAGCACGTCGGTCAACGCCGACAGGGTCACGATCACCAGGCCGGTGATCAGGTGTCCCCGGGCGCCGAAGCCGATCGCGCCGACGAGCACACCGACGGTGCCGGCGACCGTGACCGCGTTCGGCGGAATCCCGACACTGAGCAGTCCGCGGGCTACCGGCTCGATCACCCGGGTGATGCCCGCGCGGACGGACACTCTGAAGATCTTCGCCATGGCGGTCCCACGATAACGGTCGGTGGAAACGGGCGGCACGGTGGCCGTGGACACGGCCCGGACTCGGTCGCCGAGCGCCGGGATCCGGTGAACGGCGCGTCGCCGCGCGCCGGACTTGTGTACGGCGCGTCGCGGGTGTGGGATCGACTCGTGAACGTGAGTGAGCTCGCCCGGGCACCGCTCACGTTACCGAGCGGGTCCGTACCGCCCGACGATGTCGCCGTGGAATCACCCCACGGTCATCCCGCGGCCCACCAGCGGCACCATCGTCGCCGCGGTCGCATCCCACAGGGCACGGCTCCCGCCCCACGGAGCACGGCTCCCGCCCCACGCACGCAGTCAGCCAGGAGGTGCGCACGTCATGGCGCAGAAGAACCACGATCGCAGCGGCGCCGGGGCCGGCACGGCGGTGACCGATCCGGAACGCATCCGTAACGTCGTCGTCGTCGGGCACTCCGGGGCAGGTAAGACCACCCTGATCGAGGCGTTGCTGGCCGCCTCCGGCGTGATCGGCCGGGCCGGCACCGTACCGGACGGCACCACGGTGTGCGACCACGATCCGGCCGCCGTACGGCAGCAACGCTCGGTCGCCCTGACCTGCGCGCCCCTGATCCATCAGGAGGTGAAGGTCAACCTGCTGGACACCCCCGGGTACGCCGACTTCGTCGGTGAGCTGCGCGCCGGGCTACGGGCCGCCGACGCGGCGCTGTTCGTGGTCAGCGCCGCCGACGGGATGGACGCGGCCACCGCCGCGCTGTGGGAGGAGTGCGCGGCGGTGGAGATGCCGCGCGCGGTCGCGATCAGCCGCCTCGACCATCCCCGAGCGGACGTCGACGAGGCGGTGGCGCTGTGCCAACGGGTCTTCGGCGACAACGTGCTGCCGCTGCATCTGCCGATGCTGGCCGACGACGGGGTGCAGGTCGCCGGGCTGCTGGACCTGCTCGCCCGCCAGGTGCTGGACTACTCGGCCGGACACCCGCCACAGGTGCGGCCGCCGGACCCGGAGCATCTGCCGGCGATCACCGAGGCCCGCAACGAGCTGATCGAAGGCATCATCGCCGAGAGCGAGGACGAGACCCTGCTCGACCGGTACCTCGGCGGTGAGCAGCTCGACCCGAAGATGCTCGTCGACGACCTGGAGACGGCGGTGGCACGGGGGCACTTCTACCCGGTGCTGCCGGTCTGCGCGCACACCGGCGTCGGGCTCGACGCGCTGCTGTGGCTGCTGACCGCCGCGTTCCCGACTCCGACCGAGCACCCGTTGCCGGCGGTGACCGGAGTGGACGGATCGCCCCGGCCGCCGCTGCGCTGCGACCCGGGCGGCCCGCTGGTCGCCGAAGTGGTCCGGACCACGGTGGACCGGCACCTCGGCCGGGTGTCGCTGGTGCGGGTCTTCTCCGGCACGCTGAGCCCGGACCGGAGGGTGCACGTCGCCGGGCACGGGCTGGCCGACCGCGGCCACCCCGACCACGACGCCGACGAACGGGTGGCGCACGTCTACCGTCCACTGGGGGCACAGCTGCAGGAGGTGCCGGTCTGCGTCGCCGGTGACATCTGCGCGATCACCAAGTCGGGCAGCGCGGAGACCGGCGACACCATCTCCGCCGCCGACGATCCGCTGCTGGTCGAACCCTGGCAGATGCCCGAGCCGCTGCTGCCCGTGGCGGTGGTGGCGGCGAGCCGGGCCGACGAGGACACCCTGTCACGTAACCTGGGCCGGCTGGTCGCCGGCGACCCGACGCTGCGGCTGGAGCGCAACGCCGAGACCCAACAGCTGGTCCTGTGGTGCATGGGTGAGGCCCACGCCGACGTGGTGCTGGACCGGCTGCGCGGCGGCGGCGTCGAGTTGACCACCGAACCGGTCCGGGTGCCGCTGCGGGAGACGTTCACCGTGGCGGCCCGGGGGCACGGCCGGCACGTGAAGCAGTCCGGCGGGCACGGTCAGTACGCCGTCTGCGACATCGAGGTCGAGCCGCTGCCGCCGGGCAGTGGTGTCGAGTTCGTCGACCGGGTGGTGGGTGGCGCCGTGCCTCACCAGTACATCCCGTCGGTGGAGAAGGGGATCCGGGCCCAGCTGAGCCGGGGCGTCGTCGCCGGTCACCCGGTGGTGGACCTGCGGATCACCCTGGTCGACGGCAAGGCGCATCCGGTGGACTCGTCGGACGCGGCGTTCCAGACCGCCGGCGCGCTGGCGCTGCGTGACGCGGCGGCCACCGGGCGACCGGTGCTGCTGGAACCGGTGGACGAGATCGCCGTGGTGGTCCCGAACGGGTTCGTCGGCGCGGTGCTCGGCGACCTGGCCGGTCGGCGTGGCCGGGTACTGGGCACGACACCGACCGACGACGACACCGACCGGACGGTGGTCCGGGCCGAGGTGCCGGCGACCGAACTGCTGCGGTACGCGGTCGAGCTGCGCTCTATGACCAGTGGCGCCGGCACCTTCAGCCGGGCGTTCGCGCACTACGAGCCGGCCCCCGCCAGCTGACCCACCCCACCTCGCCCCACCCTTTCTCGACGATCTTGCAGTTATCGAGAACTTTTTTCCCGAGATGTTCCGCAATAAGTGCAAGATCGTCGGGGAAGGCGGGGCAGGGTCAGCTGGCCGGCCAGGCCTCGGCGAACAGGTCACGGGTGTCGGCCAACAGCTGCGGCAGCACCTTCGTTCGGCCGATCACCGGCATGAAGTTGGCGTCGCCGCCCCACCGGGGCACCACGTGCTGGTGCAGGTGGGCGGCGATGCCGGCACCGGCCACCGACCCCTGGTTCATGCCGATGTTGAACCCGTGGGCGTTGCTCACCCGCCGGACCATCCGCATCGCGGTCTGGGTGAAGGCGGCCAGCTCGGCGGTCTCCGCCGTGTCCAGCTGCGGATAGTCCGCGACGTGCCGGTACGGGCAGATCATCAGGTGACCCGGGTTGTACGGGTAGAGGTTGAGCACGGCGAAGACCCGCTCACCCCGGGCCACCACCAGGCTCTGCTCGGCGGCACGCTGCGGTGCCAGGCAGAACGGGCAGCCGCCCGGGGCGTCGTACCCGCCGTCGGGACGGTCCGCACCGGAGATGTACGCCATCCGGTGCGGCGTCCAGAGTCGTTCGAGGCCATCCGGCCCGGGTTGCCCGGTCGCGCCAGTCACCTCGTGATCCTACGGGCTCGGCGCGACCGGACGACCGCCCCGGCGGGGCGGCTCACTCGGCGGCGGTCGGACTGGCGTTGGTGCGTGAGCGCACCACGTCGACGACGTACGCCACCGCCTCCGCCAGCGGCACACCGTTGCGCTGCGTACCGTCACGGTAGCGGAAGGAGACGGTGCCGGCGGCGACGTCGGCGTCCCCGGCGATCGCCATGAACGGCACCTTCTGCTGCTGCGCGGTACGGATCTTCTTCTGCATCCGGTCGTCGGAGAAGTCCACCTCGGCACGGATGCCCTCGGCCCGCAGCATCGCCACGAACTCGGCCAGGTAGTCGCCGTGCTCGCCACGGATCGGGATACCGATCACCTGCACCGGTGCCAGCCAGGCCGGGAACGCGCCGGCGTAGTGCTCGGTGAGGATGCCGAAGAACCGCTCGATCGAGCCGAACAACGCGCGGTGGATCATCACCGGCTGCTGCCGGGTGCCGTCGGCGGCCTGATACTCCAGCCCGAACCGCTTCGGCTGGTTGAAGTCCAGCTGGATGGTGGACATCTGCCAGGTCCGGCCGATCGCGTCGCGGGCCTGCACCGAGATCTTCGGGCCGTAGAACGCCGCGCCACCCGGGTCGGGCACCAGCTCCAGGCCGGAGTCGACGGCCGCCTGACGCAGCGTCTCGGTCGCTTCTTCCCACTCGGCGGGGTCACCGATGAACTTGTCCGAGTCGTCGCGGGTCGACAACTCCAGGTAGAAGTCCTCCAGGCCGTAGTCGCGCAGCAGGTCGAGCACGAAGGCCAGCAACGAACGCAGCTCGCCGGGCATCTGCTCCTTGGTGCAGTAGATGTGCGAGTCGTCCATGGTCAGCCCGCGCACCCGGGTCAACCCGTGCACCACGCCGGACTTTTCGTACCGGTAGACGGTGCCGAACTCGAACAACCGCAGCGGCAGCTCCCGGTACGACCGCCCCCGCGAACGGAAGATCAGGTTGTGCATCGGGCAGTTCATGGCCTTCAGGTAGTACTGCGCACCCTCCATCTCCGCCGGCGGGAACATGGTGTCGGAGTAGTACGGCAGGTGCCCCGAGGTCTCGAACAGCTTCGACTTGCTGATGTGCGGGGAGTAGACGAACTCGTACCCGGACTGCTCGTGCCGCCGACGCGAGTAGTCCTCCAGCTCCCGACGGATGATGCCGCCCTTGGGGTGGAACACCGGCAGGCCGGAGCCGATCTCGTCGGGGAAACTGAACAGGTCCAGGTCCGCGCCGAGCTTGCGGTGGTCGCGGCGGGCGGCCTCGTCGAGCAGTTTCAGGTACGCCTTGAGCGCGTCCCGGGTCGGCCAGGCGGTGCCGTAGATGCGCTGCAGCTGCGGGTTGCGCTCGGAGCCCCGCCAGTACGCCGCCGCGCTGCGCATCAACTTGACCGCGCCGATCAACCGGGTCGACGGCAGGTGCGGACCCCGGCACAGGTCCGACCAGCAGGTCTTGCCCGAGGTCGGGTCGATGTTGTCGTAGATGGTCAACTCGCCGCCGCCGACCTCCATCACCTCGGCGGCGTCGAAGTCGGCGGCCCCTTTGACGTCGATCAGTTCCAGCTTGTACGGCTCGTCGGCGAGTTCGGCGCGGGCCGCGTCGAGGTCGGCGAAGCGCCGCCGACGGAACCGCTGACCCGACTTGACGATCTCCTGCATCCGCTTCTCCAGCCGGTCGAGGTCGTCCGGCTGGAACGGCTTGGCCACGTCGAAGTCGTAGTAGAAGCCGTTGACGATCGGCGGGCCGATGCCGAGCTTCGCCTCGGGAAACAGGTCCTGCACCGCCTGGGCGAGCACGTGCGCGGTGGAGTGGCGCAGCACGGCGAGCCCGTCCGGGGAGTCGATGGCGACCGGCTCCACCCGTACGTCGGCCTCCGGTGACCAGTCCAGGTCCCGCAGCGTGCCGTCGGGGTCCCGGACCACGACGATCGCCTTCGGGCCGTTCACCGGCAGGCCGGCGGCGGCGATCGCGTCCGCGGCCGTCGTCCCGGCCGGGACCGCGACGGGTTCGGCCTGGGGTGGGGCTGCGCTTGCGGACACGACGGACTCCTTCGGTCAGAAACGGTACGGCGACGAGGCCGTTGCCGATGCTAGCGGTCGGCACGCGCGCACCGGACGGCGACGCTGCCGGGGCGCGTCGGTGGCACCGGCGGCGGATCTTTACCGCTGCGTTGCTGTCCCGGCGGCGAACTCCTGACGGCGGCACCATCGCGGCGTTAGATTGACGCGGTGGCTCCCACCGACATGGTCGGCGCGTTGCGGCGCCGCTACGACTCATTTTTCGCCAGTCGGCCGCCGGTGCCGTTCGCGGTGGTGGACGAGGCCGGGGCGGAACACCACTTCGGGCCGGGTGCGCCCGAGTTCACCATCGCCGTACGGGATCCGCGCGGCGCGCGGGCACTGGCCGGCCTGGACCAGTTCGCGGTCGCCGTGGCGTACCGGCAGGGCTGGCTCGACCTCGACGGCGACCTGGCCGCGGCGCTGCGGATCCGGGCGTTCTTCAACGACCTGCATCCGGTGGCCCGCTTCTCCGGCCTGGTCACCGGGCTGCTGCGGGGCCGGCGGGAGGACGACCGGCGGGCCATCTCCCACCACTACGACGCCGAGAGCGACTTCTTCCTGACGTTCCTGGACACCCGGCACCGGTGCTACACCGAAGGGGTCTTCATCTCCGACGACGAACCGTTGGAGGACGCGATGACCCGCAAGATGGACCTGGCGTTGGATGCGATCGGAGTCAAGCCCGGTGACCGGGTGCTGGAGGTCGGCGGCGGCTGGGGGGCGTTCGCCGAGCACGCCGCCCGCCGGGGCGTCGAGGTGACCACGACGACGCTGTCGCGGGAATCGGAGCGCTACCTGACCGACCTGTTCGACCGGGAAGGACTCGCGGTCCGGGTGGTACGACAGCACATCCTCGCGTTCACCGACGACCGTCGTTACGACGCGATCGTCAACATGGGGGTCACCGAGCACCTGCCGGACTACCGCCGCACCCTGCGCAAGTACGCCGAACTGCTCGTCCCCGGCGGGCACGTATACCTGGACGCGCTGGCGATGCGGCGCAAGCACGTGGCGTCGGCGTTCATGAAGCGCTACATCTACCCGGGGCGGTCGGCGCCGCTGCTGCTGCACCAGTACCTGCGGCACGTGGCGCGCTCCCCGTTCGAACTGTGCAGCATCGCCGACGACCGGCACAACTACTACCTGACCTGCCGGGAGTGGGCGCGCCGGCTGGACGCCGCCCGCGACGAGATCGTGCAGCGCTGGGGCGAGGCGATGTACCGGCAGTTCCGGATCTTCCTGTGGGGCTCGGCCGCCGGCTTCGACACCGGGCTGGTGCAGGCGTACCGCTGGGTGCTGCGGCTGCCCTGAGGGATCGACGACGGTACCCGCGCGTGCGTACGCTCCGCCCGTGCGTACCCTCCGCCTGCCGCTGCCCCGCCGCCGCACCCGCACCCGCGTCCTGATCGGCGGCCTGATCGTCGCGCTGCTGGCCGGCGGGCTGGCCGTGGCCGGGCTGACCGCCGCGTCCGGGCCACCGGCGGGGTCGGACGCCGCCGCGCCTGCGGGCACGCCGCCGGCCGACGTGACCTACCGGGATCCGCACGTCCCGGTCGACGCACGGGTGGCCGACCTGCTCGCCCGGATGACCCTCGACGACAAGATCGGCCAGATGACCCAGGCCGAACGCGCCTCGGTGACCCCGGACGACCTCACCCGGTACCGGTTGGGTTCGGTGCTTTCCGGCGGCGGTTCCGCCCCCACACCCAACACCCCGGCCAGCTGGGCGGACATGTACGACCGGTTCCAGGACGGCGCGCTGGCCGCCCCGCTGGGCGTGCCGGTCATCTACGGCGTGGACGCGGTGCACGGCCACAACAACGTGGTCGGCGCGACGATCTTTCCGCACAACATCGGCCTCGGTGCCGCCGGCGACCCCGACCTGGTCGAACGGATCGGCCGGGCGACCGCCACCGAGATGCGCGGCACCGGCATCCCCTGGAACTTCGCCCCCTGTCTCTGCGTGGTCCGCAACGACCGCTGGGGCCGCGGCTACGAGTCCTTCGGCGAGACCCCCGCCCTGCCCAGCGCCATGACCAGCGTGATCACCGGGATGCAGGGGCCGTCGCTGGCCGACCCGACGTCGGTGCTGGCCACCGCCAAGCACTACCTGGGCGACGGCGGCACCACCGGCGGGGTCGATCAGGGCGACACCGAGCTGCCCGAGGCCGAGCTGCGCCGCGTCCATCTGCCGCCGTTCCAGGCCGCGATCGCTCGCGGCGTCGGCTCGATCATGGTCTCCTACAACAGCTGGAACGGCAGCAAGCTGCACGGCCACCGGTACCTGGTCACCGACGTGCTCAAGACCGAACTCGGCTTCACCGGCTTCGTCGTGTCGGACTGGAACGGCATCGACCAGATAGACGGCGTACCGGGGTTGAGCGCGGCCGACGTCCGCCAGGCGGTCAACGCCGGGATCGACATGGCGATGGTGCCGACCGACTGGCGACGCTTCATCGACCTGCTTCGCACGGAGGTCGAGGCCGGTCGGGTCGCCATGGACCGCGTCGACGACGCGGTCCGGCGCATCCTGACCAAGAAGGTCGAGCTCGGCCTCTTCGAGCGGCCGTACGCCGACCGGTCGCTGACCGCCAGCATCGGTGCCCCGGCGCACCGGGCGCTGGCCCGGGAGGCGGTGGGGGCCTCCCAGGTGCTGCTGCGTAACACCGGCGGGATCCTGCCGCTGGACCCGGCCGGCAACCGGATCTTCGTCGCCGGCAGCAACGCCGACGACATCGGCCACCAGAGTGGCGGCTGGACCATCACCTGGCAGGGCGGCAGCGGCCCGATCACACCGGGCACGTCGATCCTGGCCGGGATCCGGGCGGCGGTGGACCCTTCCACACAGGTCACCTACGACGCCACCGGCACCGGGATCGACAGTTCCTACCGGGTGGCGGTCGCGGTGGTCGGGGAGACGCCGTACGCCGAGGGCGAGGGCGACCGGCCGGCGGCGATGGGGCTGCGCGACACCGACCTGGCGACCATCGAACGGCTGCGGGCCGCCGGGGTACCGGTGGTGGTCGTGCTGGTCTCCGGCCGGCCGTTGGACGTCGCCGGGCAGGTGTCCGGCTGGGCCGCGCTGCTCGCGTCGTGGCTGCCCGGCACCGAGGGCGCAGGCGTCGCCGACGTGCTCTTCGGGGTCCGCGCGCCGACCGGGAAACTTCCGCTCACCTGGATGGCCGGTGCCGACCAGCAGCCGATCCACGACGGTGACGGACAGTCGCCGCTGTACCCGTACGGCTTCGGGTTGACCTATCCCTCGGCGGACTGACCGGTCCGACCACGGCGGGGTGCCGCAGCCGGAGCGCGGGGGCGCCGGGTCCGGAGCGCGGGGGTGCCGGGCGGGGCGTGCCGGCCGCCGACTTGCCAAGGGCAGTACGGTCGTGAGGTGGCTACGGTGCTGTTGGTCGAGGACGACCACGTCGTGCGCGGCGCCATGTTGCGCTCGCTGGCCGACCGGGGACACGCGGTCCACGCCGTCGGCACGGCCCTGGACGCGCTGCGTCGGGTCGCCGCCGAAACCCCTGACCTGGTCGTTCTCGACCTGGGCCTGCCCGACCTGGACGGTGCCGACGCGCTGCGGATGCTGCGCGGCATCACCGACGTGCCGATCATCATCGCCACCGCCCGCGACGACGAACAGGCGATCGTTCGGCTGCTGCGGGCCGGTGCCGACGACTACATGGTCAAGCCGTTCACCGGCGCCCACCTCGACGCCCGGATCACCACGGTGCTGCGCCGGGCCGGCCGGGCCAGCCGCTCGGTCCCGCCGGCCGTGCACCAGGTGGGTGGCCTGCGGGTCGACGTCGGGGAGCGCAGCGCGACGCTGGACGGCGAGGCCCTCGCGCTGACCCGCAAGGAGTTCGACCTGTTGGCCTACCTGGCCGCCCGGCCAGGTCGGGTAGTGTCCCGCCGGGAGCTGTTGGAGGAGGTATGGCGGCAGCCGTCGGTCGGCGAGGACCAGACCATCGACGTTCATCTTTACTGGCTTCGCCGCAAAATGGGCGAATCCGCAGCGAAGCCGCGTTACCTGCGCACCGTGCGGGGGGTCGGCTTCCGGTTGGTGGTACCCGACTGAGGTTGGCACTGGCCTACCTCGGGGCCGGCATGACGTCGATCATCGCGCTGGTCTTCCTGATCCCGCTGGGGCTGCAACTGCAGCAGGAGACCCGGGAACAGGCCCTCGCCGACGCCGCCCGCCGGGCCGCCGTGGTGCGCGGCGCGCTGACGATCAGCAACGACCCGGAATCGGTCCGCCAAGCGGTCGCCAACCTCGGCGAGAGCGCCGAGCGGCAGCCCGTCGTGCACGGGCTCGACCTCGGCGGTACGCCCCGGGCGAGCACCCGCGACGTGGCCGACACCGCCGCCGGCACCGAGCCCGTGGTGGTGGCCACCGACGGCGGGGTGCTGCACCTCGAGCCGGTGACGGTCGGCGAGGCGGTGACCGTCGTCGAGGTGTTCGTCGCCGACGCCGAGCTCAACCAGGGCGCCACCGGCACCTGGCTGTTGCTCTTCGGCATCGCCGCTGGCCTGGTGGTCTGCTCCGTCATCGTGGTGGACCGGATCGCCGCCCGAGCGGTCGCCTCGGCCAAGGGCCTGGTCAAGGCGGCGATGGCGGTCGGGGACGGCGACCTGGGGGTCCGCATCCAGCCGAGCGGGCCGCGTGAGCTGGCCGAGGCCGGGTACGCGTTCAACCGGATGGCCGACCGGCTGGTCGCCTCCCGTACCGACGAACGGGAACTCGTCGCCGACCTGTCCCACCGGCTGCGCACACCGTTGACGGTGCTGCGGCTGGACGCCGACGCACTCGACTCCGACGACACCAGCGTCGGCTCGTTCAGCGAGGCCGAGCTGGACCGCCGCCGCACCATCCGCCGGATCCGGCAGGCGATCGTCACCCTCGAAGGTGAGGTCGACGTGCTGATCAACACCACCCGCAAGACGGTCACCCAGGAGACCGGGCCGGGCAGCTGCGACGTGGCCGAGGTGGTCCGCGACCGGATGGTCTTCTGGTCGGCGCTGGCCGGAGACCAGAACCGCGCGTACACGGTGATCGGCGCGCAGCTGCGGACTCCCGTCCCGGTGCCCCGGGCGGAGCTGGCCGCCGCCCTCGACGCCGTGCTGGGCAACGTGTTCCGCTACACCCCGCAGGGCACCGCGTTCGAGGTGGCGGTCTCCCGCCGCGACGGGTACGTGGCCATCCGGGTCGACGACGCCGGTCCCGGCATCGCCAACCCTGACCGTGCGCTACGCCGTGGTGCCAGCGACCAGGGCTCCACCGGGCTCGGCCTGGACATCGCCCGACGGGTGGCGTTGCAGGCCAATGGTTCGGTCAGCCTGGACCGGGCCCGGCTCGGCGGCGCCAGCGTGGTGATGCTGCTCGCCGACGCCGAGGCCGCCCCACCCCGGCCCGCCAGCCGGTTCGGCCTGGTCGGACGGCTGGCCCGGGAACGGGACCGCAACCCGGTCCGCGGCCGGCAACCCGACGCTGACTCCCCCGCCGCGCCGCACTGACCCGGGGCGCAGGTCACATCCCGGTCTTCAGTGGCGCAAGCTTTTCTTAGGTCTGGATTAACGCCGTTCCGTTGGAGACGCACCAGGTGGCAGCATCTGCTGCGAACCCATCGGCAACCCTGGACCGTCACCCGCAGTACCGTCCCGTGTCCCAAGGTCCAGGGTTGCTTGCGCGCGGCGGGGCCCGGTCCCCCAACATCGTCGTCCCGCCGCGCGCCCACCTTGGACAGAGGTAGGTCTACGTGTCACCGCCGCTACGGAACTCCCCCACCGGAGCCCGGCGGGACGGGCGCGACGACGAAGGCGCCGAACCACTGGAGCCTGCGACGCCAGACGGGCCCGACGCCGAGGTCGAGGACGAAACCGGCCTGGTCACCCCCCGGCAACTGCTGCGCTGGGTGGCCGTGGTCGGTGCCCTGGTCATCGCGGTCCTGGCCTGCTGGCAGGACCCGAGCTACGCCGACGGCTACCGCGGCTGACCCGCTGCGGCCACGTACCGGTCGATCTCACCGGTCAGCCGCGCCTTGTCCGGTGCCGGCAGGAACGACGCGCTGACCGCGTTACGGGCCAGCCCGGCCAGCTGCGCCGCGTCCGCACCCAGCAGCCCGGCGGCGACGAGATACTCCTGATTGAGGCTGGTGCCGAACATCGGCGGATCGTCGGAGTTGATCGTCACCAGCAGCCCGGCCGCCACCATCTCGGCCAGTGGGTGCGCGGCCAGGTCGGCGACCGCCCCGGTCCGCAGGTTCGAGGTGGGGCAGACCTCCAGCGGGATCTGCCGCTGCGCCAGGTGATCGACCAACCGCGCGTCCCGTACGCAGGACGTACCGTGCCCGATCCGTTCGGCGTGCAGCTGGTGCAGCGCGTCCCAGATCGTCTCCGGCCCGGTGGTCTCCCCCGCGTGGGGCACCGAGTGCAGCCCGGCCGCCCGGGCCTTGTCGAAGTACGGCTTGAACTGCGGGCGCGGCACCCCGATCTCCGGCCCGCCGAGACCGAAGCTGATCAACCCGTCCGGGGCCTCGTCCAGACAGATCCGCAGGGTCTCCTCGGCCGCCGGCAGGCCGGCCTCGCCCGGGATGTCGAAGCACCAGCGCAGTTCGACGCCGAAGTCGGCGCGGGCCCGGTGCCGGGCGTCCTCGAGCGCGGCGCAGAACGCCGGCGCCGGGATGCCCCGACGCACGTGCGAGTACGGCGTCACCGTCAGCTCGGCGTAGCGGACCTGCTGGGCGGCCAGCTCCCGGGCCACCTCGTGGGTGAGGATCCAGACGTCCTCGTCGTCGCGGATCAGGTCGACCACGCTCAGGTAGATCTCGATGAAGTGGGCGAAGTCGCGGAAGACGAAATAGTCGGCGAGCAGGTCCGGGTCGGCCGGCACCGGGGTCTGGCCCTCGTGCCGGCCGGCGAGCTCGGCGACGATCCGGGGCGACGCCGACCCGACGTGGTGCACGTGCAACTCGGCCTTCGGCAGGCCCTCGACGAACGCCGACAACTCGGGCGTCACGGGTGGCGGCTGACTCACCGGCTGCTGCGACCTCCTCGAACCAGGACCGCCGTCCGGCGGCGACCCGCGCCGGGCCACACCCCCGGCCCAGGACTCGTATCATGCCGGCTCGCCTCGGCGGCGACCGGCTGCGCCGAGCGTACCGTCCGGGCGGTCGACTAGGCTCGCCTGGTGGACAAGCGTACGTTTCCGCGGCTGGGCCGCACAGCGGGTGTGATCGGTCTGGGTGCCTGGCAGCTCGGCGCGGACTGGGGGACGGTCAGCGAGGACGACGCGCTGGCGACGCTGGCCGCCGCCGTCGACGCCGGCACCACGTTCCTGGACACCGCCGACGTGTACGGCGACGGGCGCAGCGAACGGATCATCGGCCGGTTCCTGCGGGAGTCCGGGTCGGGCGAGCTGTTCGTCGCCACCAAGATGGGCCGTCGGGTGCCGCAGGAGCCGGCCGCGTACGTGCTGGACAACTTCCGGGCCTGGACCGACCGGTCACGGGAGAACCTCGGCGTCGACACCCTCGACCTGGTCCAACTGCACTGCCCGCCGACCGAGGTGCTGCACACCGACGCGGTCTACGACGCACTGGACACCCTGGTGGCGGAGAAACGGATCGCCGCGTACGGGGTGAGCGTGGAGACCGTCGACGAGGCGCTGGCCGCGATCGCCCGGCCGGGTGTCGCCAGCGTGCAGATCATCCTGAACGCGTTGCGGCTCAAGCCGGTCGAACGGGTGCTGCCAGCGGCGGCCGCCGCTGGCGTCGGCATCATCGCGCGGGTACCGCTGGCCAGTGGTCTGCTCTCCGGCCGGTACGACGAGCAGACCCGGTTCGCCGCCGACGACCACCGCACCTTCAACCGCGACGGCGCGGCGTTCGACGTCGGCGAGACCTTCTCCGGCGTCGACTTCAGCACCGGGTTGGCGGCGGTCCGCCGGCTCGCGCCACTGGTGCCGCAGCAGGCGACCATGGCCCAGTTCGCGTTGCGCTGGATCCTGGACCAGCCGGGCGTCACCGTGGTGATCCCCGGTGCCCGCAACCCGCAGCAGGCCCGCGACAACGCGGCGGCGGCCGGGCTGGCCCCGCTCGACGAGGCGGCCCGGCAGGCCGTGGCGCAGGTCTACGACGAGTTGATCCGACCGCAGGTGCACCACCGGTGGTGACGCCGCCGGGCCGGCCGGCCCACCGGCACGGCAACGGCCGGTGACGGGAAAGCCCCGCGTCCGGTGCGGACACGGGGCTTCCTGTGCACAAGCTTCCCGGGTAGAGCCGGGCCCAGCAGCCGACGTCGCGCCGGCGACTGAGGTCAGATGGGGCGGACCTGCTCGGCCTGCGGGCCCTTCTGGCCCTGGGCGATCTCGAACTCCACCCGCTGGTTCTCCTCCAGCGTCCGGTAGCCGCTGGTCTGGATGGCCGAGAAGTGGACGAACACGTCAGCACCCCCGCCGTCGACGGTGATGAAGCCGAAGCCCTTGTCTGCGTTGAACCACTTCACGGTTCCCTGCGCCATGTGTATCTCCTTCTGAAACTGGCGGCCAAGCACGCCGTGCGGCCGGTTGGCCGTTTTCGAGCAGCGGCGCCTGAGGTGGCCCCCGGTGAAGGAGGACTCTCAACCCACGCTGTCTCGCAACAGCGTGGACAGCAAACCACGTACGCAAAAACTTCGCACAGCCTACCTGACGAACGTCGCCGACATGTGACCTGAGACGCCGTTCACGCCCCCGTGGCGTGCGCAAATCCGGTCATCGTCGTCAGCCCGGCCAGCGGCCGGTCAACCGGCGGACACCCGTCGCTCCGCCCCGGTCGACGGCGGCCCGGACGACCGAGAAGATCGCCCCCTGCAGGGCCGCCGCGGCGAGCACTTCACCCCAGCCCCGCTCCTCGTCGATGGCGCTGGGCGCGTCGTCGTCGCCGGCGGCGGCCTTCCACACCTGTCGGAAGATCGCCCCGGCCAGGGCTCCGGCGGCCATCCCCAGAATCAGGCCCACCGGACGGTAGGCCAGCTTGTCGACCGGCTTGCTCACCGGCGCCTCCCTCGCATCGTCACCCACACCACGGCCACGCTGACCAGCACGCCGGCCACCGCCACCGCCGGCAACGCGCCGCGCGGGCCGGACCGGCGTACGTCGGCCAGTACCTGGTCGGCCCGGTCCCGCAGCCGCCGCCGGGTCCGCGCGGCACCGACGCGCACCCGGCTCTTCACGTCCGTCTTGGCGGCCAGCGCCTGGACCGTCTGTCCGAGCTCGGCCCGGGTCCGCCGGATGTCGGCCCGCAGCAGGTCCAGGTCGCCGCTGCCGTTACCCGATCTGCCGTTGTGTGAGGTCACGGCTGCCGCCCCCGCTTCATCGCCGCGCCGACCACGGTCACGTCGGCGCGCAGACTGTCCGCCGTCGCGGTCGGCACCGGCGGGGCCGCCTGCCGGACCTGACGCCGGCCGGCCAGCGCCAGCCCGCCGGCCACCGCGAAGAGCAGCACCGCCACGACCAGCGCCGCGACCCACGGCGGCCAGGCCTGGCCGAGCAGCAGGACGGCCGCGGCGATCAGCGTGCCGAGGCCGTACAGAGCCATGACGCCGCCGCCGCCGAACAGGCCGATGCCCATTCCGGCGTGTTTGCCTTTTTCAGTCAGTTCCGCCCGGGCCAACGCGAGCTCGTCACGGACCAGCCGCGATATCTGCTCACCTGCCTGTTGCACGAGTTCCGCGGTGGACTGCTCGGCGGGTGGCCGGTGCAAGACGTCGGCCATGGTGCCTCCTTTCCCGCTGTTCGCCGCTGTATGCCCGGCCCGGGACCAGATCAATCCTGTTGCCGCGGATCCGGGCCGGTGGAATCGTCCGGGCCGACGAAGACAGAGGCCCGGGCCTCGCCGTCGGCACCGCCGCCGAACAGCCGGGCGTCGTCGGGCGGCTCGGCCTCGAGGGCGGGCCGTACGCGGCCCCGGCCGACCCGGTCGCGGCCGACCCGGTCGCGGGCGGCGGCCGGCGGGCGCAGATCCAGCCAGTCCGACAGGCCGTTGCCGTCGCCGACCTCGGCCCGCCAGCGGGGCAACGCGGTCGGCCGCTGATCGCGGACCCACCGGACCAGATGTTCGCGGACCAGACAGCGCAGATCCCACAGACTCGGGGAGTCGGCCGCGCTGACCAGGGCCCGCAGCCGCACCGTGCCGCCCGTCGCGTCGGTCACCTGCAGTACGCAGACCCGGCCGTCCCACAGCTCGGAGGACTCCACCAGGCGACGCAGTTCCTCACGCATCACCTGCACCGGAACCGACCAGTCCAGGTCGAACTCCGCGGTGCCGAGCACCGCCGCCCGGGTCCGGGTCCAGTTCTGGAAGGGGCGGGTGGTGAAGTACGAGGTCGGCAGGATGAGCCGCCGGTCGTCCCAGATGTGCACCACGACGTAGCTGAGGGTGAGCTCCTCGATCCGGCCCCACTCGCCCTCCACCACGACGACGTCGTCGATGCGCACCGCGTCGCTGAAGGCCAGCTGCAGGCCGGCGATGACGTTGCCGAGCACGCTCTGCGCGGCGAGCGCGGCCACCACGCCGATGACCCCGGCGGAGGCGAGCAGGCTGGCACCGACGCCCCGGACGGCGGGGAAGGTCATCAGCATCACGCCGATGGTCAGCACCACGGTCACCGCGATGGTGACCCGGCGCAGCATCACCACCTGGGTGTGCAGCCGCCGGGCGTGCCGGTTGTCGGGCACGTCGGTTCGGAACCGGGCCAGCGTGGTGTCCTCCAGGACCAGCAGCAGCGCCCCGACCAGCCAGGCGCACGAGGCGATGGTCGCCAGCACCAGCAGGTGCAATGTGGTCCGTCGCCAGGGTTCGCCGACGGCGTACCCGGTGGAGAACCGCACCGCGAACTGGACCGCCGCGACGGTCGCCGCCGCCAGCACGGGCCGGTGGGCGTGGGTGGCGAGCTCGGCGAGCAGCACCGAACGCCGGCCCAGCCGGCGCACGATCCGGTGGCCGAAGGCCACCAGTCCCACCGCCAGCAGGGCCGCCCCGACGGTCACGATCGCCGTCACCACAACCGGATGCACGAAGTTCCTCCCTCCACCGCACGCCGATCGCCACCGGCCGCGGCCGGTGGCGATCGGCGTGCGGACGATCGGGCGGCGGCCGGAGATGATCGCGCTGTTTGCGATCTTTGGCAGCGAAATGCCAAGGATGCCGGAAGTGTCGCCGGACCGCCAGGCGGGACCGCAGGTCAGTGACCGGTCACACCCCTCAGACCTTGCGGTAGCGGGACTGGGCGAAGCAGTAGACGCCGAACGCCGCGAAGCCGGCCGCCACCAGACAGAGCAACAGGGTGCCGAACGCCTGCTCCCGCAGCGTGTGCAGCGCCGCGTCCAGGCCCCGGGCCTGCTCGGGTGCGTACTGCACGGCGGCGACCACGACCAGCACCCCCGCAGTGCCGTACGCGACGCCCTTGGCCACGTACCCGACCATGCCCAGCCGGCAGATCACCCGGCGCGCCTTCGCGCTCATCTGCCCGGTCCGCAGGTGCTTGGTGAAGCGCTGGGTGATCCCGTTGACCGCCATGCCGATCCCGATGCCGACCAGCACCACACCGGCGGCGCCGACGAGCCACCGGCCACCCGGCTCGGCCATCACCCGTGCGCTCATCGCCTGCTGCTGCCCGGCGGTGTCCGCGTTGGCGTCGCGGAACACCTGCACGGCGGTCCAGGCGAAGGAGAGATACACCGCCGTACGCCCGGCGGAGAGTACCCGCTCGACGACCCGGTCGCGGCCCTGCTCAGCGCGGTGCCCGACCGCGGCCTCGATCCCCTGCCAGAGCGCCATGGCGGCCAGCCCGACCGCGACCGCGACCAGCAGCACCTTGCCCAACGGCTGCTGGGCAAGGGTCCGCAGGGCACCGGACTGGTCGCCGTTCGCGCCGGACCGACCGAAGGCGATCTGCAGTGCGAGCCAGGCCACCAGCAGGTGGACTACTCCGTATCCAATGAATCCGACTCTGGCCAGCGTCTCCAGCCAGCGGCTCTCGCCAACCTGGTGAGCGGTGCGTCGCGCGTCGCGGGTGTTCGGCATGGCCGCTTCAATGACCGGTGCCGACCACTGTCAAACCTGCCCGGCCGGCACCGCGATCTCGGCACCGGCCGGTGCCGAGATCGTCAGGTCACTGCCGGGCCACCCGGATCACCACCTGGGAGTCGGTGACCTGCTCGAGAGTGACGGCCATCCCGCCGACCTCGGTCGCCTGCTGACCCGTGGTCAGGGTCACCTGCTCGCCGGCCACCTCGACGGTTACCTGGTCGCCCTCGGCCCCGATCAGCTTGGCCTCGACGCCGAGGAAACTGGCGCTGGCCTCGACGCCCCGGTAGAAGGTCACAGTGCAGGCGTCCAGCCCGCAGTCGGTGCTGGCCCCCTCGGAACTGCAGCCGGCGAGCACCGCGGCACCGAGCATCAGCCCGGCGAACGACGCCGCGATCCGACCGGCCCGGCGGCGGCCAGCCGTCGGGGCGGCCAGGGCGGACCGGGTCGAGTCGGTGATGACGGTCGGGTCGGCGAGGGCGGTCGCGGCGGTGGGCAGGCCGGCGGCGGCCGGCGGGAAGGGGGCGTTCGTCACAGCTGACAGGGTACCGGGACAAGGCGACGCCATCGGCTCGTCGGGCGCGCGCCGGGCCGTGACCGGCCCCGCGCTGCGCCGGGTGCGGACAGGTCCGGCCGGGCCGGATAGGCTCGACGAACGACGACCGGCCGGCGCGTGCCGACCGGACCTGAGATCGACGACGTCGAGAACGGCCGCCCACCGGCCGAGGAGGTGCCTGGCGTTGACCGTGCTGGTGCAGGACGACCCCGCACGTCACCGGTTCGAGATCCTGATCGACGACGCGCTGGCCGGATTCGCGGCGTACCGGCTCGCGCCCGCGACGGTGACCGTGACACACACCGAGATCGACCCTGCCCATCGCGGCAAGGGCGCCGGCGACGCGCTCGCCCACGGGATGCTCACCCAGATCCGCGAACGGGGCGACCGGGTGGTGCCGCAGTGTCCGTTCATCGCCGCCTACATCGACCGGCATCCGGAGTTCGCGTCGCTGGTCGCCAGTGACTGACCGGCCCCGCTCCCGGCCGCTACGGACGGTGGCGGCGCTGGCCGCCGTGGCGGTGCTCGCCGCGGCGGTGCTCGCGGTCGGCGGCTGGCTCGGCTGGTTCAGCGATCCGACGATCTCCGGTGCGCCCGAGGCGCCCGCCGAGGTCGAGGTGGTCGCGAGTGGCCTGGCCGCGCCGTGGGACCTGGCGTTCCTGCCGGACGGCACCGCGCTGGTCACCGAGCGGGACAGCACCCGGCTGCTGATGGTCGACCAGCAGGGCGCCGTCCGGGAGCTCACCCGGATCACCGACGCCGTCGCCGGCGGCGAGGGCGGGCTGCTCGGGGTCGCGGTCTCCCCGCAGCACGCCGACGACCGCTGGGTGTACCTCTACTACACCACCGCGACCGACAACCGGATCGTCCGGCTGCGGCTGGCCGCCGACGGTACGGCCGGCACGCCGGAACCGGTCCTCACCGGAATCCCCCGGGCCGCGACGCACAACGGCGGGCGGCTCGCCTTCGGACCCGACGGGATGCTGTACGCCGGAACCGGTGACGCCGGGCAGCGGGGTGCCGCCCAGGACCCGACCAATCTGGCCGGCAAGATCCTTCGGATCGCCCCGGACGGCACCCCACCACCGGACAATCCGTTCCCCGACTCGCCGGTGTTCAGCCTCGGCCACCGAAACGTGCAGGGGTTGGGCTGGGATCCGGACGGCCAGCTGTACGCCAGCGAGTTCGGCCAGAACCGCCACGACGAGCTGAACCTGATCACTCCCGGCGGCAACTACGGCTGGCCGGAAGCCGAGGGTATCGCCGAGTTGGCGCAGTTCGTCGACCCGGTGGCGACCTGGTCGCCCCGGGACGCCTCACCCAGCGGGTTGGCCTTCCACCAGGGCCGACTCTGGCTGGCCTGCCTACGCGGCCAGCGGCTGTACCGGGTGAACCCGGACGGCACCGGAGCCGAGACGCTGTTGCGCGGCGACTACGGCCGGCTGCGGCATGTCGCCGTCGCGCCCGACGGCACGCTCTGGGTGTTGACGTCCAACCGGGACGGTCGGGGTGACCCGGACGCCGAGGACGACCGGATCCTGCGGGTCACCGGCTGACCACCGGTGCCGGCGGGCGGCGACCGGCGGACCGGTCCGGGACGCGCCGGCCGACCAGCAGCTCGGCGGCGGCCTCGGCGTTGGCCCGGCTCGCCCCGTAGGTGGCCAGGTGGGTGCCGCCGACTACCCGCACCGGCACGCCCATCTCGACGACGACCGCCTCGGGGCGCACCGCCAGCACCTGCTCGACCGCCGTTGCCATCCACTGGTGGCGGTGCAGGTCCCGAACGACCAGGACGACGGTACGGTCGCGGGCGGCGGCGAGGGCGGCAGCCAGCCGGGACGCCGGGACGCCCGCCGCTGGCAGGCCGCCGGCCACGGGTCCGTCGAGGTCGGCGGCGGTCAGCCGTTCGGTGGTCGTGTCGGGGCGCAGCGCCGTCATTGCCGGGCCGAGTCCCCACGGGGTCTGCGCCCCGGAGGCAATGTTGTGCGGGGGCGCGAACTCGACCACGTGGGCGGGCCGGGTCAGCGGCAGCGGCGTCGCGGTCCGCAGCCGTAGGGCCCGGCGGGCGGCGGCCAGACCGGCCCCGGCACCGTCCGGTACGCCGTCGGCGCTCGGCGCGGCACCGTCGATGGTCGGCGCGCCGGGCGGGTGCCGGGTCCACGCGGCCAGCCGGGTGATCCGTTCGCTCGCCTCGGCCAGCCGGCACACCGGCAGCCCTCCGGTCACCACCGCGTCGACGATCGCGTCGCGTAGCAGCCGGACCGTCGCCTCGTCGGCGTGTTCCCCGCCGACGCAGACCGCGTCGACCCCGGCGGCGAGCGCCCGTACGGTGGCCCCGGCGAGGCCGTACCGGCCGGTCACGGCCCGCATCTCGATGCCGTCGGTGACCACCGCCCCGGTGAAGCCGAGCTCGCCCCGGAGCAGGTCGACCAGGACGGGACGGCTCAACGTGGCCGGGTGCACCGGGTCGATCGCCGGTACCGACAGGTGGCCGGTCATCACCGTGGCGGTGCCCGCCGCGATCGCCGCCCGGAACGGGGCGAGTTCGACGGCGTCCAACCGGACCCGGTCGGCGTCGATACGGGGCAGGTCCAGATGCGAGTCGACGCTGGTGTCGCCGTGACCGGGGAAGTGTTTGGCGCAGGCGGCGACCCCGGCGGACTGCAGGCCACGGATCCACGCCGCGGTGTGCCGGGCGACCAGGTCAGGGTCGTCGCCGAAGGCCCGGACGCCGATGACCGGGTTGTCCGGATTGGAGTTGACGTCGGCGACCGGGGCGTAGTTGAGCGTGATCCCCGCCCCGGCCAGTTCCCGGCCGAGGTCCCGGGCGACCCGCTCGGTCAGCGCAGGGTCGTCCACCGCGCCGAGCGCCAGGTTGCCGGGCCGGGAGCTGCCGGTGCCGGATTCGAGCCGGGTCACGTCGCCGGCTTCCTCGTCGATGGCGACCAGCAGGTCCGGTCGTTCGGCGCGCAGTGCGCAGGTGAGGTCGGCGACCTGCGCGACGTCGCGCACGTTGCGATCGAACAGGACCACCGCGCCGAGCCCGTCGGCGGTCCACCGCCGCACCCAGTCCGGCACGCTGGTGCCGACGAAGCCGGGTTGCAGCACGGCGGCCGCCATCCGCCGCAGACTGGGACTGGAGTCGACCATGCGGCGTGGGCCCTTTCGAGACGGTGGGAGCAGCCATGGTCACACCCGGCGATCTCTTCAGTCAATAAACCTTCCTATTGATCGGGACCCACCGGACGACTGCCCCCTCGGCGCCCATCGACCACGACCTGTCGGCGACCGGGCACGATATGGCACAGTGCGGAGATGGCACCGATCGTCTCGTTCGCCGCCGAGCAGACCAGTTGGCATGACATACCGGGCGTACAGGTGGTCGGCGCGGTCCTGGGCGTCCTGCTGCTGATCGCCGCCGTGCGGGCGATGTTCCGGTAACCACCGCACCAGCCGTTTGGTCGGCGTACCCGCCGGGTAACCACGGCTTCCGATGAAGCTGCCCCTGCACTCACCCCGCCTGCGACGCACGGCCCGCCAGCGGTTCGGCTGGTCCGCGCTGCGTCCCGGACAACTCGGCGCGATGCGCGCGTTGCTCAAGGGACGCGACGCGCTCGTCGTGCTCCCCACCGGTGCCGGCAAGTCCGCCGTCTACCAGGTCCCGGCCACCATGCTTGCCGGCCCGACGGTGGTGATCTCCCCGCTGCTGGCATTGCAGCAGGACCAGATCACCGCGCTCAACGACCGGGGCCAGCCCGACCTGCGGGCGGTCCGGATCAGTTCCGCCGAGACACCAGCCCAGCAACAGGCCGCCCTCGACGAGATCCGCACCGGCCGGGCCCGGTTCCTGTTCACCACCCCGGAGCAGCTGTGCGACCCGAATCGGCTGGCCGATGTCCGCCAACTGCGCCCCGGGCTCGTCGCCGTCGACGAGGCGCACTGCATCTCCGCCTGGGGCCACGACTTCCGACCCGACTACCTGTCGATCGGGCACCTGGTCCGCGAGCTGGGTCGGCCCCCGGTCGTCGCGCTCACCGCCACGGCCTCGCCGCCGGTACGTGAGGACATCGTGCATCGCCTCGGTCTGACCGACCCGCATCTGGTGGTCGCCGGGCTCGACCGACCCAACCTGTTCCTGGAGGTCGCCCACTGTCCCACCGAGGACTACCGCTGGCGCCGGCTGCTCGGTCTGCTCGACGCCGAAGCGCCGCCCGGCATCGTCTACGTGCCGACCCGGCGGGCGGCGCAGGAACTGGCCGACCGTCTCGACGCCGCCGGTCACCCGGCCCGCTGCTACCACGGCGGGATGGCCGCCGGCGCCCGGGAACGGCTGCACGAGGAGTTCCTCGACGGCCAGGTTCCGGTGATGGTGGCGACGTCCGCGTTCGGCATGGGCATCGACAAACCAGACGTACGGTGGGTGGCGCACACCGCGCTGCCCGACTCCCCCGACAGCTACCTGCAGGAGATCGGCCGGGGCGGCCGCGACGGTGCTCCGGCGCGGGCGCTGCTGCTGTGGCGGGCCGAGGACATCGGCCTCCAGCGCTACTTCACCACCAGCCCACCGGACCACGACGACCTGCGCGACCTGGCCGCGCTGCTGGACGCCGCCGGAGCCACCCGCAGCCAGCTGCGGAGCCGCTCCGGGCTGGGGGCCCGCAAGCTGGGGCAGCTGCTGGCACTGCTCGAGGAGGTGGGTGCCGCCCGGGCCGTCTCCGGTAGCCGATTCGTCCGCCCGCCGTACGCGCCGGTGCCCGACCGGGCCGCCGATGCGGCCGTCGCCGCGGCGACCCGCCGCCAGGCGGTGCAGCGGACCCGCACCGACATGATGCGGGCGTTCGCCGAGGCGAACGGCTGCCGCAGCCAGGCGCTGCTGGCCTACTTCGGCGAGCACATGCGCGACGTCTGCGGGCACTGTGACAGCTGCCACTTTGGCACCAGCACCGCCGACGACGGTGCCAGTGGCCCGTTCCCGGTACACAGTATGGTGCGACACGCCGACTGGGGTGCCGGCATGGTCCTCGGCTACGAACAGGACCGGATGACGGTGCTCTTCGACGGTGTCGGATACAAGACGTTGTCCGTGCCGGTGGTCAGCGAGCAGGGTCTGCTGGCCGCCGAGTCACACTGAGGATCATCGACCCGCCGGGCATGGCCGCGGCGGCCGAACGTGGAAGGGGCATGAGCGTGACGGACCTGCCGGTGTACACCGAGCTCGGATTCTCCGACGAGGAGTGGGGGTTGCTGGTCGGGCTGCCGCAGGCGGTGCTGACCGCGGCCAGCGCCGCCGAGTCCGACGGTGGGCGGCGCACCCGGGCGGAGAGCGCCGCCGGGCTGGAGGCCATCGGCGCCGGCCGGGAGTCGGCCAGCCCACTGGTCAGCGCCGTCGCCGGCGAACTGGTCAGCCGGGTCGGCGACCCCGAGACCGGGGAGGAACTGCCGGTGCCGGAGCCGGCCGACCCGCAGGCGCTGATCGCCGACGTACTGGACCGGGCCGGTCAGGCCGCCCGGTTGCTCGCCGATCGGGTCGACGACGGAGAGGCCGGCGCCTACAAACACTGGCTGGTCGGCATCGCCGAAGAGGTCGTCGGTGCCGCCGCCACCGGCGGGCTGCTCGGCATCGGTGGGGAGACGGTGACCGAGTCGGAGCGACGCTTCCGCGACCAGCTCGCCCAGGTGCTCACCGACTGAGACGACACCTGCTCCCGGTGCCGCCGAGGTTGACCCCCGGCAGTACGGTCTGGGATCGCGGGCCGGTCGCGGCTCGGTGGACACCCTTCCTGGGAGCATCATCATGGAGCTTCTGACCAGCCCCGAGCTGTGGATCGCGTTCGCGACCCTGCTGCTGCTCGAGATCGTGCTGGGCATCGACAACGTCGTGTTCATCTCGATCCTCGCCGGCCGGCTTCCCGAGCATCAGCAGGCGCGGGCACGCACCATCGGCATTTCCCTGGCCCTGATCACCCGGCTGTTGCTGCTCGCCTCGCTGTCCTGGGTGATCGGGTTGACCGCGCCGTTGTTCACCGTCTTCGGCCAGGAGATCTCCGGTCGCGACCTGATCCTGCTGCTCGGCGGCCTGTTCCTGCTGGCCAAGGCGACGTACGAGATCCACGAGCATCTGGAGGGTTCCGACCACGGCACCAGCCGCAAGACCGCCTCGTTCGCCGGGGTGATCGTCCAGATTCTGATCCTCGACGTGGTCTTCTCGCTCGACTCGGTGATCACCGCGGTCGGCATGGTCGACGAGTTGTTCATCATGGTCGCCGCAGTGATCATCGCGATGATCATCATGCTGGTCTCGGCCGGCGCGGTCAGCGCCTTCGTCAACCGGCACCCGACGGTCAAGATGCTCGCCCTGTCGTTCCTGCTGCTGATCGGCGGCAGCCTCATCGCCGAAGGACTCGGCCAGCACATCGCCAAGGGGTACGTCTACGGGCCGATCGCGTTCTCGATCTTCGTGGAGTTCCTCAACCTGCGGCTGCGCTCGCGTCAGTCCAAGGGCACCGCCGCCCCGGTCAGCCTGCATCCGACCTTCGTCAAGGAGCCGTCGGCGGCTGCCAAGCCGGGCGGCGGCACGTCACCGTAGCGGCAGCAGTCGCCGCACCGCCTGCTCGGCGGCGTCGCGGGTGGGCTCGCCGGCACCGAGGCGAGCCACCCGGCCCCGGTGGAACATCTCGACCACCCGTGGATCCACGTACGAGGCACGGGCCACCGTGGGGGTGTTGCCGAGCAGGTCGGCGACCTCGCGCATCACCCCGGCCACCGCCCGACGCCGGGCCGCCGTCGACCGGGGTGCCCCGAGCGCCGCCAGCCGGGTCGCGGCCAGCACCGTCGCATGCCAGGTACGGAAGTCCTTAGCCGTCATCTCAGTGCCGCTGACCTGCCGCAGGTAGTCGTTGATCTCGTCGCTGTGCACCTCCCGCCAGCGCCGCCCGTCCCAGTAGCAGAACAGCCGCTGCTCGCCGCGTCGACGGCGGCGCAGCGCCCGCAGCACCGCGCAGACCTGCGGGTCGTCGATCCGCCGCTGCTGGGCCAGGCCGCCCTTGGCCGGGAACTGCAGCACCACGCACCCCCGGCCGGGGCGGGCGTGGCTGACCCGCAGGGTCGCCACCCCGAACGTCGGGTCGTCACCGGCGGCGTACTGGTCGCTGCCGATGCGGAACATGCCCAGGTCCAGCAGCCGCACCAGCGCCGCCAGTACCCGTTCCCGACGCAGGCCACGACCACGAAGGTCGACCGCGACCCGGCGACGCAGCCGGGGCAACCGGTCGGCCACCCGCCGTACGTGGTGGAACTTCGCGGTGTCCCGACGGAGGCGCCACTGCGGGTGGTAGACGTACTGCCGGCGGCCGGCGGCGTCGAACCCGACCGCCTGGATGTGTCCGTTGGCGTCGGGACAGATCCACACGTCCCGCCAGGCGGGTGGGATCGCCAGGGCACGCAGCCGGGCCAGCTCCTGCCGGTCGCTGACCGCTCGCCCCTCGGTGTCCAGGTACGTGACCCCGCGGCCCCGCCGACGACGCCGGTAGCCGGCGGCGGTCAGGTTGCTACGCCGCAGCCGCATCGCGGGCCACCCGGTCCACCGCTGCCAGCACCTCGTCGACGCAGATCGCCGCCATCGCGGGATGCGGCTCACCGGTGCCCGGCTCCTCGGTGCCCGGCTCCTCGGTGCCGGCCGACAGATTCGGGTACTGCAGTACCCGGTGCAGGTGGCGGTCGATCGTCGGCCCCCAGCGTGCCGGGGACGTGGGGCCGAACAGCAGCACCGACGGCACCCCGAACGCGGTCGCCAGATGCCCCGCGCCGGTGTCCGCCGCCACGACCAGGCGGGCGTGCGACAGCAACGCCGCGAACCGGGACAGGTCCAGCCGGCCGGCGTGCACCGCCGTCGCGGGCAGCCCCGCCCCGGCGGCCACCGCCTCGGCCAGCGGACGTTCCCGGGCCGACCCGGTCACTGCCACCCGGTGTCCGGCCGCCGTGAGTCGCCGGGCCACCTCGGCGAACCGGTCGACGGGCCAGCGCCGCCGCGCCGAGGCGGCTCCGGGGTGCACCACCGTGACTCCGACCGCGACCCGGTCCGGTGGCGGCCGGCGCAGCCGCAGGTCCGCCGGGTCGCAGGCGACGCCGTACCAGTCGAGCAGGCGGCACCAGCGGGTCACCTCGTGCTCGTCGTCATGCCACGGTGGGCCATCGTCGTGGCCGGCCGCCGGGCAGGCGTACGCCCACAGCCGTCCGGGTTGCAGCTTCCGCAGCAGCTGGTGCGACTGCGGGCCCTTACCGTGCAGATTGACCGCCAGGTCCGGCGGCGCAGGCACCGCAGGCAGCAGGGTCAACCCGTCGGCCGGCAGCAGCCGGTCGACGGCACCGGTCAGCTCGGCCAGCGGTGCCAGGGCGGCCGGTGCGGCGAGGGCGACCGGCAGCGCCGGATGGGCGGCGCGCAGACCGCGCAGCGCCGGCACCGCCGTGGCCAGGTCGCCGATGCCGAGCGCCCGGAGGACGACGATCACGGGTAGGACGATTCCCGGTCGGCACAGACGACCAGCTCGCGTACCGCGCAACCGGCCGGCTGCCGGATCGCGAACAGCACCGCCGCCGCCACCGCGGCGGGGTCGTTGAGGGCGGCGTCGGCACCCGGCCGGTACTGCGCGTCACGGTCGTCGAAGAACGCGGTCCGCATCCCGCCGGGCACCAGCAAGGTGACGTTGACGGTGCCGGCCAGTTCGGCGGCGAGCGCCCGGGTGAAGCCGACCACCCCGAACTTGGCCGCGCAGTACGCGGTCGCGTCGCTGACCGCCTTCACACCGAGCGTCGAGGCGACCGTGACGACCGATCCGCCCGACTCGGTCAGCCAGGGCAACGCGGCCCGGACCACGGCGGCGGTGGCCAGCAGGTCCACCGAGACGATCCGTTCCCACACGTCGCCGGGCAGCGCGTCCAGGCGGCCCGGCACGTCCATGCCGGCGGCGGTGACCACCGCGTCGAGCCCGCCCAACTGGTCGGCGAGCCGGCGGGTGGCCGCCTCGGCCGCCCGGGTGTCGGCCAGGTCGCAGTCGACCCACGGCACGCCGTCGACCGGTGGCCGCCGGTCGATGACGCAGGGCCGGTAGCCGGCGGCGGCCGCCAGCTCGACGACGGCCGCGCCGAGGCCGCTCGCACCTCCGGTGACCAGCACCGCAGGACCGGTGAGGGGGTTCGTCACGCCAGCTCCTTCCGTCGTTGGGGATCCCGATCGCGCGCCGTCGCGATCATGCTCGTCGTGGACCGGCCGTCGAGGTACGGCACGACCGCCGTCTGTCCGCCCCACCGGCGCAGCAGCCCGGCCTCCGGCAGGTCCGGCTCGCCGGTGCCGTCGCCGGCGTAGTCACCGCCCTTGACCCAGACGTCCGGCCGCAGCCAGCTCAGCACCGCGTGCGGGGTGTCCTCGTCGAACACGACGACCGCGTCCACACAGGCCAACGCGGCCAGCAGCCGGACCCGGTCCCGTTCAGGGACCAGCGGGCGGTCCGGGCCCTTGAGCCGGGCCACACTCGCGTCGGAGTTGACACACACGATCAGACAGTCGCCCATCTGGCGGGCCGCCTGCAGCGCCGAGACGTGCCCGGCGTGCAGCAGGTCGAAACAGCCGCCGCTGGCCACCACCGTCCCGCCTGCGGCCCGTACCTCGGTGGCGAGCGTCCCGGCCGCCGCCGGGCCGATCCGGTCCGGCGCCGCCACGGCCTCCACCACCGGCGGTACGCCGGCCCCGGCCCGCTGCGCATCGGCCGGTGACCCGGTCGCCGCCAGCAGCCGGCGCACCCCGGCGGCGCCACCGTCGGCGACGTACCGCGACGCCTGCCGGACGGCGACCTGGACCGCCTCGGAGACCACCGCCCCGTCGGCGAGCGCGATCGCCGCCGCGGTGGCGAACCGGTCCCCCGCGCCGCAGGTGTCCCCCTCGGCACTGGAAGGGACCGGCACCACCAGGGGCACACTGCCGGCGTGGCACAGCAACGCCCCGTCGCCGCCCATCGTGACCGCGACCGCCCCGGCCCGCCACCGTAGCCGCAGCTCGTCGGCGCAGCCGGCCGCCGTCGCGACCCGGGTGTCCCCGGCCGGCTGCCCGGTCAACTGGCGTACCTCGGTCTCGTTGGGAGTGACCAGACGGACACCGGGCACCGCCGCCGGACCCCGGGGATGCGGATCCCAGACCACCGGCGCCGAGGTGGCGGTGAGCGCTGTCCGCAGCGCCGGAAGCCGGGCCACCCCTCGGCCGTAGTCGCTGACCACCACGGCGGCGGCACTGGCGAACAGCTCCTCGGTGGCCGGCGACAGATCGCCGCGTACGGTGCCGGTGCCGCCCCGGTCCAGCCGCAGCAGCACCTGGCCCCGGGTCCGCAGCCGGATCTTCTCCACCGTGGCCCCGCCGAGCGGCAGCGGATGCAGGTCGACCCCGGCGGTGGTGAGCAGCGTCGCCAACCGGGCACCGGCGACGTCGTCGGCGAACGCGCTGACCAGCACCACGGGCCGGCCCTGCCCGGCGGCGAGCACCGCGGCCAGCCCGGCGCCGCCGGGCCGGTCGGTGACGTGGCGTTCGTCGAGCACCGGGGCGGCGGCGTCCGGACAGACCCGGGTGACCGCACCGTCGACGTCGCGGTCGAGCAGCGTGTCGCCGACCACGACGATCGGTGCGGTGGTCATGGGCGGCCGCCGTGGGAGTCGACGACGGGCAGCCCGGAGACGGTCGCCGCACCGGCCGGGGAGCCGGCGGCACCCACCCGGTCGGCGGCACCCACCCGGTCGGCGGTTCCCATCGCGCCGACCAGACCAAGGACGGCGGGCAATGTCTGATCCACGTACTCGCACAGCAGGTGGGCGGTGACCAGGTGCAGTTCCTGCACCACCTGCGGATCCGCCGCCGGCACCGCCAGCACCTCCGGGCAGATGTCCGCGAGCGGGTTCGGCGACGGGCCGGTGCAGGCCCAGCAGCGCAGCCCGGCCTCGCGGCCGGCGTGGGCGGCAGCAAGCAGGTTGCCGCTGCGGCCGCTGGTCGACAACAGCAGGAGGATGTCACCGGGGCGGCCGTGGGCGCGGACCTGGCGGGCGAATACCTCGTCGAAGCCGAAGTCGTTGCTGATCGCGGTGAGCGAGGAGGTCTCGGCGGTCAGCGCGATCGCCGACAGCGGCGTCCGGTCGGCCCGCAGCTTGCCGACCAGTTCGGCGGCGAGGTGCTGGGCCTCGGCGGCGCTGCCGCCGTTGCCGGCCACCAGCAGCCGGCCGCCGTGGCCCAGGGTCCAGGCCAGCTCGGACCCCCAGCGGCCCAACCGCGACGCCACCTCCCGGTACGGCAGCAGCGCCTCGGCCAGTGCGGCGAGGTGGCTGTCGATCAGCGAGTTCGGGTCGTTCATCCGGCCACCACCTGGCTCGGCTGGCGCACCCCGCTGACCGTGGCGTAGATCGCCGTCAACTGGTCGGCGGCCCGCTGCCACGAGTAGCACTGCCGGGCCCGGTCCAGCGCGGCCGTCGCGTACGCGAACCGGCGGACCCGGTCGGCGAGCAAGCGGCGCAGCGCCATCCCGAGCGCCTTCGGGTCACGTGGCGGCACCAGGTCGCCGGTGAGGCCGTCGACGACCGTGTCGGTCAGCCCGCCGACGGCGGTGCCGATCACCGGTACGCCGCACGCCATCGCCTCCAGCGGGGTCAGCCCGAACGGCTCGTACCAAGGGGCGGCGACCAGCACGTCGGCCGACCGGTACCACTGTGGCATCTCCTCGCGGGGTACCGCGCCGACGAGCCGTACCCGGTCGCCGACACCACAGGACTCGGCGAGTTGGCGCAGCTGGCGGGCCTGCGGGTCGACGTCGAGCGCGGAGCCTGGTGGGCCGCCGACGACGACGCACTCGGCGTCCGGCACGAGCTGCATGGCCCGTACGACGTCCTGAAAGCCCTTGCGAGCGACCAGCCGGCCGACGGTCAGCACCCGGTGCCGGTCGGGGTCGCGCCCGGCCACCGGCCCGTCCGGCGAGAAGGTGTGTTCGTTGACCCCGGACGGCACGACCGACAGCTGGCCCCGGGGGACCCCCATCCGGATCAGTTCGGCGACCTCGTCCTGGGACTGAGCGATCACCCGGTCGACGCTGCGGCCGAGCGCGCGCTCGTAGCCGATGCGACGCGGCGGGCTGGTGTCCATCGCACCCTGGTGGCGCCGCTTGACGGTGCCCAGCGCGTGGTAGGTCTGCACCACCGGCACCCCGGTCAGCCGGCCGGCGTTGACCGCCGCCAGTCCGCTCATCCAGAAGTGCGCGTGTGCGACCGTCGGGGTCCAGTCGCCGCTCCACTGGCCGACCAGCCACTCACTGAACTGCGCCATGTACGGCAGCAGCTCGTCCTTGGCGATGTGCGCGGCCGGACCGGCGGGGACGTGCACCACCGTCACGCCGTTGTCCATCCGGACCAGTTCCGGCAGGTCGTCGGCGTCCCGCCGGGTGTAGACCCGCACCTCGTGCCCGTCGGCGGCGAGCGCGGTGGACAGCTCGGCGACGTGGGTGTTCTGGCCGCCGGCGTCCACCCCGCCCAGCGCGGCGAGCGGGCTGGCGTGCTCCGAGATCATCGCGATGCGCATAGCGCCTCCTCCAGCAGCTCGTCCCAGTCCGCGAGGAACCGGTCCAGTCCGTATCGGTCCTGCGCCACACGTCGCGCGCCGTCGCCGAGCCGGCGGGCGGCGTCCGGCTCGTCGAGCAACCACTGGGCGGCGTCGAGGAGCGTCTGCATCCTCGTGGTCGACACCCCGGCCGACGGCGGCACCGCGGCGACCGCCTCGGTGGTACCGAGCACGATCACCGGCATCCCCATCGCCATCGCCTCGATCAGGCTCAGGCCCAGCGACGTCCACCGGCACAGATGCAGGTACGCCCGACGCCGGGCGACCTCGGCGTGCATCCGTGCCTGCGGCGGATCGTCATGTACGGCGACCCGCCCGGCCACCGCCGCCCCGAGCGCCTCGGGAAGGCCGGCGACGCCCATGCCGTACACGTCGAGCGGCGCCACCCGGGCGAAGCGTGGCATCAGGTCGGTGCCGGTGACCCGGCCCCGGCGGACCGGCTCGTTGGTGACCACCGCGAACCGCTCCAGTTCGCCGCTGTAGCGGGCCGCCGGTGCCACGATGCCGTGCTCGATCACCCGGGTACGGGTGCCACCGGTGTCCCAGAACAGGTCGTTGAAGTGGGTCACGTGCACCACGGTGATGTCGTCGCGGTCGGCCATCGGGTGCCGGGTCGTCGGTACGTCGCCCTTGGGGGTGTTGTGTTCGACGTAGACAGCCGGAACGTCGCGGCCGACGGTACGGCCGAGCCAGCTGGTGGCCAGCTCCCACTCCTCGGGCCGTTGCAGGATCACCAGGTCGACGTCGGCGGCGGCGAGCTGACCGGGGCGGATCTCGACGACGCTGTCCGGCCACGGGTACGTCCGGGCCCGGCCCAGCCCGTACGGGCCCCGGTCGGGGGTGACCGGGACCAGGTAGTGGTGCTTGCCGTGGACGAACGCGGTGGTCCACGATCCGTGGACGTGCCAGAGGAGGATGTTCATCCGACCGTCCCGTTGATCAGTCGGACCGCGTCGACGACGCTGTCGGCGGAGACCGACGACAGGCAGGGGTGACCGGGCACCGGGCAGCGGGCGGCCCGGGTGTTGCGGCAACCCGCCACCGGGTCACCGAGGCGCACCCAGGGCACCCGGTACGGCCCCCACTGGCCGAACGGCACGGTCGGGGCGAAGAGGCTGACCACCGGGGTGCCGACGGCCGCGGCCAGGTGGGCCGGCCCGGTGTTGCCGACCACCACCGCGTCGGCTCCGGCGAGGATCGCGGCGAGCCGGGCAAGCGAGGTCTGCCCGCCCAGATCGATGCCGGTACGCCCGGCGACCGTGGTGCTCAGCGAGCGTTCGCCGGGGCCACCCGTGACGACGACCCGGTGGCCGGCGGCGTGCAGCGCGTCGACGAACTCGGCGCAGCGGTCGGGTGGGCAGGCCCGGGACTCGACGGACGAGCCGGGGTGCACCACGACGTACCCCCCTGGTGGGGCGCCGGTCGCCGCAGCCTCGGTCGTCCGGTCCGGCGGGTCGGCCGGGGTCGGCGGGTCCGGTGGGGCCGGCCGCAGGCATCCGGGTCGCAGCCGCAGCACCGGTTCGTCGTCGGCGGGCAGGGCGAAGCCGGCGGCGGCGGCGAGCGACAGGGCACGTTCCGGTTCGGGGACCCCGGGCGGCACCCGGTGACGCACATCCAGCAGGGATCCCGGGTAGTCGTCGCTGATCGCCGCGATCCGCGGCACTCCGGCCAGCCGCAGCAGCAGGGCCAGTGGCAGCGGTGACTGGTGGAACGAGGTGAACACGATCGCTTCGTCGGCACCGACGCGGCCCAGCCGGTCGGTGAGCTGGTGCAGTGCGGTCGGGTCGACCGGCCCCGGATCCGGGTCGATCCACGGCAGCGGCCACTCGATCAACTCGGTGACACCCGGCAGCAGTTCGGCGGCGGCCCGGCCCCGGGGACCGCAGAGCATCACGACCTCGTCGGCGCCGGCGGCGACGGCGCGGATCGCCGGACCGGTGACCAGGACGTCGCCGACCGAGTCGGACCGGACGACCAGTACCCGTCTCCGACGGGTGCCGTCGCCGGTCGCCGCGCTGATGCGGTGCCGGCGCAGGATGAGGTCGACGGCGCCGGTCAGGTCGCCGGCGACCGCCGGCGCGGCCGCCACCTCCACCGGCAGGGTCTGTTCGGTGGGGACCAGGACGCCGGTGGCACCGGCGGCGCCGGCGGCGACCATGTCCCGGCCGATGTCGCCGACCACCACGCAACGGCGGGCGACGGTGCCCAGGGCGGCCGCCGCCGTGTGGACCATGCCGGGGGCCGGTTTGCGGCACCGGCAGCCGTCGGCGTCGTCGTGCGGGCAGACCTGCCAGGTGTCGAACGGGCCCAACAGGTGCTCGATGCGAGCGTGCACCCGCCGCAGGTCCTCGGCGGTGAACCGGCCCCGGGCCAGACCGGACTGGTTCGTCACGACGCCCAGCCGCAGGCCGGCGGCGCGCAGCCGGTCCAGCGCGGCGCGGGCACCCGGCACCGGGCGTACCCGGTCCGGGTCGCCGTTGTACGGCACGTCGTGCACGAGCGTCCCGTCACGGTCGAACAGCACCGCGTCGAACAGCCCGCGGCTGCGGCTGGTCCGTTCGCTTCGCACCTCGGTCGGGTTCCCGAGAGCGCGGCGAGTAAACATCCTTCACCTTCGTCCGGTCCGCACCATTTGGCGGTCGGGCGGATTAGCCGGCCGGACGCCGGGTACCAGGGCGGCGTGGCTGTCGTACAGCGGGTGATCCCCGCCCCGCCGGACCAGGTCTTCGCCGTGCTGGCCAACGGCTGGACCTACAGCGACTGGGTGGTCGGCACCGTCCACATCCGTGACGTCGACGATCACTGGCCGCAGCCGGGGGCCGCGCTGCACCACACCGCCGGCCCGTGGCCGTTGTCGCTGTCGGACACCTCGACCGTGGTCTCCTGCGACCCACCGAGCGAGTTGACGTTACGGGCCGGGCTGTGGCCGCTCGGCGAGGCGACCGTCGTGTTCCGACTGGCGGCCACCGAGGGCAACGGCACCCGGGTGACGGTCGCCGAGTCGTTCACCGCCGGCCCGTTGCACTGGGTACGGACGAAAATCGACGACCTCGTCCTGCACCACCGCAACCGCGAGACGCTGCGGCGGCTGTCGGACATCGCGACCCGCAAGGTCGCCGTGGAGAGCTGATCCGCGTACGTGGCCCAACCGCACAGGAGGGTGGACGGGATGAGCCAGACCGTGATGATCACTGGAGCCAGCGCCGGCATCGGGCGGGCGACCGCGCAACGGTACGCCCGGCGAGGTGCCCGGCTGGGACTGATCGCCCGGGGCGAGGCCGGCCTGGCCGCAGCGGCAGCCGAGTGTCGGGAACTCGGCGCCGAGGCGGTCGCCACCTACCAGGTGGACGTCGCCGACGCGGCGGCCGTCGATCGGGCCGGCGACGACCTGGCCCGGCGCAACGGTGGACTCGACGTGTGGATCAACAACGCGATGGTCTCGGTGTTCGCCCCCACCTGGGAGATCAGCGCCGACGAGTTCCGTCGGGTCACCGAGGTCAACTACCTCGGTACGGTGCACGGCACCCTGGCGGCGCTGCGACAGATGCGCCCGGCCGGGATCGGCACGATCGTTCAGGTCGGCTCGGCGCTGGCCTACCGGGGCATCCCACTGCAGTCGGCGTACTGCGCCAGCAAGCACGCCATCCAGGGCTTCAACGACTCGCTACGGGCCGAACTGCTGCAGGCCAGCCCGGAGATCAAACTGTCGATGGTGCAACTACCGGCGGTGAACACCCCGCAGTTCTCGTGGGTGCGTACCCACCTGCCGAGGCACCCGCAGCCGGTGCCGCCGATCTTCCAGCCCGAGGTCGCCGCACAGGCGATCTGCTGGGCGGCGGACAAGGGGCCCCGTGAGGTCAACGTCGGTGGACCGACGCTGCGGGCCCGGTTGGCCGACGTACTGGCCCCCGGGCTGCTCGACCGGTTCCTGGCGCTGCGTCAGGTCGGTTTCGACTCACAGCAGACCGCGGAGGTGATCGACCGGTCGGCCTGGCGGGACAACGTGGACGCCCCGGCGGACGCCGACGTCGACCACGGTGCGCGCGGGGTCTTCGACGACACTGCCCATCGACGGTCGCTCGCGTTGTGGGCGGTGACGCACAAGCAGACCGCGACGGCGCTGCTCGCCGCCGGGCTCGGTGCGGCCCAGGCCCTGGTCCGCGCCGGATCCGGCCGGGTACGCACGGCGGCGTCCGCTCCGGGTGGTCGGATGCGTGGCGCCCAGGCCTGACCCTGGACGACCCGCGCCCTGGACGGTCCGCGCGGACCACTGCGGCCCGCCGACCGGGCCGGTGCCGCAGCGCCCGCCAGCCGGGTCGCCGGTACCACCGGCGGGCGGGCGCCCGCGCCCGGACGACGGCGACGACACGGACGGGGGATGGAGCCGGCCCGACCAGCAGCGGCATGATCGGCGGAGTTGACGATCATGGCGCGGCCCTGCTGTCGCGACCGCTGACAGCGCAGGCCAACGGTGACAACTGATTCGGACTGGGGTGGCTACCTGGCTGACGACTCCGCCGCCGCCGCGACCCCCGACCCGGTGGCGGTGCCGGAGCAGGTCGTCGCATCCGTGGAGACGCACCTGGACAAGGCAGCCGCGGACGAGGACTGGGCGGACTGGCACGGCGGCAACAGCGGCGACTGGGCCCGGTCCGCCGACGTGTACGTGCAGGACGCGGCCGAGAGCGTGGCGGCCGGGTTCGACGTCTCGGCGGAGGCGTCCCTGGCCGCCGCCGAGCGCGGGTACGCGCTGGCCGCCGACGAGGCCGCCAAGGCCGGCGACTACGCGGCGGCGGCCGACTACAACATCGACGCGGCGGCGGCGGAGGTGAGCCTGTACGACAGCACCGCCGCCCCGTTCGACGCCGAGACAGCCTATGAGCTGGATCGACGTCGCCGAGGTACCTGGGGGTGCCGAATCCGCGAGCGGGACTTCGGGTCGGCTGGCGGCCGGAGCGCAGCGCAGCGTCGCCGTACCGTTGACCACTGTGCGCCAGCACGTGTTGGCGGCGGTCCGGGAGCGGGGATTCACCCTGACCACCGAGCAGTTGACCGTCATCGAGGGTGCCCGGGGCTCGACACTCGGAGCGGTCACGCTGCAGCCGGCGAAGATTCCGGTCGGGGTCTCGATCGGACTGGAGTCGGCCGGCGACGGCGGCTGCGGGGTGACCGTGCGGATCGTCGACCGCTGGCTGGCCAAGGTGGGCCGCAACTGGGGTGCCACCGCCGCCTATCAGGACGTGTTCGCCGAGGTGCTGGCCGCCGTCGACGGCGTGCTGGCCCGGCTCGATCCGGCCGCCGCCAGCAGTTTCCCACCCCGGTGGCGCCGCGTCGGCCCCGGTGACGTCGCGGTGATGCAGAACGCGGCCGGTTGGGCGGCGCAGGCCGGCTCGGTGCTGTCGCGGCACACCAGCCGGCTGCTCGACGGGTCCGGCCCGAAATCCGGTACGCCGGTGAGCCGGACCGGAGCCGGAACGTTCACCTTCCTGGCGCAGGGGAAGGTCGCCGAGGTCCCCCCGCAACTCGCCGACGGCATGCTCACCGTCGGTACGCTGATCACCAGCCGGCCCGGCCAGATGCCGCCCCACCTGGTGGCTCAGATCCAGTCCCTGGTGTACCGGGTGGAGGAGTACGTCGCGGCGACGGCGGCCACCGCCGGTGACGGTGGGGCGTTCCGATTCACCGTCGACGCCGCTGACGTACCGGTGGTGGTCTTCCTGCACCAGCAGGCCCAGCTCCGGGAGATGCTCCCGGTGCGGACCCTGCAGGTCTGCACCACCTGCAGGCTCGAGAAGATCGTGAACCCCGAGCTGGAGCGCCTTCAGGAGCGCAACCGGCGCACCCGGGACCTGGCGACCACCGTCAGCGCCGTGATCAGCCCGTTCGTCCTGGCCGGTCGGCTCGCGCAGAGCAGGGGGCCGGCGTTCGCCTGCCCACGGTGCCAGGGGTTGTCCGCTGAGGAGTCCGTGGTCACCTTCTGCCGTCGCTGTGGCGACCGTCGGGCGGAGACGGCGTTGCGTACCTGCGACAAGTGTGCCTTCGACTTCCGGTCGTTGCTGCCCGGCGGAGCGCTGTGGAGCGACGCGCCGGCCGAGCCTTCGGCGGCACCGGTGCCGCCGCCTCCGCACGCCGACACCCCGGCGACCTCAGCTGCCGGGGTGGCTCCCCTACCACCGGACGCCGATGATGCCGCTCTGGCACCCCGGCCACCGCGACCCGGCACCGCGGCTCCTCGGCCGGGGCCGGCGGCGGCCCCCGTCGAGGAGTCCTGGCCGCGTCCGCCGGGTTCGTAGGCTGCGGTGACCCACCGTCGCGAGCCTCGATCCGACATCGTCTGCCGGGTTCGCCGATCCGGCGGCACACCGAGACGTCGGTTACTCTAGGTAATGTATCGCGCACTCAAGAATCGCTGCGCGGGCCGACGACAACAGGAGGTGCGATGTCCTACTACCTGGCACCGTCGCTGCAGGTGCTCCGCACCGAGATCGACGCCCGCTGGCCGGACCGGGACCGCAGGTCCGACGGGTGGATCGGCGACGCGTCGCACGCGAGCCGGACCTCGGACCACAATCCGAACAGCCGGGGTGCCGTGAACGCGATCGACGTCGATCGCGACGGCATCGACGTGGCCACGCTGCTCGCCGCGTTCGAAGCCCATCCGGCCGCCCAGTACTGGATCTTCGAACGGCAGATCGCCAACCGCAGTACCGACTGGTCCCGCCGAATCTACAGTGGAAGCAACCCGCACACCGGTCACGTCCACCTGTCGATCAGGCAGAACGCCACCGCCGAGCAGGACACCTCGAGTTGGGGGCTGTGGCCGGTCCCGGTTCCGACGGTGCCGCCGCCGGCCGCCGTGCCCCCGGCCGACCCGGTCCCGGCACCCCGGCCGCCCGCCCACCGCCGGCCCCGCATGGTCATCGACTGACGCCACCGGGCGCGCAGACATCGGCCACCCGGGGGCACAGACATCAGCGGTACACCGCCCGCTGGGCGGTCGAGACGAGCGCGCCGTACAGGCCGCCGGTCAGCGCGCGGTCGCGGGCCAGCGCCGCCCGGGCGGCGTTCGCCCCCGGCGCGCCGTGCACCCCACCGCCCGGATGCGCCGACGCCGAGGCGAGGAAGAGCCGGTCCACCGGCGTGTCCGCCCGGCCCAGGCCGGGCACCGGCCGGAAGAACAACTGCTGGTACGCCGCAGAGGTGCCGCCACCGACCGCTCCCCCGACCAGGCTCGGATTGGCCTGCTGCAGGTCGGCCGGGCCGGCCACGTGTCGGGCCCGTACCAGCGCACCGAACCCGGGCGCGTGGCGTTCCAGCAGCGCTTCCATCCGGGCGACGTGGTCGAGGATCTCCTCAGGCCGCCACTGTGGGCGATGCGGCAGATGGGTGTAGGCCCACAACGATTCGGTGCCCGCCGGCGACCGGGTCGGATCCGCCGTGGTCAGCTGGCCGAGCAGCAGGAACGGATCCGATGGCACCTCGTCGCAGGCGAGCGCGGCGGCGTACTTCGTCAGCCCGTCGAGATCGGCACCGAGGTGGACGGTGCCGGCCCCGGCGACGGCCGGGTTGCGCCACGGCAACGGACCCGACAGCGCCCAGTCCACCTTCACCGTCGCGCCGTCCCAGCGGAACCGGCTCAGGTCGTCCACCAGGCGGGTCGGCAACCACGCGGCACCGACCAGGTCGAGGAAGAATGCCGGAGCCGGTACGTCGGCCAGCACCGCCCGCCGGGCACGCCACCGCCGACCGTCGACCGTGCGCACCCCGACCGCCCGGCTGCGGGCGATCAGCACCCGATCGGCGGCCGCGCCGGTGACCACCCGACCGCCACGCGCGTTCAGCCGGGCGACCAGCGCGTCGGTGATGCGCTGTGCCCCGCCCACCGGCACCGGCCAGCCGACTTCCTGGCCGAGCATGGCCAGCAGCCAGCCGTACACGCCGGAGGCGACGTCGTCCGGCGACAGGTCGGTGTGCAGGGCACAGCCGGCGAGCAGCGCCGGCCCGCCCGCGCCCTCGAACAGCTCCCGACCGAGGTGGCGTACCGGCAGCAGCAGTTGCCGGGCGAACCGCACCGCACCGGCGACCCGTAGCCGCCGCAGCATCCCCGCCCCGCCCCGCACCGGCGGGAACGGGGTGAACAGCGCGTCGATCAGCGGCGCCGACAGCGACCGCCACTGCGTGTACGCCGACAGCCAGCGTTCGCCGTCGCCGACGGCGAACGCCTCCAGCGACTCCGCGGTACGCCGCGCGTCGAGGTTGACCACCGCGGCCCGGTCGTCGGGCAGCAGGTGGGCGAAGACGTCAGGGGCATGCCGCCAGCGCAGCCCGAACTCGGCCAACCGCAGCTCACGAAGCACCGGGGAGGCGAACCCGAGCGGATAGAACGAGCTGTACAGATCGCTGAGGTAGCCGGGCGCGGTGACCTGCGCGGACCGGACGGCCCCGCCGGCGGCGTCGGTCGCCTCCAGGACCAGCACGTCCCAGCCGGCGTCGGCGAGCAGGTTGGCGGCGACCAGTCCGTTGTGTCCGGCGCCGATGACGACCGCGTCCGCGGTCTGCACACCCGAGCTTGTCATCGTCGCCTGGCTACCCCTGCTGGTGCGGGCCAAACGTTTGCCGACGCGGACAACGGGAACCGTCCTGGGATGTACGACGTGGAGCAGTTCATCGACGGCATCTGGGGACGGTTCGGCGACGGCGCGGAGTTGGTGGTCGACGATCCGTCCGAGGGCGGGCCGGTCAGCCGCAGCCCGATCGCCACCGCCGCCGACGTACAGACGGCGGTCAAGTCGGCGCGGGAGGCGGCGTCGGCGTGGGCCGCCACGCCGGCGGCGGAGCGGGCGGCGGCGCTGCACCGCATCGCCGACGCCCTCGCTGGCGCCGCCGACCGGGTCGCCGAGGCGCAGAGTGCGGAGATGGGCAAGCCGCTGGCCGGTGCGCGGGCCGGCATCGCGGCCGGGGTGGCCACCCTGCGGCAGTACGCCGAGCTGGGGCCGGTGCACCGGGGGCGGGCGCTGGCCGGCGACCCGGCCGCGATGGACCTGATGGCGTACGTACCACGCGGTGTGGTGGCCGTGCTGACCCCGTGGAACGACCCGATCGCGGTCGCCTGCGGGCTGCTCGGCGCCGCTCTGGTCACCGGCAACACCGTCGTGCACAAGCCGAGCGAACGCTGCCCGGCGACCGGCGCCCTGCTCGGCCGGCTGGTCGCCGACGAGCTGCCGGACGGGGTCTTCGCGCTGCTCACCGGGGACGGTACGGTCGGTGCCCGGATCGCCGGCTCGGACGGGGTGGACCTGATCGCCCACGTCGGTTCCACCGCCACCGGCCGGGCGATCGCCCAGGCCGGCGCCCGTACCGGGGCGAAGGTCCTGCGGGAGAACGGCGGCAACGACGCGTTGATCGTCGACGAGGGCGTCGACCCCCGGTGGGCCGCGCAGCAGGCGGCGCTCGGTGCGCTGGCCAACTCGGGCCAGGTGTGCGTCAGCGTCGAACGGATCTACGTGCACAGCGCGGTGGCGGAGCCGTTCGTGACGGCGCTGGCCGAACACTGCGCCGGGATGCGGCTCGGGCCGGCCCGCGACCCGTACACCGAACTGGGCCCGCTGGTGGACCGCCGGCACCGCGACCAGGTGCACGCGCAGGTGTCGGCGGCTCTCGCGGCCGGGGCGACGGCCCGCTGCGGCGGCTACCTACCGGACGGGCCGGGCGCCTACTACCCGCCGACGGTGCTGACCGGTTGCACCGACGACATGTCGGTCATGCGGGAGGAGACGTTCGGTCCGGTGGCGCCGGTGATGACCGTGGGTTCGTTCGACGAGGCCCTGTCCCGGGCGGCGTGTTCGGCGTACGGCCTGTCGGCGACCGTGCTGACCCGGTCGATGAGCCATGCGCAGCGGGCCTGGCGGGAGCTGCCGGTCGGTACCGTGAAGGTCAATTCGGTCTTCGGCGGCGCGCCCGGTGGTGCCGCGCATCCCCGACGCGGCAGCGGCGAAGGGCTCGGCTACGGGCCGGAGCTGCTGGACGAGATGACCGTGCTGAAGGTGCTGCACCTGACCGGGCCCGGCGGCCCGGACGGGCGCTGGTGACCTCCGTACGCCCGGACGAGCCGCCGACGTCGCGGTGCCGGCCGACGGACCGGGACTACTTGCGGGCCCGGGCCGTCTCGCGGCGGTTCGCCTTGCCGATCGCGGTGACCAGCTGGTCCTTGGTCATCGACGAGCGACCCTTGACGTCGAGCCGGCGGGCCACCTCCATCAGGTGCTCCTTGGACGCCCGGGCGTCGACTCCACCGGCACCCGCCGCTGGCTGGTCCTGGTAGCCCCGGGCGGCCTGCTCGTCGCTGGGGCCCTTCTTCTCCTTGGGCTCCCAGTGGTCGCCCACCTTCTCGAAGGAGTGCTTGAGCGACGCGAAGGCGGTACGGTGCGACCGCTCCCCTTCGCCGTAGGTCTCGACCGCCGCGTCGTGTGTCTTGGACCAGGTGTCCTGCGCCTTGCGCGACGAACGGCGCAGCGTGCTGGGAAGTTCCTCACGAGCTGGCATGATCGCCTCCTCGACTCTCGGGGTCGGGTCACCTGACACTGTGCCCGCCCCGGGATCCGGCAAACCCGCACATCCGGTTTTGCCGGTGGACACTGAGGGTAACGAGGCAGGGTATGAAGTCCACCGCCGACACCGTCGAGACCGACCCCCGACGTCCGGTACGGCTCCGCGAGCTGACCCCCGCCACCTGGCGGACGGTCCTCGTCGGCAGTGGTCGCAAGTTCATGGCCGACAACTGCCTGGACTGGGCCGCCGCGCTGACCTACTACGGGGTTCTCGCGCTGTTCCCGTCCCTGATCGTCGTCGTCGCGCTGGTCGGGCTGGTCTCCGACGGAGAGCGGACCGTCGGCACGGTGGTCGACCTGGCCGACGACGTCGGCGCCGGTGCCGTGGTCGGTAACGAAGGGTTCGTCACCATCGTCGACGAGGTGGTGAACCAGCAGAGTTCGGCCGGGGTGCTGCTCAGTTTCGGCCTGCTGGCGGCTCTGTGGTCGGCGTCGGGCTACGTACGGGCGTTCACCCGGGCCGCCAACGCGATCTACGGCGTGTCCGAGGGCCGGCCGTTCTACCGGTTGCAGCCGCAGCAGCTCGGGCTGACCGCCGCCGGCCTGGTGCTGGTCGCGCTGGTCGCCACGATGCTGATCGTCAGTGGACCGGTCGCCGACGCCGTCGGTGACCTGCTCGGCCTGGGTCAGGCGCCCCGCACGGCGTGGGACCTGGTCAAGTGGCCGGTGCTGGTCGCGATCATGACCCTGCTGCTGACGCTGCTGTTCTGGGTGGCCCCCAACGTGCGGCAACCGAGATTCCGGTGGCTGGCGGTCGGCGGTGTGGTGACGCTGCTGCTGTGGGCGGTCGCGTCGGCCGGCTTCGGCACCTACGTGGCGTACTTCGGCTCGTACGACGTCACCTACGGCAGCCTCGGCGCGGTGATCGCGTTCCTGGTCTGGCTCTACCTGGCCAACCTGGCCGTGATGCTCGGAGTCGAGATCAATGCGGGGGTACAGCGCGGCAGAGCCGTCCAGGCCGGCAACCCCGACCCGGCCGATCCGGTTCTGCCACCGCGGACACCGGCCGGCTGACCGACCCACGCCGGTGTTTGAGGCCGGCACCCTCGGGTAGTCGAACAGCTATGGAACGCGGCAACAGCAAGCACAGCCCCCGGGTGGACGACAGCATGGCGCACGACATCCGGGGGACCACACAGGGCACCGCTGGCGGCCGGGCGCAGGAGTGGCACGAGGCGGAGCCACCGGGTGAGGACCAGCCGGAGCCGACCACCGTGCCGGCGGGCGACAACCGGTCCGGCACCCCGCAGGGCATGTCCAGCGAGGACGTGGAGCAGCGCAGCCGACTCGGCCGCTACATCAACCTTTCCGCGCTGCCCGGCGACCGGACCGCCCTGCGGCGCAGCGCCGAGGGGAACGAGGCGCCCGCTGACGTACTCGAAGAGATCGACCAGCTGCCGGCGGGCCGCACGTTCCAGACGGTGTCCGAGGTGTGGGCCGCGCTCGGCCACGCCAACGAATCGACCCGCTGGTGACCGCGCCGCCCGCGGCCCGGCGGAACTGAGGAGGACCATCAGATGGGTGCAGTGACGGAGTACGTCGATGTCGCGGTGCCGGTGCGCACCGTCTACAACCAGTGGACCCAGTTCGAGGAGTTCCCGCACTTCATGGAGGGTGTCGATCAGGTCACCCAGATATCGGACACGATGACCCACTGGACGACCGAGATCGCCGGGGTGACCCGTGAGTTCGATGCCAAGATCACCGAGCAGATCCCCGACGAACGGGTCGCCTGGACCGCCACCGGCGGCGTCAAGCAGGCAGGTGTGATCACCTTCCACCGGCTGGACGACCATCACACCCGGGTGACCGCGCAGATGGAGTTCGACCCGGAAGGGTTGGCCGAGCAGGCCGGCGACAAGCTCGGCGTCGTCGACCGGCGGGTCAAGGGCGACCTGAAGCGCTTCAAGGAGTTCATCGAGAACCGCCAGGGCGTCGAGACCGGAGCCTGGCGCGGCGAGGTGCCCCGGCCCCAGCCGTGACACCGGCCCGGGTTCCGGCCGTACCAGGCTGGCGGAAGCCCGGCGACCGACCGTACGCGACGGCGCGGATCCTGCGGGGTCCGCGCCGTCGCGCGTGTCACGGCGTGGGCCCGGGCGCACCACGCGGCGTTTGTCGACGCGGGCGAGGGGTAACCCGGCAGGCATGACTGATTCCGTGGACGGTGTCTGGCGTGACGAGCAGCGACTGCCCCTGCGCGACCTGGAACGCGCGGTGGCCGCACCGGCAGCCGACGGGGAGGTCGACGACGTGACCGGCAGCGACGCCGGCGCGGAGGAGGAGTTCGGGCACGGCCCGGAGGCCGCCGAGGGCGGTACGCAGCGGCACGCCACCGATCCCGACCGGGCGTACCGGCCGTCGACCACCGGGCGGACCGGACCGAACTGACACGGGACGCGCTCCTCGCCACGACGCCTGCCTGCCCGGACAGCTCACCTGTCCGGCCAGATCGCCTGCCCGGTCGGAACACCTGCCCGGTCGGATTGTCCGCAAGCTCCGACATGGGCAGATCGGCCACTGATCCTCATCCGATCGGCTGACGGCGGTCCGGCTCCGCCGCGCAAGACTTTCTGGATGCGTCCCGCCCCTGGCTTCCTCACCACGCGCCAACGGCGCTGGGCCTGGCTCGGTTTCGTGCTGGCCGCGCTGCAGGCTCCGGTCTCGGCCTATCTGCTCCCCGATGACTCCTGGCTGTTCAGCGTCTGTGTGGCGCTCATGGTGGCCACGGTGATCATCGCCGACGACGCGGCACGACGCCGTCCCGCCGCGGCCGATCGCCGGGCCGAGTAGCAGACCGCCGCCCGCTGTGACGACACCGTACGGCAGCCCCGTCCAGAGCCTGCGTGCCGCACCGGCGGCCCGGCGCTCGGCTCGCAGCACGCTGCAGGATCTGCACGCCGCCCTCGGCGATCACGGTCTGCGCGCCGCTGCTGACTGCCCCGGCCTACTGGCCGAGCTGGACCAGCACGGCGCGGCGGTGCGGGACCGGCTCTGGGCGGACCTGCGCCCGCTGCACCCGGTGACCCTGGCCCGGTACGCGCAGGGCGTGCGCGACGCGGCGGTCGAGTCCGGCTGGCACCCACCGGTCGGAGCGACGACGGACTGGAGCCGCGCCGACTGGGTGACGCTGCGGCTGGTGGCCGTCTGCCAGCTCGCCGCCGACTGCCACAGCTGACGCGTCCGCTGCCGGCGGTGCCCGGGCGAGGGATACCGACGCCGACGGGGGCCTGTCACAGGTGGGGCGGGCCCCGTCCCGTGACAAGCCCCCGGTGATCGGCGGGCAGCGGGGTCAGCCGGTGGTGCCGCCCGGTCGGGTCGTCCCACCGGGCGGGTTGGTCATCCCGCCCGGTTGACCGGCGCCGGGGCCGGTCATGCCCCGCCCGCTGGCCGCCTCCCGGCCGCCGGACATCGCCGGTGCCTGCTGGGTCTGCGGGATCACCTGGGTCGGCTCGTTCATCCGCTGACCCGCGTCCTCTCGGCCCGCCTGGTACGCCTGGTGGCTGTCCCGGATCGCCTGGGACTCGTGGGCCACCTTGGTCAGCCAGTCCTCCCACCGTTGCTGCATGGGACGGACCAGGCCCCCACCGACGCCGACGATCAGAATGCCGGCGACGGTGGCCAGGACCGCGATCAGCACCGGAGTGGTGACGGTGGTGGCGATTCCGACCTGGTTGAGCGCGGCGATGACACCGAGCGCGATGATGAAGACCGACGCCGCGGTCGCCAGCACCCGCCCGTAGGAGAGTCCGCCGAGCGCGCCGGACACCAGGTCACGTACCGCCGTCGCGATGGCCGCCGCGACGACCACGATCACGATGGCGACGAACGCCCGGGGCAGCCAGGCCACGACGGCGCCGATCAGGTCGCTGATCGGGTTCGGTCCCCAGACGCCGAACGCGAACTGCAGGGTGAACAGCAGCACCGCGTAGTACGCCAGTCTGGCCAGGATGTCGCTGGCGTCGTACCGGGTGCGCTCCAGCGCCCGACCGATACCGCCGCGCTCCACGGCCTTGTCGAACCCGACGCGTTCGAGCGCCTTGTCGACGCCCTTGAGGACGGCCCGCGCGATCAACCATCCGACCACGAGAATCGCGATGAACGCGATGGCCCGGGGCACGAAAAGTATCACGGACCGCCACATGTCAGTCAGCGCATTCCCAATATCGACCTGCGCCGACGCGTACGTTGAGGACATCCGGTCCTCCCTTCCGCCTCGTCTGTCGATGCGTCGCCTCGCTGTCGTTCGGACGCGCTGCATCGCCTACCGCCGGCCCGCATACCCACCCTGCGGCGGTCCACGCCCCCCACCCGTCACCGCCCGGATAGGCTGCCCCCCATGGCAGGCAGCACCGGGCGTACCCGCGGCACCCCCACCGGCGTTCCTGCTGCCCGTTCCGCCGTCGCGCCCGGGCCACCGGTGCCGGTGGCCCCGCTGACGAACGGCCCGAAGCTGGCGCAACGACACGACTGGGCGCAGACGCCGCTGGGGCCCACCGACGGCTGGGATCCAGCGGTACGGGCCACCGTCGATCTGCTGCTGGCCTCCCCCGTGCCGATGGCGCTGGTGTACGGCGACGACTTCCTCATGATCTACAACGACGCGTACGCCGACCTGCTCGGCGACAAACACCCGCACGCGTTCGGTCAGCCCGCTGCCGAGGTGTTCGCCGATTCGTGGCACCAGCCGGGGGTCGGTGACGTGGTCGAACGGGTCTACCGCACTGGAGAGCCGTTCCTCGAGTCGGAGACCGTCGCGCCGTTCGTCGCGGACACCGACGGCACCGGTGGTACGACCGCGTACACCCGGGGTTACTCGGCGGTGCGCGACAGCCATGGGACGATCATCGGGATGCTCTCGGTCGCCACCGAGACCGGTGCGATCACCCACCGGTTGCAGAGCCTGAGTGAGCTGACCGCGGCGCTGGCCGGCACCCTGACCCTCGACGACGTGGCCCGGGTCGCCCTGCGTTACGGTCTTGCCTCGTTCGAGATCGACCAGGTGACGCTCGGCATCGACGACGGCGGCGGGTGGCGGGTGGTCCGTCGGGTCCGCGGTGAGCTGCTCGACGAGGCCGACGAACGGTTGCCACCGGTCTGGCGGCGGTTGCCACGCGACGCCGCGACGCCGCTGGCGGCCGTCGGCACCACCGGTGTCCCTCGCTTCAGCAGCGACGGCCGGCCGCTGGCCCGGCACGCCATCGACCGCCACGACGAGCGCGTGGCGGCGCTCGCGGCGCTGCCGTTGCGGGCCGGTTCGCTGCGCGGCGGGATCACCTTCGGCTACCGGGAGCCGCACCAGTGGCCGCCGGCCGAACGGGCGCTGCTGGCGGCGGTCGCCGAACTGGTCACCCAGGCGGCGGAGCGGGCGCGCCGGTTCGAGACCCAGCACGGTACGGCCCAGCTGCTGCAACGCAGCATGTTGCCAGAGCAGTTGCCGGATCTGCCCCGGTTCCGGCTCGCCGCTCGGTACGACCCTGGCGTGGACGGCAATTCTGCCGGTGGTGACTTCTACGACGCGTTCCTGCTGCCCGACGGCGGGCTGGCCGTCGTGCTCGGCGACGTGGCCGGGCACGACGTACGGGCGGCGGCGCTGATGGGCCAGGTCCGGGCGGCGCTGCGTGGGCTGGCGTTGACCGATCCGGCACCGGCCGCCGTGTTGACCGGGCTGGACCGGCTGGTGCACAGCCTGGGCGCGGAGAGCCGCAACGAGGAACTGTTCGTCACCGTGCTGTACGGCGTACTCGATCCGTCGGCCGGGCGGTTGACCCTGGCCAGCGCCGGTCATCCGGCGCCGCTGATCCGCCGTCCCGGCACCCCGACGGCACGGGCCGAGTTCGCCGAGGTGCCGCCCGGCGTACCGCTCGGGCTGGCCGGGCCGCGCGAACCGGTGGACGTGGTGTTGCATCCGGGAGACACCCTGCTGATGTTCAGCGACGGGGTGGTCGAGCGCCGGGGTCGTGACCTCGGTGCCGGCATGTCGGCGCTGGCGTCGGCGATCGCCGCCACCGGCACCAGCGATCCGCGCAACCTGTGCGCGGTGGCGAGCGCGGCGGTGGCCGGGACCACCGACGACGACGTGGCGGTGCTGGCGGTGGAGCACGCGGCGGCGCCGAGCAGGTCGGCGGGTCTGCTGGTGCCCGCCGAGCCGATCGCGCCGAGCCGGGTCCGGCACTGGATGGCCGACCAGTTGGCGCAGTGGCGCGTACCGGAGTCGGTCATCGGCCCGGCGGTGCTGTGCGCCAGCGAGTTGACCACGAACGCGCTGCTGCACGCCGGGACCGAGGCTCGGGTGGAGATCGACCTGAGCCAGGAACGGCTGCTGGTGTCGGTCGCGGACAGTGGCACCCGGGGCACGGTCAGCCGGGCCCGGACGGACACGCTGAGCAGTCGCGGCCGGGGGCTCGGGCTCATCGAGCAGTTGAGCGACGCCTGGGGCACCGACCCGTCGGTTCGTGGCTCGACGGTGTGGTTCGAGATCATGCTTCCCGGCGACTCGTAACGCGAACCTTCACCGAACGTGACATCAATTCGGCCGTTCAGCCGACCCGCGCCCGGCGTTTCCTCGGCGTAGAGTAACTGATCACGCTAAACGGGATAAACGACGCGAAGAGGAACACACGGTGCGAATCAGAGGTTACCCTGCGGGCACCCCATGCTGGTCCGAGCTACGCACCAGCGACCCCGCGGGTTCGATCGAGTTCTACCGCGAGCTGTTCGGCTGGAAGCCCGCCGACCACCACGCCTCGGCGACCGTCGACTTCCACCTACGGGACCTGGCTGCGGCCGGCCTGGTCACGGCACCCGCCGCAGCGCCGTCCGCCTGGGTGACGTACCTCGCCACCGACGACCTCAGCGCCACGGTCGATGCCGCGACGCGGGCCGGGGCGACCACGCTCGTCCCGGTGACCCGGTACGCCCAACGGGGCGTCGGCGCGCTGGTGGCCGATCCGCAGGGCGCGGTGTTCGGGCTGTGGCAGCGCGACCCGTTCCCCGGTGCCCAGGTCAGCGGCGAGCCCGGCGCGGCCTGCTGGAACGAGCTCGCCACCCGTGACATCGGCGGGGCCGGCACCTTCTACGGCAACGTCTTCGGCTGGACGGCCCGCGCGAGCAGCTACAGCGACTCCGCCAGTTACCAGGAGTGGTGGTTGGGCACGACCCGGGAAGTGGCCGGCCTGATCGACATGACCGAGTCGTACCCACCCCAGGTGCCGGCCCACTGGCGGACCACGTTCGAGGTCGACGACTGCGCCGCGACCGTCGAGCGGTGCACGGCCGTCGGCGGCCAGGTCACCTTCGGCCCGTACGACGCCGGGCCGGGCACGTACGCGCAGTTGACCGATCCGGCGGGTGCCGCGTTCGGGATCATCGCCCTGCTCCCGCAGTTCCGTACGCCGTTGGACTGACCCGCCGCGTGGGCGACCCGCACGGGTATGTCACCATATGACAATTTTTGGGACACCTGTGTCACAGCCTCTTCACATATCGGCAACACACCCGTACGGTAGTCGATATCCATGGGAGCGCTTCCAATGAGTGCTTTCAATATATCGTCCCTACCCGGAGGGAGTGCCCATGCGCAGGAGATCTGCGCTCACCGCGGTTGGCGCCGCCGCCGTCCTGGCGTTCTCGGTCGCCACCGCGGTCGGTGTCGGGCTGCTGCAGCCCACGGCCGCCCAGGCCGCCGATTCCGCCTTCTACGTCGACCCGGACACCTCGGCCGCCCGCTGGGTGGCGGCGAACCCCGGTGACTACCGGGCGAACGTGATCCGCGACCGGATCGCCTCGGTGCCTCAGGGCCGCTGGTTCACCCAGTACAACCCCAACGAGGTCCGCAACCAGGTCAGCTCCTTCGTCGGTGCCGCTGCGGCGGCCGGCAAGATCCCGATCATGGTGGTCTACAACATCCCCAACCGCGACTGCAGCAACCACAGCAGCGGCGGTGCGCCCAACCACACCGCGTACCGGCAGTGGGTCGACCAGGTCGCCGCCGGCCTGGGCAACCGCCCGGCGTACATCGTGCTGGAGCCTGACGTGCTCGCCCTGATGGGCACCTGCATGAGCGCCGGCGAGCAGGCCGAGGTCCGGGCGTCGATGGCGTACGCCGGCAAGGCGCTCAAGGCCGGTTCGTCGCAGGCGAGGGTCTACTTCGACGCCGGGCACTCGGCGTGGCACTCGCCCTCGGCGATGGCCAGCATGCTGGTCGGCGCCGACGTGGCGAACAGCGCCCACGGCATCTCCAGCAACGTGTCGAACTACCGCAGCACCAGCGAAGCGGTCAACTACGTCAAAGCGGTCATCAACGCCACCGGCGCCAACCACCTGACCGCGGTGATCGACACCAGCCGCAACGGCAACGGGCCGCTCGGCTCCGAGTGGTGTGACCCGGCCGGTCGTGCGATCGGTACCGCCAGCACCACCAACACCGGCGACAGCAAGATCGACGCCTTCCTCTGGGTGAAGCTGCCGGGTGAGGCCGACGGCTGCATCGCCGCCGCCGGGCAGTTCGTGCCGCAGCGGGCGTACGACCTGGCGATCGCCGCCGGCCCGACCACCGCGCCGCCGCCGACCACCGCGCCACCCACGACCGCGCCGCCGACCACCGCGCCGCCCACGACGGCACCACCGACGACCGCGCCGCCGCCACCCGGTGGGTGCGCGGTCAGCTACACCACCAACCAGTGGGGTGGCGGCTTCACCCGGGAGATCCGGATCACCAACCAGGGTGCCTCGCTCAGCAACTGGACGCTGGCCTTCACGGCCGGTTCCAACGTCAGCCTGAGCAACGGCTGGAACGGCACCTGGAGCCAGTCCGGTGGCCAGATCACCGTCCGCAACGCCGCCTGGAACGGCTCGCTGGCGTCCGGATCCACCGTCAGCATCGGCTTCCAGGGCACCTACAGCGGCAGCACCCTGCCGCCGCTGTCCAGCTTCACCCTCAACGGCGCCGCCTGTAGCGGGTAGCGCCGGGTCCGCCCCGCGCCTACCGCCCCTGGCGCGGGCGGACCAAGGTCCGGCCGATTCCGGACCTACGTTTCGGCCCCTCCCCGTCGACGGGGAGGGGCCGGAATCGTGCCACACCCGTCGCGGCCGGCAGGTTAACCGGCCCCCTTCCCGGGGCACTAACTGCGGGAAGGGAGGCCATCCATGACCAGATCCACGATCCGTACGGACACCTCAGCTCCCGGCACCTTCGGGGACACGGCCAACTTCCCGGCGGGCGTGCCAGCCGGGCCCGTGGCCTACCCCACCACGCCGGGTGCCGCGCCGCAGGCCGGTGACCAGGCCCGAACCACGGTCACCATCGCCAACTATCCGGACTACGCCGCCGCCCAGCGGACCGTCGACCAGCTGTCGGACAACAAGTTCCCGGTCGAGCGGACCGCGATCGTCGGCACCAACCTACGGCTGGTCGAGGACGTCACCGGCCGACTGACGATCGGCCGGGCAGCGGCGGCCGGCGCGGGCACCGGTGCCTGGTTCGGTCTGTTCATCGGTCTGCTCATCGGCATCTTCGCCGTGGTCAACTGGCTCGGCATCATCGTGACCGCCCTGGTCATCGGTGCCGTCTGGGGAGCCATTTTCGGAGCCGTGGCGCACGCGATGACCGGTGGCCGACGAGACTTCTCCTCGCGCAGTCTGCTGCAGGCCAGCCAGTACGGCGTGACGGTGGACGCCGAGTTCGCCGAGCAGGCGCGTCAGGCGCTGGCAGACCGGGTCGAGGCGGGCCGCGCCGGGCGGTAGCCACGCGCCGGTCAACAGCAGGCGGACCAACGGACCGGGCGGGCCCATGCCGCCCGGTCCGTGTCGTGCCCACGGCCGGAGCCGGGCCGGACGGTCGGGCAGAACCCATCGACAACCTCGGCCGATCCGGGTGTCCGCCGCAGTGGGACGGGTACATGAGGCTGCGGCGACACCCGTAGGTGGCACAGGTTCGGGATTCGCGGACGCGGCCGGCTGCCTACCGTCATTGTCAGGCCAGGAGAGCACGCTGAGGAGGCGCGATGAGCACCGAGATCGTCACCCCGGATCCCCAGCAGTCGTACACCGGCGACACCGTCGCGAGCGAACAGGGCCTGCTGGTCGCGGTCCTCGTCATGGTGGTACTCGGCGTCCTCGGGGTCTTCCTCGTGTCGTGAGGACCCTGCCGACCGGGTCCGGCCCGCCGGACCCGGTCGTGTCGTCACAGCGGCGGCTGCTGGCCGCCGCTGTGTGGTGTCCGCGCCGCCGGCACGACGCCGAGCCGGCCGGCCTGGTAGTCCTCGAACGCGGTCACCAGCTCCGCCCGGGTGTTCATCACGAACGGTCCGTACTGGGCGATCGGCTCCCGGATCGGTTCACCGCCCATCACGTACACGTCGAGCTGCGGGGTCCGGCTGTCCTGCCGGGCGTCGGCGGTGATCCGCAACGTGTCCCCCGGACCGTGAACGGCCAGCTGCCCGGTGTGTACCGAATGCGGCGCGGTGCCGACCGTTCCCCGGCCGCCGAGCACGTACACCAGGGCGTTGAAGTCCGGCCGCCATGGCAGGTCGACCTGCGCACCGGGCTGCACGGTGAGGTGGGCGATGCTGATCGGGGTGTGGGTGGAGCCCGGCCCGCGATGTCCGGCGACGTCGCCGGCGATCACCCGGATCAGCGCGCCGCCGTCGTCCGTGGTGAGCAGACCGACCTCACGGCCCCGGATGTCCTGGTAGCGCGGCGGCGCGAACTTCTTCACCCGGGGCAGGTTCACCCACAGTTGCAGGCCGTGGAACAGGCCCCCGCTGACGACCAGATGCTCCGGCGGTGCCTCGATGTGCAGCAGCCCGGAACCGGCGGTCATCCACTGGGTGTCCCCGTCGGTGATCGTGCCGCCCCCGCCGTGCGAGTCCTGGTGATCGAAGATCCCGTCGATGATGTACGTGACCGTCTCGAAGCCGCGGTGCGGATGCCAGGCGGTCCCCTTGGGCTCGCCGGGGGCGTACTCCACCTCCCCCATCTGGTCGAGATGCAGGAAGGGGTCGAGCTCGGTCATCGGCACCCCGGCGAAGGCCCGGCGGACGGGAAAGCCTTCCCCTTCGAAACCACTCGGGGCGGTGGAGACCCGGCGCACCGGCCGGATCGTCCCGGCCGCCGGGTCGAACCGCGGCAGTCGGGGCAGGACGAGTACGTCGTCGACGGTGATGGCGGGCATCAGGTCCTCTTTCGGGCTGGATCGGTGCTGACGGTGGGTGTCGCCTCGGCGCCGCAACCGGGTCCCCCGGCGCCGGCCGAACGCCCGCCGAGGCGGGCGTCGAGCGCGCCGAACACCCGGCCCAGCTGGGCGATGTCGGAGTCGTCGAGGTGGTCGAGGAAAACCCGGCGGACGGCGGCGAGGTGCACCGGAGCGGCCGTACGCAGCTGGCTCAGGCCCTCGGCGGTGAGCACCGCGTGGCTGCCGCGTCGGTCCTGCGGGCAGCTCTGCCGCTCGACCAGGCCCCGCCGTTGCATGGTGGCGACCTGGTAGGTCAACCGGCTCGGGGAGAAGATCAGCCGGCTGGCCAGTTCGCCCATCCGCAGGCGACGCTCGGGGGCCTCGGAGAGCAGCAGCAGGACGTGGTAGTCGGCCAGGCTGAGCCCGCAGTGCTCGCGCAACTCGTCGCCGAGCAGGGTGAGCAGCCGCTGGCTTGACTCGATGTAGGCCCGCCAGGCGGCGAGCCGCTGCGTGTCGCGCCGGTCTTCCATGACACCGAGACTAGCTCTTATTTCAAATTTCAACTAATGCCTGGACGGTGACCCGCGTCGCGTCGCGGTTGGTGGCGCCGTGGCGGATGGGTATGAACGAGTCATGGGTGACGAGACGGCGGTGACGGTCGGCTGCGAGCTGACCTACGAGGTGGCGACGGCCACGACGATCACGCTGCAGGTGACGGCGCACCGACAGGGTCCTGATGCCCGGCTGACCGCTACGACCTCGGCCGGCGAGTGGGTCCCCGAGGAGGTGGCCGGCAGTTGGGCCGCCGGCGGCCGACACCACCTGCTGGCGGCACCACCTGGCCGGACCACCGTCCGGTACCAGGCGACGGTGACCCGACCGGTGCCGGCGACACCCGCCCCGGTGTCGGCGTGGGAGCGCGTGGTCGCGCTACGGCCGAGCCGCTACTGCCCGTCGGACCAGCTGGGCGGGTTCGCGGCGGCCCGCTTCGCCGGCCACGCCGACGACGCCGACACCGTGCGCGCCATCTGCAGCTACGTGCACGACCACACCACCTACACCGCAGGCGCCAGTGGGCCGAGCACGGACGCGACGCAGACCCTGCTCAGCGGTGCCGGCGTCTGCCGGGACTACGCCCATCTGACGGTCGCCCTCTGCCGGGCCATGGACATTCCCGCACGGGTGGTGGCGGTCTACGCCCCCGGCCTGTCACCGATGGACTTCCACCTGGTGGCCGAGGCCGCGGTCGACGACCGCTGGTACGTGTGGGACGCGACGCGGCTGGCCCCCCGGAGCAGCCTGGCGCGGATCGCGACAGGTCGGGACGCGGCGGACGTGGCGTTCGCGACCACCGTCGGCGGGGCGGTCGACCTGACGGGCATGTCGGTACTGGCGGTGACCGAGGGCGAACTACCCGTCGACGATCCCGAGGAGTTGGTGGCGCTTCATTGACCGATCCGGGGGTACCCGATGCCGAGGAGCGACGCAATCAGGCGGCAAAATGTCCGACTTGGTGGATAGTGGGCGTTAAATACATCGTACTTTCGGCTAGCTTTGTACTGACCGACCAGGCTAGTGTTAGAGGCCGAAAGACCCTAGCGAGGACAGCTGAACGCACCACCTTCCATATCCGCGGACGAGGTGCAGGGAGGACCACCATGACCGCGACACTCACCGGACGCCCGACGGTGCACGAGCCGACGACCGTCGACCAGACCATGTCGAGCACCACCCTCGGCCAGCGGGCGAACGCCCCCGCCGACAGCGCCACCGAGTTGCTCAACGCGATGGCCGCCCTGCCGGCGGGTCACCCGTCCCGGGAGGCGCTGCGCGACCGCGCGATCGAGGCGTGGCTGCCCCTGGCCCAGCACCTCGCCCAGCGCTACAGCGGGCGAGGCGAGCCGACCGACGACCTGGCCCAGACCGCGGCGGTCGGCCTGATCAAGGCCATCGACAAGTTCGACCCGAGCCGGGGTGTCGACTTCGCCGGGTACGCCATCCCGACGATCATCGGCGAGCTCAAGCGACACTTCCGCGACCGCACCTGGGACATCCGGGTGCCCCGTCGGCTGCAGGAGCTGCGGCTGAGTATCTCCGAGGCGAACAGCACCCTGCTGCAGACGCTGGGCCGCTCGCCGACGGTCGCCGACATCGCCGCGCACCTGCGGATCACCGAGGAGGAGGTCCTCGAGGGGCTGGAGGGTGCCCGCGCGTACAACGCGGTGTCGTTGTCCACGCCGACCGGCGACGGCGAGCGGGCCACCGAGCTGGCCGACATGCTCGGTGCCGAGGACCGCGAGTACGAGCTCGCCGAGCTGCGGGTCGCGCTCGGCCCGGCCCTGGCCACGCTGGACGAGCGGGAGCAGCGGATCCTCACCCTGCGGTTCTACGGCAACCTGACCCAGTCGCAGATCGCCGATCAGATCGGCGTGTCCCAGATGCACGTGTCGCGGCTGCTGGCCAGGGCGCTGACCAAGCTGCGGGGTCAACTGCAGTCGACGTACTGAACGATCGCCGGGCAGGTGGGTGCCCGCAGCTGACACTGGTGTGGCCGCTCCGACAGATGTCGGGGCGGCCACACCGCGTCGGGCGTTCAGTCGGTGCGGTGGGCGCTCAGTCGGTGACCTCGGTGATGTCGCCGATCACCACGGTGATGTTGTCCGGCCCACCGGCCCTGATCGCCAGGTCCACCAGCCGCTGCGCGCCCGCCTGCGGGTCGGCGTAGGTGGCCAGCACCTCGGCGATGCTCTCCGCGCGCACGACGTTCGACAGACCGTCGCTGCAGAGCAGCCACCGGTCGCCGGTCTGCGGCTCGAAGACCTGGTACGCCGGGTTGACGTTGTCGCCCTGCAGCGCCTGGGTCACCACCGCCCGCCGAGGATGGCTGGCCGCCTGCTCCGCGGTGATCACACCCTCGTCGACCAGCATCTGCACGAAGGTGTCGTCCCGGGTCACCTGCTCCAGCACCCCGCCCCGCAACAGATAGGCCCGGGAGTCGCCGACATGGGCCAGCCCGATCGCGGTGCCGGAGCCGGCGAACAGCAGCGCGGTGAGGGTCGTACCCATCCCCTCCCGGGCCGGATCGGCCTCGACGGCCGCCCGGATCTGAGCGCTGGCGGCCTCGACCGCACTCTGCAGGCGGGACACCAGCTCGTCGTCGGCCGTCGCGACGTCGAGCTGGGCGATCGCCTCGATCGCGATCTTGCTCGCCAGATCCCCGGCGGCCATCCCGCCCATCCCGTCGGCGACAGCGACCAACCAGTTTCCGGCATGGACCGAATCCTGGTTCCCGCTCCGGATGAGGCCGCGGTCGGTCACCGCCGCGGAACGCAGCTTCAGGGTCATGGCTGGCAGCCTGCCAGGAAGAGGGCCGAAATGTCTCTAGTAGATCAGCATGCAGATGCCAAAGATCATGAAGAATTGCCAGCGGCGGTATCACAAAACATGATTTTTCTGTCAAATCGGACAGCATTGGGGCGCGGTCGCCGGACGACACGGCGACATCGATTGACACTCCCGAAACGCCCTGGCAACATCGTTGCAGATCTATGGGAGCGCTCCCAGAACCGTCCCCCGGCCCCATGCACGGAAGGACCCCCGTGACCCGACCCAGACGACGCCGCGCGGTCGCACTTCTCGCCGCCACCAGCGCCAGTGTCCTCGCGCTGACGGCCCTCACCGTGGCCTCGGCCCACGCCGAGGAACGCGAACACATCGTCAACGGCAGCTTCGACGACGGCACCACCGGCTGGTGGGCCACCGACAACGTGACCCTCGCCGCCACCGACGGACGGCTGTGCGCCACCGTCCCCGCCGGCACCGCCAACCCGTGGGACGCCAGCATCGGGCACAACGACATCCCGCTCATCGACGGTGCGGCGTACCGCCTGACCTTCACCGCCACCACCGACGTGCCGGCCACCGTCCGGGCGAACGTCCAGCTCAACGCCGCCCCCTACACCACCGTGCTGAGCCGCCAGCTCGACCTCGGCCCGACCGCCGAGACGGTGCAGGCCGAGTTCACCGCCAACCTCGACTCCCCCGACGGCACCTTCACCTTCCAACTCGGCGGCGGCACCGCCGACTACACCCTCTGCCTCGACGACGTCTCGCTGATCAGCGACGACAGCGCGCAACCACCGCCGGGCGGGCCGGAACAGATCACCAACGGCGACTTCAGCGACGGCACCACCGGCTGGATCAGCTACGGCACCGCCAGCCCCCAGGTGCTCGACGGGCGGCTCTGCGCGAACGTTCCCGCCGGTCTGGCCAACCCGTGGGACGCCGGCATCCTGCAGGAGGGCCTGCCGCTGATCGCCGGCGAGGAGTACGCGATCGCCTTCGAGGTCAGCGCCGAACCCGCCGCGACCGTCCGCACCGTCGTGCAGCTTGGTGCCGACCCGTACACCGGCTACTTCAACCGCGACCTGACGCTGACCGGCGACCCGCAGCGCGTCGAGCAGACCTTCGTCGCCACCGAGGACACCACCCGCGCCCAACTCGCCTTCCAGCTCGGCGGCAACGCCTCGGCGTACACATTCTGCCTGGACGACGTGTCGCTGCGCGGCGGCGAGGAGGAGCCGCCGTACGAGCCGGACACCGGCCCCCGGGTCCGGGTGAACCAGGTCGGCTACCTGCCTGGTGGACCCAAGAACGCGACCATCGTCACCGATGCCGAGACGCCGCTGGACTGGGCCCTGCACACCGCCGACGGCAGCGTGGCCGCCAGCGGCACCAGCACCCCGCGCGGGCTCGACGCCGCCTCCGGCGAGCAGGTGCACACCGTCGACTTCTCCGCGTACCGGGGTACCGGCACCGGGTTCACCCTGGTCGCCGACGGCGAGACCAGCTACCCGTTCGCCATCTCCGGCGACATCTACCAGCAGCTGCGCTCCGACGCGCTGCAGTTCTTCTACATCCAGCGCAGCGGCATCGCCATCGACGGCGACCTGGTCGGCGACGAGTACGCCCGCCCGGCAGGGCACCTCGGTGTCGCGCCCAACCAGGGTGACACGGACGTGCCCTGCCAGCCGGGGGTCTGTGACTACCGACTCGACGTACGCGGGGGCTGGTACGACGCCGGCGACCACGGCAAGTACGTCGTCAACGGCGGGATCGCCACCTACCAGCTGCTGAGCGCCTTCGAACGGACCAAGACCGCGCCCAGCGCCGACGGCGGCGCCGCCCTGGCCGACGGCACCCTGCGGGTACCCGAGCGCGACAACGGCGTACCGGACATCCTCGACGAGGCCCGCTGGGAGCTGGAGTTCCTGATGCGGATGCAGGTGCCGGCCGGCAGGCCACTGGCCGGGATGGCCCACCACAAGATGCACGACCGGAACTGGACCGGCCTGCCGATGCAGCCCGAGGACGATCCTGAGCTGCGTGAACTGCACCCACCGTCGACCGCGGCCACGCTCAACCTGGCGGCGGTCACCGCCCAGTGCGCCCGGCTGTACGCCCCGTACGACGCCGCCTTCGCCGGCCAGTGCCTGACCGCGGCGAAGACCGCGTACGCGGCCGCCAAGGCCAACCCGAACCGGATCGCCGACCCCAACGACGGCAACGGTGGTGGCTCCTACAGCGACGGCGACGTCAGCGACGAGTTCTACTGGGCCGCCGCCGAGCTGTACCTGACCACCGGGGAGCAGGGGTACCTGGCCGACGTGACGGCGTCTCGGCACCACACCGCGAACGTCTTCGACCCCAACGGCTTCGGCTGGGGCAGCACCGCCGCGCTGGGCCGGCTCGACCTGGCCACCGTGCCCAACGGCCTGGCCCCGCAGGAGCGGGAACGGATCCGGGCGTCGGTGACCGATGCCGCCGACACCTACCTGGCCACCTTGGCGGACCAGGCGTACGGGCTGCCGTTGCCGGGCAACCGCGGCTCCTACTTCTGGGGCGGCAACAGCAACATCATCAACAACGCCGTCGTGCTGGCGACGGCGTACGACATGACCGGTGACGTCGCCTACCGCGACGGCGCGGTGCAGGCGATGGACTACATCTTCGGCCGCAACGCGCTGAACCACTCGTACGTCACCGGGTGGGGCACGGTCTACCCGCGCAACCAGCACAGCCGCATCTTCGCCAACCAGCTCGACCCGGACCTGCCGATCCCGCCAGCCGGATCGATCGCCGGCGGCGCCAACGCCGGCCTGGACGACCCGTTCGCCCGGGACCTGCTGGCCGGCTGCGCGCCGATGTTCTGCTACGTCGACGACATCGAGTCCTACGCGACGAACGAGGTGGCGATCAACTGGAACTCGGCGTTGAGCTGGATCGCGTCCTTCCTCGGCGACCAGGGTGACGCCGCCGATGCTCCCGCCCCACTGGCCTGCCGGGCCGAGTACGTCAACTACGGCACCTGGGCCGGCGGCGGCGGCTTCACCGCCCAGGTCAACATCACCAACATCGGCACCACCGCGATCGACGGCTGGACCGCCCGGTTCGCCTTCACCGGCGACCAGCGGCTGCGCGAGGCCTGGCTGGCCGGGGTGACCCAGTCCGGTGCGACCGTGACGGCACGCAACGAGACCTACAACGGCCGGATCGGTCCGGGCGCCACGGTGATGTTCGGGCTCAACGCCACCACCGGTGGTGGCGCCAATCCGGCGCCGGAGCTGATCACCGTCAACGGGGTGGCCTGCTCCTGAATACCTGATGGTGGTCGGCCCGTTGCTTCCGGCAAGGCGACCGGCCGACCACCATCACCACGTCCGTGGTCGGCCCGGCAGACCTCGTCCGCGTGGCGGACCGTTCAGGCCGGGTAGTCGTAGAAGCCCCGGCCCGACTTGCGGCCGAGTCGTCCGGCCCGGACCATGCGGCGCAGCAGCGGCGGCGGGGCGTAGGTCGGTTCGCGGAACTCGGCGTAGAGCGCGTCCGCGACGGACTCGAGCACGTCCAGGCCGATCAGGTCGACCAGTCGCAGCGGGCCCATCGGATGCCGGCAACCGCCGACCATCGCGTCGTCGATCTCGGCGGGCCGGGCAAAGCCGGACTCGGCCATCCGGACCGACGCCATCAGGTACGGCACCAGTAACGCGTTCACCACGAAGCCGACCCGGTCCGGTGCGTCGATCACCTGCTTGCCGAGCTGCTGGGTGAGCAGATGCCGGGTACGGCGTACCGTCGTCGTCGTGGTCTGCAGCCCGGCGGTGAGCTCGACCAGTGGCATCACCGGCACCGGATAGAAGAAGTGGGTGCCCACGACCTGCTCGGGGCGGCTCACCGCCGCAGCCAGGTTGCCCACCGGGATCGACGACGTGTTGGTGGCGAAGATCGCCGTCGGATCCTTCACCACCTCGTCGAGCAGGGTGAACGCCTGCCGCTTGCGCTGCTCGTCCTCGACGGTGGTCTCCACCACGAGCTGCCGGTCGGCCAACTGACCGACGTCGGTGGTCAGCAGTACCCGGCGGTGGATCGCGGCGGCCGTCGCGGCGTCGTACACCGCACGTTCGACAGAGCGCCGCAGTGAGTCGGCGAGCCGGGCCCGGCCGGCGGCCAGGGACTGCTCGCTCGAGCCCACCAGGACGACGTCGAGGCCGGCCCGGCCGGCCACCTCGGCGATACCGACCCCCATCTGTCCGCAGCCCAGCACACCGACCCGGTCGATCCCCGGGTCGCCGTGCGCTGACGGATGGTCGGGCGCTGCCGGGCCCGGGTCGACGTCGGCCGGCGTCACCGGGTCGCCGTCCACCGCAGCAGCGCGGCGCCGACCGACATGCCGGCGCCGAAACCGGCGAGCACCACCGTCTGCCCGTCGTGCAGCAGGCCCGCCCGATTCGCCACGTCCAGGGTCACCGGCACCGAGGCGCTGCCGATGTTGCCGTACCGTTCGACGGTGCGGTGGGTGGTGGCGGCGGTGAGCCCGCAGCGCCCGGACAGCTCAGCCACCAGGACACCGTTGGCCTGGTGCGGCACGAAGTGGTCGACCTGCGCGGCGGGCAACCGCGCCTCGGCGAGCAGCGCGGCAATCGTCGCGGGCACCCGGTCGACGACGAACTCGCTCACCTGACGGCCGTGCATCCGCAGGTAGTGGGACCCGTCGGCGACCGTCCGCGCGGAGGCGGGCCGGCGGCTTCCGCCGGCGTCGATCCAGATCAGGTCCCGGGCCGCGCCGTCGGCCACCAGCTTGAACCCGTACAGGCCGCCGTCGCCGACGACGCCCAGGACGGCCGCGCCGGCACCGTCGCCGAGCAGGACCGCCGTACGCCGGTCCTGAAAGTCGAGAACCCGCGAGTAGATGTCCGCCGCGACCACCAGGGCCCGGGTGCCCGGTCGACGGGCGAGCAGCGCGTCGGCCAGTGCCAGGGCGTAGACGAAGCCGCTGCAGGCGATGTTGATGTCGAACGCGGCCGCGTTGCGGGCGCCGATCAGATCCTGCACGACGCAGGCCGTCGACGGCAGCGGAGCATCCGGCGTCGAGGTGGACAGGATCAGGTAGTCGATCTCGTCGGGATCGGTGCCGGCATGGCGCAGGGCCTGCTCGGCGGCGGACGCGGCCAGGTCCGAGGTGGCCTCGTGCGGCGCGGCGTAGCGGCGGGTCCGGATCTGCGTACGGGTGTCGATCCAGCCGGGGTCGACCCCGACACGGGCCGCGACCTCGTCGTTGTCCACCTCGTCCTTCGGCAGGTACGAGCCGGTGCCCAGAATGGCCACGGATGGTGTTCTCACCGTTGCTGCCCTCCGCTGGATGCTGCCGGGGCCGGACCGGTCGGCCTGGGTCGTGGCGGCCCGGTCCGGTGGCGGATGGTCAGTCTTGTCGGCGCCGGGTGCGGTATCCAGCGCGCGACGACGCGGGTAACACGATCACCGTCCATCCGGTGGCAGGTCCTGCCGTGGCGGGTCCTACCGTGACCGGTCGTCCGGTGCCTGGTCGTCGCAGGACCAGCATGGGCGTGACCTGGCTACGTCGGTGATCCGGCGCTGGTGGCACGGTTGCCGGTCAGCCGCCGAAGATCGGGGGCTTGCCGTTGTCACCCACGCGCGTGTAGAAAGCGAAAGGTAACTGAGCGGAACTCATCGATGTCTCGTGGTAATCGTCGGGCATCACGGGTGGCGGCCCGCGACGTGGGTTGCCGGCCGTGCTCCGGGCCCGGTGAGCCGGGCCGGCGCCGAGTGAACTCGTGGCACCCTCGCCAGCCGTCCACCACGCGCCACCGGGGCAAGGACCGTGTCGCGTTCCGGCAGGAGGACTTGTTGGCAGATCACGGCAGCCGGCGCGAGCCGACCAGGCACCGGCGGCGAACCGCCTCGATCTCCACCCATGGCGGCGGACACCCGCCGGATCGCCACCGCGGCATACCGCCGGTGGCAGTAGTCGACGGGGAAGGATGTGTGATGACAGAGTGGAAAGCCTGGCGTGACGAGATCCCGGTGTGCTCCGACTCGGAGCACGACCACGACGCTGCCGCCGACAGCACGGCGCGCCAGCGCACCGGCGAGACGTTCCTTCGGGCCCTCGGCTCCTTCTTCACCTCGCGACGAATCCGCCGCGACCCTTCCGCCGTCGGCCTGCCCGCCGACATCCGGCGGCGCACCCCCGGGCTGCGCCGCGAAGAGGTGGCGGTGCTGGCCGGCGTCAGCCCGACCTGGTACACACGGCTGGAACAGGGCCGCAACCCGGCACCCTCCACGGAACGGCTGCAACGGGTCGCCGAGGTGCTGGGCCTGACCGATCAGGAACGTCGCTACCTGTTCGAGTTGCGCCGGGTCGCCCAGGAGCCACCGGTACGGCGCGGCGCCCGGGTGGCGTTACGCGAGGCGCTGAGCATGGTGGCGGACATGTCGCACCGCTACCCCGCCTACGTCTGCAACGAGTACGGCGACGTGCTGGCCTGGAACCCGGCCACCACGCAGTGGTACACCGACTTCGGCCGGCAACCGGAGTACCGGCGCAACATCGTGTGGTGGATGTTCACCGACCGGCAGGCCCGCGACCGGCTGGCGAACTGGCCGGACGAGGCACGGTCGATCGTGGCGCACCTGCGCCGGTCGTCGGTCAACTGGCTCGGTGAGTCCCGACCGAGCCAGCTGGTCCATGACCTTCGGATCAGCAGCCCCAGCTTCCGCCGGATCTGGGACGCCCACCCCGTCTGCGACCACCAGCCGTGGATCCGGCACTTCCGACGGCCGGACGGCTCCGGCACGGTGGGCCTGCGTCTGCTGGTGCTCCACGACGCCACCTCGTCGGCGCTGAGCCTGTTCCTGCATCTGCCGGCCGGCAGCCGGCCCACCACGCCGGACCGGCGACCCGCCTCCGACGGGGGCCGGGCAGGCTACCGCGGCGGCGCCGCAGGGCTGGCGACCGGCCAGCCGAGCACCGCGCGGGCGCTGGTCCTCATCGGCGTCCCGGAGGCCACCTTGACCCGGTCCGACCGGGACGGCTACCGGGCCGCCTGACCCGCCGGCCCGCCGCGCCTGACCGGTCGGCTCACCCGCGTCGGACCAGCCTGGTCGCGAGCCGGTCGGCTCACCCGCGCAGCGGCTGGCCGCCGGTCAGCGCCAGCAGCTGCGGGTAGGTCGTGGCGAACATCGTGTACTCGTCCCCGCCGCCGGCCCACACCTGCGGGTAGTCGGCCAGATGCTGGTCCACCAGGGTCGGCAACGGGCGTGGATGGCCCAGTGGCGCGACTCCGCCGACGCGCTGGCCGGTCGCGGCGTGCACCAGCTCCGGGCTGGCCCGGCGGACCTTCGCGGCACCCAGCTGCGCGGCGACCAGCGTGGTGTCCACCCGGTGCGCGCCGCTGGCGAGCACCAGCACCGGCGCGCCGTCGGCCGCGAAGACGAGGCTGTTGACGATCGCACCGACCGCGCAGCCCAGCTCCCGCGCGGCGTCCGCCGCCGTCGGCACCGCCACCGGCAGCACCCGGACCTCACCGGTCACCCCCCACTGGCGAGGATCGACCCTTCCCTGCTCACTCACCTGCGCACCGTACCTGACCCGACCAGGGGTGGGCGGGACGAGGCTGGTCGCGGCAAGACCATGTTCCGGCCGCGCTGGATACCTGCGGTGGCGCGGGTGAGTCTGTTGCCTGGCAACCACGCAGGACGGTCGACCCACCGTCCACCGACATGCACGTGGAGCTCTCCTTGCCTTCATCCGCGCACCTTCCCCTCTCCCCCCACCAGCGAGACGTCTGGGTGGCGGCGTCCCGGTTCCCGCACCTGCCGCAGTTCAACTGCTGCATCTACGACCGGTTCGACGGCCGGGTGGACGTGCCAGCGCTCCGTGACGCCCTGGCTGCCGCGATCGCCCGCAACGACTCCTTCCACCTGCGGTTCGACGAGGCCGACGGCATGCCGTGGCAGTGGTACGAGCCGGCCGCGCCGGTGGTCGAGATCGTCGACTTCACCGCCACGCCCGACCCGGCGGCGGCGAGCGCGGCGTGGATCGCCGACCGTTTCGCCCGCCCGTTCCCGCTGCACCGCCAACGCCTCTACGGACTGTGGATCCTTCGGGAGAGCGAGTCCGTGGTCTACGCCTACGTGCAGTGTCACCACATCGTCTGCGACGCCTGGGGCCTCAACGTACTCATCGGCCAGGTCCGCGACGACTACGCCCACCGGGTACGGACCGGCCGGCCGACCCGCGTGGACGCACCGTCCTACGTACAGTCGGTGCTCGACCAGCAAGAGCAGATCGACGACGTCCGTACCGGGGCGGCCGGCTTCTTCCGGTCCTACCTGCGCGACGTGGAGCCGGCGCTGTTCCACCGGCGCAGTCCCGCCGGCACCCGGCGTACGGCGATCGAACGCTTCACCGTCGACCGTGCCCTGATCGACCGGATCAGAGCCGGCGGAGACAGCCCGTTCGCGTTCCTGACCGCGGTGATCGCCGGCTACCTGGGCCGGGTGCACCGCAGCGACGAGGTGCTCGTCGGCGTCTCCCTGCTGAACCGGCTCACCGAGACCGAGCGGGCGCTCACCGGCCACTTCGCCAACACCCTGCCGATGCGGGTGCCACTCGGCGGGGGCCGGTCCGTGCGGACCGTGGTGGACCAGATCCGCCAGGACACCCGGCAGCTCAAGCGCCACGAACGCTACCCACTCGGCGACCTGCTGCGCGACCTGCGCGCCAGCGGGGTGGGCCATCGCCAACTGTTCGACGTCACCATCTCCTACATGCGCTGGTCGGCGCCGGTGCCGGTGCCGGACGCCAGCTACCGCACCGTGGCCACCAACCCGTCGCACGATCCGGATGCGCTCGCCGTCCTGATCAACGAACTCGACGAGGTCAGCGACGTCGTGGTGGAGCTCGGCTACGGCTGCGACGTGTTCGACGAGGACCTGCCCATCGCCGAGGTCGGTCGACAGCTGACCACCCTGCTGCGCCACGCGTTGGCCGAGCCGACGGCCGCGCTCGCCGCGCTGCCCCTGCTCACCGGGGCGGAGATCGACGAGTTGGTCGCGGGCCACACCGACCCGCCGGTGCCGTACCCGCACGACACCACCCTGGCCGGGCTGTTCGCCGCCGCCGTGGACCGGCATCCGGACCGGGTCGCGGTCGTCGACGACGCGAGTGGGCGACTGCTCACCTTCGCCGATGTGGCCCGCAGCGTCGACGCGCTCGCCGCCGAGCTGCGCGAGCGGGGTATCGGGGCCGACGACCGGGTGGCGGTACTCGCCGCCCGTAGCCTGGAACTGGTCGTCGCGGTGCACGCCGTGGCGCGGGCCGGAGCAGCGTACGTGCCGGTCGATCCGGGCTACCCCGCACAACGGATCGCGATGCTGCTCGCCGACAGCGCCGCCCGGATCGTCCTGACCGACGGATCCGCGTCGGCCGCCGACGCCGTGGCGCAGATGCCGGCTCCCGGGTCGACGGTGGTCCCGGTGACGCCGTGGCTGACCAGGAGGCCCGGTGGTGCGACGGTGCCGTTCCCCCGACCGACCGATCTCGCCTACGTCATCTACACCTCCGGCTCCACCGGCCGACCGAAGGGGACGATGGTGGAGCACCGGTCGGTGGTCAACCGACTGCACTGGATGCAACGCCGGTACCCGATCGGCGGCGACGACGTGCTGCTGCAGAAGACACCGAGCTCGTTCGACGTGTCGGTGTGGGAGCTGTTCTGGTGGTCGTTCACCGGCGCCCGGCTGGCACTGGCCCCACCGGGCAGCGAACGGGATCCGGACCAGCTGCTGCAGGTGATCGAACGGTGCCAGGTGACCGTGATCCACTTCGTACCGTCGATGCTCGGACCGCTGCTGGACCTGCTGGAGAAGGCGCCGGCGCGCCGCCGCCAGGCGGCGAGCCTGCGCCTGGTCTTCGCCAGCGGCGAGGCGTTGACACCCGATCGGGTACGGCAGTTCAACCGGATCTTCCACGCCGACCCGCCGGCCGGCCGGCCACTGCCCCGGTTGGTGAACCTTTACGGCCCGACCGAGGCCACCGTCGACGTCTCGTACTACGACTGCCCGACCGGGCCGCAGACGGCGGTCGACCGGGTGCCGATCGGCCGGGCGATCGACAACATCCGGTTGTCCGTGCTCGACGCGCACGGCACCCCGCAACCGCCCGGCATCGCCGGCGAGCTGTGCGTCAGTGGTGTCGGGGTGGCCCGGGGATACCTCGACCGTCCGGACCTGACCCGGGACCGCTTCGTGGCCGATCCGTTGCGACCCGGCGAACGGATGTACCGCACCGGTGACCTGGCCCGCTGGCTGGCCGACGGGAACCTGGAGTATCTGGGCCGGCTCGACGAGCAGGTCAAGATCCGGGGCAACCGGGTGGAGCTCGGCGAGGTCCGACGCCACCTGGCGACGCTGCCCGGGGTGCGCGACGCGGTGGTGGTCGACCACCGGTCGGCCACCCACGGCACCCGGCTGGTCGGCTACTACGTCGCCGACCACCCGATCGACCCGACCGACCTGCGCACCGGACTGGCCCGGTGGCTGCCGGACTTCATGGTCCCGAGCTTCTTCGTCCGCATCGACGCGGTGCCGGTCACTCCCAACGGCAAGACCGACCGTCGGGCGCTGCCGGATCCCGTCGCCGGCCCGCACGGCCCGGACCAGCCGCGTACCCGCACCGAGCAGACGCTGGCCGGGATCTGGTCCGACGTGCTCGGTGTCGACCAGGTCGGGGTCTGGGACAACTACTACGGCGTCGGTGGCGACTCGATCCTGATGCTGCGGCTACGGGCCGAGGCGGCCCGGCACGGACTCGCGTTGACCCTGGGCGATCTGGTCCGCTGGCCGACGATCGCCGAGCAGGCGGCCCAGGCCGACCGGGCCGCCGCCACCGCCGCCATGGCCGACCCGGCGACGGCTTCGGCCCAGACGGCACCGCCGCAGCCGTTCGACCTGATCACCGACCGGGACCGGGCCCGGCTGCTGCACGTCGCCGACGCGTACCCCATCTCGCGGCTCAGCCTGGGTCTGCTCTTCCACAGCCGGGAGCGGGAGTCGTCGGCGGTCTACCACGACGTGTTCCGCTACACGCTGCGGTTGCCCTGGGATGCGCAGGCGTTGCACGCGGCGATGGAGGCGCTGGTCGCGCGGCACCCGGCGTTGCGCTCGTCGTTCCACCTCGCCGGCTACTCCGAACCGCTGCAGATCGTGCATCACCGGGTCGTCGGCTCTCTGACCGTGACCGACCTGCGCGAGGTCGACGCAGACACCGCGCAGCGGACCATCCTGGCCCACGTCGAGCACCGGCGGTTCCACCGTTACCGCCTCGACCAGCCACCGCTGTACCTGCTGCACGCCTTCCCCCGTACCGCTGCGGTCGACCTCGTCCTCAGCTTCCACCACGCGCTGCTGGACGGATGGAGCGTGGCCAGTCTGGTGCACGAGCTGGTCACCGACTACCAGCACCGGACCGGACAGGCGGTGACGGCACCCGTACCGGCCCCGGCGGTCAGCGGGGCGGAGCTGATCCGCCTCGAACGGGCCGCGCTCGCGTCGCCGCAGGCCCGCGCGTACTGGCAGGACCTGCTCGACGGTGCCGAACCGACCCAGGTCGAGGGGTTCCGGGCGTACCGGCCGCCGACCACCGAGCAGCTGATCGTCGTCGAGCAACCGGTACCGGCCGCGCTGCGCCAGGATGTCCGCCGGCTCGCCGGCGAACTGGCGGTGCCGGTGAAGTCGGTGCTGTTCGCCGCGCACTGCCTGATGCTGCAGCTGTTCAGCGGCGCGCCCGAGGTGGTCACCGGCCTGGTCACCCACGGCCGGCCGGAGGTTGCCGGCGGCGACCGGGTCGCCGGGCTGTTCCTCAACACCCTGCCGGTACGGATCCGGACGTCCGACGGTCCGTGGGCTGACACGGTACGGCAGGTCCACCTCGCCGAGCAGCAGGCGCATCCGTACCGCCGGTTCCCGCTGAGTGAGATCACCCGGCTGATGGGCGGGCAGCGGCTCGGCACCGCGTTCAACTACGTCCACCCGCACGCGCTGGCCCCACTGGTCGCCGGGCCGACGCCGGTGCTCACCGGGCTGCAGGTCTGGGAGGAGACCAGTTTCACTCTGCTGCTCAACGCGATCCTCGATCCAGCCGACGACCAGTTGCGGTTGCGGGTCGACTGCGCGGGCACGGTGTTCACCAGGGACCAGGCGGACCTGTACGCGCAGACCTACCTGCGCATCCTGGACCGGCTCACCCGGCACCCGCAGCAGGCGCGTGACTGGGGCTTCCTGGTCACCGCCGACGACACCATCGACTGCGCCACCGACTGCGCCGCCGCTGACGTTTCGGTCCGCCGACCAGCCGGCGGTGCGGTCCGCCCACCGGCCGCCGAGCCGACCGACGTGGTCCGCCAGTTCCGGGACCAGGCCGCCCGTACCCCGGACGCGCCCGCGATCGGCGACGGCTCCCGGCGATGGACGTACCGGCAGCTCGATGCGGTCACCGGGCGCATCGCCGCCCGCCTGCGGGCCCTCGGGGTGGGCCCGGACGTGGCGGTCGGCGTCGCGATGGACCGCAGCGCGGAACTGGTCGCCGTCGTACTCGGCATCTGCCGCAGCGGTGGGGCGGTCGTCCCGCTGGACGTCAGCTACCCCCGCGAGCGGATCCGGGCCGTGCTGGAGATCGCCCGGCCGGTCCGGATCGTCGCCCACCGGGCACACCGGGGCCTGCTCGGCGACGGGTCGGACCCGACCACGCTGCTCGAGGTCGACGACCTGATCGCCGACGACGGTGACGACCTGTTCGCCGCCGCCGGTGTCGGACCGGCCGGGCAGCCGGACCCGGACCCGGACCCGGCGCTGGACCTGGAAGCCATCGCCTGCATCCTGTTCACCTCCGGCTCGGCCGGCCGGCCCAAGGGCGTCGAGCTGACCCACCGGCTGTGGGCAAACTACGTGCAGTGGCAGGTGTCCGCGCCGACCGGGGCGGGAGCACCCCGTACGTTGCAGTTCGCCCCGCTCGGCTTCGACGTGTCGTTCCAGGAGATCTTCTCCACCCTGGCCTGCGGCGGCGAGCTGCGCATCATCAGCGAGGCGGACCGGCGCAACCCGTCGGCGCTGCTGCGCACCGTCGACGAACACCAGGTGGAACGGGTCTTCCTGCCCTACGTCGCGCTCCAGCAGTTCGCCGAGGCGGTCGAGGCGCTCGATGTCGTCCCGCAGGCGCTGCGCGTCGTCGTCTCCTCAGGTGAGCAGTTGCGCATCACCGAGGAGATCCGCCGGCTCTGCCGGCGGCTGCCCGGTCTGCTGTTGGAGAACCAGTACGGCCCGACCGAGACGAACCTGGCCTCCACCTGGCTGATGTCCGGGGACCCGGACCGGTTCCCGGTGCTGCCGCCGATCGGCCGGGCGATCAGCGGTGCGCAGCTGCACGTGCTCGACGATCGGCTGCGTCCCGTCCCGACAGGTGCGCCCGGGGAGATCTACCTCGGCGGGGCCTGCCTGTCGCGCGGCTACCGGGACGAGCCCGAGCTGATGTCCCGGGCGTTCCTGCCGCACCCGGGTCGGCCTGGCGCCCGGCTGTACCGCACCGGCGACGTCGCGATGGTGCTGCCCGACGGAGACGCGGTCTGGTTGGGCCGCCGGGACACCCAGGTCAAGATCCGCGGCTTCCGGGTGGAGCTGGCCGAGGTGGAGGTCGCACTGCTGCGGGCCGCCGAGGACCAGCCGGCGATCCGTGAGGTGGCGGTGGTGGCCCACCGGCGGGAGGCCGGCGACGCCCTGCTCGTCGCGTTCCTGGTCGGCGACGCCGACGCCGCCGACGTGTCCGATCTGGGCAAGCGGCTACGGGTCAGCCTGCCGGACTACATGGTGCCGGCGCACTTCGTCTGGCTGCCCCGGCTGCCGGTGACCCCGAGCGGAAAACGCGACGACGCCGCGTTGCGCCGGCTACCGCTGCCCACCGCCACGGCGGGCCGGTCGGCGCCGGCCCGCGACGGCTACGAACGGGCGCTGGCCGAGCTCCTGGCCGACCTGCTGGGGCTGCCACAGGTCGGCATCCACGACAACTTCTTCGATCTCGGCGGCACCTCGGTGGCCGCGATGCGCCTGGCGGTCACGGTCGAGCAGCGCTACGGCGTCCACCTGCCCATCGCCGCGCTCGTCGCCACCCCGACCGTCGCCGAGCTGGCGGTCCGACTCCGGCAGCGGTCCGCGCCGGTGGCCTTCGACCCGCTCGTCCCGCTGCGCCGCGACGGCACCCGGCCGCCGCTGTTCCTGGTGCATCCGCTCGGCGGCAACGTGCTCTGCTACGTACCGCTGAGCCGGCACCTGCCGGCCGACCAGCCGGTGTACGCGCTGCAGGCGGCCGGCGCGGACCCCGGGGCCGAGCCGCTGCGCAGCCTGCCGGAGCTGGCAGCCAGCTACCTGGCGGCGGTACGCCGGGCCCGTCCCACCGGCCCGTACGTGTTCAGCGGCTGGTCGTTCGGTGGCTTCGTCGCCCTGGAGATGGCCGCCCAGTTGCGCCGGGCGCAGCCGGACGCGGAGATCCGGGTGATCCTGCTGGACTCGATCACCCCCGGTACGCCGACACCGGAGGCGGTGGCCGACGACGCCCTGCTGGAGTGGTTCTTCTGGGAGCTGTGCTGGTTCGAGCGCGGTGCCACCCCCACCGAGGCGCTGCCCAGCGGGCTGCCCGAGCGCGGCGACCGGCTCGACTTCATCCTGCGGCGGGCGGTGGCGGCCGGTGTGCTGCCCGACGGTAGTTCACGCGGCGTGGTGGAGCGACTGTTCGGGGTGTTCCAGGCGAACTGGCAGGCACTGCTCGACTACCGCCCGCCGCCGTACGTCGACCCGATCGTGCTGCTACGGGCCAGCGGCGAGCTGCCGGCACCGCTGCGCCCGATGCACGAGGCCGCGCACAGCCGGCACGCCGACCCGGACAACGGGCTGACCGACTGGGCCGGCGGTGGCCTCACCGTCGTGGAGGTCCCCGGCGACCATCTCGACCTGCTCGACGAACCCCACGTCCGGGTGCTCGCCGACCGGCTGAACGCCTGTCTCGTGTCCGATCCGACGCCACCGCAACCTTCTGTCGAGGAGTGAGCCAATGAGCAGTCCACCGCCGACGGCCATCGTCGTCGGTGCCGGGATCGGCGGTCTCACCGCCGCCGCGGCGCTTCGTCGCACCGGCTACCAGGTCAGGATCTTCGAACGGGCCACCGACCTGCTGCCCGCCGGCAGCGCCCTGGCGCTGACCTGCAACGCGTCGGTCGCGCTGCGCCAGATGGGCATCGAGCTGAACCTCAACGGCCGGGCCGTGCAGTGGGACCGGCTGCACTTCAAGACCGCGGCCGGTCAGGTGATCCGCACCATCCACTACCGGCACTTCATCCAGGAGTTCGGGGTGCCGATGCTGGCGGTGCACCGCGCCGACCTGCAACAGGCGCTGCTGGAGCAGGTCGGCGAGGAATCGGTGACCCTCGGCGCGACCGCGACCGGGTACGACGTCGACGGCGACCAGGTCCAGGTGGCCTTCAGCGACGGGCACACCGTACGCGGCGACGTCCTGATCGGTGCCGACGGGATCCGGTCGGCGGTCCGCCGGCAGCTGCTCGGCCCGGAAGAGCTACGCGACGGCGACTACATCTGCTGGCTCGCGACGCCGCACTTCACTCATCCCCGGGTGACCCCCGGCTACGCCGCGCACTACTGGGGGCGCGGACGGCGGTTCGGGCTCGCCGACATCGGCAACGGCCGGGTCTACTGGTGGGGCACCTTGAACATGCCCGGTGAAGCCGCCCGGACCTGGAAGGGCGACCGGGAGGAGATCGAGCGGACCTACGCCGGCTGGGCCGACGAGGTGGGCGCCGTCCTGCGGGCCACGCCGGACGACACCATCATCACCATTCCGGCCCAGGACCGCCCGTTCCGCGGCTCGTGGGGCACCGGCCCGGTGACCCTGCTCGGCGACGCCGCCCACCCGATGATGACCAGTCTCGGCCAGGGCGCGGCGATGGCGGTCGAGGACGGCGTGGTGCTCGCCCAGTGCCTGGCCGGTGCCGACACGATCAGCGCCGGGCTGCGCGCATACGAGGACGCCCGCCGCCCCCGTACCCACCAGATGGTGCAGGCGTCGTACGCGCTGAGCCGCATCGAGCAGGCCGAACATCCGCTGGCCGTGCTCGGCCGCCGGCTGTACTTCCGCTGGGTGCCGCAACGCTCGATCGACGCGCGCAACCGGGCGGCGCTGACCTTCCAGGGGGCGTCGTGAGCAGCCGGCCGGCCACGACCGGTCCGCTGTCGGCAGAGGCGGTCGTCGACCGGGAGCTGAGCCCGGTCGAACGCTGGTACTGGATCGCCGACCAGCTCTCACCGCTCACCGTGATCGCCCGGGTCCGGGTGCACGCCACGATCGCGGGCCCGGTACTACGCGCGGCGCTGGACGTCGTGCAGCGACGCCATCCACTGCTGCAGGTCGCGATCCGCGCCGACGAGGACGGACGCCATCCACGGTACGTGGCCACCGACCGGCCCGTCCCGCTGTGCGAACCCACCGCCGCCGGCCCCGACGACGCGGACAGCTGGGTGCGGTGGTGCAACGAACACGAGCTGGTCGACCCGATCGACTGGCACACCGGCCCGCTGGCCAGGGCGACCGCCCTGACCATCGGCGGCGGCGCACCGCCGGCGGTCGATCTGATCATCGCCCTGCCGCACAGCGTCGCCGACGGCACCACCGTGCTCGCCCTCGTCCGGCAGTGGGCGCAGCAGTGCGCCCTGCTCGCCGCCGGACCCGACGACGGCGCCGCCCCGCCACCGCTGGGGCTGACCGCCGCCGCGTCGACGCGGCCGCCGGCCCGCGAGCGCGCCCTGCCGCCCCCCGACGACCTCCTACCGGAGCCGCACCGGGGGGCGGCCGGGGCCGCCGTGCTGCAGGCCAAGCAGGAACGCGACGGACAGGACATCAGCCGGTACCGGCCGGCCCGGTTCGAACCCACCCGGTACGTGCCGTTCGAGCAGCGCCGTACCGGCCTGATTCACCGGGAACTCTCCGCCGACCAGCTCACGGCGCTGGCCGACGCCTGCCGGCGGGAGGGCACGAGCGTCCACGGGGCGCTGGTGGCGGCGCTGGCCAGCGCGGTGGCGGCCGAGCGGTCCGACGTCGCGTACCTGATGATCGGCTCGCCGATCGACTTCCGTGCCGCGTTGGACCCGCCGGTCGGTCCGGACGAGGTCGGCACCTACGTGGCGACCGTACCGTCGCTGGTGGACTGCCGGTCCACGGCGACGGTGTGGGACCGGGCCCGGTCGGTCAGCGCCGACGTCGCCCGACGCCGGGATCTCGGCGAGCATCTCGCCCTGGTGAACCTGGTCCGCGGCGGCTGCCCGCCGAGCGTGGCCGAAGGCCGTCCGTTCCTGGAGTTCATGGAACAGACCAGCCCGATCAACCTGTGCGTGTCCAACGTCGGCCGGTACGACTTCCCCGACCGGCTAGGCGACTGGGCGCTGTCCGGCGCGCAGTTCATCACCGGGTTGTCGGTCAACGGCTACTTCGTCGCCACCGTCACCACCAGCGGAGGCCGGCTGTTCTGGAACTTCACCTACATCCGGGAGGCGGTGGACGAGCAGCGGGCCGTCGCCCTGGTCGACAACTGTCTGCACACCCTGCTGACCGCGCTGCCGGCCGCCCGTACCGAATCGGAGGACTCGCATGTGGATCAATCGTGAGCCGGTACCACCGCACGGACGCTGGGTGCTCGTCACCGGCGCGTCGTCGGGGCTGGGCCGGCAGGCCACGGTCGAACTCACCCGACACGGCTTCAACGTCTTCGCCGCCGTGCGACGGGCCGCCGACGGCGCGGACCTGCGGCCGGCCGGCACCGGAGCCGTCCACCCCGTACTGCTGGACGTCACCGACGACGCGGCGCTGCACCGCGCGGCGGAGGAGATCGCCGCCGTGACCGGCGCGGCGGGCCTGTGGGGGCTGGTCAACAACGCGGGGATCTGCATCACCGCGCCGCTGGAGTGCGTCACCCGGGAGCAGTTGCGGATCCAACTGGAGACCAACGTCGTCGGGTCGGTGATGGTCACCCGGGCGATGCTGCCGGCGCTGCGGAGGTGCGGCGGCCGGATCGTGAACGTCACGTCGGGGCTCGGCACGGTCGCGGTGCCGTACCTGGGCGCGTACGCGGCGTCGCAGTTCGCCAAGGAGGCGCTCAGCGACATCATGCGTCGGGAGCTGCGCGCCTTCGGCATCGCGGTGAGCGTCGTACAGCCTGGCGCGATCATGACCCCGATCTGGCGCAAGACCCGGGAGACCGCGTTGCGCACCCTGCAGGCGGCACCGGAGTCGGTGGCCGGGCTCTACCGGTCGTCGTTGCTGAGCTTCGTCGACGCCAACGAACAGGGCGCTCTCGCCAGCACCACCACGATGCAGGACTTCGCCGACGCGGTCCGCACCGCGCTGACCGCACACCGGCCGAAGATCCGCTACGTCGTCGGCGCCGACGTCAAGAAGGCCCGGTTCATGACCCGGCTGTTGCCGGCTTCCGCCTTCGACCGTCAGCTCGGCGCGATCGTCGGCCCCCCGCCGGCCGTCGGCCGGGAACCCGCCAGTACCTCCCCCGGCCGCTGAGGAGACCTCGTGACCCACGCACCGCAACATTCCACCCTGATCCTCGGCGAGGAGATGATCTCGCCGCTGCATCCGCTCTACGACGGGCTGCGGGTCGACGGACCGGCCCGGCCGGCGTACCTCGCCACCGACCATCCGGTATGGATCGTCACCCGCTACGACGACGTCCGGACCGTCCTGGCGAGCCCGCACGTGGCCCGGGACGCGACCGCCGCCGCCGAGCTGTTCACCACGGTCACCGGCGTGCACCGTCCGGTGATCGGCGGCACGCTGATCGGGCACATGCTCAACGCCGACCCGCCGGACCACACCCGACTGCGGTCGCTGGTGACCCGGGCGTTCACCACCCGACGGGTGGAGCACCTGCGGCCCCGGGTGGAGCAGATCGCCGACCGGCTGCTCGACGCGATCGCCGACCAGGATCAGGTCGACCTGATGTCCAGCTACTGCTTCCCGCTGCCGTTGGCGGTCATCGGCGACATGCTCGGCATCCCCGCCGACGGCCAGGAGCGTTTCCGGGGCTGGGCGCAGCAGCAGGCCACCCCGCTGTCGCCGGACGCCGCCGAGGCCGTCGCCGCCGAGATCACCGCCTACCTGGAGGAGCTCATCGCGGCCAAGCAGGCGCATCCGGCAGACGACCTGCTGACCGCGTTGATCCAGGCCCGCGACGACGGCGACCGGCTGAGCGGGTCCGAACTCGTCGCCATGACCTACCTGATGATCATGGCCGGTTTCGAGACGACCATGAACCTGATCGGCAACGGCGTACTCACCCTGCTGCGCCACCCGGACCAGCTCGCCGCGATCCAGGCCGACCCCGGCCTGCTACCGAAGGCGATCGAGGCGTACCTGCGCTACGACGGCCCGGTGCTGATGTCGATGCTGCGGTTCACCACCGCCCCCGTCCAGGTCGGCGAGGTGACCATCCCGGAAGGTTCCTTCCTGCTCGCCTCGCTGGCGCACGCGAACCGCGATCCGCAGCGCTTCCCACCTCAGCAGGCGTACGACGTCCGCGGCCCCTCCGACGGCCACCTCGGCTTCGGCCACGGCATCCACTACTGCATCGGGGCGCCGCTGGCCCGGGTGGAGGGCCAGATTGCGATCGGCCGGCTGCTGCAGCGCTTCCCGCAGCTGTCGCTGGCCGCCCCGGTGGAGAGCCTGCGCTGGTTGGACACCACGTTCCTGCGCGCACTGATCAGCCTGCCCGTATCGACGAAAGGCGCATGAGCATGCCTACCGGAGCTACCGCCCGTACCGCCGCCGAGCGGTTGTTCGCCCACCACCTCGACCTGCTCGAGCGCAACGCCATCGCCGACTGGGTCGCCCTGTTCACCCCCGACGGCGTGCTGGAGTTCCCGTACGCCCCGGCGGGCTGGCCGGCCGTCTTCCGCGGCCACGAACAGATCCGCGCACAGATGGACAAGTACGCCGAGAACCTGTCACTGCGCTTCGACGAACTGCGGTTCCACCCGAGCGCCGCGCCGGACCTGGTGGTCGCCGAGTTCACCGGCACCGGCACCGCGTTGGCCACCGGGCTGCCGGTACATCAGACGTACATCTCGGTGGTGTGGACCTCAGGCGATCAGATCCGCCACTACCGGGACTTCTGGAACCCGGCGGTGGTCCTGGCCGCGCTGGGTGGGGAGTCCGCAGCGGCCGAGGTGGCCCGTGGTTGAGCCGACCGCCGACGGCCACGTCCCGGCACGACGGGGTCGATCAGGATGACCGCAGGAGTACGTGCCGTCGTCGCCCACCCCGGGTTCGCCGGGCCGCCGCCGGTCGACCGTGACGCGGCGACCCGGCGGTTGGCCCAGCTGCACCGGCAGCGGGCCGCCGCGCTGGCCGCCGACTGCCCCGGTGACGACATCCGGTCCCAGTGGCGGGCCCGCGCCTTCCCCGTGCTCGCCGCGCTGGCGCCGGTGATGACCTCGACCGAAGGGGAGATCACCTACCCGGGCGACCCGATGTGTCTGTACGCGGCGTTGAGCGTCACCGTCGACGCGGCCCTGCAGTCGGCGGCCGCCGCCCCCGAGCACCGCGCCGCCTTCCCCGGACTCTGCCCCGACTGGGGTGTCGCCCCGTCGAAGGCCTACCGGCTCGCCGCGCAGCACGGGCCACGGGGCTGGCACACCGCGGACAGCAACTCCGACCGCAGTGTCTTCGACCCCCGCGTCTGGGACGCCCCCGCACGGGAGCAGCTGCGCGACGACGTACGCCGCCGTCGGCCCCGGGTCTTCCTCGTCAGCACCGTCTCCCCCGGCCACCGGTACGCGCTGCAAATGGCCGAACTGGTGAAAAGGGAGGTCCCCGACTGCCTGGTGGTGTTCGGCGGGCGGCACATCGACGAGACGATGCGCTACCGCCCGGACGGCACCCTCGCGCTGGAGTACAGCGCCACCCTGCGGGCCATCGACGAGGGCCGGGCCCGGCCGGTGGTCGACTTCCTCATCTCCGGTGACGGCTACTTCAGCTTGCACCTGCTGATGCAGGCCATCGCGCTGTCGATGGACATCCGCACCCGCGCCACCGACGTCGACGAGGTGGTGGCGACACTGGACCTGCTCGCCGCCGCCGGCGAGCAGGTCCCCGGTACGTCGCTGCTGTGCGCGCGTACCGCCGACGCGGTGCACGCCTTCCCGATCAAGGGTGCCGCATACGATCTGGCCGACCTGCCGATGCCGTACCAGGGTTTCGCGATCCGCGCCCGGTTCCCGGTCTTCCCCCGCCCCGACGGCACTCCGGCGCGCACCGCCCACATGACCGTCTCCAACGCCTGCCCGTACCACTGTGACTTCTGCTCGGAGGCGGCGCCGCTCGCCGGCGGGCTGCGGCGGTTCCGGACCGAACCGGTGGCAGCCGCCCTGGAACGGATATGTGCGTGCGTGAGCTACGGAGCGGAGGCGGTCTTCTTCGACGACTCGATCTTCTGGAGTGGGAACTTTCCGCTGATCCGGGCCTTCTGCACGGAACTGGCCGCGCTGCGGGTGGCCAGCACCCCGGCGGAGCTGCCGCCCCGGTACCGCAAGTGGATCGAGGACGAAGGCGACTGGCAGCGGCTGCGGCAGTTGCGCTTCGGCGGGCAGGTCACCGTCGACCTGCTGACCACCCTGCACAAGGAGACCGATGTGGTCGACACGCTGCGGCTGCTCAAGCAGGCCGGCTGCGGCTACCTCTACCTCGGTATCGAAAGCATGTCCGAGCAGGTGATGGTCAACATTCACAAGAATCTGCGCCGATCGGCGCAGTTCCCCTGGCCGCAGAAGGTACGGACCGCGTTGGAACGCATCCGCGACGCGGGTATCCCGGTCGGCTCGTCGGTGCTGTTCGGCCTGGAGGGCGAGGATCGCACATCGATCGAGGAGACGATCGACGGCGTGGGCGAACTGATCGACGCCGGCCTGTTGATGCTGGCCAGCCCGAACATCCTCACCTACCATCCGGCGACCCCGATCACCCGGCAGCATCAGATGGCCGACTCGCTCGACTACCACTCGCCCACCGTGGACAATCGACCACCGTACATCTATTTCGAGGAGGCATTTCCCGGGGTCGTCTCACGGCGGTTGACCGAGGACGACATCTGGTACATCCACGAGGCGACCCAGCGGCGCTGGGGCACCCGGCGCAACTCGGCGCCGGCGGAGCCGGCCGCCGATCCGCACTGAGCGACACCGTCGCCACCAGCCGACACCGGTTCCCCACCAGCGACAGCGGCAGGAGCAGGAGCAGCACCGATGGACACCATGTTGGACACGTTGCGTACGATCGTGCGGGACCGCAGCCGAGGGATTCCCGACGAGGACTTCACCCTGCGCGGCCTGTGGAGCGTCGACTACCGCGCCTACCCCACCCCGTACGAGCGGTTCATGACGTACAGCTTCGTGATGGCGCAGGCGAAGCGGCAAGGTTGCTGCTATGCCGACTTTGGATCGGTCCGGCTCAGCGGCGAGGTCGACGCCCTGCTCGGCCAGGACAGCCGCGAGGTACGGGGTCTGTCGGTGGAGGAGGACATCGCGATCCTGGACGCCGCGTTCGGCTCGCTGCCCACCCGGCCCACCCGCCGGCACCTCATCGACGGCCTGCCGCAGGACAAGGCGCTGGTCCGAGCGAGGATCGTCGTCGACGAGGCGATGGCGCTGCTGAGCGCGACCGGCGGGCGGCGGGTCGCGAACGTGGGGGTGATGGGCAACCTGATCCACCACCTGCGCACCGAGGACGTCCAGATCACCGCCAGTGACTTCGATCCGGACCTGATCGCCAACGGCATTCTCGGCGTACCGGTGGTGTCGGGGCAGGAGAGCGCCCGGCTGATCGCCGAGAGCGACGTCGCGCTCGTCTGCGGGGAGACCCTCCCGAGCCACACGCTGACGGCGCTGCTGGGCACTGCCGCCGAGCACGGCACCCGCCTGGTGGTGTTCGCCGTCACCGGCTGCCACTTCGCCGAAGCGTACTGCACGGACTTCGGTATCGACGTGGTGGTCAGCGAGCCGCAGCCGCAGTACCTCTTCCAGGGACAGTCGACGATCGACGTCTACCGCCGTCGGTCGGGCTGATCCGTCACCCCGGGTTGATCATGATCGGCCAGGTCGGTCAGGTGAGACGCCGGGGCCAGCCCACCGGACGCACCACCCGGGCCCGCACGGCCCGGCGGGCGGCAGACACGTCGGTCCTGCCGGCCGGACGGCGGGACACCGCGCGGCGGGGTCGGCCAACGGCGTCGACCCCGCCATGCAGGACCGGCATGCGCCCTCGGGCGACGCCACGCAGCGGAGCCGGGACCACCGTGGGCTGGATCTTGGTCAGCTCCTCCAGCACCTGCTGCAGCAGCTCCTCCAGCGGTACGCCGAGCGCGCGGCAGATCGAGGCGAGGATCTCCGACGACGGCTCCTTGCGGCCGCGTTCCAACTCCGACAGGTACGGCGTGGACACGCCAGCGGCCCGCGCCACGTCCTGCAGGGTCCGCCCCTGCCGCAGCCGGATCCTGCGCAACACCGAGCCGATAACCTGTCGCAACAGCATCTCGCTCCGCCCGCAGTCGTGATCACCTCTGGCGGCGGAACACGCACCAGCCGCTGAAGTCCAATCTAGCTGACCGCGATGCGCTTGTGGAGCGCGACGGCACGGGACGGACACGGCGACGACGGACCGGTCGGCATCGGTCGACGATGTGACGAACGTACCGGCGGCGCGGGCCGACCGCGCCGCCGGTACGACGACGAATGTGATGCCGCGACGTCAGACGGCCTTATCGGATCAGGAGATCGACCCTTCCAACGACATCTGAGTGGTCGTGGTGATGACGTGGTCGATCATTCCGTACTCACGGGCCTCCTCGGCGGTGAACCACCGGTCGCGGTCGGAGTCGGCCTCGATCTCCTCGTACGTGCGACCGGTGTGGAAGGCGATCCGCTCGATCGTGGTCCGCTTGACGTAGAGCATGTTCTCCGCCTGGATCGCGATGTCCGCGGCGGTGCCGCCGATGCCACCGGAAAGCTGGTGCATCATGATCCGGGTGTGCGGCAGCGAATAGCGCTTGCCGGGCGCACCCGAGCAGAGCAGGAACTGCCCCATCGACCCGGCGAAGCCGAGCGCGAGCGTGGCCACGTCGTTCTTGACGTAGTGCATCGTGTCGTAGATCGCCATCCCGGCGCTGATGGAGCCACCCGGGGAGTTGATGTAGAGGAAGATGTCGCGCTTGCTGTCCTCGGCGGCGAGCAGCAGCATCTGAGCGCAGATCGCGTTCGCCGAGGCGTCGTCGACCTGGGTCCCGAGGAAGATCACCCGCTCCTGGAGCAACCGGTGGTAGACCTGGTCACCGAAGCTGGCCGCCGCCCCGTCACCGCGCATGGCAGGTGTCTTGAAGTCCATCCGTAAATCTCCTCGGTCGAGCGGATCGTCATCGGGTGTCCGTTCCAGCATCGCGCACGCCGAGGGAGTCCGCCCGTGGTTCTGCTGTCAGGAGATTAGCTGAGAGCAGAACCACGGGCGGGGCGACAGCCGTGATCAGTCGAGCAGGGTCGTCACCGTTCCGGCGGCCACCGTACGGCCGCCCTCCCGCACGGCGAATCCGAGCCCGACGTCCATCGCGACCGGCCTGCCGAGCTCCACCGTCACCTCGACAGTGTCACCCGGCATCGCCATCGTCCGGTCGCCCAGGTGCACCGACCCGACCACGTCCGTCGTACGGAAGTAGAACTGCGGCCGGTAGTTGGCAAAGAACGGCGTGTGCCGCCCACCTTCGGCGGTGGTCAGCACGTACAGGCGGGCGGTGAACCGCTGGTGCGGCGTGACGCTGCCCGGCAGCGCCACCACCTGGCCCCGCTGCACCTGGTCACGCTTGACCCCGCGCAGCAGGACGGCGGCGTTGTCACCGGCCTCGGCGGCGTCCAGCGACTTGCCGAACGTCTCCAGCCCGGTCGCGACCGTCGACAGGGTCGGACCAAGGCCGACCACCTCCACCTGGTCGCCGAGGCGCAACGTGCCGCGCTCGACCGCACCGGTCACCACGGTCCCCCGGCCGGAGATGGTCAGCACGTTCTCGATCGGCATCAGGAACGGCTCGCCGAGCTCGCGCGGCGGCACCGGAACGTACCGGTCGACGGCGTCGAGCAGCTCCACGACGGAGGCCACCCAGCGCGGGTCACCCTCGAGCGCCCGCAGCGCCGACACCCGGACCACCGGAAGCTCGTCGCCGGGGAACCCGTACTCGGAAACCAGCTCCCGGACCTCGAGCTCGACCAGGTCGAGCAGCTCCGGGTCGTCGACCGCGTCGGCCTTGTTCATCGCCACCACCAGGTACGGCACGCCGACCCGCCGGGCGAGCAGCACGTGCTCACGGGTCTGCGGCATCGCCCCGTCGAGCGCCGAGACGACCAGGATCGCCCCGTCGACCTGCGCCGCCCCCGTGATCATGTTTTTGACGAAGTCGGCGTGGCCGGGCATGTCCACGTGGGCGTAGTGCCGGGTGGCCGTCTCGTACTCGACGTGGGAGATGTTGATGGTGATGCCCCGCGCCACCTCCTCCGGTGCCCGGTCGATGCCGTCGAACGAGACGAACCGGTTGACGGCCGGGTCCCGGTCGGCGAGGACCTTGGTGATCGCGGCGGTCAGGGTGGTCTTGCCGTGGTCGACGTGACCCATCGTGCCGATGTTGAGGTGCGGCTTCGCGCGCACGAACTGACTCTTGGCCATGATGACACTGCTCCAGAGTGGAGTCTGCTTGGCGGACGACGTCACGCGGGCGGGATGCCAGGCCCCGCGAACCGCGCCAGAACCGCACTCCACGACGTACGCCGGGAAAGGACGACGCCGGGAGGTCCGGGCCACCCTCCTCCGTGGTTCTGCCGCAGCGGGAGGAGGGTCAGCCTCGGGTATCAGCCAGCCATGCGCACACGACGACGGCGCCCGGCAGGTGGAAACCTGCGGGCCGCACAACGCCGACGGTGCCGAACATGGTGGTCACGCTAGTCCGCAACGCCGACCGGGGCGATCGAATTCCCGGCCGGTACGGGCACCCGGGGAACGCCGGGTCAACCCAGGTGGTCAGGAGGCCCAGGTGGTCAGGTGGTCAGGTGGTCAGGTGGTCAGGTGGTCAGGTGGTCCGCAGTTTCGGCAGCACCTCGGTGCCGAACGCGTCGATGAACGCGACCTGCTCCTGGCCCACGTGGTGCAGAAAGATCTCGTCGAAGCCCAGCGCGATGTACTCGGCCAGCTGGTCGACGTGGCGGGACAGGTCCGCCGACACGTCGACGGTACGCCGTACCTGCTCGACGGTGACCTCGTCGGCGACGATGTCGAAGTGTTCGGGCGTGGCCAGGTCCCAGGCCACCGGCGGGGCGAAGATGTTGGTCCGCCACTGGTCGTGGGCGATCGCCTCGGCCTGTGCCTCGTCCGGCGCCCAGCTCAGATGGACCTGCAGCACGAGCCGGCCGCGGCCGCCGGCGTCACGGTACGCGGCGACCATCCGACGCAGGTGCGCGACCGGGGCGTTGACGGTGATCAGTCCGTCGGCCCAGTCGGCGCACCACGCGGCGGTGGCCTCGGTCACCGCCGCTCCGAACAGGTCGACCGGGGTGTCCGGCCGGGTCCACACCCTGGCCCGGTCCACGGTGACCAGACCGTCGTGGCTGACCTCCTCGCCAGCCAGCAGGGCCCGGATCACGTCGACGCATTCGCGCAGCCGGGCCGACCGGACCGGCTTGCGCGGCCAGACGTCGCCGGTGATGTGTTCGTTGGCGTTCTCCCCGGTGCCCAGCGCCGCCCAGAACCGCCCCGGGTACATGGCCGACAGGGTGCCGATCGCCTGGGCGACGATCGCCGGGTGGTAGCGCTGCCCGGGGGCGTTGACCACCCCGTACGGCAGGCCGGTGGCCTGCATCGCGGCGCCGAGCCAGGACCAGACGTAGCCGGAGTGGCCCTGCCGCCGGCTCCACGGGGCGAAGTGGTCCGAGGCCATCGCGGCGTCGAAACCGGCCTGCTCCGCGCGGATCACCGCGTCCAGCAGCCGGGCCGGGTGGATCTGTTCATGGGAGCAGTGCAGGCCCAAGCGCGTCATGGCCGGTCATCTACCCGATGGCCGATTCCGCCAATCCCGTCGCGGATCGCCCCGTCACTCGAACAAGGAGTGCCGTACGCCCGGTTCCTCCTGCTTACGGGCCCGGCGCCGGCGCTGGATGACGACCAGGTCGACCACCGCGATCGCCGCGAGCACCCAGAGGATCACCGCGCCGGCCGTCAGGTCGGCTCGCCAGGCCAGGAACCCGGCCACCACGCAGAAGACCAGCCCGAAGCTGGCCATCGCCAGCCGCAGGTTCAACGCGCTGTTGGCGTGTCCGACAGTCCCTCTGGCCCCCTTGGGCTGGGATTTCGTAGCCATCGGAACGGTGTACCCGCCGCAGGCGGGCCCGTAACCTCGCACCGGTACCCGGTCCGGGCCCACGACTTTGAGCTACGGCACCGGGGCGCATTGAGCACCCCTACTCATCCGGACCGGCCGGGTCCGACAGGAAGCTGAGCAGATGAACGACACCTCGCCACCGGGGTGGCATCCCGCACGGGTCGGCATCACCGGGGTCGGTGCCAGCCTGCCCGAGCGGGAACTGACCACCGCCGACCTGCAGGAGCGGATCGCCGCCGCCAGTGACGTCGCGTTGCCGCCCGGGCTGTTCCGGATGATGACCGGCATCGACCACCGCCGGATCGCCGCCGACGACGAGTACGCCTCGACGTTCGCCGTCCGGGCGGCCCGGCAGGCCCTCGCCGCCGCCGGGCGGGACGTCGACGAGGTCGACCTGCTGCTGTTCGCCTCGGCCAGCCGGGACCTGGTCGAGCCGGCGACCGCGCACATCGTGCAGGCCGAGCTGGGTGGCCACGCCCACGCGATGGATGTGACCAACGCCTGCAACAGTTTCCTCAACGGCATCGATCTGGCCCGGTCGATGATCCTGGCCGGGCGCGCCCACCGGGCACTGGTGGTGACCGGCGAGACCCCGACCCGGGTGATGCGGCCCCGGCTGGACAGCCTGGCGCAGGCGCGGACGGCGTTCGCCGGCTACACCTTCGGCGACGGCGGCGCGGCGGTGCTGGTCGAGCCGGTACGCCGGGGCGGGATCGTCGACGTCGACACCGAGACCCGGTCGGCGCACTGGTCGGTCGGTGGCATCTTCGGCGGCGGCTCCCGGCACCCGCGCGGCGACGAACACACCTACTTCCATGGCGACGGCCACACACTGCGGGGCGTCTTCGAACAGATCGGCACCGACATCCTGGACCGGGTGCGCCGGCGCACCGGCTGGGACTGGGTCGACTACGACCGGGTGCTGGTGCACCAGGTGAGCGTGCCGTACCTGGAGCGGTTCATCGAGGTCACCGGCGTACCGAAGGAGAAACTGGAGGTCACCGTCGGCGAGCTGGGCAACCTGGCCAGCGCCACGCTCGGCGTCCAGCTGGCCCGCGTCGACGCCGAGCTGCGCCGCGGCGACCGGGTGTTGGCGATCGGCCTGGGCGGTGGGGTCAGCGTGATGACGATGGTCTGGGAGAAGCCGTGACGCGGGCGGTGGAACAGGGCGGCGGCACCCGCGCGAGCGCGCCCGGCGGGCCACTGTGGGTGGTGGTGCCGGCGTACCAGGAACAGGCCCGCATCGGTGACACCCTGGCCGCCCTCGCCGACCAGACCGACCGGGACTTCACCCTGGTCGTGGTCGACAACGGCTCGACCGACGGCACCGCCGACGTGGTCGAACGGTTCGCCGCCGACGCGCCGTTCCCGGTACGGCTGCTGCACGAGCCGTGCAAGGGCGTCGGTGCCGCCGTCGACACCGGGTTCCGGTACGCCATCGCGCACGGTGCGCTGCTGCTGGCCCGCACCGACGCGGACTGCCTGCCGCAACCCGGTTGGGTGGCGGCGGCGCGGGCCGGGCTGGCCGGCGGCGCCGGGCTGGTCTGCGGCGCGATCCGGGCCCGCCGTGACGAGCACGGCCCGCTGGGTCGGGCCGGGTTCCGGCTGCTGGTCTTCCTCGCCGCATCGTTCGGCCGGCTCCGGCCGGCGCACCGACGCACCGGCGGCTACCTGGCGCCGTACCGGATGCACGCCGGCAACAACATGGCGGTCACCGCCGAGCTGTACCAGGCGTGCGGGGGGATGCCGCGCCGGCCGTCCCCGACCGACCGGACCTTCCTCAACCGGGTACGGCGTACCACGTCGGCGATCAGCCACCGGCGCGACATGGTGGTGGAGAACTCGACCCGCCGGCTACGGGCGTACGGCATCCGGCGCACCGCCGCCTGGTACCTGGACCGGGGTGCCGGCACGTTGACCGAGGATCCCCGGTGAGCCCGCGCCGGGCGGGAGGCCGCTGATGCTGGACCGACTAGCGGCCACGTTGCGGGCCGATCGGCACCGGCCTGCGGTGCTGACCGCCGCGCCGCTGACCGGCCGGCCCCGGGTGCGGGCCACCACCGGGGAGCTGGCCGACCTGACCGACGGGTACGTCGCCGCGCTGCACCGGCACGGGCTGACCGCCGGCGACACCCTCGGGGTGGCGGTGCGGCCGGGTCCCCGGTCGTTGGCGGTGCTGCTGGCCGCCTACCACCTGGGGGTGCGGGTGGCGGTGCTGGACCCGACCGCCGGGCCGGAGGTGCTGACCGCGCGGTTGGCGCTGGCCCGCCCGACGCTGGTGCTGGCCGACGCGGCGGCGCAGGCGGTGGCCGGCTGGGCCCGGCCGCTGGCCCGGCGGGCCCACCTGGCGCTGCCGGAGCTGACCCGGATCGCACCGGTGCGTACCGTCGGTCGGCGGTTGCCCGGTGCCGCACCGGTGCTGCCGGCGGGGTCCGGGCCGGTGCCGGCGGCGTACGACGGTGACGGCGACGCCGTGATCATCTTCACCTCCGGCACGACCAGCCGGCCGAGGGCCGTGGTGCACACCCGGTCCGGTCTGTCCGCCGGGATGCGTGCGGTGACCGACCTGGTCGGGCCGACGCCACAGGTGCCGGTGCTCGGCGGGATGTTCTTCGTGCTGGTGCCGGCGCTGGCCGCCGGGGCACCGGTGGCGTTGCCGGCGAGGTCGGCGGCGCTGCTGGCGCGGCAGGTGGGCCGGCTCCGCCCGCAGGCCACGTACCTGACCCCGCCGCAGTTGCGGGCCCTGCTGGACCACTCCCCCCGGCTGACCGGGCAGGTGTTCAGCGGGTCGGCGCCGGTCAGCGCCGCGCTGCTGGGCCGGGTCCGCCGGGCCGGGGCGCACCGGGCGTACGGGGTGTACGCGCTGACCGAACTCTTCCCGGCCGCCGCCGTCGAGCAGGCCGAGAAGGCGGCGTACGCCGACGACGGCGATCTCGTCGGCACCCCGCTGCCGGGGGTGGCGGCCCGCGTCGACGACACCGGCCAGGTGTGGCTGACCGGGCCCGGGCAGGCGGACCGCTACCTGGGTGAGCCGCCGCTGACCGAGGTGGCCACCGGCGACGTCGGCCGACTCGAGGGGGGTCGGCTGGTGCTCGCCGGGCGGTGCAAGGACATGGTGCTGCGGGCGGCGGAGAACATCTACCCCGGGCTGTACGAGCCGGCGCTGCACGTGCCGGGGGTGGCCCTGGCGGTGCTGGTCGGGGTGCCCGGGGTGGACGGCGACGAACAGCTCGTGGCGCTGGTGCAGCCGGATCCGGGGGCAGACCAGGCGCGGCTGCGCGCGGCGCTGCGCCCGGTGCTGGCCCGGATGGGGTCGGCCCGCCCGGACCGGGTGGTGTTCGCCCGGGTGCCGCTGGCCGGCCGGTCCCGCAAACCGGACCGACAGGCGGCGGCGCGGCTACTGGCCGGGCAGCCGACGGCGACGGCGGTGGACGGTGACTGAGTCACGGCCGCGCGCCGGGCGGGGCCGCCGCCGGGACCGCCGGGTCTACCTGGCCAGCCACCCGGTGCTGTTCGCCCTGTTGACGGCGACCCGACGGGTGCCGGTACGGCGGATCGGCCGGACCGTGCTGGTACACGACGCGGCGCCGTTCGCCGACGCGCTGCGGCGGGTGCCGCTGGACCGGTCGGCGCAGCGGACCACCGCCGGGGCCGCCCGGCGGGCCACCGGCGGTGACGGGTTCCTGTTCGACCAGGAGGGTTACGGGCACCGGCGGACCCGTCGGGACACGGCCACGATGTTCGGCACCGAAGGCGTCGCCCGGTTGCGGCCGGTCTGGCTCGACGTGCTGCGCCGGCGGCTGGCACCGCTGGCCGACGGGGCCGAGGTCGACATCGTCGACGTGGTCGCCGAACTGGCCGGGGCGGCCACCGCGGCGCTGCTCGGCGTCGACGTCGCCGCTGGCGCGGCCGACAGCCCGGGGCACGCGTTGACGGCGGCGGCCCGGGCAGCGGCGGCGACCGCGGCCCGGCACCACCTGCCGGGGCTGCGGTGGCCGGGGCAGGCGCGACGCGACGAACGGGCCACCGCGCGGGCCGCCGCCGAGCTGGCCCGGCTGCTGGGCGTGGCACCCGAGGAGGCGGCCCGGGCCAGCGTGCTGGCGGTCGCCTCGATCAACACCACGATGGCGGCGATCCCCCGGGCGGTCGCCTGGTGCGCCGACGACCAGTGGTGGGCGGCGGCGGCCGACGCCGGCTCCCGCGACGCGCTCGTCGCCGAACTGCTGCGGGTCACCGCCGCCAGCCCGGTGCTGCCCCGGGTGGCGGCCGGCCCCGCTGAGCTCGCCGGTGTCGGGGTCCGGGCCGGCGACCGGCTGCTGCTGGTGGCCCGGCATGCGGCCCACGCCGGGCGGCCGGCTCCCGACCCGGGTACGCCGGTGCCGGCGACGGTCGGGCAGCTGGTGTTCGGCACCGGGCCGCACCGCTGTCCCGGTGCCCGGCTGGCGCACGCCCAGTTGGCCGACGTGCTCGCGGCGTTGGCGCCGTACCGGCCGATGGTGACCGGTGCCCGGGTGGACCGCCGGTCGGCGTTGCCGGGCTGGGCCCGGTTGACGCTGCGGGCGACGGTCCGGGCCGGGCGGTGAGCGCCCGGCTGGCCGGGGTACGGGTCGCGGTGACCGGTGCCAGCGGGTTCTGCGGGTCGGTGGTGGCGCGGGCGGCGGCGGCCGCCGGGGCGCAGGTCGTCGCGGTGGGTCGTCGGCCGGGCCCGGTGGGGCGGCACGTGCCCTGGGACGCCGGTCGTCAGGTGCCGGACCTGGGCGGGGTCGACGTCGTGCTGCACCTGGCGGCGGCGGTGGGGGATCCGGCACCCGGGGCGCAGGCGGCGTACCACGCGGTGAACGTGGCCGGCACCGACCGGCTGCTGCGGGCGGTGGCGGGTCGGCCGCTGGTCTGGGTCAGCAGCGCCAGCGTCTACCGGCCCGGTGGCGGCGCGGCGCCGATCCGGGAGGACCATCCGACCGACGGGCAGCGCACCGCGTACGGGCGGACGAAGGCGGCCGGTGAACGGCTGGCGTTGGCCGCCGGCGCGGTGGTGCTGCGGCCCCGGGCGGTGTACGGGGCCGGGGATCCGCATCTGCTGCCCCGGCTGCTGGGCGCGGTCCGGGCGGGACGGCTGCCGCTGCCCGGACCGGACGTGCGGATGAGCATGACCGCGGTGGAGAACCTGGCCGACGCGGTGCTGGCGGCGGTGCACTGGCCGGCCGGGGCGTACAACGTCGCCGACGCGACGCCGTACTCGCGCGACGCGGTGGTGACCGGGGTGTTGGCGGCGCTGGGCCGGCCGGCGCGGCTGGTGCGGGTGCCGGTCCGGGTGGCGCTGGGCGCGGCGACGCTGGCCACCGTGGCCGGTCGGCTCGGCGTGCCGGGCACCGGCCGGGTGACCCGGTACGCCGTGGAGCAACTGGCGTACGAGACGGTGCTGGACCTGGGGCGGGCGTACGAGCAGGGCTGGTCGCCGCGCCGCGCGTTGCCGGACTTCCTCGCTGAGCTGCCCACGAACCCGGCTGCCGGGCTGCCCAGGCATCAATGACAGTACATACGGCAAGCGCATATAGTGACACGGTCGTCACTGGCAGCTGACCCTCGGGAGGTACCGTGCACCGACGGTGGGTGGCCGGGGCCGCCGCGATCTGCGCACTGGTCGCTCTCGCCTGCGAGGCCGGGGACGGCGACGGTTCGCCGGACGACCCGCCACCGCCGCCCCGGGCCGACCTGCCGACGTCGATCGCGGCGCTCGGCGACTCCATCACCGCCGGGTACGGCTCCTGCATCGTGCTGACCGCCTGTCACCGCAACTCGTGGTCCACCGGGGACGGTTTCCGGGTGGAGAGCCTGTACCGGCGGGTGCTCGACGCCGACGACCGGATCCGGGGACAGGACCACAACTTCGCGGTGCCCGGGGCCCGGGCGGCGGCGCTGGCCGATCAGGCGGCGTCGGCGGTGGAGGTGTCGGCGGCGTACGTCACGGTTCTCATCGGCGCCAACGACGCCTGCCGACCGTCGGTGACCGACATGACGCCGGTCGACGCGTTCCGGGCCGACGTCGACCGGGGGTTGCGGGTGCTGCGCGACGGGCTGCCCGAGGCGGAGGTCCTGGTACTGAGCATTCCGGACCTGCACCGGCTGTGGGAGCTCGGGCACGACCAGGAGCGGGTGGTCCGGGCCTGGAACCGGGGGGTGTGCCCGTCGATGCTGGCCGACCCGACCGCCACCGACGAGTCGGCGACGCAGCGGCGGACCGCTGTCCGCGAGCGGGTGGTGGCGTACAACGCCGAGCTGGCCCGGGCCTGCCAGGCGTACGGCGACCGCTGCCGGTTCGACGGCGGCGCCGCGTACGACGCGCAGTTCCGGCTGGCCGATCTGAACCAGCTCGACTACTTCCACCCGGACGCGGACGGCCAGAACCTGCTGGCCGAGGTGGCGTATGCGGCGAGCGGCCTGGCCGAATGACCAGGCCGCCCGCCTTGAGGGGGAGGAAACAGGATCGGATGCGCCGTCAGCGTGTCGCGAGGACGGCGGTGACCACGGCGTCGGCCGCGGTCTCGTGCTTGGCGTAGTGCTCCGGGTAGGCCGACACCTGCACGGCCTGGGCCGCCTCGGTCAGGCGCAGCTGCTCCCAACCGGGGACCCGCTGCAGGGCCAGGTAGAACTGGGTCGCCGCGTACGTCGGGTTCATCAGGTCGGCGACCGCGCCCCAGCCGGTGCTGGTCCGCTGCTGGAACAGCCCGACCGAGTCGTGGTCCCAGCCAGTGCCCTGGTGCGGGTAGTTCTTGGACTCCGGCAGCACCTCGCTGGCCCGGTTGAGCAGGGTGGATTCCTGCATCGCGGTGGCCACGGCGATCACCATCGCCCGACGCGGCATCTGCAGGGCCAGACCGGCGTCGACGATCATGGTGGCGTTGTCCATCTGCACCTGGGAGAGGCCGGCGACCGGGGCGACAGTGGTCGGGGTGGGTTCGGCGGTGGGCGACTCGGCCGGCGCGGGGGACTCCGTGGCCAGGTCCGGGTCGGCCGCCGCCGGCGCGTCGGTGGCGTCAGCCGCCGGCTGGGCGGCGGGGGCGGCCGCCGCGGCGGCGCCTGCGGCGGGGTCGGTGCCCGGGTCCGGGCGCTTGGCACGGGTGGCGTCGTCGAGCGCCTCGGCCCGGCGCTGCAGGTCCGCCTCTGACACCGCCGCCGGCGGCGCGGCGTCGGTGGTGGTGCCGGCGGTCGACTCGACGGCGGCGACGACGCCGAGCGCGCAGACGACGACAGCGGCGACGACGAGCCGGCCCGACGGACGCTGTTCACGCAGTCGCTCCCACCCGGCGACGGCGGCGGCCCGCAGCGCGCCGGTCGTCCCGACGCCCGAGGCGGCGTCATCCGAACGGCTATCGCGACTCAGGGTGGCGTCCTCGTTCCTTGTGGTGTGGTCATCAGGCATTCGACGAGGCTAGGCAGGCCACACCTCGATTACCTACGGTGATTTTGTGATCGAGGCCACAATCTCCCACTGAGTAATCGGTCAGGACCGGAGAGTCGTCGACACGACCGGTCGATGCGGATAAATCATAAATTCCGGGAATTCGACCAAGGGGCTCACCAGACCGGCCGAGACCTCGCAGTTACCGGGCCCCTGGCACCTCCCCCGCCTCCATCAACCCTTCGTAGCCGACACTCGACCGATCCGCCGACGGCCACATCCCCTACCCGGCCAGCCCGTCAACACAGCGAAGTCGCCACTCGGAGTGATCCACTTACTCTCAGTGGCCACCTCCGATGATCGGCCGTCCTTCCGGAAAGCCCACATCGGTGCCCGGGAAAGCGGAATGCACCGGCGTAGGACTAGCGTTGCTGACTACAGGGATGTCGTCTCCGCCGTACCGTTTCGACAGCCCGCCGTACCGTTTCCGACAGGAGGTTGCGCCCGGTGCTCGACCCACACGAGCTCTACGACGTCGTCGACGAGTTGCCCGAGCTCGGCCAGCCGGTGCTGATCCAGGCGATGACCGGCTTCGTCGACGCCGGAAACGCGACCCGCCTCGCCCGGGAGCACCTGCTCACCAGCCTCGAGCACGAGGTCGTGGCGACGTTCGACATCGATCAGCTGCTCGACTACCGGTCGCGGCGGCCGGTGATGCTCTTCGTCGAGGACCACTGGGAGCACTACGACGAGCCCCGGCTCGAGGTGCACCTGATGCGCGACGACGCCGGCACCCCGTTCCTGCTGCTCGGCGGGCCCGAGCCGGACCTGCAGTGGGAGCGGTTCACCGCAGCGGTGATCGCCGTGACCCGGCGACTCAACGTCGGCACGACGATCGGCCTGAACGCCATCCCGATGGCCGTGCCGCACACCCGGCCCACCGGGATCACCGCGCACGCCAGCCGGCGTGAGCTGATCAGCGGCTACGAACCGTGGCTGCAGCGGGTCCAGGTCCCCGGCAGCGCCGGACATCTGCTGGAGTACCGCCTCGGCCAGCAGGGGCACGACGCCGTCGGCTTCGCCGTGCACGTGCCGCACTACGTCGCGCAGGCCGAGTACCCGGCCGCCGCCGAGATGCTGCTCAACTCGGTGTCCCGCACCACCGGCCTGCTGCTGCCGACCGAGCAGTTGCACGAGGCGGCCGAGTCGGTCCGCGAGGACATCGACCGGCAGGTCGCTCAGACCGAGGAGGCCGTCTCCCTGGTCAGTGCCCTGGAGGAGCAGTACGACACGTTCACCCGGGGACGCGGCAGCACCAACCTGCTCGCCGAGCCGAACGGCCCGTTGCCCACCGCCGACGAGCTCGGCGCCGAGTTGGAGCGCTTCCTGGCCGAGCAGACCCGCCCCGGCGACCTGCCCGGACCCGGCTGAGCCGCCGGTGCGCATCGCCACCTGGAACGTCAACTCGGTCAAGGCCCGGCTGCCCCGGTTGCTCGGCTGGCTGGCCGACACCGCACCGGACGTCGTCTGCCTGCAGGAGACGAAGTGCCCGGCGGCGGCGTTCCCGACCGACGCCGTCGCGGAGCTCGGCTACGCCGTCGCCGCGCACGGCGACGGCCGCTGGAACGGGGTCGCCGTGCTCTCCCGGGTCGGCCTCGACCAGGTGCGCACCGGATTCGTCGGCGAACCTGGCTTCCCGGCCCCCGAGGCGAGGGCCGTCTCGGCCGACTGCGCCGGGGTCCGGGTGTGGTCGGTGTACGTCCCCAACGGGCGCAGCCTCGACTCGCCGCACTACCAGTACAAGCTGGCCTGGCTGGCCGGGCTGCGTGACGCCCTCGCCGCCGAACCCGGACCGCAGTTGGTCGTCTGCGGCGACTTCAACGTCGCGCCGACCGACGCCGACGTCTGGGATCCGGCCGTCTTCGCCGGCTCCACCCACGTCACCCCGGCCGAACGGGCGGCGCTGGCCGACCTGCTCGCCCTCGGGCTGGTCGACGTCGTGCCGCAGCCGATGAAGGGCCCGCACCCGTTCACCTACTGGGACTACCGGGCCGGGATGTTCCCGAAGAACATGGGCATGCGGATCGACCTGGTCTACGCCAGTTCCGCCGTCAACCGGCGGGTCCGGGCGGCGTACGTCGACCGTGCCGCCCGCAAGGGCCCGGCGCCGTCCGATCACGCCCCGATCGTCGTCGACCTGGACTGACCCCGCCTCCCGGTCGGCGACCGCCGACTGACTCAGCGTGCCGGTCGGCGACCGCCGTGGCACCGGCTTGCACCGGAGCCACGACGGTCGACCGTCAGGCGGACCACCAGGATCGACCTGTCAGCGGGATTCGACCTCGCTGCGGTCACCGGCCCAGAGCACGTGGAAGCTGCCCTCGGCGTCGACCCGGCGGTAGGTGTGCGCACCGAAGAAGTCCCGCTGCCCCTGGATCAGGGCGGCCGGCAGTCGCGGGGCACGCAGCCCGTCGTAGTAGGCCAGCGCGGACGCGAACCCGGGCGCCGGCACACCGATCTGCGCGGCGGTGGCGACCACCCGACGCCAGCCCTGCTGGGCACCGGCGAGCGCCTCGGCGAAGTAGCCGTCGGTCAGCAGCGTCGGCAGCTGCGGTGCCGTGTCGTACGCTGCCCGGATCCGGTCCAGGAAGGCGGCCCGGATGATGCATCCGCCACGCCAGATCCGGGCCACCGCACCCAGATCGATGTTCCAGTCGTACTCGGCGCTGCCTGCCTGGATCTGGTGGAAACCCTGCGCGTACGCGACGATCTTCGACGCGTACAGCGCCTGCTCGACGTCGGCGATCAGCTCGTCGGCCGACCCGGCCCAGCTCTCCACCGGTCCGGGCAGGTCGGCGGCGGCGGCGCGGATGTCGGCGTGGCCGGACAACGCCCGGGCGAACACGGCCTCCGAGATGCCGCTCACCGGCACCCCGAGGTCCAGCGCCCCTTGGACGGTCCACCGCCCGGTGCCCTTCTGCCCGGCCCGGTCGAGCACGACGTCGACGAACGGCTTGCCGGTGGCCGCGTCGGTGTGGCCGAGCACCTCGGCGGTGATCTCGATCAGGTACGAGGAGAGCCGGCCGGCGTTCCAGCTGCGGAACACGTCGGCGATCTGCGCCGGGGTGAGCCCGCCGGCGCGGCGCAGCAGGTCGTACGCCTCACCGATGAGCTGCATGTCGGCGTACTCGATGCCGTTGTGCACCATCTTGACGAAGTGGCCGGCGCCGTCCGGGCCGATCCGCACGCAGCACGGCGTGCCGTCGACCTTGGCGGAGATGTCCTCCAGCAGCGGGCCGAGCGCGGCGTACGACTCCTCCGAGCCGCCGGGCATGATGCTCGGACCGTGCAGTGCGCCCTCCTCACCGCCGGAGACCCCGGTGCCGACGAAGTGCAGGCCGCGTTCCCGCAGCTCGGCCTCGCGCCGGCGGGTGTCCAGGAAGTGCGCGTTGCCGCCGTCGATGATCATGTCGTCCGGCTCCAGCAGGGGCGCGAACTCGTTGATCACGGCGTCCGTGGCGGCACCCGCGTTCACCATGATCACCACGCGACGTGGGCGTTCCAGCGAGGCCACGAACTCTGCCGGGCTCTCCGCCGGCAGGAACGCGCCCTCGTGGCCGAACTCGGCCATCATCTCCTTGGTCCGGCCGACCGACCGGTTGTGGACCGCCACCACATGGCCGTGCCGCGCAAGGTTCCGGGCCAGGTTGCGACCCATCACCCCCAGACCGGTGACCCCGATCTGCGCCGTCTGGCTCATGACTCCTCCTCGGTGCTGCTGGTTGTGCTGGTCATCTTTCCGCTTTCCGGATGGCGGGACACTCCGGGGCGGCCGGCGGTGGTGGAGGCTCGTCCGCACGGGCCGCCCCGGAGTGGGACCGGGGTGGGGCTACAGCCGGCCGGCACCCGCCCCGGCAGTCACCAGCGCCCTCGACATCGGACGCGGAGTCGACCCCGGACACGGACGGGTCGTCGGCGCACGACGGATCGGACGGGTCATGCCCTGGGGTACGGCGGTGGCCACCCAACGGTTCACCGGGTCGCCGGGTCAGCTGTCGCGGACCTCGACCAGGGAGGCGAAGACCACGATGTTGTCGGCGTAGCCGATGCCGTCGCCGCGCCACTCGCCCCCGCAGGTGATCAGCCGCAGGCCGGGCCGGGTGTAATCGCCGTACACCTGCTCGATCGGCAACGCGTCCTTGGCGTAGTGCGCCACCGAGTTCACCTCGAAGATGGCGACGGTGCGGTCCCGGCGGGTCACCTCGACCGTCGCGCCCGGCGCGATGTCGGCCAGCCCGTGGAAGACCGACGGGCCGTCGCGGGTGTCGGCGTGCCCGACGATGATCGCCGGACCGAACTGGCCGGGGGTCGGCCCCCGGTCGTACCAGCCGGCCTGGTTGTGCCGCCGCAGCGACGGTACGGCGATCGACCCGTCGTCGGCGACCCCGACCGCGTGCACCGGGGCCCGCACGTCGAGCGACGGGATGGCGATCCGGATCGGCCGGCTCGGCTCCAGCACCGGGAACTCCCGGGGCGGCGGGTTGTTCCCACCTGCCAGGACCTCTCGCCAGCTCCCGTCACCGAAGGCGATCATGAACACGCCGAACAGCCCGAGCAGCAGCGCCACCGGCCCGGTCCAGTTGCGCCGGCCACCCTTCGCCACGCCCGCTGCCCTCCCCGGCCGTCGCGGTCAGGCCGCGCGGCGACGGCGCAGGGTGAGCACGCCGAGCACGCCGGCGGCGGCCAACGCGACCACCCCGACGCCGGTACGCAGTCCACCGTCGCCGTCGTCTCCGGCGGTGCCGCCGAACCCGGTCGCCGGCCCGCGGCTGGGTCGGGTCGGGTCGAGCACGTACAGCGTGGTCGCCGCCGACCGGTCGTCCGGGCAGTTCAGCCGCACCCGGTAGCTGCCCGCCTCGGTCCCCGCCGGCACCGTCACCGCCGCCGTGAGCACCTCGAACTGCGGATGCACCTCGACCGTGCCGAACGCATCGGACTCCACAGTGGCCGACGCGGTGTTGTCGGTGCAGCTCGCCCGGATGCCCACCAGGTAACCGGACTCGACCGTGCTCGGATTCAACTCGACGAACACGTTCGCGGCGTGGGCCGGTGGTGCACCGGCCAGACCACCGCCGACCGCGAGGGCGACCCCGGTCGCCAGGCCCAGGGCGGCGCCGAGCACGGCGGCAGCGGACGAACGACGTACGGACATCGGGTCACCATCCTCCTCGCGGCCCTGCCGCCGATCCTCCCACCCCGCTGCCCTGGATGACACCCCGGACACGCACTGTGTCGGATATAGGCTGTTGCCACGTGAGCATCCGCACCTACCATCCGCGCCGGGGACGGCTCAGCGGCCGGCACCACGACGCCCTCGACCGGCTGTTCGCCGCGTACGCGATGACCGTGGTCGAACTGCCGGCGCCGCTGGACCTGCCGGCGGTGTTCGGCCGGGCCGCGCCGGTGGTGCTGGAGATCGGCTTCGGGATGGGCGACGCCACCGCCGAGATGGCGGCCGCCGACCCCGACCGCGATTACCTCGCCGTCGAGGTGCACACCCCTGGCATCGCCCACCTGCTGGCGCTGATCGAGCAGCGGGAGCTGACCAACGTACGGGTGGCCGTCGGTGACGCCCTCGACCTGGCCCGCCGCTGCCTGCCGGAGCAGAGCCTGGACGCGGTGCACGCCTACTTCCCGGACCCCTGGCCCAAGGCACGCCACCACAAACGCCGGCTGATCCAACCGGCCCACGTGGCGCTGCTGCGCTCCCGGCTGCGTCGGGGCGGGCGGCTGCACTGCGCCACCGACTGGGCCCCGTACGCCGAGGTGATGCTGGAGACACTGACCGCCGACCCGGAGCTGGTCAACCCGCACGACGGGTTCGCGCCCCGACCGGCGTACCGGCCGCAGACGAAGTTCGAACGACGCGGCGCGCGCGCCGGCCGCCCGGCGTACGACCTCATCTTTGAACGCCGCTGACGCGACGAGGCCCGCCTTGCGAACGCACCCTGACGCGTGAGTGGGCCCCCGCTTTGATGGGCGCGGGCCGCGACGGGCACGATTGAACGACTATGACGCAGACCACCCCGACCCTGACCGACCTGCTGCCGCGCGACGCCGACCCGGACGCCGTCTACGAAAGGTTCGCCGAGTGGGCCGCCGGCCGGGGCCTGGAGCTGTACCCGCATCAGGAAGAGGCGCTCATCGAGATCGTCTCCGGGGCGAACGTCATCCTGAACACACCGACCGGGTCGGGCAAGAGCCTGGTCGCCACCGGCGCGCACTTCGCCGCCCTGGCCGACGACCGGGTCACCTTCTACACCGCGCCGATCAAGGCCCTGGTGTCGGAGAAGTTCTTCGCGCTCTGTGAGGTCTTCGGCCCGGCCAACGTCGGCATGCTCACCGGTGACGCGAGCGTCAACGCCGACGCGCCGATCATCTGCTGCACCGCAGAGATCCTGGCCAACCTGGCGTTGCGCGACGGCGCCGACGCCGACGTCGGCCAGGTGGTGATGGACGAGTTCCACTTCTACGCCGAACCGGACCGGGGCTGGGCCTGGCAGGTGCCGCTGATCGAGCTGCCGCAGGCCCAGTTCGTGCTGATGTCGGCCACGTTGGGCGACGTCAGCCGGTTCGTCGACGACCTGACCCGGCGTACCGGGCGGGCCACCGCCGTGGTCGCCTCCGCGCAGCGGCCGGTGCCGCTGATCTACTCGTACGCGATGACCCCGCTGCACGAGACCCTGGAGGAGCTGCTCAGCACCCACCAGGCGCCGGTGTACGTGGTCCACTTCACCCAGGCGGCGGCCCTGGAACGTGCCCAGGCGCTGATGAGCATCAACGTCTGCACCCGGGCGGAGAAGGACGCGATCGCCGCGGCGATCGGCAACTTCCGGTTCACCTCCGGGTTCGGGCGCACCCTGTCCCGGCTGGTCCGCCACGGCATCGGGGTGCACCACGCCGGAATGCTGCCCAAGTACCGCCGGCTCGTCGAAACCCTCGCCCAGGCGGGACTGCTGAAGGTCATCTGCGGTACGGACACTCTCGGCGTCGGGATCAACGTGCCGATCCGTACGGTGCTGTTCACCGGTCTGTCCAAGTACGACGGGGTACGCACCCGGCTGCTCAAGGCGCGGGAGTTCCACCAGATCGCCGGGCGGGCCGGCCGGGCCGGGTTCGACACCCTGGGCACCGTCGTGGTGCAGGCCCCGGAGCACGTCATCGACAACGAGAAGGCCCTCGCCAAGGCCGGTGACGACCCGAAGAAGCGCCGCAAGGTGGTGCGCAAGAAGCCACCGGAGGGGTCGATCGGCTGGGGTCGGCCCACCTTCGACCGGCTGATCGAGGCCGAGCCGGAGCCGCTGACCTCCAGCTTCCAGGTCAGCCACGCGATGCTGCTCAACGTGATCAGCCGTCCGGGTGACGCGTTCGCGGCCATGCGGCACCTGCTGACCGACAACCACGAGGACCGGGCGGCGCAGCGCCGGCACATCCGCCGGGCGATCGCGATCTACCGGGCGCTGCGCGCCGGCGGTGTGGTCGAGCAGCTGCCGGAGCCCGACGCCGAGGGCCGGCGGGTCCGGCTCACCGTGGACCTGCAGCTGGACTTCGCGCTCAACCAGCCGCTGTCGCCGTTCGCGCTGGCCTCGTTGGAGCTGCTCGACGTCGAGTCCCCGACGTACGCCCTGGACGTGTTGTCGATCATCGAGGCGACCCTGGACGACCCCCGGCAGATCCTCTCCGCGCAGCAGCACAAGGCGCGCGGCGAGGCGGTGGCGCAGATGAAGGCCGACGGCATCGAGTACGAGGCCCGGCTCGAACTGCTCGACCAGGTGACCCACCCGAAGCCGCTGGCCGAGCTGCTGGAGGTGGCGTACGAGACGTACCGGCGGGGTCATCCCTGGGTGGCCGACCACGAGGTGGCGCCCAAGGCGGTCGTCCGCGACATGTACGAACGCGCGATGACGTTCACCGAGTACGTCAGCTTCTACGGGTTGTCCCGTTCGGAAGGTCTGGTGCTGCGGTACCTGGCCGACGCGTACCGGGCGCTGCGTCAGACGGTGCCCGACGACGCCAAGACCGAGGAGCTGATCGATCTCATCGAGTGGCTCGGCGAGCTGGTCCGCCAAGTCGACTCCAGCCTGATCGACGAATGGGAGCGGCTGCGTAATCCCACGGATCCGGATGCCCCGGTGGTGGTCGACGACCGGCCACCGGCCGTCACCGGCAACCTGCGGGCGTTCCGGGTGCTGGTGCGCAACGCGATGTTCCGGCGGGTGGAGCTGGCGGCGTTGCGCCGCTACGACGAGCTGGGTGAGCTGGACGCCGGGTCCGGGTGGGACGCCGACGCCTGGGCCGACGCGCTGGACGGCTACTTCGCCGAGCACGACGAGATCGGCACCGGTCCGGACGCCCGTGGCCCGGCGCTGCTGATGATCACGCAGGAGCGGGAGCGCTGGCTGGTCCGGCAGATCTTCGCCGACCCGGCCGCCGACCACGACTGGGGCATCAGCGCCGAGGTCGACCTCGCCGCCTCGGACGAGGCCGGGGCGGCGGTGGTACGGGTCACCGACGTGGGTCAGCTCTGACGGTCGGCCTCCGGTGCCGGCCCGGCTGAGGCGTCCGGCCACAGTCCGGCGTACTCCAGGACCGACCGGACGCGGCGGGCGCGCACCGGATCCCAGCGGTCCAGCACGGCCATCGCCTTCGTGAATGGTTCGCACATGGCCGCCGCGCCGCACACCCGGCATTCGCCGAGCCGGCTGGGCAGGTGCGTGGTGACGATGTCGCGGGCCCGGTGCAGCACGGCGAGGCCGGGATTGCGCTTGAGCGACGCCGCCCGGTTCGGGGTCGGTTCGGCGTGCCGGTTGCCGCGCGGTACGCCGATCGCGGTGTAACGGGCCAGACGTGGCGTGCCACCGATTCCGTCGTTCCTCAGCATCTGCACCCTCCCAGGTCGGTCGCGGACAGGGCGTCCGCCGCTGTCTTCCACCCTGGACTGTGGGACGGCATCAATGGAAGATAGGCAATGACCTGGTGTAGCGAGCCGGTGACGCTCGCAAGATCACACATGCGACAGCGGCAAATTGAGGGATGTGAAGGTATTGTGAGCGGGAGTGAATATCTGGTAGGAGAACTGCGCCGCGTCCGTGAGATGCTCGGGCTCACCCAGGAAGCATGGGGCGAGCGGATCCACTTTTCGACATCGCACGTCGGCTCGATCGAACGCGGCGAACGGCCGGCACTGCCCGACTATCTGAGTGCGGTGGACCGGGCATTCGGCACCGCATTCGTGAAATTCTATCGCGAATTCGTCGTCGGCGAACGCGCGCCGGTCTGGTACCGGCCATTCATCGAGCAGGAGGGCAAGGCGACCCTCATCCGGGCCTTCCAACCCCTGGCGGTGCCCGGTCTGCTGCAGACCGAGGCGTACGCCCGAGCGGTGCTGATGGCGTACGGCGTGCGCGGCGAGGCGATGGACGTCGCGTTGGCCACCCGGCTCGGCCGCCAGGAGATCCTCTACCGACAGCCCGACTCCTGCCAGCTCGTCGCGGTCATCGACGAGAGCGTCCTGCACCGGCGGGTCGGCGACCCGTGCGTGATGCACGAACAGCTGACAGCGGTCGTCGCCGCCTGCGAGCAGCCCAACATCCGGGTCCAGGTGGTCCCGGCCGACGCTGGGGCGTACCCGGGGCTGGACGGGCCGTTCGTCATCGCCACCGTCGACGGCAGATCCGTCGGCTACCTGGAGGGATATCTGCAGGGGCGAGTCGTGGAAAATCCGGACGACGCGACCAGTCTGGAACGCACCTGGGAGAGCATCCGCGACTACGCTCTATCTGGCCCGCAGAGCCTAGAACTGATCATGAGGACGGCTGAGAGATGGACATAAGCACCGCGCCCCGGTGGCACAAGAGCACGCACAGCGACAGCACAAGCTGCGTGGAGGTCGCCGAGAACCTGCCTGGGCGGGTGCTGGTCCGGGACACGAAGGACCGCGACGGCGGCACGCTGACCTTCGCGCCGGCCGCCTGGTCGGCCTTCCTTTCCGCGACGAGGTCCGACACCACCGGACGGTCCGCCAGGTAGCAACGCGACAGGTTCGTCACCGCACCGGGCGCCCGGCGATCGGGGCAGCGGTCTCACCGTCGACCGGCAGGCCGGCCGCGTCCAGTGCGGTGACGAACAGTTCGCTCTCCCCCGCGCCGGTCACCCAACCGCCGACGATGAAGACGCCGTCGGTGACCGTGGCGCGGACCGCCGCATCGCCCGGGGACCGGACCGAGACCGCCTGAGCCTCGGCGCGCGGGACGGTTCCGACGTACGCCTCGAACACCTCGGTGACGGTGTACCGGTCACCTCCGACGCTGGCGCCGATGATCTCCTCGTGCTGCCCGTCGATCAGACGCTCCACGTACCACGCGCCCGGCTTAGTCCACAGCCGCAACGCGCGGTCGTCGCCCAGCTCGACGGTGTCCGCGAGAACATGACCTGCGGGCGGCTCCCACGACCCGGCCGCCGCCGACTCGTCGCGCGGCGTCAGACTCACGACCGCCGACAGGGCCAACGCGACACCGACCAGGCCGACGACGGTACGGACGTTGCCCCGGATCGCCGCGCTGTCCATCTGTCGATGATGCCACCCTGCGGTGTCCGGTCAGGACGGATCCTCGGATCGGTCAGGACCGGTCCTCGGCACGGGCCGTCTCGGCGAGGAACGCACGCATGTGCGCGACCACCTCGTCGGGAAACTGGGTGTGCGGGTAGTGCCCGGCTCCGTCGATGGTCACCACCGTACCGAGGCCGGCGGGCAGCGCCGCGACGATCGCCTCGCCTTCGGCACGCGGGTCGGCCCAGTCGGGGTCGAGTGTCCCTTCGATGATCAGTACGCGGCTGCGGACGTTGCCGAGTTGTGCACCAGCATCAGCCGGGCTGGACTGCCCCATCTTCTGCAGCACCTTCATCCGGCCGGGCTCACGTAGACGGGCCTCGGTCCGGGCCAGCTGCTCGGACCAGTCTGCCGGCCGTTGCCCGGGAAAGGCGACGTCGAGGTAGCGCAGCCACTGTCTGACGCTGCCGAACATGCCCGCGCCCAGCAGCCGGGTCATGCCCTGCCGGTAGCGCTTGACGCGCAGATCGCCGAGGCTGATCGACTGTTTCCGGGTGAACGGCGCCAGCTCGACCACGGCGGTGATCAGCTCGGGCGCGGTGGCCGCGGCGATGGTGGCCGCCCCGCCGGAGATCGAGTGCCCGACCAGCACGGCCGGACCGCCCAGGTGCCGGATCAGCGCGACCAGGTCGCCGGCGATGTCGGTGCGGGAGTACGCCGGCCAGCGGATGCTGGACTCGCCGGTACCCCGCAGGTCGGTGGCGGCGACCCGGTAGCCGGCCACGATCAGCTGCGGGACCACGAACCGGTACGCGGAGCGGCTCTCGCCCATGCCGGGCGCGAGGACCACGAGTGGGCCGTCGCCGGCGACCTCGTAGGCGATGCGCCCGCCGTCGAGGGACAGGTACGCGGTCATCACGACCTCCAGACCGGTAGCTAAATCAGATAGCTAAAAAGCTAACAGCATTAGCCTAACTTGTCAACCGAAGGGCAGGGCAGCGAGGGCCTTGGTGACGTTCCACTCGGCCAGGTCCAGCATCCACTGGCGGTTCGGGAAGTCCGTGTCCGCGATCCGCAGCGGTCCCTCGATCAACGACAGGACCTGGGCATACCGGTAGAACTCCAACCGGTGGAGGTCGAGATCGACGGGACGCAACGCCGGGTACGCCGCGCCGAAGCGCATCTGCAGCCAGGCGTGCTCCCACTCCACGTCGAAGTACGTCAACCCCTCGATATCGACCATGGCGGGTTCGCCAGCGGGTGTGACGAGCACGTGGTCCGGTCCGAGCTCGCCGTGTACCAGGCCGTACTCCTCGCGCGCGATGACCGCCTGACGCAGGCGACGGACATGGTCGGCGATCCGTTCGTGTGCGTCGGCGAGCCGGGCGTCACGGACGGCTGCCGCGTCCAGATGTCCCAGCGCCCGGTCCGCGACGATGTCCTCGGTGCTACGGGCCTGCGGCGCCTCGCCCTGGGCGATGGCGGAGAGCTTGCCGTGGTGCGGGCCGAGTGTGGTGTGCATACGACGCAAGGCGTCACCAAGTGTGGACAGTGGTGTCGCGGCTGCGGCCGGATCCTGTTCCATGAGAGCTTCGAGGGTCACCGCGCCGAGGTCCTCGACCAGCGCAAGGTCGGCGTGGAGATAGCGGCTGTCGCGGTCGAGCGCCAGAAGCCGTGCTGTTCGCACGCCCACGGCGGTGAGGGCCGCGTGGTTGACGGCGAACAGTTCGGCGCCCGACGCGTCGGTGAACGGATCGTCCGGGACGACTGGCGTCGGAGGCCAGTAGTTCTCGCCGGCCGCCCACAGATAGAGGATCACTGTCGTCTGGTCGTCGAGTCGGAGCCGGTAGACGCCCTTCTTGCTGCCGCCAGCCAGTCGGTCCAGGCCGACAAGTCTGCGGTCGGAGCCCAACTGTTCCGTCACCAGGTCGCGCAGGTCGTCAGGTCGCAGGAACACCCGTGTCATGATCGCCTCTCCTCAGGTCGGCCGGCGATGCTCCCGCACGCGGCGGCACCATGCAAGCGGCGCAGCGTGATCAAAGACTGGGCGCAGCGTCACTTCTCGATTAGAATGGGTGTACTAATCCGGCTCCTGACCTGGGAAGGAACGCCGTGATCGCACCCCCTCCTGCCGCCACTTCGAGCCCTACCGCCGCACCGACCAACCCCGCCCCGGTTCCGTACGCGACCCTGCTCGGTTTCAGCCGGTACGTCGGGCAGTCCGGGCCGGCCAAGGCGACCTTCGTCGGCGGGCTGCGCCGGCAGCGGGCCAGCCGCTCCGGGTTCAACCCGCACGGACAACTGGTCAAGGCGCTCAAGGCCGACATCCGGTTCCGCACCGGCGGCAGCCACCTGGCCGCCGTGGTCGGGCAGGTCGCCCAGCGCTGGCAGCCGCTGTACGCGACCCTCGTCCCGGGTGCCCAGCGCTACCTGGAGACGCTGGGAGACCTGAGCCAGGTGGAGCTGGCGCAGACCCACGACGCGCTGGGCATGGTCGGCAACCTCCCCGTCAAGATCAACCCACACTTCGGCCTGCGGTACGCCGACGGGCACGCCGAAGCGGTCCGGATCCACTTCGACGATCAACCACCGAGCCCCGACGCGTACACCGCGACCCTGCACCTGATGGCCCGGCACATGGACCAGGTGCTGCCGCGTGCCGAGCCGGTCCTGGTCGACCTGCGGCGCGGCACCACGTTCCGGCGTCCGGATGTCACCTCCCGCCCCGACCAGGTGGAGCGCTGGCTGGCCGGTGAGGCCGCCGCCTTCACCGCGATCTGGTCCACCACCGCCTGAGCCGGCCGTCCGGACAGCCATCGCCCCTTGATGCGATCAGGGTGCGCCGAGGATACGCCGCCACGTGCGGCGTATCCTCGGGCACCGGTGAACCTGTGGACCGAACTTCGCGCCGGTGCCGTCCTGTTCGAGGACGACACCGCCCTGGTGCTGAACAAGCCTCCCGGCGTCTCGGTGATGGGCGAACGGCACGGCACCGACCTGGCCCGCCTCGCCGAGGATGCCGGTGAGCCGGTCTTCCCGGTGCACCGCATCGACAAGAACACCTCCGGGGCGATTTTGTTCGCCAAACAGCTGCGTCATCACGGCGACCTGACCCGGCAGTTCAACCGCCGTACCGTGGAAAAGGTCTATCTGGCCGTGGTCGCTGCCGCCGCCGACGCCGGCTCCGCCACCGATGCCGCTCGCGCGGCGCTGCCCGAGGTCGGCGTCGTCGACCTGCCGCTGAGCGTCGGCCGCAAGAACCGGGTCCGGGTCGCCGGCAACCGCGCCGACATCGGCTTCGACGCCGCCACCGCGCGCTGGTCGCTCGCCGCCGGGGCCGAGTTCGACCACGTCAAGACCTATCCGTCGCAGAGCCGGCTGACCGACGTCACCGCCGGGTCCGACGGGGCCACCACCGGATCCGGTACGCCGGCAGCCGACGCCACGCACCGGCTGCTCGCCGTCGCGCCGCTCACCGGCCGACGCCACCAGATCCGGGTGCACCTGGCCTGGATCGGGCACCCGATCGTCGGTGACCCGCTGTTCGACCGTACGGCCGCCGCCAATGGGTCACGCACGTATCTGCACGCCTGGCGGCTCGGCTTCGACACCGCCGACGGCAACCGGATCGACGTGACGGCCACCCCTGACGCCGACTTCTGGCAGCCGCTGGCCGCCGGCGCACCCACCGTCGCGGAGTTGGACGCGGCGTACCGGCGGCTCCGCGCGGCGGGCTGACCGACGCCGCGCACGCCATGCCACGCCGCCCGACCCACGCGGGTCGGGGGAACCTACATTGTTGTCAAAGTGGCGCCGAGACAACAATGTAGGTTCCCTCGACGCAACGGCCATGCGGCCTCGCCTCCGTCAGGACAAGTCCGTTCAGCCGGTGGTGCTGCTGCTACCGGTGGAGGTGCGCCGCGGTGGCTCGCTCGTGCTCATCGATCACCTTCAGGATGAGGTCACGGGGCTGGTCACAGGGTGGTGCCCGCCCGCAGATCATCTTCCAGGCGAGCACCAGATGGTGGAGCTTGTCCGCGGGGTGATCGCGCCGCATCGGTGGTGGTGAACAGCTCCAGCAGGTCGCGGCCCGCACTGTCGGCGCCGAGGTGCTGGTCGAGGCGTGCGGGGTCGAGCAGCACGAACCCGTGAGCCTCGGGAAAGCAGCCGGTGAGGCGGACGGCCGGAAAAGCCATGGCGTCGACGCTACCGGCACATACGTCGGGTCCGCGCTTCGCGGTCCGGCTGGCACGGGTCGCTACACTGAACGGCAGCGCGTCGGGGACCGCGCCGAGACTCGCCGGAAGGCTCGAAGCCACCCCCACGTCCCTGGCTGGAGCGACGGACACCGCAGCTCTGAATCCGCCCGTGCGAGTCCGGGTCGCAGAGCGAGGTTCCCATGAAGACGCTCCCCGACAACCCGCACCTGCCGACACCGACGTCGCTCTGCAGCTGGCCGCTGCCGCAGCCGGTGTGCTGCTGCCGACCCCGGTACGCAGCCGCGACGGCAACATCGTCGAGTCGATCGGTGGTCACCGGTGGCGGGCGTACCGGGATCTGCCGGCCGGGCCGCCGCTCGCGGCCCCGGTGAGCGCGGTGGTCGCCGGTGCGGCCGGTGACGTACTCGCCACGCTGCACGGCCTGGCGTTGCCGGTCGACCGGGTCAGCCCGTGGCACGCCAGACAGCTCGGCCCGGCCAGTTGGGCCGGGCTGGCGGCCACCGCGACCGCCCGGCAGGCGCCCTGGGCCGGGCAGTTGGCGGCGGCGGTGCCGGCCCTGGAGGACCTGGCGGCGACCGGCCGCGACGTGCCGGTGCCGGATCCGGTGCTGACCCACAACACGTTCGGGCCGGCGCAGACCCGGCTCGCCCCCGACGGTCGCCTCGTCGTCGTCGGCTGGGAGCACGCCGGTGGCCAGCCGCCGGCCTGGGAGCTGGCGAACGCACTGCTGGACTGGGCGGTCGCCCCGTACGGTCGGGTCGACGCCGTCGGTGCGCGGACGCTGATCGACGGCTACCGTCGGCGGGCCGGGGGCGTGCCGACGCTGCGCCTGGCCGATTTCCGAGGCGCGGCGACCGGTCTGGTCAACTACGTGTCCGAGCAGGTCGAGGCGGCGTTGGCGGCGGGGACGACCGAAGATCGGCGGTACGCCGACCGCAGCGTCCGCCACCTGTTGGCGCACCTGCCGACCCGTGCCACCCTGGAGCGCCTGCTCGACGCGGTGACCTGAACCCGGGGACAGGTGGCCTGCATCAGAGACAGGCGACCGGAAACCCGGGCGACCGGGCCGGGAGCGGCGGGTATCGTGGTCATCGCCATGAACCCGCCCTCCCCTGCGCCGACCCCCGCTGACCTGCTCACACTCCTCCCCGAGTTGACTTTTCGCGACGAGCGGCGGCTGCACCGGCGCCTCGACGGGGTGCGCAAGGTCCGGGATCCGCAGGCCCGGCAGGCGGCGCTGAACGAGATCGCCGCCGCAGTCGCGTCGGCGCAGCAGGCGGTGCAGCGGCGGCGGGACGCGGTGCCGCAGGTCAGCTACCCCGCCGGGCTGCCGGTCAGTGAACGCGCCAACGACATCGCGGCGGCGATCCGCGACCACCAGGTGGTGATCGTGGCCGGCGAGACCGGCTCGGGCAAGACCACCCAGATCCCGAAGATCTGCCTGGAGCTGGGTCGTGGGGTGCGCGGGCTGATCGGGCACACCCAGCCGCGCCGGCTGGCCGCCCGTACCGTCGCCGACCGGATCGCCGACGAGCTCGGCACCACGCTGGGCGACGTGGTCGGCTACAAGGTCCGGTTCAACGATCAGGTCGGCGGCCAGACCCTGGTGAAGTTGATGACCGACGGGATCCTGCTGGCCGAGCTGCAGCACGACAAGATGCTGCGCCAGTACGACACGTTGATCATCGACGAGGCGCACGAGCGCAGCCTGAACATCGACTTCATCCTCGGCTACCTCAAGCAGCTGCTGCCCCGCCGCCCCGACCTGAAAGTGGTCATCACGTCGGCGACGATCGACCCGCAGCGCTTCGCCGACCACTTCAGCGAACCGGGCCGTCCGCCGGTGCCGATGGTCGAGGTGTCCGGGCGGACCTATCCGGTGGAGGTGCGCTACCGGCCACTGCTGCGGGAGACCGTCGACCCGGACGACCCGGACGCCACCCCGGGCACCGTGACGCTCGACCAGGTCGACGGGATCAGCGCGGCGGTGGAGGAGCTCGCCGACGAGGGCCCCGGCGACATCCTGGTCTTCCTCAGCGGGGAACGGGAGATCCGCGACGCCGCTGACGCGCTGGGCAAGTTGGTCGCCAACCGGCCCCGGCTGCGCGACACCGAGATCCTGCCGCTGTACGCCCGGTTGTCGTCCGCCGAGCAGCACCGGATCTTCCAGCCGCATCCGGGCCGGCGGGTGGTGCTGGCGACCAACGTCGCCGAGACGTCGCTGACGGTGCCGGGCATCAAGTACGTCATCGACCCGGGTACGGCGCGGATCTCCCGCTACAGCAACCGGTTGAAGGTGCAGCGGCTGCCGATCGAGCCGGTGTCGCAGGCGTCGGCCAACCAGCGCAAGGGCCGCTGCGGGCGTACCTCCGACGGGATCTGCATCCGGCTGTACGACGAGGCCGACTTCGAGTCCAGACCGGAGTTCACCGATCCGGAGATCCTGCGGACCAACCTGGCCTCGGTGATCCTGCAGATGACCGCGATCGGGTTGGGCGACATCGCCGCGTTCCCGTTCGTGGAGCCGCCGGACCGCCGGCAGATCACCGACGGCGTCGCGCTGCTGCACGAGCTGGGCGCGATCGAGCCGCCCGCACCGGGCCTGCCGCCCCGGTTGACCCAGGTCGGTCGGCGGCTGGCGCAGCTGCCGGTGGATCCCCGGCTCGGCCGGATGGTCCTCGCCGCCGAGGGTAACGGCTGCGTCGACGAGGTCGCGGTGATCGCGGCGGCATTGTCCATCCAGGATCCCCGGGAGCGGCCGGCGGAGCAGAAGCCTCAGGCCGATCAGGCGCACGCCCGGTTCGCCGATCCGGAGTCGGACTTCGTCGCGTTGCTCAACCTGTGGCGCTACCTGCGGGAGCAGCAGCAGGAACGCTCCGGCAGCGCGTTCCGGCGGATGTGCCGGGCCGAGTTCCTCAACTACCTGCGCGTGCGCGAGTGGCAGGACATCCACAGCCAGATCCGGCAGGTACTGCGGTCGATGAACGTGCCGGTCGACCGGGGTGGTGAGCCGGCCGCGCCGGCCGCCGTACACCAGTCGTTGCTGGCCGGTCTGCTGTCGCACGTCGGGGTGAAGGACCCGGCCAAGCCGGAGTACCTGGGTGCCCGGGGAGCCAAGTTCGCGATCTTCCCCGGCTCGGCGCTGGCCCGCAGACCGCCCCGTTGGGTGATGGCGGCCGAGCTGGTCGAGACGTCCCGGCTGTGGGGCCGTACGGTCGCCAAGATCGAACCGGAGTGGGTCGAGGCGCTCGCCGGTCACCTGGTGAAACGCTCGTACAGCGAGCCGCACTGGGAGAAGAAGCAGGCGGCGGTGATGGCCTACGAGAAGGTCACCCTGTACGGCGTACCGCTGGTCGCCGGCCGCAAGGTGACCTTCGGCCGGGTCGACCCGGTGCTGAGTCGGGAGCTGTTCATCCGGCACGCCCTGGTCGAGGGTGACTGGCACACCCCGCACCGGTTCTTCCACGACAACCGGGCGTTGCTCGACGAGGTCGGTGAGCTGGAGGAGCGGGTCCGTCGCCGGGACATCGTGGTCGACGACGAGACCCTGTACGAGTTCTACGACCAGCGGCTGCCCGCCGACGTGGTCTCCGGCCGGCACTTCGACAGCTGGTGGAAGAAGGCCCGCCGGGACCGGCCCGACCTGCTCACCTTCGACCGGGACATGCTGGTCAACCAGGGCAAGGGCCGGGTCGACCCGGCCGACTACCCCGACGAGTGGCACTCCGACGGCATCGCGCTGCCGCTGACGTACCGGTTCGAGCCGGGCTCGGCCGTCGACGGGGTCAGCGTCGACGTGCCGTTGGCGATGCTCAACCAGGTCTCCGACGACAGCTTCGACTGGCACGTGCCCGGGCTACGCGAGGAGCTGGTGGTGGCGTTGATCCGGTCGCTGCCGAAGCAGTTGCGCCGCAACTTCGTGCCGGTGCCCGATTTCGCCCGCGCGGCGCTGGCCGCCATCACCCCTGGCGCCGAACCGTTGCTGGACGCGTTGGCCCGGCAGCTGCGCCGGATGACCGGGGTGGTGGTGCCGCACGACGCCTGGGATCTGACCAGGCTGCCGGCGCATCTGCGGGTGACGTTCCGGGTGGTGGACACCGACGGCAAGCCGGTCGCCGAGGGCAAGGACCTCGCCGCGCTGCGCCGGCAGCTGACCACCGAGGTCCGCAAGGTGGTGGCCGCCGCCGCGCCGGACGTGGAGCGCCGGGGGTTGCGGGACTGGAGCATCGGCACCCTGGCCCGCAGCGTCGAGCAGGACCGGGCCGGCTACCGGGTCACCGCGTACCCGGGGCTGGTCGACGAGGGCGAATCGGTGGCGGTGCGGGTCTTCGACCGGGCCGCCGTCCGGGACCGGTCGATGTGGGCGGGCACCCGCCGGCTGCTGCTGCTCACCCTGCCGTCGCCGGCGAAGTTCGTCTCCGGCCGGCTGTCCAACCAGGACAAGTTGGCGTTGAGTCGTAACCCGTACCGCAACGTGGTGGAGCTGTTGGACGACTGCGCCGGGGCGGCGGTCGACAAGCTGATGGCCGACGCGGGCGGACCGGCCTGGGACGCCGACGGCTTCGCGGCGCTGCGCGAGCAGGTCCGCGCCGGGCTGGTCGACACCACCGTCGAGGTGGTCGACCGGGTACGCCGGGTGCTGGCGGCGGCGCACGCGGTGCAGCAGCGGCTCGGGCGTACCACCGATCTGGCCCTGGTCGCGGCGCTGACCGACATCCGCGACCAGCTCGCCGCGCTGGTCTTCCCGGGGTTCGTGACGGTCACCGGGTACGCGCGGCTGGCGGACCTGCCCCGCTATCTGACCGCGATCGACCGCCGGTTGGAGAAGCTGCCGCAGAATCCGCGCCGGGACCGCGACCAGCAGGCCAGGATCGACACGGTACGCCGGGAGTACCAACAGCTGCTCGACGGGCTACCACCGGCCCGGCACCACAGCGAGCCCGCCCGGCAGATCCGCTGGATGATCGAGGAGCTGCGGGTGAACGTGTTCGCCCAGGCGCTGGGCACCCCGTACCCGGTGTCGGAGCAGCGGATCTACCGGATGATGGACGAGGCGGAAACGGCGGACTGAGCCGTCTGGTGGCCGGCCCGCCGTCGCCGAACGCGTCAGTCGCGTTGCAGGGTGAACACGGAGGTGCCGGCGACGACGTCGATGTCGTACCGGTCGGTCGCGTCGACGAAGCCGCGGCCGGTGAAGACGGATCCGGGGGCGACACCGCCGCGCTGACGGTCGTCGAGGGTCACGTCGCCCGCGCCGGCACCGAAGCGGACCCGGGCGGGTGGCCCGTCCGGGGCGGTGACCACGAACTGGTTGGCGCCGCCGGTCATCCGCACCGACATGGTCCCGTCGGGTGCCGGCAGCGACAGGTCGATCCGGGCGGCCCCGCCGACGATGTCGACGCCACCGAGTTCGGCGTCGGTCAGGTCGATCGCGTGCTGGGCGACGCCGCCGGTGAGGCGTAGCTGCCAGCGGACCGCCGAGTGCAGTTCGATGTCGACGACGCCGGGTCCGGTCTGCCCGCTGGGCACCAGGTGCAGCTGGATCCGGCTGTCGTCGTCGGCGATGATCCGGGGCTGTACGTCGGCGTCGATCGGGGTGCTGACCCGGTACAGTTCGTCGCCGAGGTCGGCCGCCCGGATGTTGACCGTGGTGGTGCCGCTGACCAGGTCGAACTCGGCCTCCCGCAGGTCCCCGCGCGGCCCGGTGACGAGTCGTTCGGTGGCTGGGGCCGCCTCGACCGGGTCGCCGCCGTCGACGGCTCCCGGTGCGGGTGCGCCGCCGGCGACGTCCGGGGCGGCGGGTGCGGGTTGCGCATCGGCGGTGGGGCTACCGCCGCCGCCGCGTGTCTGCATCAGGTTGGCACCCGCCACGGCGGCCACCAGGAACAGGGCGAGCAGGCCGGTCAGCAGCAGGGCGAACCGCCGGGGGCGGCGACGGGCGGTCGGCGGCCCGTCCGGCGGACCGGGCGGGGGCGCCCAGTCCGGTGCCGCCCAGCCTGGCGATGCCCCGTACACCGGGTCGTCGCGACGGTCGGACTCGCCGCCGTCGGGCCAGTCGCCGGACCCGTCGGACCCACGGTCGTCGGAGCCACCGTCGTCGGGCCCACCGTCATCGGACCCCCGATCGAAGAACGGTACGGCCGGGGTGACCGGTTCGGGTCGGTCCAACTCCCGGGCCAGCCACGGCGGCGGCGGGAGTAGCCGCGGCGGCCCGGTCACCGTGTCGTCACCGGACAGTGGCGGAAGGTGGTGCTCGGCGGGCTCGACGGGCTCGCTGGGTGCCGGACCCGGCCAGACTGCGTCGGGGCGGTACCGCGCGGAGTTGTCCGGTTCGGCCAGCGAGACCGCTGGTCCGGGAGGCGGCCCGGACGGTTCCGGGCGGTCGACCGGACCGAGTTCGATCGCTACGGGCTGCGTCCCCTGTGCCGGTCGCTGCATGACGGGCCCTCCTCGGCTCGCGGGCACCATGCACCGAGGTGCCCACCCGGAGGTACGCAGCCGACCGCCGGACGGATCGATCGTGTCGGAAGAAATCGCGACGAGCAGGCCAGGGCCTACCCGTTCCGTGTCCACTGCCGGACACTCCGTGTCGGTGCTCCACATCGGATCGTTTCAGGCTGGTCGACGAACCCGTTGTGCCACAGTGGCTGTCGAGCTGACTTCACACTCAGTTGTCACCCATACTGAAGGGCAGGGTCCGTCCACCCCCACGCACACGACGCGGCCCGGAGGGATCATCATGCACATCGAGGTCGGTACGGACATCCCCGCCGAGCTGACCGAGGCGACCTGGCAGCTGTACACCGAGGCCTTCGACGAACTGCGGGTGACCGCCGTGCAGCGGCACGTCATGGACCGCAGCGAGTTCGACCAGGTGATCGGCGACAAACGGGTGCTGAAGTACCTCGGACGTGACCCGGACCGACCCGGCGAGCTGGCCGCGCTCGCGACTTTCACCAACGAGCTCCAGGCGATGCCGCTGATCTCACCCGACTACTTCGCGCACCACTGGCCGCAGCTGTACGCCGAGAAACGCATCTGGTACATCGGGTTCTTCGCCATCCACCCGTCCAGCCGTGGCTGCGGAATCTTCGAGTTGGTGATTGCCGACATGTGGCGCCGGGTACGCGCGTGCGACGGCATCGCGGCGCTGGACATCTGCCGCCGCAACGACGAGATCGGGCTCGGCAGGGCGATCCACCAGACGCTGACGTCGCTGACCGCCGGCGCCCGGGCCCGGCGGCTCGACGAGCAGACGTTCTGGCTCTACGAGCCGCCGCCGCAACCCTGAGTCGGCTCCGCCGCCGCCATCGAGACCGGCTCCGTGGTCGTCATCGAGACCGGCTCCGTGGTCGTCATAGGGACCGGGTCCGCCGTGGCGGCCTCTGCCGACCAACGGTGGACGAACTCCTGCGGCTCGACCGGATCCCCCCAGAGTCGGCCCTGGCCGTACAGCACGCCGAGCACCGCGAGCACGCTCTGCTGCAAGGGCGTCTCGACGCCCTCGGCGACCACGGTGAGGTGCAGCGCGCTGCTCATCGCGACGACTGCCCGGACGATCTCCTCGTCCTTGGCGCTCGCTCCGAGCCCGGCCACGAAGGCACGGTCCACCTTCACCCCGGTCACCGGATGACTCCGCAGGTAGCCGAGCGCGGAGAAGCCGGTACCGAAATCGTCGACCACGATGCGGATACCGCGCTGGCGCAGGTCGGACAGGACCTGCCCGGTGGCGCTGGTGGGGTCGATCATCACCGACTCGGTGATCTCCAGCACCACCACCGACGCCGGTACGTCGTACCGGGCCAGGCAGTCGTCCAGAGCCCGGGACAGCCCGGGGTCCCGCAACTGCCGGGGCGACACGTTTATCGACATCCAGAAATCGGCATCGACAGTGCCGTCGGTACGCCACTGTGCCACCTGACACAGCGCACGGTCGAGCACCCAGCGCCCGATCGGCCCGATCAGCCCGGTGTCCTCGGCGATCGGGATGAACACCGCCGGCGACACCGGCCCGCGCTCGGGATGCTCCCAGCGCAGCAACGCCTCCGCCCCGATCAGGGCACCGCTCTCCAGATCGACGATCGGCTGGTACGCCAACCGCAGGTCGTCCTGAGCGAGCGCCGTCCGTAGCGCCTGCTCGATGTCGACCCGTTCCCGTACCCGTTCGTGCATCGACGCGTCGAACATCACCCACCGGCCCCGGCCGTCTGCCTTCGCCTGGTACATGGCGGTGTCGGCGTCGCGCAGCAGCGCGTCGGCGGACAGCGGCGGATCGGCGCGGACGCCGGCCGGACCCAGTTCTGTCCCGGCGATACCGACCGAGGCGGTGATCACCGCCTCGACCTGACGGATCTGCAGTGGCGTGTTCACGCAGTCGATGATCCGGTCGGCCACCGCGAGCGCGTCGGATCGGTCACCCAGGTGAACCACGACGAACTCGTCGCCGCCGACCCGGGCGACCATCGCCGCCGGGGGCAGCGCCGCGCGCAGCCGACCCGCGACCTCGGCGATCAGCTGGTCGCCGGCGTGATGCCCCCAGGAGTCGTTGACCAGCTTGAAGCCGTCGAGGTCGAGGAAGAACACCCAGATCCAGGTCCGGTTCGCCGGGCGGGTGGTCAGCAGCCGACGGACCTCGGCGGCGAGCATCAACCGGTTGGGCAGGCCGGTGAGCGGGTCGTGGGTGGCGCGATGCTCGTAGCGACGCTGCGCGGCGGCATAGCCCTGCACGGCGGAGACCGCCCGCATCATCAACAGCACCACCATCGCCGCGCCGCCGACCCCGAGCACCAGCCGGTCGGTGGCCGACCGGCCGGAGACGAAGACCGTCAGCAGAAACGGTGCGGCCAGCGCCGGACCGATCAGCAGCAGCCGTTGCCACGACCAGGCCTGCACCGGCAGCGGGGCGGCCCGGCCGAGCTCGACGACCGACGGATGCAGCGCTGCCGCGCCGATGAGCAGGAAGCCGACCAGGAACGGCAGGTCCAGCAGACGGGAACCGGTCAGTTGGCCGGAGACCCCGATGATGGCGTACAGCACGTCGCCGAGCAGCAGGGAGCTCATCGAGGCGACCAGCAACAGGTAGCTGGCCCGCCGGGCGGCGGTGGTGAAGGCCAGGCTGACCAGCAGCAGGACGAGGATCACGTCGAAGATCGGGTACAGCGCGGCGAGGGCCGACACCAACGCCGGTCGGTCGGCGATGCTGCCGGCCGGTACCGCCAGCAGCAGCACCGAGCACAGAGCGGCGCCGATGAAGACGATCAGCCCGTCGATGACCGCGTGGGACGGCAGCCGGCCCCGGGTGCGCAGCAGCCCCGCCAACCCGAGCAGCATGAACAGGTAGCCGGGCACCGTGGCGGCGTCCGCCGCCAGCGCGGACGTCCCGTCCTGGCCGACCGCCCACGGCCGCACCAGCGCACCGGTGAGGAAGCAGACGCACGCGGCGGCGAGCAACGCCCAGGCCAGCCCCGGTCGGGCACCGTGCCAGCGGGGGCCCACCACCACAGCAGCAGCCCCGCCCACCCCGGCGACGACGAATGCTGAGCCATGGATCAGTGGGGAGTCGACGACGCCGTACAGCACGGCCGTCACGGCACCGACGACGAGCAGGGCCAACGCGGGCAACGACGAACAGGCGCGGGTCGTCCCCGGCGCGGCGGGTCGCACCACGATGGCCCCTGCGCACATGTCATCCACCGGCTGATTCGTCAAACAGGCGCACACCATACCAAGCCCGCTGCGGACCTGCCCTGGTCAGGACGGCGCGGCCGTTTGGCCGCCGACGGCGCAGCCGTTTGGCCGCCGGCCGGGTGGGAGACATCTCCTGCCGTGCCTGCCACTTTGCCCGCCCCGGGCCGGCTGCCGTCGCTGACCGGGCTGCGGGCCGCCGCCGCCCTGCTGGTCTTCGGCGTCCACGCGTACTCGTTCATCCCGCTCGCGGATCCGCAGGACGTGTGGTGGGCGGGCGTGCTGTTCGACGCCGGCGACCTCGGGGTGTCCTTCTTCTTCGTCCTGTCCGGCTTCGTGCTCACCTGGTCGGCCCGTTGCGGTCACCGGCCCGGACGCTTCCTACGCAACCGGATCGTCCGGGTCTATCCGGCGCATCTGGTGGCGCTGGGTCTGGCGCTGGTCGGGCTGGCGGTGACCGCCCGGACACCGGACTCCTGGCCGCAGTTGCTGGCGGCCTCCGCCCTGCTGGTGCACGCCTGGCATCCCTCGGACGTCTACTACCTGGGGATCAACCCGGTCACCTGGTCGCTCTCCTGCGAAATCGCCTTCTACCTGGCGTTTCCCCTGCTGTACGCCGGTCTGCGGCGACTCGGTACCGGCGCGCTGCGGGTGGCTGCCGTCGTGTTGCCGCTCGCGGTGTGGTCGATGCCGCTGGTGGCCGAGACTCTCGTCGCCGCCGAGCACCGACGGTGGTTCGTCTACGTCTTCCCGCCGGTACGGATGCTGGAGTTCCTGCTCGGCATCGTGCTGGCGTTACTGGTGCTGCGCGGTGCCTGGCGAGGGCCGGCGCTGCCGCTGGCGACGGCGCTGTGGGTGGTCAACTACCTCGCCGTCGGGTGGCTGCCGGCCGCGGCGCGCGACACCGCCGCGACGATCGTCACGATCGGCCTGCTGGTGCCGGCGGCGGCCCTGGCCGACCTGGGCGGTCGGCGATCCTGGTGGCGGGACCGGCTCGCGGTGCACCTGGGCGAGGTGTCGTACGCCTTTTTCCTGGTCCACATGGTGGTGATCGTCAGCGTGATGCACCTCCTCGGCCGCGACCGGGTCTTCCCCGCCGGGCATGCGGTGGTCCTGGCGGTGGCGTTCCTGGTCGGGTCATACCTGCTGGCGGTGCCGCTGCACCGCTGGGTGGAGCGGCCGGCGATGCGGCTGGCCAGATCGCGGCGCGGTGGCGGACGGGGGGTTCACGTGCGGGCCGGGCACCCTGGCTAGGCTCGGCGCGGGCCACAGTGGCACGTGCCCGTGGGGCCAGAGGGACAGGAGGCGACATGCAGCAGCTGAACAGCGGGTTGTACGGCCTGCTCGGGGTACGTCTCGACGAGGCGTCGGCAGACGCCGTCCGGCTGCGGATGCCGGTGACCGCCGCACTGCACCAGCCGTACGGGATCGTGCATGGCGGGGTGTACTGCACGTTGGTGGAGAGCGCGGCGAGCATCGGCGGCACGCTCTGGATCGGCGATCAGGGCCGGGTGGTGGGCGTCGCCAACCAGACCGATTTCCTCGCGGCGGTCAGCGACGGCGAGCTGACCGCCGTCGGCACCCCGGTCCATCGCGGTCACAGCCAGCAACTGTGGAAGGTCGACATCACCGACGCTGACGGTCGGCTGGTCGCGCTGGGACAGGTGCGGCTGCAGAACCTGCGACCGGGCAACGGCCGCGCCGGGTAGACCGGCCAGCCCGGTCGGATCAACCACATTTGGTACGCCCTGCCGGCGAACCGGACTCCTCGCCCAGCCGTACACACAGGCAGGAGGCGATGAGGGATGGACACCATGGTCAACCCCGCACGACCTGGCACGACCGGAGCAGATCTCTACATCCTGCGCGGACTGCTCCGCTGCGCGGACCGCCCGATGATCCCGGCCGGGGCTGACGACGGCATCCGGTACTACGCGTGCCCCAACACTCAGTGTGACCGGAGATTGATCAACGCCGAGGAGATCGAGCAACTGATCTGGCAGCGGTACGTCCACCTGAACGCCGACGCCGCCGACATCGTCAGCCGCGACCAGCGCCGGTCGGCACTGCTCGCCGTCCTGGCCCGGATCACGGTCGGTTCCAGCCTGGTCGATCTCGACTACGACTGGCGGGACTGACCGGCGCACCTGTCACGGGTCACCGGTCACAGCACGAACGCGTCGGTCCAGAGCTGACCGGACCGGCCGGTGAGCGCGTCCAGCAGCGCGACGGCCTGCCCGTCGGTGAGCGACGCGACGTAGTCGACGATCGCCCGACCCCGGGCGGGCGGACCGGGGTCCGCGACCAGACCGGCCAGTTCGGCGGTGGCCAGCTCCACCAGGTCGTGCAGGCGACGGGGTAGCCGCGCCTGCTCGTCCGGGTCGGTCAACCAGGCCAGCAGCTTGTCGATCAGGGTCGCCAGCAGGTCGGCCTGGCCCCGCTGGTGCAGGGCCAGATCCGGTCGGGCCAGCACGAACCGGTGGTGCACGAACTTGAGCACCTGCACCTCGTGCCACTGTGCGGTGGCCAGCAGCACGTGCCCGGACCGCACCGGCGGGTCCGGGGTGACCCCGATCGCGTCGACCAGTCGGCGGGTCCAACGGGCGGAGAACGTGGTGATGTTCTCCTCGGCCTCGATCGACCCGTCGAACGGCACCATCAGCAGGCCCTCGGCCAGCTCCCGCCGGACGTGTTCGACGGCGGCCGCGAAGACCTCGTCGGAGGCGATCCAGCTGTCCTTGCGGTGCAGCTGGCGGCGCAGCCCTTCGATCGCCCGGCCGGGCCGGTGCGCGGTCGCCCCGATCTCGGCGTCGGTGAGCCCGGCCAGCTCCGTCATCGCCCGCTGCCAGGCGGTCAGCTCCCCGGCCACCGTGCCCTGCTGCAGGACACCGACCCGGTGGAAGTCCTCCAGGTCGTGGATGGCGTACGCGATGTCGTCAGCGACGTCCATGATGGATGCCTCGACGGTCTGCTGCCACGGGTCGATGAGCCCGGCGAACGGTTCGCGGGCCTGCCGCAGGTCGGCGGCCTCGGTGGTGTAGGCGCCGAACTTGACCGAACCCGTCGCCGGGTCGTCCGGCGCGACGGCCGCGCCCCGCGGTGCCGGGCGCAACGTGCTCGGATGTGGGTCCGGGTAGGTGCGCCGGGTCCACGGGTACTTCAGCATCGCCGCCCGTACCGCCGCGGTCAGGTCCAGCCCCACCGCCGCCGTGCCCCGGATCTCCGTACTGGTCACGATCCGGTAGGACTGCGCGTTTCCCTCGAAGCCGTCCGGCAGGCCGAGCCGCAGCCGGGCCACCCGGTCCAGTACCCGCTCGCCGAGATGCCCGAACGGCGGGTGGCCGAGGTCGTGGGCGAGCGCGGCGGCCTCCACCACGTCCGGGTCGCAGCCGCCGAGTTTGTCCAGCAGGCCCCGGTGCCGGTCGTCGGCGGTCAACCGTTCGGCGATGGCCCGGCCGACCTGAGCGACCTTCAGGCTGTGGGTGAGCCGGTTGTGCACCAGCAGACCGGACCCACCCGGACTGATCACCTGGGTGACCCCGCCGAGCCGGGCGAACAGCGGCGAGGAGACGAGTCGGTCCCGGTCTGCCCGGAACGGGCTGCCCGCCAGGTCGCTGGCGGCCGCCGCGCGCCGGCCGAACAGCCGGCGGGCGCGCGGGTCGGCGTCGTCATCGGCGGACGGCCGCGCCGGCCGGTCCGGTTCCGGTGCCCGGTTCATCAGCAGACGCTAACCCGGTCCACGCGTCGTCGGAGGTCCGGGGTGCCGTTCGGCGCTGCCGGGCGACCTCTGGCGGTGTCCGGCAAAGCACTGGGTTGAGCTGATTGGTCCGGCGTCGTAAGGTTCCGCTGCAGCAAGGTCATTTCGTCGGGCCGCTGCCTGGGGCCTGCTCGACTCGCGCACCAGAACCGCCGCAAGGGACGACTCGATGCCCCGTGCCCGGACTCCTTCGGAGTTGACGCTGACCGAGGAGTTCTTCCTGGTCGCGCTCGACGACAGCACCGGACGGCCGATGATCGGCCCGGATCCGCTCGGCGCGGGCCTGGCCGGTGCCGCGATCGCCACCCTGGTGCTGGCCGGCCGGGCGCAGGTGCGCGACGACGGCCTGCTGGTGCCGGCCGACGGTCTACCGATCGGTGATCCGGTCGCCGATCCGCTGCTGGCCGAATTGCGGCGGGAGCCTCGTCAACCGGTGCCGGACTGGATCACCCTGATGCGTCCCGGGCTGCCCGGGGTGGTCGCCGAGGATCTGGAGGCGCTCGGTGTGCTGCGTACCGAGGTCGTCCGCCAACCGCTGACCCGGCGGTCGGTCGCGCGGTTCCCGGCGATGGACCCGGTCCGCGCGGTCGGCCCCCGGGTCCGGCTCGGGCACGCGCTCGGCCGGGTCGGGCCGGTCGGTCGGCGTGCCGCGACGCTGGCCCAGATCGTCCGCGCCACCGGCGCCGACGCCTGGTTCGTGACGATGTACGGCCCGACGGTACGCAGCCAGTTGACCACCACCGCCGCTGGGCTCGACCCGCAACTGACGGCGGTGGTCGCGGCGATCAACGGGCAGCCGACCCGGTCCCGGATGGCGGTCCGGTTGTGGCCGGCGCGGGACACCTCCGTCGCCTGGTGACCGGTCGACGCCGGCCGGCGGCCGGCCGTGACGGCCGTGGGCGACCGGGCCATGACGAGGGCGGTGCCCGGGCCCGGCGGCGGGTCGCGTGGTGGCGCGACACCGGTCCCCGGTTGCCGGCAGAATGCTTGCCGGACCGCGCACCGTGGTCCCCGCCGACGCGACGCCGGCCGGCGGGTGGCAGGCAGCGGGCCGGTGGCACACCACCGCCGGCACGCCGGGGAGTTGGAGCGGGGCACGCGACGTGACCACAGCGATTGATCAACGGATCGCGGAGGAACTGGGAGTACGGTCGGGGCAGGTGGCAGCCGCCGTCGAACTGCTCGACGGCGGGGCGACGGTGCCGTTCATCGCCCGGTACCGCAAGGAAGCCACCGGGATGCTCGACGACGCGCAGCTACGCACCCTGGAGGAGCGGCTGCGCTACCTGCGGGAGCTGGAGGAGCGTCGGGGCGCGATCCTGGAGGCGATCCGCAGCCAGGGCAAGCTCGACGACGCGCTGACCGCACAGGTCATGGCGGCTGACTCGAAGGCCCGGCTGGAGGACATCTACCTGCCGTACAAGCCGAAGCGGCGGACCAAGGCGCAGATCGCCCGGGAGGCGGGGCTGGAGCCGCTGGCCGAGACGCTGCTCGGCGACCCGACCCAGGATCCACGGACGGTCGCCGCCGGCTTCGTCGACGCCGACAAGGGCGTCGCCGACGCCGCTGCGGCGCTCGACGGCGCGCGGGCGATCCTGGTGGAGCGCTTCGCCGAGGACGCCGACCTGATCGGCGAGTTGCGGGAGCGGATGTGGTCGCGGGGCCGGCTCACCTCCCGGGTACGCGAGGGCCGGCAGACCGAGGGCGCCAAGTTCGCCGACTACTTCGACTTCGCCGAGCCGTTCACGAAGCTGCCGTCGCACCGGGTGCTGGCGATGTTTCGGGGCGAGAAGGAGCAGGTCCTCGACCTGACGATGGAGCCGGAGGAGGTGCCGGCCGACGCCGTCGCCGGGCCGAGCAGCTACGAGCCGATCATCGCCGGTCGGTTCGGCATCAGCGACCAGGGGCGCCCGGCGGACAGGTGGCTGGCCGACACGGTGCGCTGGGCCTGGCGGACCCGGATCCTCATCCACCTCGGCGCGGACCTGCGGATGCGGTTGTGGCAGGCGGCCGAGGACGAGGCGGTCCGGGTGTTCGCCGCCAACCTTCGTGACCTGCTGCTGGCCGCGCCGGCCGGCAGCAGGACCACGATGGGGCTGGACCCGGGCATCCGTACCGGGGTGAAGGTGGCGGTGGTGGACGCCACCGGCAAGGTGGTGGCCACCGAGACGGTCTACCCGCACGAGCCCCGTCGGCAGTGGGACGCCTCGATCGACACGCTCGCGAAGCTGGCCGCCGCCCACCGGGTCGAGCTGGTCGCGATCGGCAACGGCACCGCGTCACGGGAGACCGACAAGCTGGTCGCCGACCTGATGGCCCGCCACGGCGAGTTGAAGCTGACCAAGGTGATGGTCTCCGAGGCCGGTGCCTCGGTCTACTCGGCATCGGCGTACGCCTCGCAGGAACTGCCGGACCTGGACGTGTCGCTGCGCGGCGCGGTCTCCATCGCCCGGCGTCTGCAGGACCCGCTCGCCGAACTGGTCAAGATCGATCCTCGGTCGATCGGAGTCGGGCAGTACCAGCACGACATCTCCGAGACGAAGCTGTCCCGGTCGCTCGACGCCGTCGTGGAGGACTGCGTCAACGGTGTCGGGGTGGACGTCAACACCGCGTCGGCGCCGCTGCTGACCAGGGTCTCCGGCATCGGTGCCGGGTTGGCCGAGAACATCGTGCTGCACCGCGACAGCCATGGGCCGTTCCGGTCCCGGGAGGCGTTGAGGTCGGTGGCCCGGCTCGGCCCGAAGGCGTTCGAGCAGTGTGCCGGCTTCCTGCGGATCCGCGACGGCGACGACCCGCTCGACTCGTCCAGTGTCCACCCGGAGGCGTACCCGGTGGTCCGCCGGATCCTCGCCGACACCGGCAGTGACCTGCGCACGTTGATCGGCGACACGAAGACGCTGCGCCGGATCAAGCCGGAACGCTTCGTCGACGCCGTGTTCGGACTGCCGACGGTCACCGACATCCTGGCCGAGTTGGAGAAGCCGGGCCGCGACCCCCGGCCGGCGTTCCGCACGGCGACCTTCGCCGACGGCGTGGAGACCCTCGCCGACCTGCGGCCCGGCATGGTCCTGGAGGGTGTGGTGACCAACGTCGCCGCGTTCGGCGCGTTCGTCGACGTCGGGGTGCACCAGGACGGCCTGGTGCACGTGTCGGCGATGTCGAAGACGTTCGTGAAGGATCCGCGCGACGTGGCCAAGCCGGGTGACATCGTGCGGGTCAAGGTGCTCGAGGTGGACGTGCCGCGCAAGCGGATCTCGTTGACCCTGCGGCTGGACGACGAGCCCGGTGCGGCCCGGACCCCGGGTCAGCGTGACGCCGGCGGCGGGCCCGGTCGCGGCGGCCAGCCGCGGTCGGCGGGGCGCGACGGTCAGCCGGGCAAGGGCGGTGGCCAGGGTGGTGGCCAGCGCGGCGGCCGATCCGGTGGCGGTGGTCGGTCGGGTTCCGGGGGCGGGCGGCCGGCCGGCGGCGGGTACGCCGACGGCGCCCTCGCCGATGCCCTGCGCCGGGCGGGACTGGCCTGACGACGTGCGGCGGGTGGGGTGGGCCGGTCGGCTCCACCCCACCCGCCGTCGGTCAGGCGGTGGCCGGTCAGGTTCAGACGTTGGACGAGTAGGTGAGGAAGAAGTCGTTCGGTGCCTGCGCACCCGTGGCGTTGAAGCAGATGACGTTACGGACGAAGACCGTGTTGCCGGAGAGGATCCACGGTGCCTGCAGGTTGCAGTAGTCCGGTGTGGTGCCGAAGGCGGTGACCTGGACGGTGGTCATCCGGTAGCCGACCAGCGGCAGGGTCGCCAGGTACTGCCCGACGCCGGAGACCATGATGGTGTTGACCCCGCCGGCGGAGTTGAAGTCGGTGCCACCGCCGAGCGCCGGGGACCACAGGTAGGCGAAGTACCTCGGCGGGACGGCACCGAAGATCGGCCGCTGCCGGTGGTAGGTCAGGTTGAAGAAGCTGTCGGCCATCGCTCCGGCCGGGTCGAAGCAGAACACGTACGCCAGGATCGTGCCGCCGGTGGAGGTCCACCGGGCGATCTTGCAGCGCCGGGGGCTGTTCGGGTGCTCGGCGGTGGCCTGCAGGTTGCCGTCCAGCAGGGCGTTGCCGAGGCCGTTGAGCTTCACCTCGTAGAAACCGGGGCCGAGGTGGGTGACCACGTTGCCGGCTCCGGCCGAGTTGTACGACGACATCAGCGCGCCGACCGGGTTGGCCTTGACGTAGCCGAACGCGGGTCCGGGTGGCAGGACGCCGGAGGCGGAGGTGTAGTCGACGACGAACCGGGCGTTGTCCGGCGCGCCACCGGGCCGGTAGCACTGGACCTCGACGATCTGGCTGCTGCCGGAGGGGTAGGTCTGAAAGACCTGGCACCAGCGGGGCGCGTTGTCGACGGCGGTGACGTGGGCGACGCCGTTGCGCGAGGCGGTGTTCGGGAAGTTCACCCGGTACCGTCCCACACCGATCTGGTCGACGGTGGCCCACAGCGCCGGGGCACCGGCCTTCCATCCGCCCCACTGGCGGGTGGTGTCGAGGATGGTGCCGGGTGCCGGGGTGGGGGTCTGCAGGTAGGCGAACCCCCACCGGTCGGGTACGGCGGCCTGCGCCGGTGCGGCCCCGGCGAGCGCCGCGCCAGCGGCCAGCACGGCCGTGGCGAGCACGGCGACGCCTCGGGCGAGGAGGCTCCGGCGCGGGTGCGCGCGGCCGGTGCCGAATCTAGTGAGGACAGACACTGATCTACCTCCGTCTATGGAGTTAGGAATTCCACCAGCCTAATAAGTGCACAACGTGTTCGTGAAGTCATTGACCGTGATCTGATTTGATGCGGCATCCGGTCCGTTCGACAATCCGGGAATCACCCGCCACCAACGACTTTTGCCTGATCCGTACCGGGAACTTTTACCTGATCCGTACCGGAAGCTGATGCCGCCGTGCCCCGACCCGACGATGATTACCGGATGACCACCGCACCGCCACCGGACCGTGGACTGGTGCTCGTCGTCGAGGACGAACGGCCGATCGCCGACCTGATCCGGCTCTACCTCACCCGCGACGGCTACGGCGTCCACGTCTGCGCCGACGGCGACGAGGGTCTGGCCGCCGCCCGCCGGCTGCGACCGGTGCTGGCCGTGCTCGACATCGGGCTGCCCGGGATCAGCGGCACCGACATCTGCCGGCGACTGCGCGCCGACGACGACTGGACCCCGGTCATCTTCCTCACCGCCCGCGACGACGAGGTCGACCGCGTCGTCGGACTTGAGCTGGGCGCCGACGACTACGTCACCAAGCCGTTCAGCCCCCGCGAACTGCTCGCCCGGATCCGCGCGATCCGCCGCCGCAGCCTCGGCCCACCCGACGTCGGGGTGGTACACACCCTCGGCACCGTCACCGTCGACACCGCCCGACGCACGACCACCGCCGCCGGTCGGCCCACCGTACTCACCTCGACCGAGTTCGACCTGCTGGCGCACCTGATGCGCCGACCGGGCCGGGTCTTCACCCGCGAGGAGCTGCTCGCCTCCGTCTGGGGGTACGCCGCCCACGCCGGCACCCGCACCGTCGACGTGCACGTGGCCCAGATCCGCGCCAAACTCGGCGACGCCGCCGGCGTGATCCGCACCGTCCGGGGCGTCGGCTACACCGCCGATGGCTGAACCCGGCACCGCCACCGTCCCACCGGTACGGCACCGGATCACCGGCACCCTCACCGCCCGTACCGTCGGAGTCGCCTGCGCCGTCGCCCTGCTGTCCGTGCTGGTCACCGCCGCCGTCGCGATCCCGCTCGGGGTCCAGGGCACCGAACGCGGCGCGCGGGCCTCACTGGCCGCCAAGGCCGACCTCGTCGCGGCGGCCGTGGCCGACGCCCCGGACGATGCCCGGCGGGCCGCGCTGCTCGACCGGCTGGCCGGCGAACTGGCCGGGCAGGGCATCGAGCTGGTCGGCATCGCGCCCGGTACGGTGCCACGGCAACTACCCACCTCGGTGCTCCGGCGGTTGGCCGCCGGTGAACCGGTGGCCGCCCGCCGACCGGCCCGCATCGACGGCCGACCCACCCTGCTGGAAGGCCGACCCACCGGCGGGCAGACGGCGGTGGTGCTGCTGCAACCGCTGCGTCCCGGGGCCGGCCGGCTGGTCTGGAGCAACCTGTGGCTGGCGCTGGTCGCCGGGCTCGGTGCCGGCCTGGTCGCCGGGGTGTTGCTGGCCGCCCGGCTGTCCCGGCCGATCCGGGCCGCCGCCCATGCGGCGCAACGGCTGCGCACCGGCGACCGCACCGTCCGGGTGCCGGTCGAGCCCCCGGTCGAGGCGGCACAGCTGGCCCACGCGCTCAACGACCTGGCCGCCGCGCTGGCCGCCAGCGAGGCCCGTCAACGCGACTTCCTGCTGTCCATCTCGCACGAGCTGCGGACTCCACTGACCACTCTGCGCGGCTACGCCGAGGCCCTCGCCGACGGCGTCGTCGACGCCGACGCCACCGGACCCACCGGGCGGATCATGCTCGACGAGGCACACCGGCTGGACCGCCTCGTCGGTGATCTGCTGGCACTGGCCCGACTGGAGGCCGCCGACTTCACCATCGAGGTGGCCGACGTCGACCTCGGTACGTTGCTCGCCGACGCGGTGGCCGCCTGGTCGTCCCGGTTCGCCGGCACCGGGGTGACCGTGACGCTGGCTGCTCCCCCTGCCCCGCTGCTGGTGCGCACCGACCCCGGGCGGCTACGGCAGGTCGTCGACATCCTGCTGGACAACGCGCTGCGGGTGGTGCCGGCGGGCGGCACGGTACGGATCGACGTACCGTCGGATCCGCAGGTCACGGACCCGGACACCGTCGCGGTGCAGGTGCACGACGACGGTCCCGGCTTCAGCGACGACGACCTCGCGGTGATCTTCGAACGCGGCGCGCTGCACCGCCGCTACCGGGGTGAGCGGTCGGTCGGCACCGGGATCGGACTGGCACTGGCCGCCGGGTTGACCCAGCGCATCGGCGGCCGGATCACCGCCGGCCACTCCCCTGGCGGCGGTGCCGTGTTCACCCTGCGGCTGCCGCGTCGACCGACCGGACCGGTGGCGTCGGGGGGCCTTACCTGATCCGAACGTCCGGCTCACCGGGTCTTCGTGGCCCCGACCGACGCTGGGACGCATGAGACGTTCACTGCGTACCAGTGTCCTGACCGCGACGACCGCCGGGGCCGCCGCGGTGGTGCTCGCCGGCTGCGCGGCCGGCGGGCCGACCGGCACCGCCAGCGGCGCCGAGCAGGTCAGCGTCGCGTCGCTGACCAGCGTCATCGACGACTACGACAGCTTCGCCGACTGGCGCGACGACCACCCGGGCCGGCGGGGTGGGCCGTGGGGCGGCCGGCACCCGTTCGCCGGTGGCGGCCCGCACGGCGCGGCGCTGCACGGCGAACTGACCGTGCAGACCGATGACGGGCCACGTACGGTCGTGGGCCAACGCGGCACCGTCGACGCGGTCGACGGCAGCACGCTGACCGTCGAGTCCACCGACGGGTTCACCCTCGACTGGACCTGCGCCGACGAGTGCCGGGTGGTCGACGACGGCGTCGAGGTCGAGCTGTCCCAGCTCGACGTCGACGCCGAGGTCCGCGTCGTCGGCGTCCGCGACGGTGACGACGTGCTCGCTCGGATCGTGCGCCGCCCGGGCACGGACTGACCGTCACAGGTGCCGCCGCGAGCGGGGTCGCCGCGAGCGGGGTAGGCGGCGGTGCGGGTCGTCGGCTGAACGGCCCGCGCCGCCGCTGGTCACGGTGCGCGACGATCGTCGGCTAGCTGGCGTACGTCTCGAACTCGGCGACCCGTGGGGTGCCGTTCGCACCGGTGATCTCGAAGTTGATCTTCTTCAGCGAGGTCGGCGAGAAGCGGATCACGCCGGCCCCGCTCCCGGTGGCCAGGACTGCACCGTTGTCGTTGTTGACGACCCGCCAGGGACCGATGTTGCCGACGGCACCCGACGCCTCCCGGATGACGATCGCGGCGACCGTGGTCGCGGATCCCCACTTGACCGAGATCCGACCGGTCGAGCCGTTCGGCGACCAGTAGCTGCCCAGGTCACCGTCGACCGCGTTGCCGTAGCTGGTGCCGCTGGCCTTGCTGGACCCGTCGGCACCGGCCCCGATGCTGAGGTTGGTCCCACCGGGCTGGCCCGGTGCCGGCGTCGTCGGATTCGGACCCGGGGTTGTCGGGTTCGGACCGGGCGTCGTCGGGTTCGGTGCCGGCGTCGTCGGCGCCGGATTCTGCGGGGTGCAGCTGCCGTTGGACACCCGGTTGCCCTTGTTGGCGCCGGCGAGTTGCCGGACCAGGTTCGGCACGCAGTTCGCCCCGTCCATCGGGTACGGGTACGGGATGCTGACGCTGGTGTTGGACTGCGGGTTCGGGCCGGCCGGGTTGGTGTCGCCGCTGCGGGACGACCAGGTCACGTTGTCGAAGATGTTGCCGCTGACCTGCCAGTAGCCGGCCTCACTGGTGTAGAAGGTGCCGAGGACGTCCTTGGAGTCCTCGAAGTAGTTGTTGTCCACCTTCGCACGCGCCCCGGCCCGGGAGTTGATCCCGGACTCGTTGAGGTTGACGTAGTAGTTGTTGTACATGTGCCCGATCCCACCGCGCAGCAACGGCGTACGGGAGTCGATGTTCTCGTACAGGTTGTGGTGGTAGGTGACGAAGCCGTTCGAGCGGTCGCTCTCACTGGAGCCGACCAGGCCGCCACGGCCGGAGTTGCGCAGGATGCTGTAGGACAGGGTCACGTACTGTGTGTCGTTCTTCATGTCGAACAGGCCGTCGAAACCCTCCGACTCCCCGCCCGAGGCCTCCAGAGTGACGTGGTCGACCCAGACGTTGCGGACGGACGCCTCCATGCCGATGGCGTCCCCGCCGTTGGACGTCGGCGAGCCGGACTTCTTGACGTTACGGACCGTCACGTTCTGGATGATGATGTTGCGGGCCTCGCGGATGTGAATGCCCACCTGGTCGAAGACCGCTCCGCTGCCGACCCCCACGATCGAGACGTTGCTGATCTGCTTGAGTTCGATCACCCCGTCGGCGGTGTTGCAGCTGTCGCCCGACACCTTGCTGGTGTTGCCGTGGTTGATGGTGCCCTGCACCTCGATGATGATCGGAGTGCTGCTGCTGGCCCGATTGCAGAGCGCCGCGTGCAGGGCGGTGCCGGTGCTGACCCGTACGGTCTGGCCACCCGCGCCACCGGTCGTGCCGCCGTTGCCGGTCGCGAAACCGGTGGCGCTGCCGGTGACCGAGGCCGATGCCTGGGGGGTCAGCAGGGCCACGCCGATCGTGGCCGCCACGGCTGTCGTGGCCGCTGCCGCGAGGAGTCGCAGTGCGACTGGTCGTCTCATGGTGCTTCACCTTCTCCTGGTGTCTCGCGGCGGGGCGACGTTGCCCGTCCCGCGCACCCGCCTTCAGCGATGTCCTTCGATCTGCCTCCCACCCGGCCCTGGTGCGAAACATCAACGAAACGCAATGGTAGGAAAGGGTTTTCCTCAGGGCAATAGCTGGCCGTGTGCAGGTTTGTTGCACCGGATCGAACGGGACGGACCAGGGCCCGTTCTTCGTCTCGTTCGCGCTTTGACCCACACACGTCACCATCGGACCGTCCGGCCAGGATTAGCCTGCGACGATGCGGGTGAGTGGGCACCCGGTGGCGGTCCGTCCGCCCCGGTTCGTGGGCCGGGCCGGCGAGACGGCCGCGCTGGTCGAGGCACTGGACCGGCCCTCGGCGATGGTGCTGGTACGGGGCGAGGCCGGGATCGGCAAGAGCCGCCTGGTCCGCGAGGCGTTGGCGGCACGGCCGGAGCGCGGCGCCACCACCCTGCTGGCGGTCTGTCCGCCGATGCGGGAGTCGCTGACCCTGGGCCCGATCGTCGACGGCCTGCGCGATGCCCGGCACCGGTTGACCGGGGCACGGCTGAGCCCGCTGGCCGGCGCGCTGCGCCCACTCGTACCGGAGTGGTCGGCCGAACTGCCGCCGGCCCCGGAGCCGACCGACGACGCCCGCGCCGCGCGGCACCGGCTGTTCCGGGCCCTCGACGAGGTGATCGGCGCGCTCGGGGTGGACCTGCTCGTCGTGGAGGACGCACACTGGGCTGACGAGGCGACCCTGGAGTTCCTGCTCTTCCTCGCCGCCCGCCCACAGCCGGGCGGGCCGGGGCTGGTGGTGACCTACCGGCCCGAGGAGGTCGACGACCAGTCGCTGCTGCTGCGCCTGTCGGCGCGGTCGTCGACCACCGGCGCACCGGTCCGGATCACCTTGGCACCGTTGGACGTGGCCGACACGGCGGCTCTGGTGTCGTCGATGCTCGACGGCAACCCGATGTCGGCCGAGTTCGCCAGCTTCCTGCACCAGCGCACCAGCGGGGTGCCACTGGTCGTCGAGGAGTCGGTGCGGCTGCTCTGCGACCGGGCGGACGTGGTCTACCGCGACGGGCGATGGGTCCGGTTGAGCCTGGACGAACTGCAGGTGCCGGAGTCGGTCCGCGACGCGACCCGGGAACGGGTCGGCCGGTTGACCCAACCGGCCCAGCGGGTGCTACGCGCCGCGGCCGTCCTGGCCGAACCCTGCGACGAGGCCACCCTCGCGGCCACCGCCGGGCTGCTGCGCCGGGCCTGCCGGACCGCCTCGGCCGAGGCCGCGGCGGCCGGCCTGCTGCAGTGTGACGGTACCGGAGGCAGCGGAGGCGACGGCCCGGACGATCGATGGTGGTTCCGCCACGCGCTCGCCGCCACCGCCGTCTACGATGCCATCCCCCGGGCCGAACGCCGCGTCCTGCACCTGCGCGCCGCCCGGGCGGTCGAAGCGCTCGACCCGCCGCCGGTCGCCCGGTTGGCCCGCCACTTCCGGGAAGCCGGCGAGACCGCCGACTGGGCCCGCTACGCCGAGCGGACCGCCGAACGGATGATCGCCGCCGGGGATCACACCTCGGCCGTGGTCACCCTCGACGAGGTGCTGTCCACGGCCCGACTTCCCGCACCCGAGCAGGCCCGGATCGCCCGTACGGCGGCGGTGGCGGCGCTCGGTCGCCGGGAACCGGTCGACGACGTGTACCACCGGGTGGTCGGCACGCTGCGTACCGTACTCGACTCGGCCGGGCTGACCGCCCGGCAGCAGGCCGACATCCGCAACCCGTTGGGTCGGCTACTGATCATCGGCGGTGAGGCGCAGGCCGCGCTGACCGAACTCGGCCGCGCCGTCGACCACCTCGACGATCCGCTGGAGGCGGCCCGGGCGATGACCTACCTGGGTTGGGCGTACGCCGGCCCGTGGCCGGCCGCCACCCACCTGCGCTGGCTACGCCGCGCCGCCGCGCTGATGCCCGACATCACCGCCGCCGCCGACCGGCTGTCGCTGACCGGCAACCGGGCGGCCGCACTGCTGATGCTCGGTGAACCCGAGGCGTGGGAACTGGTGGCAGGGTTACCCACCGATGGCGCGACCTCGGCCGAACGCCGGGACATCGCCCGGATCCACGCCAACGTCGGCACCGGCGCGCTGCTGTGGGGCCGGTACGCCGACGCGGCACGCCACCTGCGGGTCGCGATGGACCTCGCCGACGTCGAGCAGCTGACCCGACTGCGCTACAACATCCTGATCGAGCAGGCCAACCTGGACTGGTTCGCCGGGCGCTGGGACGGTCTGGCCCGCCGCGCCGGCGACCTCGCCGAGGCCGACCGGGACCGCCCCGGTGTCTACCTGGCCGGGGTCCGACTGGCCGGCCGGCTGGCCGCCGCCCAGGGCCGGCGGCCCGCCGCCGAGCAGCATTTCCAGCTGGTGTTGGACGAGGCGACCGGGCGCGGCGCGGTGGACGACACGATGGAGCCGGCAGCGGCGCTGGCCCGGCTGTGGCTCGACGACGGTCAGGTCGACCGGGCGCTGCGGGTCACCGAGGCGCCGATGGCGACCGTCGCCGCGAAGCGGGTCTGGGTGTGGGGCACCGACATCGCACCCGCGCGGGTCGCGGCGCTGCTCGCCGCCGGTCGGCCGGGCACGGCCGCCGAACTGGTCCGCCGGTTCACCCGGGGGCTGGCCGGTCGCGACGCGCCCGGCCCACAGGCCGCAGTGGCGACGTGCCGGGCGGCGCTGGCCGCCGCCGCCGGCGACCACGACCGGGCCGCGGCCGGCTTCGACCGGGCCGCGTGCGCCTGGACGGCCCTGCCCCGCCCGTACGATGCCCTGCTGGCCCGCGAACGGCAGGCGGCGGCGCTGCTGGCGGCCGGTCGCACCGGGCCGGGACGGGAGCTGCTGGCCGAGGTCCACGCCGCACTGTCCGACCTGGGCGCGAGCGGCGACGCCGACCGGGTGGCGACGCTGCTGCGCGCGCACGGCGGTCAGGTGCCGCGCCGCTGGCGGGGCGGCCGCAAGGGGTACGGCGACCAACTGTCCCCCCGCGAGCTGGACGTGGTCCGGTTGGTGGCGGCGGGGCACACCAACCGGGAGATCGGCCGGATCCTGACCAAGTCGTCCGCCACAGTGGATCAACAGTTGCGCTCGGCGATGCGCAAGCTGTCGGTGTCCACCCGGACGGCGCTGGCGGTCGCCGCGATGGAGGCGGGAGTCCTCTCGGCGGACAGCTGAAACCGCGCCGCAACAGCAGCGTCACCGCACCACGTCGATCCACAGTGGCAATCAGGTTCTTTGACGTATCTGCTGGATAGCTAGCGTCCCGTCGGGTCAGCAGCATGACGGTATGCACATGTCGCCGGGCCGGCCCATCGGCGCGCCGGATCCCGATCATCCCGCCGCCGACGGACCTGGCGAGGCTGTGGCCGTACCGGCCGATCCCGGCGGCGACGACGCCGCGCCGACCGACAGCCCGACACCCGGCGCCGCCCACGCGGTCGGCCAGACACCCGACACCGCGCCGACCGCCGGCGCGGCGTTCGACGGCGACCACCGGGACCCGTACCAACCCCTGTAAGGGACGACCACGCCCACCTCGCGGGGCCGATCCCACGGAAGGACATCGATGAGATCCATCGCACGAGCCCTGTCGCTGGTGCTGTTGGCCGGGGTGGCGCTGGTCGCGCCGTCGCCGGCCACGGCGGCACCCCGACCCGGCCCGGAACCAGGCGACACTCCGGCACGCGGTGCCGCCGACAAGATCGCACCGGAGCTGGAGCGGTCGCTGCAGTCCGCTGGCAGCACCGACCTGTGGATCCGGTTCAGCGAGCAGGCCGACCTGTCGCAGGCCCGCCAGATCGACGACTGGACGGCCCGGGGCGAAGCGGTCGTCCACGCGCTGCGGACCGCCGCCGCCACCAGCCAGACCAACGTACGGCACCTGCTCGACACCGAAGGGGTGACCTACCAGGCGTTCTGGGCGTCCAACGCGATCTACGTCCACGACGGTTCGTCGTCGCTGGCCCAGGAGCTGGCGGCCCGGCCCGACGTCGAGGGCCTGTACGAGCCGGTCGAGTACCAGCTGATCGACCCGGCGCCGGGCACACCCACCGCCGACGAGCCGACCCGGAGCAGCACAGCGGACGACGCCGTCGAATGGGGTGTCGCCAACATCAACGCCGACGACGTGTGGGACCAGTACGGCACCAAGGGTGCCGGCATCACCGTCGCCAACCTCGACACCGGCGTGCAGTTCGACCACCCGGCGCTGGTCGCCAGCTACCGGGGCAACCTCGGTGACGGCACGTTCGACCACGACTACAACTGGTTCGACGCCGACAGCGTGTGCGACGCGGCACCGTGTGACCGGGGCACGCACGGCACCCACACGATGGGCACGATGGTCGGCGACGGCGGCCCGGGCAACCGGATCGGGGTCGCCCCCGAAGCCACCTGGATCGCGGCGAACGGCTGCTGCCCGAGCGACGCCGCGCTGGTCGCCTCCGGCGAGTGGTTGCTGGCCCCGACCGACCTCGCCGGGCAGAACCCGGACGCGGGCAAGCGGCCACACGTGATCAACAACTCGTGGGGCAGCCGGGCACCGTCGATGGATCCGTTCATGGAGGACGTGATGACGGCGTGGGACGCCGCCGGCATCCTCGGCATCTGGTCCAACGGCAACAGTGGCTCGCTGGGCTGCCAGTCCAGCGGCTCTCCCGGTAGCCGAACGATCAACTACTCGGTCGGCGCGTACGACGCCGACAACCGGATCGCCGCCTTCTCGGGCCGGGGACCCGGCCAGGACGGCGAGTTCAAGCCGAACATCGCCGCCCCCGGGGTCGCGGTCCGTTCCTCCGGGCCGGGCAGCAGCTACTACACCGACGACGGCACCTCGATGGCGTCGCCGCACGTCGCCGGCGCGGTCGCGCTGCTGTGGTCGGCCGCGCCGTCGCTGATCGGCGACACCGACGCCACCCGGGAGTTGCTGGACCGTACCGCGATCGACACCGCCGACCCGCAGTGCGGCGGCACCGGCGCCGACAACAACGTCTTCGGCGAAGGCCGCCTCGACGCGCTGGCGCTGCTGGAAGCGGCACCGGTCGGTGACACCGGCACCCTGACCGGCACCGTCACCGACGCCGCCACCGGCGCGCCGGTCGAGGGCGCCACCGTCACCATCGACACCGAGCCGGCCCGCGAACGGACCACGGCGGCGGACGGCTCCTACTCGGCCCGGCTGACCGTCGGCACCTACCCGGTGACGGTCACCGCGTTCGGCTACGCTCCGCAGACCGCCGAGGCGACGATCACCGCCGGCGGCGCGACCACCGTCGACGTGGCGCTGACCGCGCTGCCGAGCGTGACGCTCAGCGGTCTGGTCCGCGACGGCTCCGGCCACGGCTGGCCGCTGTACGCCAAGGTCAGTGTCGACGGCACCGACGTCGACACGTTCACCAACCCGTTCACCGGCCGCTACCAGTTGGCCCTGCCCGCGCACGCGGCGTACACGCTGGTGGTCGAACCGCAGTACGACGGCTACGGCACCGTCGAACAGGCGGTCGAGCTGCGCGGCGGCAACCGGACCGTGGACGTCGCCGCGACGGTGGACCGGTGCGGGACCGCCCCGGGCTACGCGTTCTCCGCCGGCATCGGCATCCTCGGCGACGACGCCGGTCAGCTCGGCGGCTACCTCGACGAGCAGGGTGTGCCGACCACCGAGGTCGACTGGGACACCGACGTCACCGGCTACGACGCGATCATCGTCAACCGGCCGAGCAACCCGGGCCAGGAGACGTTCCTGCGGTTCCTGGCCGACACCGACGCCGCCGGCGTCGGCGTGCTGTTCCTCGACACCTGGTCCAACGTGGGCGGCAACGGCATCTACATGCTCAGCCAGTACACCGGCAACCCGGGTACCCGCAGCAGCGGCATCGTCTACGACACCGAGGGTGACCTGTCCTACCAGGTGATGCAGGAGCACCCGGTGGTCGCCGGCTTCCCGCTCGGCGGGCGGATCGCCTTCGACGAGACGGCGAACTACTCCAAGTACTACGGCTTCTTCGACGCCTGGGGCGGCGACGGCCGGATGGTGATCGCCAACGCGGTCACCTCGGAGGTCGGCACCGTCGGGGTCGGCATCGGCGTGCAGCAGCGGGCGAACAACCGGCACGTGCTGCTGTCGATGCACGCGGCCAGCTACAACACCGGACCGGCGATCTGGCACGACGACAGTGCCCGGGTGTTCCGCAACGCGGTCGACTGGATCGCCGAGACCGAGTTCGAGTGCCTCGTGGTCGACGGTGGCCTGGTCGCCGGCTTCGTCCGGGACGCCAATACCGGCACCGGGCTGGTGGGTGCGCAGGTCACGCCGGTGGACCGGGTCGGCGCGGGCACCCGTACCGTCGCCACGCCGACGGACCCGGGGATCGACGACGGGTTCTACGCGCTGTTCTCCCCCGCCGGCCGGCACCGCATCACCGCCTCGGCGAACCAGTACGCGCCGCTGACCCGGTGGGCCGACGTCGCCGAGAACTGGACCACCCGGCACAACTACAACCTGGCCGCCGGCCAGCTGACCGTCACCGGGGCACCGGTGCAGGCGACGGTACCGCTGGGCGGCACGACCACGGCCACCGTCACCGTGACCAACACCGGCGGCGCGCCGGCCGAGGTGGAGCTGGCCGAACGAGCCGACGACTTCGAGATCGCCCGCGCCGACGGCACCCGGGTCGGTTCCCGGGCACTCGCGTCGGCACCGGGCGCGCCGGTGCGCACCGTCGCGGTCGACGTACCGATCGAGCAGTTGGCCGGCGCGGACCCGGCGGCGGCGTTCGGGCCGGCCGCCGCGCCGGTGGCGACCGGCGTCCCCGCTCCGGCCACCGCACCGTGGCTGAACCTGCCGAGTCTGCCCCGCACGGTGATGGACAACAGCGCGGTCACCGTCGACGGCAAGCTGTACTCGTTCGGCGGATCCAGCAGCTCGACGTTGGCGGAGGTGTACGTCTTCGACCCGGCCGCCCAGACCTGGACCCGGCTCGCCGACATGCCCAACGGTGCCCGCAGTCAGGCCGCCGAAGGGGTGATCGACGGCAAGGTCTACCTGGTCAGCGGCTGGAGCGCGCTGAACACCGACACACTGATCTTCGACCCGGCCAGCGGCGAATGGAGTACGGGCGCCGACGTGCCGGCCGCGTCGGCCGCCGCCGGCTCGGCGGTGCTCGACGGCCAGCTGTACGTGATCGGGGGTTGCACCACGACCAACTGCACGCCGAACACCGACCAGGTGTTCCGCTACGACCCGCGCGGCGACAGCTGGGAGACCGTCGCCCCGTACCCGGTGCCGATCGGCTGGCAGTCCTGCGGTGCGGTCGCCGGACGGGTCATCTGCGCCGGCGGGCTGTCCAACAGCCAGCCGGTGACCGCCAGCTACTCCTACGACCCGACCGCCGACGCCTGGACGCCGGTGGCGGACCTGCCGGTGAACCTGTGGGGCTCGGCGTACCACAGCGCCGACAACCGGCTGCTGATCTCCGGCGGCGGCACCGGCCTTCAGGCGATCACCAACCAGGGGTACGCCTACGACCCGGTCACCGACGCGTGGTCGAGCCTGCCGGCGGCGAACAGTCCCGGTTTCCGGCCGGGCAGCGCCTGCGGGCTCTACCGGGTCGGCGGCTCGTCGGTCGCCGGTTTCCAGCCGACGGCCACCGTGGAGCTGCTGCCCGGCTTCGACCAGTGTGGGTCGACGCAGGACACCGCATGGTTGACGGTGGACCCGGCTACCGCGACGATCGCCCCGGGCGAGCAGGTCACGGTGACCGTGACGGTGCAAGCCGACGTGGCCCAGCCGGGCACCTACACCAGCAGCGTCGCCGTCTTCGAGGACACCCCGTACGCGGTCGACGCGGTGCCGGTGACGATGACGGTCACCCCACCGGACACCTGGGGCAAGATCACCGGTACGGTCTCCGCCGTCGGCTGCGACGGCGACCGGACCCCGGTCACCGGGGCGACGGTGCAGCTGAGCACCTGGACGATGGAGCTGCCGCTGGCCACCGGCACCGACGGCGGCTACGCCCACTGGCTCGACCACCGGCACAACCCGGTCACGATGATCGTGGCCAAGGACGGCTACATGCCGCAGACCCGCCAGACCCAGATCACCGCCGGTGGCGTACGGGTCGAGGACTGGGCGCTGCGTCAGGTGTGTGGCCGGTCGGCGGGGGTGTTGGAGACCAGCTGACGCGCTGGTGACCAGCTGACCCGTGAACCGGCTCACCGCTCGGTGACCCGTCGACGGTGAGCCATCTGAGCGTACGCCCCGAGGTGACCCCTCGGGGCGTACGCCGTGCGGTGGGCTCAGCTGACGACGCAGCTCGCCGACACTGCGGTGCTGCCGTTGCCGGAGGCCAGGAAGCCGAAACTGGCCGAGCCACCGGCCGGCAGGCTGCCGTTCCAGCTCACGTTGCGGGCGGTGACCGCCGCGCCGGTCTGGCTGACGGTGGCGTTCCACGCCTGGTTGACCTGCTGGCCGCCGCCGAGGGTGAGCGTAGTGGTCCACGCCGTCGTCGCCGTCGGACCGGTGTTGCGCACACTCACCTCGCCCTGGAAGCCGCCGTTCCACTGGCTGACCACCCGGTACGTGGCCGTGCAGGCCCCGCCGGTCGGCGGCGGCGTCGTCGGGACGACCGTCGGCGTCGGGGTGACTGGCGGGCTTACGGTCGTGCTGGGCGTCGGGTTCGGGGTGCCGGTCGCGCTCGGGGTCGGGGTCGGTGTGCCGAGGAGCCGCGCGATGGCGGGTGCGAACCGGTCGGCCATCTTGCGGAACCCGGCGTCGTTGGGGTGTACGCCGTCGCCGGTGTCGGTCGCGGCGTCGAACCCGGTCCACTGGTCCACCACCGCGACCGGTGACCTGGCGGTGGTCAGGCCGGCCGCCCAGCCGACGATCCGGTTGTTCAGGGTGACCGTGTCCGCCGGGCAGGTGGCGCAGCCGTGGTGCGGGATGATCTGCGCGACGAGAATCTTCATGTCCGGGTTGTTCGCCCGCATCTGCCCGACCAGGGTGGTGAACGCGGCCATGATGACGTCCATCGACTGCCAGCCGCCCCACAGGTCGTTGGTCCCCAGGTGCATCACCACGATGTCCGGGTCGGCCGCGTCGAGCCACGGCGGCAGCTGGTTGTCGTTGGCGATGCCGACCGCCGAGAAGCCGCCGTGTCCTTCGTGGTCGGGGTCGTACGAGAAACCGTAGTTGCAGCTGCCGCCGTCGGAGGCGCTGCCGACGAAGTCGATGTCGGTGTGCCCGGCGCGACGCAGCTGGTCCCAGACCAGGGCCCGCCAGCAGCCAGGACCGGCGGTGATGGAGTCGCCGAGCGGCATGATCCGCACTGGGGTGGCGGCCGAGGCAGCGGGGGCCGCCACCACCGCCAGGCCGAGGGCCATGGCGAGGGCGGCGAGCACGGCGTACACAGTGGTTCTTCGTGACATGGTCGATCCTTCCGAGGTCACACCGGTGTCGGCGGCCGCAGAAGCGGTGGCCGCCGACACGACAGACGGGGACCGTCGATGGGAGCGCACCCTCAGTTTTGTTTAGATTCCCTACTAAGTCAACGACCGGTCCTGGTCGGTGACCTGGAACCCCACCCCGGCGTCCCAGATGCGGGCGACATCCGCCTCGGTGATTCCGTACCCGGTGAACCGCTCCACCGCGACCAGCCCCTTCTCGACCCGGTCGCGGGGCACGTCGAAGTCGAGGCCGGCGATCGCCTCGGCGACGACCGGGGCGACCTCGGTGTCACCCCACGGCTCGAACGACTCGATCAGCTCACCCCGCTCGGCGAAGGACAACCGGGTGACCGCGTTGACGTTCCAGAACATGCTCGCCGCTCGACCCCGGACCGACGCCGTACGCAGCACCGACCCGTGGGTGCCCTCGTACCCGTTGACCTCCACCACGATCACCGCGCCGCCGGTGTCACGCACGGTCACCCAGGGACCGAGGCGACCCCCGCCGTACATCTGCCGCTCGATGTCGCCGATCGCCGTCGGTCGGGCCGGGTCGGCACCGAAGGCCCGTAGTACGTCGTCGACGGTGATGCCGGTAGCCACCGTGACGGTGCCGGCGACCGACAGTTGACCGCGCCGGACCCAACGGTAGGCGTGCTCCGGTCGGGGCTGCCGCACCGGCTCCGGCTCACCACGCAGCCGGTGGCCCAGTCGATCGGTCCGCAGGTGTACGACCTCCGGCGCGGGCGGTGCCGGCCACACCACCAGTTCGTAGCGTTCGAACTCGTTGTCGCCGTCGTCGCGCCCCTGAGCATGTACCCGCAGCCGGTAGTCGCCGGGCCACGGCGCGGTCCGGTTACGCCGTCGCTGCCGCCACGGACCGCCACCCACGTCGGCCGCTGCCACCAGCGACGCCCGCCCCTGCGCAGCCCGCCAGCTGACCTCGACGACCTCCTCCCAGCCGGACAGCGACACCTCCTCCGGCGGCTGCGCCAACACCGCGAACTCCACCGAGACGGCGCCGTCCGCGGCACCGGTACGGACCACGACACCACCGTCGACGGCCGCGACCAGCCCGTTGCCGGCGAACGCGTCGTCGGTCACCACGGGCAGGGCGGGTCGCGGTCCTTCCCACAGCGCGAACCGGTGACCGGTCACCTCGACCCGCTCGAAGCTGCGCATCGGCACGAACTCGTCGCGGATCCGGGCGAGCAGCGCGTCGGCGTACCCTGGCGGCATCGGTGCCCGCCGCAGAATCTCCACGGCCACGCCGAGCCCCAGCCCGACCGTCGCCACCGCCCGGTCGACGATCGGCGGAATCCGGGCCTGGTCGACGACGGCGACGGCGGTCGCCACCGCCAGCGCGAGATGTCCGGCACCGTGCCGTGCCGCTATCGCCGCCTCGCGGTCGGAGCCGGACCTCGCACTGTCGACGTCGGACCCGTCGTCGGCTCCCGGCCCGGCCACCAGCAGCGGCGCGACGTGGGGGTGGGCCGCGAGTCGCCGAGTCAGCGCCTCGACCAGGTCGACGGTGCCTGGGCGCAACCGCTCCAACAGCGTCACCGCCGCCGGCGCCTCGCCGCCGTAACCGGTCGTCGCGAACAGGAACTGGCCGCAGGCCGGCGGCGGGGGCAGCAGCTGCGACAGGTCCGGCACCCCGGACAGGGTGAGATCGGCGACCGTCAGCTCCAACGCGCCGAGCAGCCGTTCGGTCGGCAGGTGTCCCGGGCCGCGCAGCGCCACCAGCGCCGCCGGTTCGGCCGGCACACCGGTAGCGGTGCGAGGCGGAGCCGCAGCGACCATCCCATTTGGGCCCCAACCGTCCCGGCCGGCCACGATCTCGTCGTCGGGCACCGCCAGCCGCCACAGCCGGGCGGCCGGGCCCGCCGGAATCCGGCCGGCGATCAGCGGTACGGCATCCCCAACCGCCCGCGCACACTCCGCTACCAGCACATCCGACAACTCGTCCATCGGCAACTCCCCCGCCGCGTCGGCACAGCACATCGCCGGGAGGCTACTGACCGGGTCTGACAGGTACTGGGCCCATGCTGTCGTGGTGAAAACCAGTCTCACCCAACATCCCGTACGGCGGCTGGATCGACGAACTGCTGCTCCTGCGCGTCGCCACTTCTTACTCGGCGAGCGGCACGACGACGACCGGCTCATGACCTGACCGGGTGACCACGACCTCCTCGGCGTCGTTGACGACGCTGTCGAGTTCGGCAGCCAGATTCTGCCTCGGCTGGGTGCATTTCACCGTCCGCATGGTCACCTCCGCAAGGACAGAAAACCGTGTCTCGAGTACCGGTTCCGATCATGCCCTGCGGGCAGGCCGGTCGCGCAGCACGTCGGCGATCATGCGGTGCCCCTGGGCTTCGAACCGCTCGTCACCCACCCGGTACGCCCACCCGGCGGTGCCGATCGCCTCGCGGACCTGGGTGCGACGCCATGCGTCGGCCGTACGCGGGTCGGTGCCGTAGCCGTCGAGGAACGCCGCTTCGAGGCCCGGCGTACGACGGAAGTCGTTGACCGCCAGCCGGGCCAAGTCGGTGTACGCGGGACGCAGCGCCGCGCGACCGAAGTCGATCACGCTGACCACGCCGCCGTCGACAAGCCAGTTGCGCGGGTGCCAGTCGCCGTGGGTGGGCACCAGGGTCGCGGTTGGCGTCGGCCAGCTGGCGATCTCGGCGCGCAACCGCCGTACCGTGTCGTCGTCGATCCGGTGCGGGCCGGCCAGCCAGGCCAGCGACCTGGCGTTCTCCCGCTGCTCGTAGTCGTCGTCGGTGACGGCGGTCTGGGCGTGCAGCATCGCGAGCAGCCGGCCGGCCTGCCGGTGGATGTCCGGGTCGTCGGCGTACCCGCTGCCCAGTGCCAGCTCACCCGGCAGGAACCGGGTGACCAGCAGCTTCGCCTCGCTGCTGCCGTACGCCAGCGTCGGAGCGCGGCCGATGCGGGTCCACGGGCCCAGCCAGTGCCGGTGGGCGTGCAACTCGCGGGCGAGGTGATGGTCGTCGTCGCCGCCGGCCTTGACGATGAATTGTGACCCGGCGTAGCTGACCTCCAGGACGGTGGTCGACACCAGGCCCCAGCTGTGGTCCCGCTCGACGATCGCGCCGGGCAGCCAGCGGTCCAGCAACGACCGCTGCTGCCCGGTGAGCGTGCCGAGCGCCGGGTCCACAGCCCCGGATCATACGGCCGGGCGCGCTGCCGAGTTCCAGTTGATGGCGGTCTCGTTGGCCGACCAGGCTTCCCGGTTGTCGGCGCAGCACAACCCGCGGCGCACAACCATGCAGATTGCCGGCTTGTCAGTTGGTGCAGAGCGCACTGACCGTGACGTTGTAGACGTGCCAGGAGCCGTCCGGCGCGGAGTACACCTGGCTGGAGTTCGTCGCCCAGTTCGTACAGGCGACCCCGGCTGCGAGAATGTCGGCTCGAGCGGCCTGGGAACCGTTCTGGATCGCGATGGTCGAGGTGGCACCACCGCCCTGCCGGGTGGCCGAGCGCGCGACGGTATACGACGGCAGCGGGGCGGCTACACAGTAGCCGGTGGCTGTCGCCTCGTAGATGTACGCCGAACCGTCGGGCGCGGTGTAAAGGTGTCGCGGCGCCGGGACCGTGACATTGCTGCAGGTCTCGCCGAGGCTCGCGGCGAGCGAGGTGAGGGCGGCACGGGCGTTGCTGGCCGCGTTCTGCTGCCCGGACGCCGGGCTCGGTCCCCACCCGGTGGCCGTGGCCGACCGCCACGTGGCGGCCTGCGCCGCCGTAGCCGGGAGCGCGAAGAGTCCCATGGTGGCAGCCAGAGCGACGACCATCAGCCGGCGGATCAGTCCGCCCATTCGGCTGTCGGAACCGTTCATGTGTTTCTACCTTTCTGACCGGTAATCACCGCGTCAACCCCATAGATCCAGGACCCTACTGTGACATCCGTCAATGTATTGGAACCTTCGGCAGCCGGACATCGTCCACTTGGGTCAGGCCCGCCCGGCGACCTGGCCGATGGTCAGCCGAGATGCCCGCCCACCAGGGTCACCGCCGATCACCAGCAGGTGACCGAACCGGGTCCGACCGAACCGGGCGGCCGGGATAGTGAAGGCGGTGTTGACTTCGAGCGTGCTCAAAGTGGGAACCTTTCGCCGTACCTGAGATCTCGGCGGAAGGAACGTAGGGCGATGGAGATACGAACCCTCGGCAGTCTCGGACCGGTCAGCGTCCTCACCCTCGGCGGGGGCGGGCTGGGCCAGGTATGGGGCGTCACCGACCGGGACGAGGCGGTGGCGACCGTACGGGAAGCGGTCGACGCCGGCATCGACCTGCTCGACGTCGCCCCCGGCTACGGCGACGGCGAAGCGGAACGGGTGGTCGGCGCGGCGTTCGACGGCACACTGCCGGCCGGCGTACGGGTCGTCACCAAATGCGGGCTGGGCAACCCGGCCGCCGGTGACGTCGCGGCGCTGCTGGAGAAGTCCCTCGACGACAGCCTGCAGCGGATGAGACTGTCCACCGTCGACGTTTTCCTGCTGCACAACCCGATCGTGGCGCAGGCCGCGCCGGGCACCGCCGGGGTGACTTCGGTCGGCCTGTTCACCGAGGCCGTCCGGCCGGCGTTCGAGGACCTGGTCCGGCGCGGCCGGATCGGCGCGTGGGGCGTCACCGCCGTCGAGGAGCCGGACGTGATCATCCAGGTGTTCGGCGATCAGCCGCCGCCGGCCGTGGCCCAGTGCGTGACGAACCTGCTGGACTCCCCCGGCGACCTGCTGCGGCCGGACGGCGACGGTTCCCGACCGCGCGACATCCTGTCGGCCGCCGGCCGGTACGGCGTCGGGGTGATGGGCATCCGCGCGGTCGCGGCCGGCGCGTTCACCGACGCCGTGGACCGGAACCTGCCGTCGGAGCATCCGACGATGGTCGACTTCCGGCGGGCCGCGCCGCTGCGTGAGCTGGCGGGTGAGCTGGGCGAGTCGGTTGCGTCGCTGGCGCACCGGTACGCGCTGTCGATGCCCGGCGTCGACACCGTCGTCCTCGGCGTGAAGAACCGTGCCGAGCTGCGCGAATGCCTCGCGGCGGTGGCCGCAGGCCCACTCCCGGCCGACCTGATGGCGACCATCGAAGGCCGCGTCGGCACAACGGACCGCGTCGGCGCTCAGATATCCAAGTAGCGGGGCGGCACCGCATCGGTGAGCCACACCCCGTTGGCGCTGCGATAGAACAGGTGACCGTCCCGGGCCATCGCCGCCGCGTCGACGGTGAGGACCACCACGCCACCGGCCCGTCGGGCACCCACCCGACGGGCGGTGTCGGTGTCAGCGGACAGGTGTACGTGGTGGCGCCGGGCCCGGTGCAGCCCGGTGGCCCGGATCGAGTCGAGCGCGGCGGCGGTGGTGCCGTGGTAGAGCCGCACCGGCGGTGGCAGTGCGACCAACCCCAGGTCGATCGGGACCGAATGCCCCTGGTTGGCCCGGATCTGCTCGGTGCCCTCGGGGTCGCGGCGCAGCGCGAACCGTTGTTTGCTGTCCCGCTCGACGACGGTGTCCAGCTCCAGCCGGGTGATCCGCAGCGCGGCGAGCAGGTCCGTCACCCGGACCCAGCCGGCCGGGTCCAGCTCGAGCGCGAACCGGTCGGGCGCGTGACGCAGCGCCAGCGACATCCGTTTACTCAGTTTGACCAATACCTTGTCGTTCACATCTGCATTGTGGCCGGCCGGCGCACGCGCCCGCACCGGCATTGCCGCCAGCCCAGCATGCCCCACCAGAGCATCACCGGTAGGTGCAGGAGGTAGCCGAACTGTTCCTCCGCCACAGACGGCCCGGCGGTCCCGGTCGTCCACGGTAGAACCACAGCGGCGGCACCGGACACTGCGACGGCCACCCCGGCGCGACGCAGCCCGGTCGGCAACGCGACGCCGGACGTTGCCGCCACGGTCGCGGCCACCCAGAGCAGCCCGGCGACGTTGACCAGCCACTTCGCGGTGAGCAGCACACCGTGGGCGACAGCAGCGGCGGCCGGTTCGCTGGGGTCGGCGGCGAGCTGGGTGACCGCCAGGTTCCCAGCGTCGTGCAGCAGACCGGCGAGGCCGGCACCGGCCAGCAACCCGCCGGCCAGCACGGACAGGTGTGCTCGGGGACGGTCGGGCCGCGCGGCCAGCACCAGACCGGCGGCGAGCAGGGCGAGCCAGCCGATCACGTCAAAGGCCAGCTCGATCAGATGCAGCTCGACCCGGGCGTGTACCGCCGCCAGCACGGCGGCCGGATCGGCCGGATTCAGGGTCAGCCCGGATGGCACGGCGATGCCGACACCGGCGAGCATGGCAAGCAACGACCCCAGCAGCAGTACGCTCGTCAACCGGGCAGCGCAATCACGTTCAACGGCACTCATGGCGGCACGCTAGAACTCTGACGCAGGGGCAGAGTAAACACAGCGAGCAGGAGGCACCGGCGTGTGGCGAATCGGTGAGCTGGCGCGCATGGTCGGGGTGTCCGAGCGCACCCTGCGGCACTACGACAAGGTAGGGCTGCTGCCGCCGGCCGCGACCGACCAGCTGACCGGCTACCGCTGGTACGGTGCGGCCGAGCTGACCCGGCTGGAACGCATCCGTGGCCTGCAACGCCTCGGGCTGCCGCTGCGCCGGATCGCCGACCTGCTCGACGCCCCCGACGCCCAACTGCGGCAGGCCCTGGCCGAGACCGTGGCGGCGCTGCGCGACGACATCGCCGCCCGTACGGCGACGATCGCCGCCGCCGAGGACCACCTCACTGGTACGGCGTCGGTGCTGCCGCAGGTCGCCCGGGTCGGTCTCCGCCGGCTGCGGGTGCGGCACGTACGGGTGGCCGATCCCACCGAGTTGGCGGCGCTGTGTCGACAGCAGCCGCCGACGGTCCTGCTGACCTGGCTACGTTGCCGGCCGGCGACCCGTTTCCGGGCGGCGGTGACGACCGACGGGCCCGGCGAGCGGCTCGACCTGCCCGCCCGTACGGTGGTCCGGGCCGTCGTGCCGCCGACGACCGGCGTGGTCCGCGCCGGACTCGACCTGTTCGCCTGGCTGCCCCGCCAGTACCTGACGGTCGCCGGTCCCACGACGGAGGATCAACTGGTCGACGGCGACGGTGCCGCTGTCACCGTCCTGGAGATCCCGGTCGCGGCCCGCCCGGACCGGCCGACCCTCCCGCACCAGCACGCCCGGCCGGCTCGGTGACCGGGGCCGAAGTGTCAGCCGGGTGTGGTTACCTACCGTCATGCCGCATCCGATCATGTTCGACGACGCCGACCCGCTGCTCGCCGAAGTACGCCGGCTCGCGCTGGCCTTCCCCGACGCCGCCGAGAAGATCTCGCATGGGCATCCGGCGTTCTACACCACCAAGGTGTTCGCCTACTACGGCGGCTCGGTGAAGGTCGACGGCGTCTACCAGCAGCATGATCACTCCGTGCTGGTGCTGATGGACCCGGACGAGCGGGCGGCGCTGCTGGCCGAGCCACGCTGTTACGCCCCGGCGTACCTGGCCAGCTCCGGCTGGGTCGGGGTGGACCTGGCCGACGACACCGACTGGGCGGAGATCGGCGAGCTGCTCGACGCCAGCTACCGGCGGACCGCCGGGCCCCGTCGGGTCGCCCAGCTCGACGCCCGATAGGTCGACGGGTCGACAGAACCCCATCCGACAGAACCCGATATCGATCACACAAGCTATCCGGAATTTATCCGATCTCCATCATGGACTCCGATCCGTCGTACTGATAGAGGTAGAGGTGGCATTCGACGCACCGCCCCACCATCAGCAGATCGGGGATCCGACAATGCACGAGGTGCACCACATCATTCGTACCCTGCGCACCGAGCGCGGACTGTCCCAACAGCAGCTCGGCGCGTTGATTCAGCTCAGCGCATCGTCGATCGGCAGCTACGAGAACGGCCGCCTGGTCCCGGTGCAGCAGAACGCGAAGATCCTCGACGACGTTCTGGGCAGCGGCGACCGCGTGCAGCGCGCCAGCGCCGAGGCGCGCGGGATGTCCTTCGCCGGCTTCCTGCGCCCGTGGGCCGAAATGGAGGAGCGGGCCACCCTGCTGCGGTCGTTCCAGCTCGCGGTCGTGCCGGGTCTGTTGCAGACCCGCGAGTACGCCGAACGGCTGTTGCGCGTCGGCCCGGTCGACGACGTGCCGACCCGGCTGGCGAACCGGCTCACCCGCCAGCAGGTGCTCACCCGCGCCGACGACCCGGCCGAGTTCATCGCCGTCATCGACCGCAGCGTGCTGCACCGCCAGGTCGGCACGCCGGAGCAGATGGCCGAGCAGCTGCGCGGTCTCGCCGAGGCGGCGGCCCGCCCCAACGTCTGGGTGCACGTGGTGCCGGGCAGCGCCGACGCCTACCACGGGCTCAACGGCTCGTTCGCTTTGGCGACCGTGGACGATCACGTGTTCGGCTACGTCGATTCCATTTCGGCGGTGACGTGATCAGCAACCCGGCCGACGTGCAGACATTGGAGCGGTCCTGGGAAGGTGTCCGCAGCTATGCTCTGCCTGTCGAGGAATCCCACGACATGATCCTGAAAGCGGTGCAGACATGGAGCTGAGCACCACCCCTCGTTGGCGCAAGTCGACCCGCAGCAACCCGGCTGGCGGTGACTGTGTCGAGGTCGCCGACAACGTCCCTGGCCGGGTATACGTCCGCGACACCAAGGACCGCGACGGCGGCACCCTGACCTTCGCCCCCGCCGCCTGGTCCGCCTTCGTCGCCCTGGCCAAGACCACGTCCGTACGCTGACCCGGCCCCACCGGCTGTGCGCTGGGTCAGCCGGTGAGGAAGCGGTGGGCGTTGCCGCCGCGCAGGGCGGCCCGCTGGTCGGCGGTGAGGAAGTCCGCCTTGTCGATCACCGCGCCGATCGGCCGCTCCCCCAGCGGGTACGGGTAGTCGCTGCCCAGCAGCACCCGGTCGGCACCCATCGTGTCGACCAGCAGCCGCAGCGCCGCCGGGTCGAAGACGACCGAGTCGACGTAGAACCGGTCGACGTAGTGGCTCGGCGGGTGCTGCGAGCGGCCCCGTACCACGTCGCCCCGGCGGTGCCAGGCGTTGTCGGCGCGGCCCAGCCAGAACGGGAAGCTGCCACCCCCGTGGGCGAAGCAGATCCGCAGCGTACGGGGCAGCTGGTCGAAGCCGCCGCCGAGGATCAGCGCGAGAATCGACAGGTGGGTTTCGGCGGGCATGCCGGACAGCCAGCGCACCATCCACCGGTCCAGCCGTGGCCCGTCGGGCATGTCCCAGGGGTGGACGAAGACGGGTGCGCCGACGTCGGCACAGTGCCGCAGGAAGGCGAGGATGCCGGCGTCGTCGAGGTCCCGGTCACCGACGTGGTTGCCGATCTCCACCCCGACGTGCCCGGCGGCCAGGCAACGGTCCAATTCGGCGCAGGCGGCGTCCGGGTCCTGCAACGGCACCTGGCAGAACGGGACCAGCCGGCCGCCACCGGCGGCGGTGACCTCCAGGGTGAGGTCGTTGAAGATCCGGGCCACCTTGATCGCCTGGTCGGCGGGGCGGTCGTAGGCGAAGAAGACCGGCGTCGGCGAGACCACCTGCACGTCGACCCCGTCTGCGGCCATGTCGGCCAGCCTCGTCGCCGGGTCCCAGGTCTGCGGGCCGACCGGACGGAACTCCGTCTGGCCCACCATGATCATGGCGGCCCGTTCGGAGTCGACGCGCAGCCACGGCCAGCCGGTCCCGCCGCACGCGGCGGCAAGGTCCGGCCAGCCCTTGGGCACCAGGTGGGTGTGGACGTCGATGGTCTGCCCGGCGTCGGTCACGGCGAGGCTCAGCCCTTGCCCGGGTGCAGCGCGCCGCACTTGTCGCAGGTGCGGGCGGCTTCGTCGGCGTAGAAGGCGGTGAAGACCGGTGGCAGGTCGGCAACGATGTCGCGGACCTGCAGCTCCACCTCGTGCACCAGGTTGCCGCAGTCGAGGCAGTACCACTGGAACTTCTCCAGGGTGCCCTCCTCGCGGACCCGTTCGATGACCACGCCGATCGAGCCGGCTTCGGGGCGCTGCGGCGAATGCGGTACGTAGCCGGGCAGCACCCACATCTGGCCTTCGCGGATGTGCACGGTCTGCGGGCCGTCGTCGGTCATCAGGTTGACGTGCATGTTGCCTTTGACCTGGTAGAAGAACTCCTCGTACGGGTCGACGTGGAAGTCGGTGCGCTGGTTGGGGCCGCCGACGACCTGCACGATGAAGTCGTTGCCGGTGGGGAACATCTGCTTGTTGTTGACCGGCGGCTTGAGCAGATGCTCGTTCTCGCTGATCCAGTTGGGGAAGTTGACCGGTTCGGCGATGTCGCTCACGGGTGTCGCTCCTTCCGGGTGGGGGCGTCGGCGGGCACGACCGCGACGGCCTGGATCTCGATGAGCAGGTGCGGGTGTGGCAACTGGTGGACGGCGACGGTGGTGCGGGTCGGTCCGGTGTGGTCGAAGTGTTCGGCCCAGACCTGGTTGTAGCCGCCGAAGTCGTTCATGTTGACCAGGTACGTGGTGACCGAGACCAGGTCGGCGAGGCTGGCACCGGCGGCGGCGAGCAGGTCGGCGATGTTGGCGATCACCGCGCGGGTCTGCTCGCGGATGTCCAGTGTGGTGGTGCCGAACTCGTCGACGCTGGCACCGGCGATGGTGTTGTCGGGGCGGCGGCTGGAGGTGCCGGAGACGAAGATCAACCCGCCGGCGACCTTGACGTGCGGGAACGCCCCGCGCGGGGTGGCCTTGCCGGCGACCAGGTGCGCGGTCACGGCGTACCTCCGGTAGTGGTGAAGGCGGCGGTGCCGAGCCCCTGCACGGTGGCCCGCACGTGCACGCCGGGGGCCAGCGGCACCGCGGCGGTGGCCGCGCCGGCCAGGAAGATCCAGCCGCCCTGCAGGGCCGGGCCGTGCCGGTCGGCCAAGGCGATGCCGGCGGCGAGCGCCCGGCGCGGGTCGCCGAGGATGGCCGCCGTCGACCCGGTCTGCACCGTGCGTCCGTCCACCTCCAGCAGTACGCCGAGATTGTCGACGCCGTCCGGGACCGGCTGCCACGGCCCGACGGTGAACAGGGCGGCCGAGGTGTTGTCGGCGATCACGTCCGGCAGCGAGAAGGTGAAGTTGGCGTACCGGGAGTCGATGACCTCCAGGGCGGGGGCGACGGCGCGGACCGCGTCGGTGAACGGCATCCCGGGTGTCGGCGGGCGGTCGAGGAGGAAGGCGATCTCCGGCTCGACCCGGGGGTGGATCAGCCCGGAGATGTCGGCGCTGCCGCCGTCGGGGACCGCGGTGGCGGCGGTGAGCTGGCCGAGGATCGGGGAGTCGACGCCGACCTGCGCCATCTTCGCCTTGCTGGTCAGCCCCATTTTCGCGCCGACGAGCCGGTCGCCCCGGCCGGTGCGGCGGGCGATCAGCGCCTGCTGCACCTGGTACGCGGCGTCGACGCCGACGCTGTGCGCCTCGGCGAGCTGCGGGATCGGGGTGCCGGTGACCGCCGCATCGTCGAGTCGGGCGGCCAGCTCGGCGAGGTCGACGTCTGTGCTGGTCACTGGCTGCCTCCGTGGGCGGTGTTGGCGGCGTCGGCGAGGTCGAGCGCGACGTCGGTGATCATGTCCTCCTGGCCGCCGACCATCCGGCGGCGGCCGAGTTCGACCAGGATGGACCGCACGTCGAGGCCGTAGCGGTCGGCGGCGCGTTCGGCGTGGCGCAGGAAGCTGGAGTAGACCCCGGCGTAGCCCAGCGACAGGGTTTCCCGGTCGACCCGGACCGGCCGGTCCTGCAGCGGACGGACCAGGTCCTCGGCGGCGTCCATCAGCGCGAACGTGTCGCAGCCGTGTTTCCAGCCGTGCAGGTCCGCGACGGCGGTGAAGACTTCGAGCGGGGCGTTGCCGGCCCCGGCACCCATCCCGGCGAGGGAGGCGTCGACCCGGGTGGTGCCGTGCTGCACGGCGACGACGCTGTTCGCCACACCGAGGGACAGGTTGTGGTGGGCGTGGATGCCGATCTGGGTGCCCGGGTCGAGCACGGCCCGATACGCGTCGACCCGGGCGGCGACGTCGTCCATCAGCAGCCGGCCGCCGGAGTCGGTGACGTAGACGCAGTGCGCCCCGTACGACTCCATCAGTTTGGCCTGCGCCGCGAGGCCGGCCGGGGTGTTCATGTGCGACATCATCAGGAACCCGGCGACGTCCATGCCGTTGTCGCGGGCCCAGGAGATGTGCTGGGCGGCGATGTCGGCCTCGGTGCAGTGGGTGGCGATCCGCACGCTGGTGACGCCGAGGTCGCGGGCGGCCCGCAGATCGTCGATGGTGCCGATGCCGGGCAGCAGCAGAGTGGTCAACGTCGCCCGGCTGATCGACTCGGCGGCGGCGGTGATCCAGTCGGCGTCCGACGCCGCGCCGTGGCCGTAGGTGACGCTGGAGCCGGCCAGCCCGTCGCCGTGGGCGACCTCGATGGCGTCGACGCCGGCGGCGTCCAGCGCGGCGGCGATCGCCCGGACCTCGTCGACCGTGTAGCGGTGCCCGATGGCGTGCATGCCGTCGCGCAACGTCACGTCCTGTACGTACAGCCGGGTCATGACCGTGCCCCCTCTCGGACAGCGACCAGACGTTCGGCGGTGCGCAGCGCCGCCGACGTCATGATGTCGAGGTTCCCGGCGTACGCGGGCAGGTAGTGCCCGGCACCAGAGACCTCCAGGAACACCGACACCTGGGTGCCGGTGAACCGGCCGCCCAGCGCCGGCACGTACGCGTCGACCGGGTCGAACTGCACCCGCTGCTTGAGGCGGTAGCCGGGCACGTACTCGGCGACCGACGCCACCATGGTCTGCACCGAGTCGGCGACCGCGCCGGTGTCGACGCCGGCCGGGATCAGGCAGTAGACGGTGTCGCGCATCAGCAGCGGCGGGTCGGCCGGGTTCAGCACGATGATCGCCTTGCCCTTGCCGGCACCGCCGACGACTTCCAGGGCGCGGGCGGTGGTCTGGGTGAACTCGTCGATGTTGGCCCGGGTGCCCGGGCCGGCCGAGCGGGACGCGATCGAGGCGACGATCTCCGCGTACGCGACCGGGGCCACCGCGGCGACGGCGGCGACGACCGGTACGGTGGCCTGCCCACCGCAGGTGACCATGTTGACGTTCGGCTCGGCCAGGTGCGCGTCCAGGTTGACCGGCGGCACCACGTACGGGCCGATCGCGGCCGGGGTCAGGTCGACCACGGTCCGCCCGTTCGCCTGCAGGATCTCGTTGTTGCGTCGGTGCGCGCCGGCCGACGTGGCGTCGAAGACGAGTCGCACGTCGGCGAACTCGGGCATCGCCACCAGGCCGTCGACGCCGTCGGCGGTGGTCGCCACGCCGAGGCGGCGGGCGCGGGCCAGCCCGTCCGATTGCGGGTCGATGCCGACCATCGCCACCATCCGCAGCGACTCCGACAGCCGCAGCACTTTGATCATCAGGTCGGTGCCGATGTTGCCCGACCCGATCACCGCCACCCCGACACCCACTACGACCCCTCCCCTGACTCGCCACCGGCCGACCGGTCGGCCGGTTTGGCGCTGAATCTGGTCCGTACCGTGCCGAGCCCGGCGATCCGCGCCTCGTACGCCGCCCCCGGGGTGACCGGCACCATCGGGCCGAGCGCACCGGAGAGCACGATGTCGCCGGCCCGCAGCGGATCCCCGGCGGCGGCCATGGTCGACGCCAGCCAGGCGACGGCGTGCACCGGGTTGCCGAGGCAGGCGGCTCCGGCGCCGACCGACACCGGTTCGCCGGCCGACTCGAGCACCATGCCGCATTCGCGCAGGTCAACCGTGGCGGGCGGCACCGGCCGGTCGCCGAGGACGAACAGGCCCGACGAGGCGTTGTCGGCCACGGTGTCCACGATCGAGATGTCCCAGTCGGTGATCCGGGAGTCGACGATCTCGATCGCCGGCAGCAGGAAGTCGGTGGCCCGCAGCACGTCGACCACGGTCGCCGGCCCGTCCGGCAGGTCGGTGCCGAGCACGAACGCCACCTCGGCCTCCACCCTCGGCTGGATCAGCCCGGCCAGGTCGACCTCGTCGCCGTCGCCGACCGCCATGTCGGCGAAGAGCACCCCGAAGTCGGGCTGGTAGACGCCGAACGCGGCCTGCACCGCCGGCGACGTCAGGCCGATCTTCGCCCCGACCCGGCGGCGGCCGACGGCCGACCAGCCGGCGACGGTCGCCCGCTGCACCGCGTACGCGGCGGCCACGTCACCGGCGGGCAGCAGCCGGTCGCGTAGCGGCGGGCACGGCACCCCGGTGTCGTACGCCCCGGTCACCGCCGCGACGGCGGCCTCGATGTCCACAGTCATGTCAAGTCCACACAGACGTTGGTCAGTTCGGAGTAGAAGTCCAGCGAGTGCACGCCGCCCTCCCGGCCCACGCCGGAGGCCTTCACCCCGCCGAACGGGGTACGCAGATCCCGCAGGAACCAGGTGTTGACCCAGACGATGCCGGCGTCCAGTCTGGCGCCGGCCCGGTGCGCCCGCCCCACGTCGCGGGTCCACACCGTCGCGGCCAGGCCGTAGTCGGAGTCGTTGGCCAGCGCGAACGCCTCCTCCTCGGTGTCGAACGGCGCGATGTGGCAGATCGGGCCGAACACCTCTTCGCGCAGCAGCCGTGCCGAGGAGCCCAGCCCGGTCAGTACGGTCGGCTGCACGTACGCGCCGCCGTCGCGGGCGTCATCGAAGGTCGGCACGCCACCACCGGCGAGTACGTCGGCGCCTTCGACGCGGGCCAGGTCGTAGTAGCCGAGCACCTTGTCCCGGTGACCGTGCGAGATCAGCGGCATCGTCGAGATCGTCTCGTCGGCGGGCCAGCCGTACCGGGCGTCGCGGGCGGCGGCCGCCAACCGGTCCACGAACTCGTCGAAGACCGGCCGCTGCACGTAGAGCCGCTCGGTGCACAGGCACACCTGGCCGCCGTTGGTGAACGACGACCGCACCGAGCCGGCGACGGCGGCGTCCAGGTCGGCGTCGGCGAAGACCAGGCCGGCGTTCTTGCCGCCCAGCTCGAACGAGACCGCCTTCACCCCGTCGGCGGCTGCCCGCATGATCGCCGACCCGGTCGCCGACTCACCGGTGAAGGTGATCGCGTCCACCCCGGGGTGGGTGGTCAGCCACTCCCCCGCCGCGCCCGGCCCGAAGCCGTGCACCAGGTTGAACACCCCGTCGGGTACGCCGGCCGCCGCCATCACCTCGGCCAGCAGCGTCGCCGACGCCGGGGTTTCCTCGCTGGGCTTGACGACGACGGCGTTGCCGCAGGCCAGCGCCGGGGCGACCTTCCAGGTGAGCAGCAGCAGCGGCAGGTTCCACGGCACGATGACCGCGACGACGCCGACGGGTTTGCGGACCGCGTAGTTCAGTGCCCGGCCGCCGCTCGGGGTGACCGTGGTGAACGACTCGGTCGGCGCGGTGGCGGCGATCTCCGCGAACGCCCGGAAGTTCGCCGCCCCGCGCGGGATGTCCAGGGTGCGGGCCTGGCTGACCGGTTTACCGGTGTCGGCGACCTCGGCAGCGACCAGGTCGTCGAAGCGGCGGTCCAGCTCGTCGGCGACCGCGCGCAGCACCGCCGCCCGGTCCCGTTCGGCCATGCCGCCCCAGGGTCCGCGTAGCGCCGACCGGGCCGCCGCGACGGCCGCGTCGACCGTCGAGGAGTCGGCCTCAGCCACCTCGAAGACCGTCTCCCCGGTCACCGGCGACACCTTCGCAAACCGCTTCCCGGCGTCGACGAACCGGCCGCCGACGAAGTTGCGCAGCAGGCCGGGGCCGTCGGCGGCCGGCCGGCCGGCGTACAGGTCGGGGTGCCACAAAGTCATGAGCGTCCCTTCCGGGCAGACCCGCGTCCCTTTCGGACAGACCGGGTGACGGCGGCGCCGAGTGCCCCTACTATCAGCGCCGCCGTCCCGGCCACCGTCGCCGCCAGCAGCTGGTGCTGGCGGCGGACCCGACGCCTGACCTCGGCGTACGGGATGGTGGTGAAGGAGACCATCTCGTAGCGGGACACGTAACGCCCCGGCAACGCCCGTTCCAGGGCGTGTTCGACCTTGCGGAACGTCTGGAACGTCGGGGAGGCGACCTTGTCGCGCATCTCGACGAAGTTCGCCAGCGCCATCTGGGCGATCGCTTCGGCGTTGGCCTGGCGGCGGGACTGGTACAGCGGCAGGGCCGCCGCCCAGTCGCCGCCGGTGTCGTCGAGGCAGCGGTCCAGCTCGACGACGTCCTCGAAGGCACAGTTGGCGCCCTGACCGTAGAACGGCACGACCGCGTGGGCGGCGTCGCCGACCAGCGCCACCCGGCCGCCGACCTGCCACGGGTCGCAGCGCACCGTGCCGAGCAGGCCGACCGGGTTGTGCTGGTAGTCGTCGACCAGGTTCGGCGCCAGCGGTGGCACGTCCGGGTAGTGCTCGCGGAAGTGCCGCTCGATCGCCGCCGGGCTGCTCAGCGAGGCGAAACTCGACGTACCGCCGGTCGGCCAGAACAGGGTGCAGGTGAAGGAGCGGTCCGGGTTCGGCAGGGCGATCATCATCGACGTGCCGCGCGGCCAGATGTGCAGCGCACCCGGGTCGAGGGCGTAGTCGCCGCCGACCGCCGGGATGGTCAGCTCCTTGTAGCCGTAGTCGAGGAAGTCGAGGCTCTCGTCGACCAGTCCGTGGGCGAGCAGCTGGCCGCGTACCGCCGAACCGGCGCCGTCGGCGCCGAGCACCACCCGCGCGGCGGCCTGGACCTTGCCCTGCGGCGTGTCGAAGGTCGCCTCGCCGGTGGCCGGGTCGAGGCCGACGAGCCGGTGGTCGAAGACGACGGTGACCCCGGGTGCGGCCTCGGCGGCGTCGAGCAGGGCGTTGTTGAGCGCGCCCCGGCTGATCGAGTTGATCGCCCGCTGCCCGTCGGCACTGTACGGCTGAAAGTCCAGGTCACCGGCGACCGGGTGGATCATCCTGCCGCGCATCGGCAACGCGTCGGCGAGCACCTGGTCGGCCAGGTCGATGCGGCGCAGCGCGTCCAGGCCGCGTTCGGACAGCGCCAGGTTGATCGACCGGCCGCGTTCGGCGGTGCCGCGTCGCGGGTCCGGCCGCCGCTCGTAGAGGGTGACCGGCAGGCCCCGGCGGGCCAGGAAGCAGGCGAGCAGGCTGCCGGCCAGGCCGGCGCCGACCACCGCGACCGGTGCGCGCTCAGACATCGTCGCCGCCTTCCGTCGGGAGGGTCGCGGCGAGCGCCCGCGCGGCCCGCCAGCAGTCGTGGTACGTCGAGTACAGCGGCACCGGGGCGAGCCGGACGATGTCCGGTTCGCGGGCGTCGGCGATCACCCCGTGCTCGTGGCGCAGCCGGGCGGTCAGCGCGTGCGCCCCCGACCCGCCACCGCCGGCAGCCGACGTGGCGATCCGCAGGGACAGTTGGCAGCCGCGCCGGGCCGGGTCCCGGGGGGTGACGACGTTGACCGGCCGACCCGGCAGGATCTCGTCGAGCAGCTGCTCCAGGTAGCCGGTGAGCCGTTCGCTGCGTTCCCGCAGCGCCGTCATGCCGACCTTGTCGAAGATCTGCAACGAGGTACGGACCGGACCCATCGCGAAGATCGGCGGGTTGGAGATCTGCCAGGCGTCGACGCTGGCCGGCGGACGGGACACCGGGATCATCTCGAACCGGGTCGCCGGCTCGGTGCTCCACCAACCTTCGAAGCGGGCCAGCGTCGCGTCGCCGTGGTGGCGTTCGTGCACGTACGCGCCAGCGAGGGCCCCCGGCCCGGAGTTGAGGTACTTGTAGGAGCACCAGGCGGCGAAGTCGACGCCCCAGTCGTGCAGCCGCAGCGGCACGTTGCCGGCGGCGTGCGCCAGGTCCCAGCCGACGATCGCCCCGGCGGCCCGGCCGGCCTCGGTGATCGTCGGGATGTCCAGCAGCTCACCGGTCAGGTAGTTGACCCCGCCGAGCAGCACCAGCGCCACCCGGTCGCCCTCGGTGCGCAGGTAGTCCACGATGTCTTCGGTGCGTAGCGTGTCCTCGCCGGGACGGGGCCGCAGCCGGACCACCGTACGGTCGGGGTCGAGGCCGTGGAAGACGGCCTGGCTGCGCACCGCGTAGCTGTCCGACGGGAACGCCGAGTCCTCGATGACGATCCGGTTGCGCGCGCCGGCCGGCCGGTAGAACGACACCATCAGCAGGTGCAGGTTGACCGTCAGCGAGTTCATCACCACGGCCTCGCTGGGCAGGGCGCCGACCAGTCGCGCGGCGGGGTCGGTGAGAAGTTCGTGGTACGGCAGCCACGGCCGGCCGGCTTCGAGGTGGCCTTCGACGCCGAGCCGGGCCCAGTCGTCGAGGTCGTCGAGCAGCTCGGCGCGGGTGGCCTTCGGTTGCAGACCGAGGGAGTTGCCGGCGAAGTAGGCGACGTCGGGGTGGTCGCCGCCGGTGGCCGGCGGGATGTGGAACAGGTCGCGGTGCCCGGGGTCGGCGGCGTCGCGGCGACGGGCGTCGTCCTCAGTGAACATGCGGCAGCCTCTCACATGCTGGTCCGGGCGGACCAGATCTCGGGGAAGACCACCCGGGCCATGCTGCGTTGCAGCCAGGCCAGGCCGGCGGAGCCGCCGCTGCCGACCTTGGCGCCCATGGTGCGCTGCACCGCCTTGAGATGCTTGTAGCGCCAGTCGCCGAACTGCTCGGCGACCTCGGTCAACGCCTCGCCGAGCAGCCGCAGGTGGTTGTCCGGGGTGTTGGTGCGGTAGACCTCCACCCAGGCGGCCTCGACCGCCGGGTGCGGTTCGTGTTCGGTGGCGACGTCGCGGGTCAGCAGGTCGGCCGGGATGTCGTGGCCGGCGCGGGCCAGCAGGGCGATCACGTCGTCCCACAGGCTCGGCGTGTGCAGCGTCTGCTCCAACTCGGCGTACACCTCGGGTTGGCGGCGGAACGGGCGGATCAGCGACGGGGTCCGGATGCCCAGGGTGAACTCCAGCTGCCGGTACATCGCCGACTGGAAACCGGAGCCCTCACCGAGCAGGTTGCGGAACCGGTTGAAGTCGGCCGGGGTCATCCAGCGCAGCGTCTGCCAGGAGGCGTTGAGCCCTTCCAGGTGCAGCGCGGCGCGGCGCAGCGGGGCGACCGCCTCCCACACCTGGTCGGCGCGCAGCAGTCGCTGGGTTTCGCGCAGCTCGTGGCGGGTCAGCCCGAAGTACAGCTCCATGATCTGGCTGACCATCAGGAACGACATCTCGCCGGGGTCGTCGCTGAGGGTGCGCTGCAAACTGTGCAGGGTGCTGGCGTGCACGTACGCGTCGTACGGCACCCGGTCGCCGAACTCCAGGGTCGGCTCACCGGCGTTGGCGGCGGCGCGGGCGTCGCGTTCGGCGGCGTCCACCGGCCGCACGGCCGGTGGGCTGGCCACGTCGGTGCTGTTCACGTCGGCTGCCCTCCTTTGCTGTGCCGCCCATGATCGCCGACTTGCGGTCCGTCGCTGAATACCGGATCAACGGCGGTACGCGGCCGCGACCTGCAGGTCCGTGGCTAGATTGGGGTGATCGGTTAACGAAGGGAAAGTGTCCGTGGACGAGATGGATTGGGCCCTGCTGCGCGAGTTGCAGGCCGATGCCCGACTTTCCTTCAGCGAGCTGTCCCGCCGGGTGCACCTGTCACCGCCGGCGGTCGCCGAGCGGGTCCGCCGGCTGGAGGAGTCCGGCGTGATCGGCGGCTACCACGCGCACGTCGACCTGACCCGGGCCGGCTGGACGGTGATCGCCCTGATCCGGATGTCCTGCTACGGGTCGCACTGCATCCTGCGCGACCCGCAGGTGCCGACCTGGCCGGAGATCCGGGAGATCCACCGGATCACCGGCGACGCCTGCTCGATGCTGAAGGTGGCGGCGGCGTCGATGGACGCCTTCGAGGACGTCATCGACCGGCTCGCCCCGTACGGCCAGCCGTCCAGCACGATGGTGCTCTCCACCCCGCTGGACTGGCGACCGGTCACCGCCGCCGACTGACTCGGCACCGCGTGACAGTCGACTGAACGTCGACAGAGCCGCGATTCTGTCAATTTTCACCAGAAACTGAGGTATGGTTGCGGAGTCGTGCGCTAGGAGGCAGGTGCTGTGCTGATCCGTTTCGAGGCGGCGAACTTCCGCTCGATCCTCGGACCGGTCGAGCTGTCGATGGTCGCCGTCGACCGGGACCGGCCGGCGGTGCAGCGGGTCGACAGCATCGACGAAAGCCTCCTGCCGGTCGCCGCCATCTACGGTCCCAACGCCTCCGGCAAGTCCAACGTGGTTGCGGCTCTCACCTGGCTGCGCGACGCGGTCGCCGATTCACTGCGGTTCTGGGACGACGGGATTCCGGTCGAGCCGTTCGCGTTCGGCCACGGTCCACGGAGCCCATCGGAGTTCACCGTCGAACTGATCCTCGGCGGGGTCCGCTTCGAGTACGTCGTCGAGCTGGACGCCGACGCGATCCGCTACGAAGGCCTGTTCCACTATCCGGAACGCAAGCGGCGTCGGATCTTCGAACGCGAGGGTGACGAGCTGACGCTGCAACGGGGCCTCGGCCACCTGTCGGGCACCCGTGAGCTGCTGACCAGTCGTACTCTCGCCTTGTCAGCGGCCCGGCGGTTCCGCGAACCCCTCGTCTCCGGCCCCGCCGAGGAGTTGCTGAGCATACAGACGTTGGAGCCGGGGCCGCGTCGCCGCCCATTCGTTCGGCAGGCCCCTCATCTGGCGACCCGACACTGGTTCGAGGATGCCGCCGGGGCGCGCCAGGAAGCGCTGCCCGGGCTCGAAGACCTACGTCCGGACCGGGCTCAGGCCCTGGCGCTGCTGAGGATGGCCGACCTCGGCATCGAGGACGTGGTGATCGACGATGGCGCAGCAGCGTCCGGCCAGGACCCTCGGTCCTCGACCAGGCGACGACGAATCCGGCTGCTGCACCGTACGGGCGACGAAGCGGTCCCCTTGGACTTCGGCGCCGAATCGGAGGGGACCCGCACCTGGTTCCAGCTGATCGGCCCGGTGCTGACCGCGTTGAAGGCCGGTTCCCTGCTGCTGTTCGACGAACTGGACGCCAGTCTGCACCCGACGCTGTCCATGCAGCTCATCCGGCTGTTCACCGACCCCGCGACGAACCCCTCGGGGGCACAGCTGATCTTCACCTCGCACGACACCAGCCTGCTCAATCACCTGAACCGGGACGAGGTCTGGCTGACCGAGAAGGCAGTCGACGGCGCGACCCGCCTCGGCGCGCTGGCCGAGTTCGCCGGCGAACGCGTACGCCGGTCACAGAACCTGGAGAAGGCGTACCTGCACGGACGGTTCGGCGCGCTACCCGACGTCGACCGCACCGAGATCCTGCGGGCACTCGGACTGATCGGCTGACCGGTGACACCGAGACGGACGCGGGCCAAGGACCTGCGACGGCGGACCGCGACCCGCCCCGAGCGCAGAACGATCGTCATCTTCTGCGAAGGCGAGGCATCGGAGCCTGACTACCTGAACGCGCTTCGACGGCTCCCCCACATCAGGGACAGCACCGCGATCAACATCGAGATCGACCCGGACCAGGGGGTCCCGTTGACCCTGGTCAACCGGGCGATCGAGCGCAGCGCGGACGACGAGGTCGACGAGTGCTGGTGCGTGTTCGACGTCGAATGGCCCCGGCACCATCCGCACCTCGACCGGGCCATCCGGCTGGCAGCCGAACACGGCATCCGACTGGCGGTCAGCAACCCGTGCTTCGAGCTGTGGCTGATTCTGCACTTTCAGGATCAGACCGCGTTCCTCACCACCGCCGAGGCGCAACGACTGAGCCGCAAACTTGACGGCCGTACCGGCAAGCGGATCGACCCGACGCGCTACCTGCAGCAACGGCAGGCGGCGGCACGACGCGCCGCGCTGCTCGCGCGACGGCACGACCGGAATCAGGCGACGTTCCCCAACGACAACCCCTCGTCGGGCATGTATGAACTGCTGAGGGCGGTCGAGCCGACCGCGAGCGGATCAGGGTGAACGAACGTCCTGGATCGGAGGCGACCGTGACGACAGCGCGGCAGGGGCCCTGGGTGCCGCTGGACCGGGCCCGGCAGCGGACCAGCATCAAGTGGCGGATGTATCCGCCGGACGTGCTGCCGGTGTGGGTGGCGGAGATGGACGTCGACCCGGCCGGGCCGATCGTCGAGGCGATCGACGCCGCGGTCCGCGCCGGTGACCTCGGGTACGCCACCGGGGCCGGCTACGCCGAGGCGGTCGCCGGGTTCGCGGCGACCCGCTGGGGCTGGGACGGCCTGCACCCGGCGCGCACGGCGATCGTGCCGGACGTGATGCTCGGCGCGGTCGAGATGCTGAAGCTGGTGACCGGGCCGGGCGACACCGTCGTGGTCAACCCGCCGGTGTACCCGCCGTTCTACGGGTTCCTGCGCAACCTCGACCGGCCGGTGCGGGAGGCTCCGCTCGGGCCGGACGGTCGGCTCGACCTCGACGTGCTGGCCGAGGCGTTCACCGCCGCCCGTGCGGGCGGCCGCCGGGCGGCGTACCTGCTGTGCAGCCCGCACAACCCGACCGGCACGGTACACACCGCCGACGAGCTGACGGCCGTCGCCGACCTGGCCGCCCGGCACGGGGTGCGGGTGGTGGTCGACGAGATCCACGCGCCGATGACCGCCTCCGGCGTGACGTTCGTGCCGTACCTGTCGGTGCCCGGCGCCGACGACGGCCTGACGCTGATCTCCGGTTCGAAGGGCTGGAACCTCGCCGGGCTCAAGGCCGCCCTCGCGGTCGCCGGGCCGGCCGCCGCCACCGACCTGGCCCGGCTGCCGCAGGAGGTCGGCCACGGGGTCAACCACCTCGGGGTGATCGCCCACACGGCGGCGTTCCGCGACGGCGGCGACTGGCTGGACACCGTACGGGCGGCGGTGGACGCCAACCGGCGGCTGCTCGCCGACCTGCTGACGGCCCACCTGCCGCAGGTGCGGTACGCCCCGGGTCAGGCGACGTTCCTGGCCTGGCTGGACTGTCGTGGCCTCGGGCTCGGCGTCGACCCGGCGGCGGTGTTCCTCGACCGGGGGCGGGTGGCGCTCAGCTCCGGCGTGGACTTTGGTGCCGGCGGTGCCGGGCACGCCCGGTTCAACCTGGCCGCCGCCCCCGACACGATCGCCGAGGCGGTACGCCGGATGGCGGCGGCCGTCGGCTGAGTCACCAGGGTTCGGGGATGACCAGCGCGAGGCAGCGCTGGGTGCCGGACGTCGGCTGGTAGCAGGCGGAGGCCTCCAGGTTGTACGTGTGGTCGAACCGGCTGAACGAGGCGGTGCCGCCGTTGGTGCAGGTGCCGCCGCTGGTGGTCGTGCCGCCGGTGACCCGGCCGGTCGCGCAGCCGGCCGACGTGGCGGTCTTCTGCACGGTGTTCAGCGAGGAGCGCTGGTCGAACGACTGGTGCGAGCCGTACCCGACCTGCGTGACGCCGGGGCGGGTCACCGCGTACTGGAACGCCGTCGACGTGTAGTAGGACCAGCTGGCCCCGGTGCCGACGGTCCGCAGCTCCGGATCCCTGGCCGAGCCCGGGATGTAGAGGTAGAAGCCCTTGTCGTGGGTCGAGGTGCCCTGCACCATCCGGTAGACGATGACCAGTAGTCCCTGGCTGTAACTTCCGGTGCTGTAGTTCAGGCTGAGGCCGCTGCCGCAGATCGTCTGGTCGACGAGGTACCCGACGCCGTTGGCGTAGAGCATCACCCTCGCGCAGCGCCCGTCGTTGGCGGTGTCCTGGATGGTCCCGACCGTGTTCGAGGTGCCGGAGTAGTCGGTGGCGTAGCCGGTCAGGCTCACTCCGGGCAGAGTGCCGGCGTACTGGTAGGCGTTCGGGTGGTAGTAGTTCCACGACGCCGACCAGCCGGTGCCCGACGGCAGGGCCAGGGCGGGTGCGGCGGGCAGCAGCGCGGCGGCCAGGACGCCGACCAACGCGGCCGCCAGGGTCGCACCGATCGATCGTGGCCGGATTCGTTTCCTCATTGGTCCTCCCGACAGTCGACGTGGACGGTCGCCGATGTCGACAACAGGGTGCCGCAGTCACGCCGCCGACCGTGCCGATCGGTCGTGAAGCGGACAGCGGTCCGTTCGGGGATTGATTAACGGCGATGGCGGCCGCATCCTTCTGACTACTTCGGATCCTGGGGAGGTAGCCGTGACTCTGAACCGTGCCAGACATCTCCGCCGCACCCTGACCCTGTCCGTCTCGGCCGCACTGCTGATCACCATCGCCGCAGCGCCCGCCACCGCCAACGCAGCCGGCACGACCGGTGTCACGTCCGCCGCCGACGACCGGCAGTACGTCGCGCTCGGTGACTCGTACTCGTCGGGGGTCGGTGCCCCGCCGTACCACGACGGCGACTGCAAGCAGAGCACCCACTCGTACGCCGCCCAGTACGCCGCCGCACATCCGGCGATGTCGTTCGGCTTCGCGGCCTGCAGCGGCGCGACCACCGACGATGTGATCGCCCACCAGCTGGGCTTCCTCGGGCCGGACACGAAGCTGGTGACGATCACCGTCGGCGGCGACAACCTCGGCTTCACCTCCACCTTGGAGACCTGCATCGAGGCGTTGCACGACAGCACCTGCAAAGCCGCCATCGACAAGGCCCTCGCGTACGTCGCGACGACGCTGCCGGGCAAGCTGAAGCAGGTGTACGGCGACATCCTCGCCGCCGCCCCGAACGCCAAGCTGGTGGTGCTCGGCTACGCCCAGCTGTTCGCCCCGTCGTTCTGCCTCGAAGCGCCGCTGGATGCGACCCGACGGGGCTGGATCAACGACGCGGCGGTGCAGCTCAACAAGGCCATCGAGGCCATCGCGAAGACGTACGGCGTGTTCGCCCCGGTGGACGACCTGTTCACGTCCCACCGGGTCTGCAGTGAAACCCCGTGGCTCAACGGCGTCACCAAGCTGAAGGACGCGTTCCACCCGAACCTGGACGGCTATACCGGCGGCTATCTGAAGGCGCTCGACGCGGCCGTCAGGTCGGTTGGTGGACGGGACCGACTCGCCGACGCCGGTGCGCCAGCATCTCGACCGCAGCGAAGGTGATCCCGAGGCTGGCCAGCAACACGATGTTCCACAGCACGGGCAGCGGTGCGGTGACCGGCGCGAGTACGGCGACCAGGACCGCACCGCTGATCCGGTAGCCGCTGACCCGCCGCCAGACCCGCCACCAGAACGCCTGATTCGCGCCGAGGTAGACGACCGCACCGACGTAGAGCGCGTAGTGACCGAGCGCGTGCGCGTGGGCGGTCAGCACGCCGCCGTGCAGGATCAGGGTCTCGCGCAGGCCGAACGCGAACAGGATCAGCCCGGCGACCATCGGCAGGTGCAGGTAGGTGTAGGCGTCGCGGGCCAGCTTCGCCCGCTCCTCGCCCCGGGACGCTTCCAGGGCGTCGTGGGCGAGGCCGGCGTCGGTGTGGAAGTAGGACCACCAGATGGCGCAGATGGCAACTGCTGCGGCTGACAGGACCAGGACCAGCAGTACGGAGGTCGCCTCCTGCGCGGCGGAGAACCCGAGCGCGATGATGGTCTCACCGAACGCGATCAGCATGATCAACGCGTACCGGTCGGTCCAGTGCCGGACGGTCCGGATCCGCCAGTCGCGCAGCCCGGTCCGGTAGTTCCCGAAGATCTCGATCAGGACAGCGACCAGCCAGATCGCGGTGATGATCACGTCAGTCGACCGGTCGTCGGGGACGACCACGTCGAGCACGATGCTGCCGGCCAGCAGCGTCAGCGCCACTGTGCTGGGCACCGCACCCTGCCGGAGCACCGCCGGCAGTTCCGGTTGTTCCCGTGCCACATGCCAGATCAGCGCGGCCTGGACGAGCCGACCGGCGATGTACGCGGTCACCACGACGCTGGCACCGGGCAGTCCGCCAGGGACCGGCTCGAACGTCTGCGGCAACGCGATCCCGAGGACCAGTGTCACCGCCATGACGCCGATCATCGCCAGGCGGACCGGGGCGGTGTCGTGTCGGACCGCGTTGGTCACCCAGGAGAAGCTCGCCCAGGCCCACCAGAGCAGCGCCAGCAGGGTCAGCCCCTGCAGCACCCCGAGCACCGAACTCTCCCGCACCATGAGGACGGTGACCTGGATGAACGCGAACACGAAGACCAGGTCGACCAGGAGTTCCTTCGGGGTGGCGCCGGTGAGCTTGGCGGCTTCGGGGTCGACCCGCTCGTGCAACTGCCGGTGCCGTCGCCGGAACGCGGTGCGGTCGGCGACGATCATCGTGGCGACCCCGACCAGGAGCAGCCCGAGCGAGGCCAGCGGCGGGGTGTGGGCGGCCAGCGGCAGGAGCACCAGCAGCGCCACGATGCCGACGATCGGGCTGCGCCCGAGCATTCCGACGGCACGTCGCTGGAACGCGATCAGCCCGCCGAGGTAGACGATGACACCACCGAACAGCAGAACGACGCTCTCGGCGTGCCAGGGATGGTCGGAGGTGCCGGTAGCGGAGGAGACGACGTGTTTCAGGCTGAGCGCGAGCACGATGAGCCCGCAGATCATCGGTAGGTGCAGGCCGCTGTAGGCGTCCCGGGCGATCCGGGACTGGTCGGGCCGGGGCCGCCCCTGCATGGCGTGTTCCGCCACGAGCTTGGCCACGTCGAAGTAGGTCCACCAGAGTACGGCGACCACGGCGATGCTGAGCGCCGCGCCGGCCAGCAGCTGCCAGGTGATGGGCCGGTCACCGCCCAGGCCCTGGCTGATGCCGACAGAGATGACGGTTTCGCCGAGCGCGACGAGGACGACCAGACCGTGTCGCTCGGCGAGGTGCCTGCCGGACACCACCTGTGCGTTGCCGCTGCTGACCACTCGCAGCGCGCTGAAGTTGATCACAATGACCAGGGCGAACAACGCGGTACGGACGTACCGGTCGTCGATCGGCAGGTCGAGTCTCGGCGGCAGCCAGACCGCGCAGGCCAGGATCAGCCCGGCCGGCAGGTAGGTCAGCCAGGAGGCGATCACCGGGCGACGACCGGCAGGGCCCTGCGACCAGTGCAGGAAGCTCAGCACCACCAGCACGGTGTAGATGATCGACAGGTAGCCGGCGGCGACGATCAGTGGTTCGATCACCCCGCCGGACTCGGCGGTGAAGGTGCCCGGAATCGCGACGCCCATGATCAGCAACGTGGTGGCGATTCCGAACACGACCAGCGGCATCAGGCCCTTGTCCAGGTAGACGACGTTGCCGAGCCAGGCGCAGGAGTTCCAGCAGTGCCACAGCATCAGCACCACGAGGAGGCCCTCGACGACCCCCAGCCAGTGCAGCTGACTTGCCATCAGGCTGGTGACCCGCAGGAAGGCGAACACGAAGAACAGGTCGATGAAGAGCTCCATCCAGCTCACATCGCCGGCGGTCCCCTCGGGGCGCACGACGAGGAACCGTCGCCGCCGGAGCTCGGGCGGCGCCGGACCCCCGTCCGTCATGCACCCCACTGTGCCGACCGGGCCGGGTCACGGTGGGGACATCGGTAAAATTCACCCCCCGCCGCCCGGCCCCGCCGACCTTCGCCCCCACCCGCGTCACGGCGGCTGGCGCATCCAGTCGGCGTCCAATCATGATCCAGTGATAGTTGGGAAGCTGGCCAAACCCGCGACCTGCGGGAAAACGTGTGTCCCGGCGGACCTTCTCAACCACAGTGGATGATCGTCTGTCCGGGACGGCCGTCGGCCAGAAGGGGAGATTGATGAGACGCGTCCTGCTCCGCCGTACCGTTGCCGCCGTCGCCGCGGTCGTGGTCACCCTCCCACTGGGTGCCCGCCCCGTCCAGGCGTTCGACTTCACCGCGATCATCGGTGCCGCGAAGGCCGCCTACGAGCTGTACAAGGAGTACAAGGAGGGCCAGTCGCTGGACGACGCGACGGACAAGATCATCAAGACCATCAACGACGCCAGGACCGACATCCTGGCCCAGGTCGACCGGCTGGCCACCGCGCAGGCGAAAGCTTGCGCCCGCAGCGCGATCATCGACTTCAACGACATCCCGAACTTCAACCAGACGACCCTGCAGGCGTACGCGCGGGACACCACCGCCTGCGTGACGCTCATCGACAGCCTGCTCGACGTCGTCACCGACAAGGCCTCCGCCGACCAGCTCGGCTTCACCCTGAACACCGTCGGGCCGCTGGCCCTCACCGCCCGCGCGCACGCCGGCTTCAGCACCTCGTCGCTGCTCGACCAGGTCGTCGACAGCAACAACACCGTGCTCAGCACGCTGAAGCCGACCTGCTCGACCGCCATCAAGGGACTCAACGGCATCCCGCAGAACGGCGCTGTCTACACCTGGGAGACCAGGTGCACCGCCTACGACGGCAAGGTCGGCAGCACCAGCAAACGCATCGCGTACCCGCCGACGACAAACCCGTACGACGTGCCCGGCACCACCGCCATCGTGATGCGCCACACCAGCCACGCCCAGGCCACCGCCGTACTGCCGGTCCTGCGGGCCACCCCCGCCTGACCGCCGTCCGGCTCAGGTGACCGACCGTGCCGCCCCGGCGATCGCCGGGGCGGCACGCGTCACGCCTGCGCTCAGGCGGTCTTCAGCAGCCGCACCGACACGCCCGTGCCGGTGTGGAACGGCTCGGCGGTCCAGCCGTCGATCCCGGTCACCGTGACCGATCCGAAGGTGCCGACGAGCTTGTTGGCCCGCAGCACCGGTACCGACACGTTCGCCGCCGGCGGCCGCTGCGGGTCCAGGGCCAGCACCAGGGCCGCCCGACCGTTGAGCGTCGCCGTCGCGTCGACCACCAGCGGCGGCTCACCGCCGTCGGTCAGGTTCACCGACAGGGTCGCCTGACCGGACTGGGCGTACTCGCCGCGTACCCGGACCTGCCCGGCGGTGCGGTCCAACCGCAACGTGCCGCCGCGCAGCTCCACCGGGCCGTCGCCCAACGCCCGCTCCGACGCCGCCACCAGGGTGCCGTCGACCAGCCGGGTGCCGCCGGTGTAGCTGTTCGCGCCGGTCAGGGTCAACGCGCCGGTGCCGAGCTTGACCAGCATTCCCTCGCCGTCGATGTCGTTGCGCCAGGCGTCGGCGGCGTGGAAGCCACCGGCGGCGGCGTCCATCGTGACCCGTACGGTGCGCCGCAGCGACCCGTAGCCGTCGGCGGCGGCGAACAGGTTCAGCCGGCCCCACTGCTCCGGGCCGTCCAGCAGCGGGTAGCCGCCCGGCAGCCCGGTGCTGCGCAGCACCTCACGCCGCTGCTCGGCGTCCAGGTAGGGCAGCCGGGTCTCCAGCAGCACCTCGGCGCCCTTCGGCACGGTGAACGGGGTGTCCTTACGCGCCTGCGGCAGCATGTACGTCAGCCGGGGCGTCACCTTCGCCAGGTTCGCCGCCCGGTCGGCGTACGGGTCCGTGTCCGGCCCGGCCGAGTGGGCGTACGCGTACAGCGTGTCGGCGCTCGTGCCGGTGGCGGCCTGCAGATACTCTGCGGCCTGGCGCCGGGCGTCGGCCTTGAGCTGCGCGTACACCGGATCCGCGAGCACGGCGGCGGCCAGCGCGGTGGCCAGGATCCGCCCACCGATCACGTCCACCGGCGAGTGCATGCCGGCCACGATCCGGCTGTCCGCGACGTCACTGGCCCGGGCCAGCAACTCCTGGAACCGCTCCGGTACGGCGTACGCAAACGCCAGCGCCGCCAGGTAGGCGGCGTTGGCGTGGCCGCTGGGGAACCCGCCGTCGTCGGCCGGGTTGTCGGCCCGCTGGCGCAGCAGCTGCGGCACCACGGCGGTGTTCGCCGCGTACACCGGCACGCCCAGCACCGGGATGCCGCCGGTCTCGACGACCTTGTTGTCGTCGGTGAGCCGCCACGGTCGCGGATACTGGTAGGTGGACTTGCTCGGGTTGCTGGAGGCGTGCGGGCCACGGATCGTGTTGACCAGCTGCACCACCGTGCCCAGCGCCGACGAGGTGGAGCCGGCGCCGAGTGCCGAGCCCGCCGGGGCACCCGGCGGCAGCGCGTCGCTGACCCGCCCGGCTGGCACCCCGTCGGGGGCGGCGGTGATGCCGGTGACCGCGAGCGAACCCGCCAGGTACGGCTGCGTCAGCGGGCCGAGGCCGCTGATCGCGCTGTAGCTCTGGTGCTGCCGGTCGAAGATGTACGCCTGCTTCGCCTCGGCGTCGGTCCGCTCCTCGCCGACCTTCACCACGTACCGGATGTTGGCCCGCAGCACCTCGGCGCTGCGCGGTACGCCGTTGTCCCAGTTGCTGCCGGTGGTCCACAGCTGCTCGAAGCCGGCGAGGATCCGGACCGCCGCGTTGGTCTGCGGGGTCCGGTTGGCGCTGGTGTTGGTCAGGTAGTCGTCGACGAACGGCAACCCGGGGTAGCTGGGCGCCGGCGGTACGTTGCCGGCGGCGGTCGCCGTTGTCGCGGTGGCGGGGGCGGCGACCGCCGGGGCGGCGGTGAGCAGGCTGCCGGCCACCGGTAGGGCGGCGACGGCGGCCGAGCCGCGCAGGAAGACGCGGCGGTCTATCGCATGGTGCTGTGCAGTCATGGCTGCTGACCCTGACCAACGCCGATGAACGGCACAGGGCCGGTCAGCGAACGGCCGGTGGACTCAAGCGATCGTTAGATCCAGAAGTGACGTGTCTCCCACTGGTACGCCGTGCCCCGGTGACCTGCTGTCATCCGTCGACGCCGATCGGCTACCTCATCGGCGTCGGATGCGACAGGTCAGCCGGCGGACCGGAAGACCACCGTACGGTCGTCGGTGAGCACCGGCACGCCGGACGAGTACTGGAGGCCGGTGGTGCCGGCGGCGTTCTCGATGCCGATGGTGGCGCTGCCACCGCGCTCACCCGGGCTCGCCGGGTCGATGCCGCTGTAGCTGATCGACACGTAGCCGCCGAGCTGAGCGAACACGATCTGGAACGTCACCCGTTCGTCGGGGTTGGCGGCCCGGCGCACGTTGCGCCACTCGACGACGTACTCGCCGAACGGGGACGAGCCGCGGGTCGCCGTGACCACGTCGGCCTGCTCGTCGACGATCAGGTCGTCCCAGAACGCGGCGACCATCGCGTCGGGCCCGCCGACGGTCGGGACGCTGGTCGGCACCGGGTGGGAGCCACCGGGGTCGGTGAAGGTGAGGATGCCGTTGGTGTCGACCCAGGCCGAGGTGTACGTCTGCCCGTAAAAGGTGACCGGGAACGGCAGCGTGACCTCGGTGACCGCGTCGTCACCGGACAACCCCAGGGGGGCACCGGCCGCCGGGGTGTACGGCTGGCTCAGCTCCTGGCAGTAGCTGCCGTCTCCGTTGCCGGCCGCCATCAGGAACAGGGCCAGGTTCGTGGTGCCGGGCACCAAGATGGCCTCGGTGGCGACCAGCGCGCAGTCCCCCGGGCCGGAGCGCGCGGTGACGGCGTACTCCCCGGGGGCGACGTCAGCGAAGCTGAATCCGCCGCTGGCGTCGGTGGTCGTCTGCCGCCCGCCCGGTTCCAGGGTGACCGGTACGCCGGCCCCGACCGGCATGAAGTCCGCCCCGTAGACGGTGCCGCTCACCGTCACCGGTGCGGCCAGCACATGCACGGCCGAGATCGCCAACTCGCTGGTGAGCCCGTTCGCGGTGCGGCTGGCCGCGAAGAGGGGCAGCTCACCGAGCGCGGTCGGGGTGACGGTCACCGTGGTCGAGCCGCCGGGCTCTGCCAGCGTGGCGGTCTGGCCGAGGGTGGCCGCGCCAATGCTGTAGCGGAACTCGGTCACGTTGGTGTCGCCGCCAGCGTCGAAGGTCACCGGGATCGGGGTGCCGAGGGCGGCGGTGGCGCCGCTGGGGAAGCTGATCTGCGGGGCGCCGGGGCGGGCCTGTTCGCCGAGCTCCGATTCGGAGACCGCTCGCTGGTAGACACGGACGTCGTCGACCTGGCCGATGAACTGATCGGTGGCCGCGCCGGCCCGGGTCGCCTGCCCGACGGTGACCGAGCCGGTGGCGGCGACGCTGCCGGCGAGGGTGGCGGTCGCGCTCTGCTGGGTCCTGTTGACGTGCAACTGCAGGGTGCCGTAGGGCTTGTGGTAGATCGCCGCGAGGTGGGTCCACTGGCCGGGAACGGCGGCGGCGTCAGAGTCCACGCTGATCAGCGAAGCGTCAGCGGAATCGGCGTCGGCCATCGTGAAACGCCACCGGTCGGCGGCCGCGTCGTAGCCGATGGCGGCGACCGAGGTGGTGCTGCCGTCGACCGTCACGACGGTCTGGGAGGTGTCGGTGGCGTCGAGCTTGACCCACGCCGACAGGGTGAAGGTGAGGTCGGTACGCAGGGTGAGCGGGGCGGCGGTGGTCGGGTGCGGCCAGCTGACCGGGTCGCTGGTGGCCGCGTGGTCGCCGGCTGCGGTCAGCGCCAGGGCGGGGCTACCTCGGCCCGGCGTGGTGGTGGCCCCGACGACGGTGAGCGCGTTGCCGTTGCCGGTGGCGTCGGCGCCCACGGCGGCGGTGTCGTCGAAGTCCCAGTACGCCACCGGGGCGTTGCCTGCAGCCACGAAGAACTGGTAGTCCACGGCAGTGGAGGCGAGCCCTGCCTGATCCTTCGACCAGACCCGCAGGGTGTTGAGGCCGTTACGGGTGGGCTGCAGCTCCAGGGTGGCGGAGCCGTCGGCGGCGGCTGGGATCGTCGGTGCGGAGCCGGGGCCGATGCCACTGTCGAGGGTGTAGGCGTAGCCGACGATGCCGGCGGCATCGGCCGGTGGGCTGATGGTGAAGATCCCGGGGATGCCGACTCCGCCGACCGGGGGCTGGTTCGGGGTCGAGGGCGGATAGTCGGCCGAGGTGATGCTCGCCGGCGGCTCGGGCGCGATGACGTCCAAGGTGAACCGGCACGGTGCCGACCACGGCCCGGTCGACGTGCTGTCGCTGGTGCGGGCGCGAAGCAGGTAGGACTTGCCGTGCTCCAGCGCCGCTGCCGATGGCACCGAAGCGGAGACGAAGGACGGGTTGCCGGTGCTCTGCTGCACCTGCTGCGCGGTGTGCGGGGGCTGACCGACCCGCCGCCAGGAGAACGTGGTGGTGATCGTCTGCGCACCGGCGTCGGGGTCGCTGGCGCGGGCGGCGAACGTCGGTGTCGTCGTGATGGCCCAGATCTTGCCGGTCTCCGGAGAGCAGGCGCGGCCGTGCACGGTGAGCTGGGTCGGGCGGTCGGGCACCTGGTTGGCGGCGGCGACCGCCGGCGCCGCAGGCACCAGAGCCACCGCGAGCAGGGTCGCCATGCCGATGGCGAGGCGACGCGGCCAGCCGGACCGTCCCTTTGATACCTGACCTGCGTCGAACGTCAACTGGCGCCTGCCGTACGGCACGTCCACCCCCGCGATGTGAAAATGTGAATGCGGGAGCAGAGTAGCCACCGGATACCAGCGCCCGTCAATCCCCCGACTCCACAAGATTCACGCCAAGGTAAATGATCATAACTGTGGGTGATCACTCAGTGGGCCGGCGAGCATCCGTCGGTGTGAGCGTGCGCATCAGCTGCCGACGACGTCCGTTCGGGGTTCCGATCGGGGTGGTTAGTTCGATACCATCGAACAAGAATTCGGTGCGGCCCGGCGGGCGGTCCGCCCCACCCCCTGGGAGGTCCGGTGCGCAGGTCAGACCGCGTCGTCACCGACGGTGACGTACGCCAGGATCTGGTCGGCGCCCGGATGCGCCAGTTCCGCAAGGAACAGGGGCTGACCCTGCGCGGACTGGCCGGTCGGGCCAACCTGTCGATCGGCTTCCTGTCGCAGGTCGAGCGGGGTGTCTCGTCGATCGGGCTGACCGCGCTCAACAGCGTCGCCGCCGCCCTGGACCGGCCGGTCGCCGAGTTCTTCAGCGAGGAGCCGCCCGCGACCGCCGAGGACCCGCAGGGCAACCTGCCGGTGCACTTCACGCTCACCCGGGCCGACAACGGCGCCACCGAGTACGTCTCCGGTCAGCAGACCTACCGGATGCTCTCCGACCGTGGCCCCAACCTGGTGCTGGAGCCGATGCTGGTGCACATCGCGCCGGGCGGGCGCCGCGAGGAGGCGTACGGGCACGCCGGCGAGGAGTTCGCCTACGTCGTGCGGGGCGAGCTGCTGTACGAGGTCGACGGGGTGGAGCACCGGCTCTACCCGGGCGACAGCCTGCACCTGCGGTCGAACACCCCGCACCGGCTATACAACGACACCGACGAAGTGACCACCGTGGTCTCGGTGGTCACTCCCCGGTTGTTCTGATTCCGCGCACCGTCGCCGGTCGCCGCCGGAACTGCCCACTGCTGGGCACCATGTTCACTACCACGTAATAATCGGTGGGCGGCTCACCGACCGAGTCGGCGGTCCGTCTCGGCCATCGTCGCCCGCCAGATCGGCGCGGCCGGGTCGATCACCGAGAAGTGGTCACCGGCCTGCTCCAGCCAGCCCGGATCCTCGCCAGCGGCGCGGGCCGCGGCCACGTACCGGCGGTTGAAGTCGATCAGGTCCAGGTCGTCGCTGGCACCCTGGACGATCAACTGTGGTACGCCGATCGGCAGCCGGGCCATCGGATCCGAGGCCGCGTACACCGGTGGGATGTCGTCGCGACCACCGCCGAGCGCGGCGGCGACCGCCCCGGTGCCGACCTGGCGCCGCTGGCCCTCGACCAGGTCCAGCACCCCGGCCAACGACACCGCCAACGCCACTGGCACCGGGCCACCGTCGGCGGCCAGCCGCAGCGCCAACTGACCGCCGGCGGAGTGGCCGAACACCGCGACCCGGCCCAGGTCGAGCAGCCCGTCCGGCACGGCGCCACCGGTCAGCTCCGGCAGGTTGGCCAGCACCGCCAGGCTGGTCGCCACATCGGCGGTGGTCGCCGGCCAGCCGTGCCGGTCCGGCCGGCGGTACTCCACGTTCCACGCGGCGTAGCCCCGGTCGGCCAGGTCGATGGCGAGCGCGTCCATCAGGTCCGCCGCCCAGATCGACCGCCAGAAGCCGCCGTGCAGCAGCACCGCCACCGGCAACGACCCGACGTGCACGGCAGCCGAGCCGGTAACCGGCAGCCGCAACTCGCCCCACTGCTCCGGATCCGGACCGTACGCGATCCGCAGCGCCGGTCGGCGCAGCCGGTGCACCGCGTGCCGGACCGCCCAGGCCAGCCCCCACACGCCCCGGCCGTACAGGTGGGTCGAGGCCGGGTGCACCGGCTGCGGGCCGGTGACGTCGGGCTCGTACCACACGGTACGGGCGGCCCAGTCGCCGCCGCTGGTCAGCAACGACCGGACCGCCGGGTCCGGGCCGGGCAGCAGCACGGCGGCGCTGCCCACGCCGAGGCCGTCGAGCAGTTGTCGCACCTGGCCCGCGTCGGCAGCGACCGCGAAGTCACCGGCCACGCCGAGTCCGGCCGCCTCAGCGGCGACCAGCCCGTGCAGCAGCGACGGGTCGACGGCCAGCCTCGGCCCGGCGACGACCAGTACGTGATCGACAGTCATCGGGAACTCTCCTTCCGCAGCAGCGGCAGCACCTGCGCGCCGAGCAGCTCCACTCCCCGGTCGTCGGTGAGCCCGTGCGGGGTGCCGAACTCGACCCGGCGTACCCCGGCGTCGATCAACGCCTGCGCCTGGGCGGCGACCTGCGCCGGGGTGCCGGAAAAGGCGAACCGGTCCAGCAGGTCGTCGGGCACCAGCCGGCCCGCGTCGACGTCCCGCCCGGCCGCGACCAACGACTTGACCTGCGCCAGCAGCTCGTCGCCGACGGTCACCGTCGGGTCCAGGTCGGCGACGACCGCCAGGTACATGGCCACTTCGGTGCGGGCCTTCGCCCGGGCCGCCTCGCCGTCGGTGTCGACGACGGTCACCGCGCCGAACACGATCCCGACGTCGTCGACCGGGCGGCCGGCGGCCTGCGCACCGGGGCGGATCCGGTCGCGGATCACCGGCACCATGTCCGGGTTGGCGCTGCCGCCGACTTTCAGCTCGTCGGCGATCCGGCCGGCGAGCGCGGCGCCGCGCGGCCCCCAGGCGCCGAGCAGAAGCGGCGGGTCGGGGCGGTGCACGGCGTACCGCAGGGCGGTGTCGGGGGCGAGTTGGAACACCGTACCGTCGAACCCGGACGTGTCGCCGCGCAGCAGCCGGTACACCACCTCGGCGGCCTCGGCGAGCGCGGCGAGCGGGCGGGGCTGCGCGATGCCGACCGCGCCGAGCCAGGTGCCACGGGCCAGACCCAGGTAGGCCCGCCCGTGCGAGGCCAGGTCGAGCGCGGCGAGCTGCCCGGCGATCTCGTACGGGGCCATCGAGTACGGGTTGAGGCAGGCTGCCCCGAGCCGGACCCGCCCGGTGGCGGCGGCCATCTCCAACAGCGGGAAGATCGGCGGCTGGTACATCAGGTCACCGAAGACGGTGAGCACGTCGAAGCCGTACGCCTCGGCGGCGCGGGCCAGCCGGGCGTAGTCGCCGGCGCGTTTGTCGCTCTGCAGCCCGAGTCCGATTTCCACAGACACGCGAACCTCCGATGGATCAGGGCCCGATCAGGTGGGTCAGGCCGGGTCAGGTCAGGTCAGGTCGGCGGAGTTCATCCGCCGTTTGCAGGTCCGTTCGACCCGCATGACCAGGCCCTCCTCCGGGTCGGGGCAGGCGAACAGGGTGTCGCGTTCCAGCCAGTCCCCCGGCGGCATGTCGCGCTGCTTGGCGGCGAGGAACGGCAGCACCGAGGCGAGCGCGTACACGCAGAAATGTTTCCCGGCCGGGATCTTCAGGTGTGCGCTGTCGGTCAGCTCGAAGTGGTCGCCGACGGCCATTCCGCAGACCGACCGGCCGTCGATGCGGTCCACACTGACCCGCAGGTCGTAGACCTCCATGTCACCGCTAGTGGCGTTGGATTCGGTCACGTTGACTCCCTCGGGTCGATCCGGACGATGATCTTTCCGGTGGTGCGTCGGTCGGCCAGGTCGGCGAGCGCGGCCGGGGTGCCGGCCAGGTCGACGACCCGGTTCACCGGGGGCCGGACCGCGCCGGCCCGGATCAGGTCGAAGATCCGCTGGTACGCCTGGGCGACCGCGTCGGGGCGGGCCCACGGGTACGTCGAGCCCCAGCTGAGCCCGATCAGGGTGTGGTTGCCGGCGATCAGCCGCATCGGGTCCACCGGCGGTGGGTTGCCGCCGGCCGCGCCGACCGCCACCAGGCGGCCGTCGACGGCGAGGCAGTCCAGCGACCGGGTGAACACGTCGCCGCCGACCGGGTCGACGACGACGTCGACGCCGGCACCGCCGGTGGCGTCCCGGACGGCGGCGACGAAGTCACCGGCCAGGTAGTCGACGGCGACGTCGGCGCCGTTGTCGCGGCACAGCGCGGTCTTCGCCGGCCCGCCGGCGGTGCAGATCACCCGGGCACCCCGGGCGCGCGCCAGCTGGGTCGCGGCGATGCCGACGCCGCCGGCTCCGGCGTGCACCAGCACCGTGTCGCCGGCGTGGACGCCGGCGCGGTCCAGGGCGAACCAGGCGGTCTGGTAGGTGACCGGGACGGCGGCGGCGACGACCGGGTCGATGTCGGACGGACGCGGTACGGCGAGCGCCGCGTCGACGGTGACGGTCTCGCCGAGCGCCCCGTCAGGCAGTGTCGGGCAGGCCACCACGTCGGCCCAGGCCAGCGCCTCGGCGCCGGCGCCGGTGGCGACGACCCGGCCGGCCAGCTCGACACCGGGGGTGAACGGCGGCGACGGCCGCACCGGGTACTCACCCCGGCAGAGCATCACGTCGAGGAAGTTGAGCCCGACGGCGGTGACCGCGATCCGGACCTGGCCGGGGCCGGGCGGCGGGTCGTCGGGCAGGTCCGCGACGGTGAGCACCCGGTCGGGTTCGCCGTACCCGGTGGCGATCAGGCGTCTCATGCCGGGCTGCCGGCCGGCTGCGGTGCGGGGCCGGCCGCCTGCGGAGCCGGGCCAGCCGGTTCCTGGACCAGTTCCGAATGGTGGTGCACGATCCGCCAGCCGTCGTCGGTGCGGCGCAGCACGTCGGTGACCCGGCTGTGCTGTGCCGGTCCGCCGCCGGCGGCCACCGCGACCAGGACGTAGCGGGCCACGGCGGCGTCGCCCCACACGTCGACCCGCAGCTGCTGCGCGGCGAGCCGGTCGAGCACCGGCCGGCTGCCGGCGGCGTCGCGGCCCGCCCGGTAGGCGTCCAGCTCGGCGCGGGTACGCAGCGGGCCGGGCAGGTGCGTCTCCCAGGTGGTCACGTCGGCGTGCAGGTGCCGGTCGAACCGGGCCTGGTCACCGGCGAGAAAGGCGTCGTACATGTCGTCGATGCCGGCGGCGATCTCAGCGGCGGCCTGTTCGGACATTCTGCTCCTCACGTGGTTCACCAGGCGGCCCAGCCGGTGCGGTCGTCGCGGACCACCCGGCCGCCGGACATCACCCACCGCACCCCCCGGAACGCCGACGTGTCGGCGAGCGGGTCGGCGTCCATCGCCACCAGGTCGGCGTACTTTCCGGCCTCGACGGTGCCGAGGTCGGCCTCGGCGCCGAGCCAGCGGACCGGGCCGAGGGTGCCGGCGTACAGGGCCCGGGCGGGGCCGATGCCGCTCTCCGACAGGTACTCCAACTCCCGGACCGAGGCGTTGGTGCCTTCGAACTGCCAGAACGGCGGCATGTCGCTGCCGAGCAGCACCTCGACCCCGGCTGCGAGGGCCATGGCGTAGCTCTCCAGGTGCCGGGGGCCGGCGCCGAGGGAGCGGCACTGCATCCACTCCGGTACGCCGAGTTCGTCGAAGAACTCCTTGCAGCGGGTGACCAGCAGGGTGGGGACCAGCGCGGTGCCGCGGTGCGCCATCCGGGCGGCGACCTCCTCGGTGAGCTGGTAGCCGTGTTCGACACAGTCCAGGCCCAGTTCGACGGCTTCACCGATGACCGGCGCCGGGCCGGCGTGGGCGGTGACCTTGCGGCCCCAGGCGTGGGCGGTGTCGATGACGGCGGCCATCTCGTCGGGGAACAGCTGTCGGGTGTGGATCGACTCGTGTTCGCCGGCGATCCCGCCGGAGATCATCACCTTGATCAGGTCGGCGCCGGCCTTGATCTGGCTGCGGACACCCCGACGGAAACCGTCGGCGCCGTCGCATTCCAGCGTGTCGGTGCTCTCGTGGCCGTGGCCGCCGGTGCAGACCAGGGCCCGGCCGGCGGTGAAGATCCGTGGCCCGGTGACCCGGCCGGAGCTGATCGCCTGGCGCAGCGCGAAGTCGGCGTGGTCCTTCTCGGCGACGCAGCGGACCGTGGTGACGCCGCAGAGCAGGGTCCGCCGGGCGCCGTCGGCCATGTAGAGGGCCAGCTCGTGCGGGGTCATGTTCTTCACGCTCTGCCCGCCGGCGCCGGGCAGCGACAGCGACAGGTGGGTGTGCATGTTGGTCAACCCGGGCGTCAGGTACGCCCCGCCGAGGTCGATCTCGGTGACGGAGGCTTCGGCGCGGGCGGCGGCGGTCACTTCGGCGGCCGGGCCGACGGCGACGATCCGGTCTCCCCGTACCCGCACGGCGGCGTCGGTGACCGGGCCGATGCCGTCGAGGACGCGGGCGTCGACGACGGTGCAGTTGGTCAGGACGGTGTCGACCGGTGCGGGGTGGGTGGCGGCGCTCATGCCGGCGTCCGGTCTTCGGGGGTGCTCATCGCGGACCTCTCTGAAAAGTGCGAGGGGACGGGTACGCCGTAGACGTCACGGGCGGCGGCCGGCGACACGTAACCTTCGGCGACGTCGGCACGTACCGCCTCGGGGTCGCGCCGACGCGGGTCGCCGTGCCCGCCGCCACCGGCGGTGAGCAGAGTGATCCGGTCACCGGGGACGACCGGGGTCCGTTTGGTGCTGACCCGCTGCTCCCGGTCGGTGCCCGGATGCACGATCACCTGGATCGGGTCCGGTCGCGCGCCGCCGTCGAGCGCCCACGGCGCCGACTTGGTCTTCTTCACCACCGACAGGAACTCCCCCGGCGTGACGAACCGGATGTCGCGGCGCAGCCCGGGTCCGCCCCGGTGCCGGCCGGCACCACCGGAGTCGGTGCACACCTCGACCCGTTCGAAGAACATCCCGGTGCGGGCCTCCAGTACCTCGACCGGGGTGTTGCGGGCCTGGGTCTGGCACAGGTGGTTGGCCGGGCCGAGACCGTCGTGGCGGGGTGTGGCGCCCCAGCCGACCGGGTCGTTGTTGCTGACCGCGAAGAGCTGCCCGGTGTCCGGGTGGGTGCCGACCATCATGAACCCCGGCACGTCGCCACCGGACGAGGCGGCCAACCGGTCCGGCATGCCCTGGGCGAGTGCCTGGTAGATCAGCTCCATCGCCACGGTGCCGGTCCACTGGGTGAAGGTGGCGGCCGGGTAGACGGCGTGGAACAGGCTGCCCGGTTCGGCGATCACCCGCAGCGCGGTGAAGTGCCCGGCGTTGGTCTGCTCGGTCGGGGTGGTCAACGCCTTGAAGGCGACCCGCGCGGTGGCGATCGTCGACCCGTACGGCAGGTTGACCGGCCCGGCGACGGCGGGTGACGACCCGGTGAAGTCGATGGTGCAGGTGCCGTCGGCGATGGTGACGGTGACCTGCATCCGGATCGGGTCGTCGGTGATGCCGTCGTCGTCGAGCCAGTCCACGGCGGTCCACGATCCCTGCGGCAGGGCGGCGAGGGCGTCGGCGGTGGACGCCTGCGCGGCGGCGATCGCGGTGTCGACGACTGATTCGACGGTGGCCAGGCCGAACCGCTCGACCAGCTCGATCAGCCGCCGCTCGCCGGTACGCAGCGCCGCGACCTGGGCGTGCAGGTCACCGATGACGAGTTCGGGCATCCGCGAGTTGAAGCGGATCAGCTCGATGATCTCGTGCGCCGGCTCGCCCCGGCGGAACACCTTGGTGCCGGGGAAGATGATGCCTTCCTGATGCATGTCGGTCGAGTCGAGCACGTACCCCGGGTCCTTGGCCCCCAGGTCCATCCAGTGCGCTCGGACGCAGAGGAACCCGACCAGGGTGCCGTCGCCGGCCGGCCCGTCACCGCCGACACCGGCCGGCTCCGGCAGGAACACCGGGGCGAACAGGGTGGCGTCGTAGGCGTGCGCCGCGTTCCAGTACGGGTAGTTGAGCAGCACGATGTCGCCGGCGTGCAGGTTGTCCCGGCCGACGTAGGCTACGCCTTTACGGATCGAGTAGTCGTTGGCGCCGAGGAACCGGCTCAGCCCGGTGGACTCGGCGACCAGCCGCAGGCGGGCGTCGTAGATGGAGATGCCGAAGTCGTACACCTCGTAGATGACCGGGTTGAACGCGGTGCGCACCAGCGCGGAGCGCATCTCCTCGGCGGCGGCGACCAGGTAGCTGCGGACCACCTCGGCCGCCGCGCCGTCCACTACAGATCGGCTAGCCATCGACGTCGACCCCGTAGACGTCGCGGGCGGCGGCCGGCGACACGTAGCCCTCGGCGACGTCGGCACGCACCGCGTCGGGGTCGCGCTGACGTGGGTCACCGTGCCCGCCGCCACCGGCGGTGAGCAGGGTGATCCGGTCCCCGGGGACCACCGGGGTCCGTTTGGTGCTGACCCGCTGTTCCCGGTCGGTGCCGGGGTGCACGATCACCTGGTTCGGTTCCGGCTGGGCGCCGCCGTCGAGCGCCCACGGCGCCGACTTCGTCTTCTTGATCACCGACAGGAACTCCCCCGGCGTGACGAACCGGATGTCGCGACGCAGCCCGGCACCACCCCGGTGCCGACCGGCACCACCGGAGTCGGTGCGCATCTCGACCCGTTCGAAGAACATCCCGGTGCGGGCCTCGAGGACCTCGATCGGGGTGATCCGCCCGGTGCTGCCGGAGACGTGGGTGGCGGCGTTCATGCCGTCGTGCTCGCGGGTGGCGCCCCAGCCGACCGGGTCGTTGTTGCTGACTGCGAAGAGCTGCCCGGTGTCGGGGTGGATGCCGACCATCATGAACCCGGGTACGTCCCCACCGGAGGAGGCCGGCAACCGGTCCGGCATGCCCTGGGCGAGCGCCTTGAGGATCAGTTCGACGGCGACGATGCCGGTCCACAGGGTGAACGTCGGCTGCGGGTAGACGGCGTGGAACAGGCTGCCCGGTTCGGCCTTGACCCGCAGCGGCGCGATGGTGCCGGCGTTCGACGGCTGGTCCGGCGAGGTCAACGACTTCAGGATGACCTTGCAGATCGCCTCGGTGGCGCCGTACGGCATGTTGATCGGGCCGGGCACCGCCGGTGACGAGCCGGCGAAGTCGACGGTGAAGGTGCCGTCGGCGATGGTCACGGTGACCTGCATCTTCACTGGGTCGTCGGTGATGCCGTCGTCGTCGACCCAGTCGGTCGCGGTCCATGACCCCTGCGGCAGGGCGGCGAGGGCGGCCCGGCTGCGCGCCTCGCCGTCGGCGATGATCGCCGCGACGGCGGCGTCGACCGTGGGCCGGCCGAACTTCGCCAGGATCTCCAGGAAGCGCCGCTCCCCGGTACGCAGCGCGGCGATCTGCGCGTGCAGGTCACCGAGGACCTCGGCGGGCATCCGCGAGTTGAAGCGGATCAGCTCGTGGATCTCGTGCACCGGCTCGCCCCGCGAGACGACCTTCGTGCCGGGGAAGATCAGCCCTTCCTGGTGCATGTCGGTGGAGTCGAGCACATAGCCCGGGTCCTTGGCGCCCAGGTCCATCCAGTGCGCGCGGACGCAGAGGAACCCGACCAGGGTGCCGTCGGCGGCCGGATCGGCCGGGTCCGGCAGGAACACCGGGGCGAACAGGGTGGCGTCCGAGGCGTGCGCCGCGTTCCAGTACGGGTAGTTCAGCAGCACGATGTCGCCTCGGTGCAGGTTGTCCCGTCCGACGTACTCGACCCCCTTGGCCAGCGAGAAGTCGTTGGCACCGAGGAAGAACGTCAACCCGGTCGCCTCTGCGATCAGCCGCAGGTCGGCGTCGTACATCGACATGCCGAAGTCGTGCACCTCGTAGATGACCGGGTTGAACGAGGTGCGGATCAGGGTGGCCCGCATCTCCTCGGCGGCGGAGATCAGGTAGCTGCGCACCACCTCGGCGGTGGCGCCGTCCAGTGTGCTCACTTCGCCTCCTCCAGGGTGACCAGCAGGTAGCCGTGCGGGTCGACCTCGACGTGCTGGCCGCTGGGCACCACCGTGGTCGAGGTGCCCTCGTCGACCAGCGCCGGCCCGGCGAACCGGTCCCCCGGGGCCAGCTTCGACCGGTCGTAGACGGCGAACGGCACCACCTCGCGGGTGCCGAAGTCGAAGGCGTCGCGGTGGCCGAGCAGCGCCCGCGCCGGGTCGCCGTCGCCGGCCGCCGGTCGGACCAGCTCCGGCCGGGTCGTCCGGCCGATGCCGCGTACCCGCAGGTTGAGGATCTGCAGCCGGTTGCTCATCGCGTGGCCGTACCGGGTGCGGTGCAGTTCCTCGAACGCCGCCCGGATCGCGGCGCGGTCCAGGTCGGCACCGATGGTGACGATCAGCGAGTGTTCCTGACCGAGGTAGCGCAGCTCCAGCTGGCGCTCCAGCACCGCCGTCGCCGCGTCGACGCCCTGCTCCACCAGGGAGGCGACCGCTTCGGCTTCGACCTCGACGAAGGTCGACTCCAGCGCGGCCAGGTCGACGCTGCCCTCCGGGGCGTCGGCGTCCAGGGTGGCCAGCACCGTACGGGAGAAGTCGTCGACGATGTCGGCCGACAGCATCCCCCAGGCGGAGAAGCCGGACGGGGCGAACGGCACCACCACCTCCCGGATCCCCATCTCGCGGGCCAGCAGTGGGGCCAGCAGCGGACCGGCGCCACCGAAGGCGAGCAGCGAGAAGACCCGGGGGTCGTGGCCACGTTCCACGGTGATCTGCCGGACCGCGCCGACGGTACGGGCCAGCAGCACGTCGTAGATTCCGGCCGCGGCGGCGGTCGGGCTCAGCCCCAGCGGGGTGGCGATCTGTTCGTCGAGCGCGGCCTGCGCCGCCTTGGCCTGCAATCCCATCGTGCCGGCCAGGAACCGGTCCGGGTCGACGTAGCCGAGCACCACCGAGGCGTCGGTGACGGTCGGCCGCTGCCCGCCCCGGCCGTAGCAGACCGGCCCTGGGTCGGCGCCGGCGCTCTGCGGCCCCACCTTCAGCAGCCCCCGGTCCAGCCAGGCGATCGAGCCACCGCCGGCGCCGATGGTGCGGATGTCGTAGGTCGGGATCAGCAACGGGAAGTGCTCCAGCTGGGCCTCGTACGCGGCGACCGGGCTGCCGCGTTCGATCACGCAGGCGTCCAACGACGTACCGCCGATGTCGAAGGTCAGCAGGTTGTCCCGGCCCAGCGCGCCGGCCAGGTAGGCGGCGCCGACGATGCCGCCGGCCGGGCCGGACAACACGGTGTGCGTCGGCGACGTCTTGGCCATCGTCGAGGTCATCGAGCCGCCACCGGAGCGCATGATCAGGAACCGGCCGGTGAAACCCCGGGCGGCCAGCCCGGACTCCAGCTCGTCGACGTAACGTTCGAAGATCGGCCGGATGTACGCCTCCAGCACGGTGGTGCTGGTCCGCTCGTACTCCCGGTGCTCGCGCACGATGTCTGTCGACACCGAGACGCTGACCTGCGGGTACGCCTCACGGATGAGGGCGGCGGCGGCCTGCTCGTGGCGCGGGTCGACGTGCGAGTGCAGGAAGCAGACCGCGATCGAGCCGACCCCTTGACCCTCGACCAGGGTACGGGCGGCGGCCCGGACACTGTCCGGGTCCAGCTCGGTCACCACCCGGCCCTTGTAGTCGAGCCGGCCGGTGACCCCGGCCGTGTAACGGCGCTTGACCAGACTTTCCGGCCGTTCGTACTGGAAGTCGTACATGTGGTCGGCGGGCACGTTGCCCCGGCCGAGCAGGAAGATGTCCCGGAAACCTTCGTTGGTGATGATCCCGGTGGCCCCGCCCCGACGTTCCAGTACGGCGTTGAGCCCGAGCGTGGTGCCGTGGATGAACAGCTCCACCTGCGACAGGTCGGTGCCGAGCGCGGTCACCGCATCCAGCACGCCCTCCCACGGGCGGGCCGGGGTCGTCGACGCCTTGCGGAACCGGACCTGGTTGGTACGGGTGTCGAGCTCCATCGCGTCGACGAAGGTGCCGCCGATGTCGACAGCGAGCCGGATGTGTGGTGCGGACATCGTCGTGAGGTCACCTTTCGGAAGCGGTGGCGTCCGTCGACGCCGACGCGGTGGTCGGGACGGTCAGCAGGTCGGGAATCTCCGGTGCCCGCCAGCAGGCCACCCGGCTGTGCCCGTACGGCTGCAGTTGCTGCTCCTCGGTGCGGCAGCGGGCAGTGGCGAACGGGCAGCGGGCGGCGAGCGGACATCCGGCCTCGGCGTCGGCGTCCTCCAGGTCCTTGAGCAGCTCGACCCGGCTGCCGCCGAAGCCGGCCCCGAGGCTCGGTGCGCTGGACAGCAACGCCCGGGTGTAGGGGTGCCCCGGGCGGGTGAAGACCTCGTCCACCGGGCCTTCCTCGACGATACGGCCCAGGTAGAGCACGATCACCCGGTCGGCGAACCCGCGTACCGTGGCCAGGTCGTGGGAGATGAAGATCGACCCCCGGTCGCGGTCGGCGGCGACGTCGCGGATCACCTCCAGGATCTGCGCCTGCACGGTGACGTCCAACGCCGACGTCGGTTCGTCGAAGACGATCAGGTCAGGGTCGCCGACCAGGGCGCGGGCGATGCCGACCCGCTGCGCCTGGCCGCCGGAGAGTTCGTGTGGGCGGCGGGCCAGGATCGACCGGTCCAGGCCCATCCGGTCGAGTACCGCGCCGACCCGCTCGGCCCGCTCGTCGGCCGGTACGCCGAGTGCCCGCAACGGTTCACCGATGGCGTCGGCGACGCTGCGACGCGGGCTGAGCGAGCCGAACGGATCCTGGAACACCATCTGGGCGCGGGTCCGCAGCCGGCGCAGCGCCCGGCCGCGCAGCTCGGCCATCCGGGCGCCGCCGATCTCCACGGTGCCCTCGGCCGGCGCGACCAGCCCCAGGATCAGCTTGGCCAGGGTCGACTTGCCGCAGCCGCTCTCTCCCACCACGCCGAGGGTCTCGCCGGCGGCCACGGTCAGGTCGACGCCGCGCAGCGCGTGGTGCCCGCCGCGACCGAACCGGCTGCGGTAGACCACGTGGGCGTCGGCGATGCGCAGCACCGTCCGGTCGCCGACGGCGTCGGCCTCCGCGTCGGCCGGCACCGAGGTGCCGGCTGACGGGTCGACCCGCGTGCCGGCCACGGCGGGGTCAGTCACGGTGGGGTCGGTGGCCAACGGGCCGGTCTGCGGGTGGAAGCAGGCCAGGGTCCAGCCGGCGGTCCCGGCGGTCGGACCGGCGGTCGGGTCCGCCGCCGTGGCCGGTGCGGCGATCGGGACCGCCCCGGTCGGTGGGCGCTGGGCGGCGCAGCGGTCGGTGGCGTGCGCGCAGCGAGCCACGAACGGGCAGTCCCGTGGTGGCGCGGTCAGCAGCGGCATACCGCCGGCGGTGGCCCGGACCGGCCGGCCGTCGACGTCGGGCACCGAGGCGAGCAACGCCCGGGTGTACGGGTGGGCCGGCGCGCGCAGCACCGTGGCCGCCGGCCCGCTCTCCACGACGGTGCCCGCGTAGAGCACCACCACCCGGTCGCAGACCTCGGCGATCGAGGCCAGGTCGTGCGAGATCAGCAGCACCCCGCGCCGGTCGGTGTCGGCGGCGTGGCGGAACTGCCGCAGGATCTCCCGGGCCAGGGTGACGTCCAGGCCGGTGGTGGGTTCGTCGGCGATCAGCAGGCCGGGCGCGCAGCCGGTGGCCAACGAGATCATCACCCGCTGCGCCATCCCACCGGACAGTTCGTGCGGGTACGCCGCCAACCGTCGCTGCGGACTGCGGATGCCGACGGCCGCGAAGAGTTCCCCGGCGGTCTCGCGGGCCTGTTGACGGGTCATGCCCTGGTGGGTGACGAGCCGGTCGGCCAACTGCTGTCCGACGGTCCGGGTGGGGCTCAGCGCGCCGCGCGGGTTCTGGAAACAGATCGCCGCGCCGTGGCCCCGGTGGCGGCGCAGCTGCTCCGGTCCGAGCCGCAGTACGTCGACCGGGCCACCGCCGCCCGGCCCACCGGTGGCGTCGCCGGTGGGATCGCCGGTGGGATCGCCGCCGTGGAAGCTGACCCGGCCGGTGGCCTGCGCGCCGCCGGGCAGCAGTCCGACGATGGAGCGGGCCACCATGGACTTGCCGCCGCCGCTCTCGCCGACCAGGCCGACGACTTCGCCCCGGTCGACGTGCAGGCTGACGTCGCTGAGCGCGGCGACCTGCCGGCCGGGCCGGCGGATCAGCACCGACAGGTTCTCGATGGCGAGCAGCTCGCGGGTCATCGTCGTCGGGTCCATCGCGGTCACCGCCGTTTCGCTTCGGCGCGTTCCTGCAGGCCCTCGCCGAGCAGGCTGAATCCGAACACGCTGGCCAGCAGGAACAACCCGGGCGGTACGGAGGTCCACCAGCGGCCGGCGACCACGTCGGGTGAGCCGAGGCTGATCATCGACCCCCATTCGGCGGTCGGCACCGAGATGCCCAGCCCGAGGAAGGACAGCCCGGCCAGGGTCAGCATCGCCCAGCCGCAGCCCAGCGGGGCGATCACCCGGACCGGGGTGAGGCTGTTGGGCAGCACGTGCCGCCAGAGCACCCCGACCGGGGACGCGCCGGAGGTGACGGCGGCGTCGATGAACGGCAGCTCGCGGACCGAGCGGACCTCGGCGCGGACCAACCGGGCGTAGCCGGGGGCGTTGACCAGGGCGATGGTGAGGATCAGGTTGACCGTGCCGCCACCGAGCAGGGCTGCCACGGCCAGGGCGAGGATGAAGGTGGGGAACGCCTGGAAGATGTCGAGCAGCCGCATCAGCACGTCGTCGAGCCAGCCGCCGAAGTAGCCGGCGACCAGGCCCAGGGTGGTGCCGACGACCACGGCGAGGGCGACGGCGGCGACCGCGATGCCCAGGTCGAGCCGGCCGGCGTGCAGCACCCGGCTCCACACGTCCATCCCGTTGATGTCGGTGCCGAGCAGGTGGCTGCCACCGGGTGGCAGCAGCGTACCGGCGGGGTCGATCTCCTCCGGGCCCCACGGCGACAGCAGCGGAGCAGCCAGCGCGGCCAGGGCAACCACGGCGAGGATCGTCGCGCCGACGGCGATCAGCACGGTGGCGAACCGGCCGCCCCGGGCGGTGCCGGCGGCCACCACCGGCGTGGCGTCGTCGGCGCTGTCGCCTGGCCCGCCGGCCGCACGCAGGTCAACCATCAGATCTTCACTCTCGGGTCGAGGATCGCGTGCACGACGTCGGCGATCAGGAAGACGAGGACGTAGCAGACGGCGATGAGCAGTACGGAGGCCTGCACCACCGGGAAGTCGCGGTAGAGCAGCCCGCGCAGCGCCCACTGGCCGAAGCCCTGCCACGAGTAGACGTACTCGATCAGCACGGTCGAGCCGATCGCGGTGCCGAAGACCAGCGCGGCCAGCGACGGCAGCCGTACCAGGGTGGCCCGGATCAGGTAGCCGCGGCGCAGCAGCCGCTCGCGCAGCCCGTGCGCGGCGGCGGCGGTGTACGCCTCGGAGTGCAGCACCTCCAGGGCGGAGGCGCGGACGCTGCGCAGCAGCGGCGCCACCACCACGATCGCCAGGGTGGCGACCGGCAACGCCAGGTGCCCGAGCGCGGAGGTGAACGCCGGCCCGTTGGCGGTCAGTGCGGCGTCGATCAGTTCGGCGCCGGTGATCGGGGTGAGGTTGGTGTCCGGGTCGACCCGGCCGCTGGGGGCCGGGAACCAGCCGAGCATGCTGTAGCCGACCAGGACCAGCACCAGGCCGAGCCAGAACTCCGGCACCGAGTTGCCGATCAGGGCGAGCACCCGGATGCCGTGGTCGGCGGCCCGGTCGGCGCGACGCGCCGACCAGATGCCGCCGACCACGGCGATGAGCACCGCCACGGTGACCGCCAGTACCACCAGTTGCAGGGTGGGCCCGACCCGCAGGGCCAGTTCACCGGCGACCGCGTTGCCGCTCTGGATCGAGGTGCCGAGGTCGCCGGTGGCCAGCCCACCCAGGTAGTCCAGGAACTGTTTCCACAGTGGCTGGTCCAGGCCGTAGCGGGCACGGGCCGCCGCGGCCTCCACCTCGGTGGCGTTGGGGCCGAGGATGGTCCGGATCGGGTCCCCGGGCAGGACCCGGACCAGGACGAAGGTCGCGACGATCACGCCGAGCAGCACCGGGACGAGTTGCAGCAGCCGGCGGGCGACGAAGCGGGCGATGCGCATGAGGGGTGGTCGCCGCCGGTGGTCAGGCCGAGGCGCTCAGGTAGCGCAGCCGGGCCAGCCCGTCCATGGGCTGGACCCAGCCGGCGACCTGTTCGCGGACCGGCAGGTTGAAGTTGGGCTGGCAGAGGATCACCCACGGCACGTCGGCGGCGAGGATCTCCTGGACCCGCAGCCACAGTTCGTTACGCTCGTTGGCGTCCACGATGGTGTGCGACCGCTCGTAGATCTCCTCCAGCTCCGGGTTGACGTAGTTGGAGTAGTTGAGGTTGGCACCGTCGACGAAGCTGGTCGCCAGCATGTACTCGACGTCGTTGACCCACAACTGCCCGGAGGTGATCTGCAGCGGGATGTTCTTCTGCTGCCGCCGCTCGGCCAGGGTGGCCGGGTCCAGCGGGGTCAGTTCCAGCTCGATGCCGACCTTGCGAGCCTCGCTCTGGACCAGCACGGCGATCTGCTGCTGGGTGTCGTTGTCGGTGGCGTAGACCAGCTCTGAGGTGATCTGGTCGACCCCGGCGGCGGCGAGCGCGGCGCGGGCGGCGTCCGGGTCGTAGCCGTACGGGTACCCGCGCTCGTCGTAGCCGGGCATGTCCAGCGGCACCAGGCTCTTCGTCGGGCGGGCGTCGCCGCCGTACACGTTGTTGATGATCTGCTCGTACGGCACCGCGTGGGCCAGGGCCTTGCGCACGTCGACGTTGTCGAACGGCGCGGTGGTCACCGACATCTGGATCGCGACCTGTTCGTTGCTGGCCGCCGAGATGACCTTGATGCCGTCGGCGGACTTCAGATCGGCGATGTCACGCTGGCTGATACCCAGCGCCACGTCGATGTCGCCGGCCTGCAGCTGCAGCCGCTGGTTGGCGGCGGCCGGCACCACCGAGATCCGGATGGTCCGGGCCTGTGCCGGGTCGGGGCCGGGGTAGCCGTCGTTGGCGGTGAGCACGATCTCCTGGCCCTGCACGGCCCGCTCGACGTTGAAGTAGCCGCCGGTCGGCGCGTTGTTGGCGAACCACTCGGTGGCCCACGGGTCGGCGTCGGTGGCGTGCTTCTTCGCTTCCTCGGAGTCGAACACGTACAGCGAGATGGCCTGGATCTGCCGGGTCAGCGCGCTGGGGAAGGCCTGGGTGAACTGCACCGTGTAGTCGTCGACGACGGTGATCTGGTCCGGTTCGGTCAGCCCGATGGTCCGGTAGATACCGGCCACGTTGGCCTGGGCGGCGAACGCCCGGTCCTTGGACCACTTGACGTCGGCGGCGGTCATCTCGTTGCCGCTGGCGAAGGTGACGCCCTGACGCAGCTTGAGGGTCCAGACCGTCTGGTCGGCGTTGGGCTCGAACGACTCCGCGAAGGTGGCCACGATGTTCTCGGTGTCGAGGATCCGGGATCCGTCGGCCTCGGTCACCCCGTAGTCGATCATGTAAGGGAAGACGTTCTTGTACAGCATCAGGGCGACCGGGTCGAAGCCCACGAAGTCCTGGTCCCAGCTGCTGAGGTAGCTGGAAACGGCGATGCGCAGGGTGTCGGTGCCGGTGCCCGGCGAGGCGTTGCCGGAGCTGTCGGTGCGCGACCCGGAGGCGCAGGCACCGGTGGCGAACAGCAACGTGCCGATGCCGCCTAGCTGGAGCACCGACCGGCGGGAGAGGGCGGGCGAGGCGGATTCGCCACGCGGAGAGGTACCAGCCATGGGAGAAGTCCTCCGTCGTCAACGGCGAGGGTTACCAGAGAAACTAGCGGTGACTGTGCGTGAAGCGTCTGGCGAGCTGGGTAGCGAAGTTCGGCCAACCACTCCCCGTGTTCTATCAGGCTGAACGTCAGTGAACAAGAGGTGAAACCCGTTCACCGCGACAATCGCGCGACCGGCCACGCACCCAGGCCGAAAGGCCGAGCCAGGCAGGCGCAACTTGTTCACGGTATTTCACACAGCTGATACATCGGCCACCCGGCGCGGCGACAGCCAGGAGGTTTGCCCCGATTGCTGGATCTTGGGCGAATCCACCACCCGCCCACCAGCCCCGGTGACCTGACGTGATCGACAAAAGTTGATGCGGGGCCTAAGCTGCCAGACTGACCTCTGGTAGCGCTCCCACCGTCCGTACCCTGCCGGAGGCGCACCGAACAAGGAGGAAGTGGCATGCGCCGCTGCACCGCGAGCGTACTCATCGCAGTGGCCGCCCTGACGCTGGCCGCCGGTTGCGGCACCGCGTCCGGCGGTACCCCGGGCACACCGACGGCCCCGGTCGTCTCCGCGCCCGAGACCCGGGAACCGATCCAGGTCAACGTGGCCGACGCGCTCAGCGTCGCCCAACAGGAGTTCAGCCTGATCGCCAGCGGCGACTGGTCCGGCGCGTGGCAGCTGTGGACCGAGGAGGCCAAGAAGTCCGTCCCGGAAGAGGTCTTCGTCACCACCAACGAAGCCTGTCCGGTGCAGGACGGGGTCGAGTTCGAGCTCCAGGAGGTCAATCCGGTCAGCGAGACCGCCGTCGACCTCACCTGGCGACGCGACGACACCGTCGGCAACAGCTCGATGCGGCTGGAACAGGACACCTGGCGGTTCGACCCGGGCGGCGGCGTGCTCGTCGAGTACGCCTCCGGCGCCGACGACGCCATCGCCAACCGTCAGGCCGCCGGCAGCTGCCCCTCCTGACCACCCGCCGGTCACCCTGCGCACACGCGGATGCCCGGCCCCGCGCCGCGAACGTCGGCGGCCGGGGCCGGGCACCCCACGGGTACGGCTACCGCCAGGCGCGGCGGCGCTTGTTCTGGTGCATCATGTCGCCCGCCCGGCGCAGCAGATTCGAGGTGCGCGACGGACCCCGACGCGACTCCACCACCGAACTGAGCTTGCGCGCGCCGGCCGCTGCCAACGGCACCGCGATCGCCACGACCGCCCAGCGCTTGATCATCCTGCCGACCATGGTCGCCTCCTTCGTCGCGACGGGGTGTCCGCCACGTGCTCTCGGCGAACTCATACCCATCGACCCGCCCCGGTACGCCTGCCGACGCCGGCGGCGACGCCCGATCGCCAGCGGGTCGGTGTCAGTCCGCCGTCGGCATCAGTCCGCCGTCGTCGGCATCCGCAGCACCGTCGTCGGGGCGGCACCGGCGTCATCGGCGGTGACCAGGAACAGCTCCAGCTCGTTGCGGCCCGGCACGAACAGCTCCTCGTCCGGGATCAGACCGACGAACCGCATCCGTCCCGCCCGGTCCCGGGCGGCCTGCACCACGGTGCCGACCCGACCGTTGAGTGCGATCGCGATCGGCGCGCCCACCGGCACCGAATCGGGCAGGGTGCCGTGCGCCAACGCCGGCAGCAACCCGCTGTCCGGATCGACGTCGCCGTACGCCGACAGGTTCGCCACGATCGCCGACGGCCCGGTGCCGGTCACCGTGAGATCCTCGACCGAGGTGCCGATCAGCTCGGCGGCCGGCAACGGTGGCCAGACCGGCCGGGCCGCACTGCCCGCTCGTACGGTGGCGAAGTGGGTCGGCCCGTCCATCGTCATCGGCTGCCCCGCCGGCTGGTCGAACCGCTTGTCGGTGGTCTCGCGCTGCCCGCGCAACGCCGAGATGCCGTCGGTACGCCAGGGCACCTCGATGCCGGCGTGGTCGGCGACGGTGGGCAGCAGGTCGACGTGTTCCCAGTTGCGATCGTCGATACGGTCGGCCTGCTGACCCGGTTCCTTGACGAACAGCGGCACCCAGGCGAGTTCGGGTGCGGCCCGGAACTCGGCGTCCATCTCCCGGCCGGCGACCCCCTCGGTGAAGCTGCCGCCGTGGTCGGCGGTCACCACGATCAACGCCTCGTCGTAGAGCCCGGACTCGCGCAGGGTCCGCATCGCCTCACCGATCAGTACGTCGGTGTAGCCGACCTGCTCGATGTGCCGTTGGTGGGTCAGTCGGGCCCACCAGGTGCCGTCCCAGGGCAGGCCGGCGGGGCCGTGGTAGCGGGTCCCCGACGGCAGGTACGTCCACGGCGAGTGCGGCATCAGCAGATGCAGGAAGTGCAGCGTCGGGGCCTCCTGCGGCTGCAGCGAGGCGAGAAACTCGGTGAACCGGGCCGGCTGGTTCTCCGACAACCGGCTCATCCGGAACTCCGGACCGGTCTCCGGGGCCTTGTCGTTGGCCCGGATGTCGTCGGCGACGGTCGGCTCCCGGAAGCTGTCGGCCGGGTCCGCCAGCGAGTCCCGCGGAGAGACCAGCTGGCCGTACAGGGTGGCGGTCTCCCGCAGCATGACCGGCAGGCTCCCCCGGGCCTGCCCCGGCCGGCCCCGGCAGTGTTCCGGCGGGCACAGCTGGGTGACGTTCTCCCAGGCTTCGATCTGGTACTCCGGACCGAGGAGGGTGAACAGATTCTCCGGGTGCTGCGAGTAGTGCGGGGTGACCTCACCGGTCGGGTACCGACCGGTGAGCATGGCCGGTACGGCGGAGACCGTCTTGCCGCTGACCGCCGTCGCGTTGCGGTACCAGGTGGCGTCCGCCGCGAACTCGGCGAAGTGCGGCACCCGGTCGGCGTCGAGTTCACCCCGTTCGTCGAGCAGCGACACCAGCGGGAACTCGTCCAGGAGGATGATCACGACCGGCGGGTGCGGGCCGATGCTGCGCCCGGCCGCGCTCGACGCCTCGCCACCGAGCAGCACCGCCGACGACGGCGACGCGACCGCGAACAGCAGGACGAACACCAACGGCCCGACCGCCGCGACCCGCAGCACCTGTGCGGTCACGGTGAATCGGGCGTACGCCACCACCGCCACCACCGCCACCACCGCTGCGGACGCCAGCAGCAGCGGGCCGCGCAGGTCGGTGAGCGCCTTGCCGACCTGGACCGCCAGCAACGTGCCGAGACCGCCGAGCAGCAGCAGGTGGGTCCACCGACCGACGGCCGTACCGAGCAGGCCGGCGAGCCGTTCGACGCCCCAAAGCACCAGCGGAGGGCCGAGCGCGACGATCGTCACCAGGGTGAGTACCGCAGGAACGCCCGCGCCGTGGAAGAAGAAGAAATCCGGGCTGCGGCCGATGACGTCGAGCAGCGGCTGGGTGACGGCCAACCCGCTGAGCGCGGTCAACTCCAGCAGACCGTGCCAGGCCGGTCGGCCGGCGGAATCACCTGTCGGCTCGACGGAATCGCCCGTCGACCGCGTCGGGTCATCCGTCAGCTTCACCGGGTCATCTACCGGCGGAGCCGGTGGATCGGTCACGCTGGTACGGTCGTCGGGCTCCGGCTCGGTCACGGGTGCACTCCTATCACACCCGCCCAGGCCGCCCGACGGCACACCGTCACCTTGCCGACCAGGACGACTCCTCGTCACCAGGACCCTCTTCGGCAAAGGAACTTAACATCTATGAAACTAGATTAACCCTCACCATCGTGGCATGATCATCCGAAAGTCATCTTTCGCTTCCATGGAGTCACCATCACGCCGGTTTGACCCAGCAGTCAGGTGACGGACGAGACCACGTACAGGTGATCGAATGCCCAACGCGTCAGCCCTGCGCGCGGCGCACCCCCGCCGGGCGGCCCGCCGTGACCCCGGGACCGTCTGATGCGGACGGTCTCCTCGTCGGCCGGCGAGGCCCTGCAGACCGCCGCAGAGCAGGGCAGGATCTGCGCCATCGCAACCGCCGGTCACCGCGACCTGGCCGCCCGGGCCACGGCGTACCCGGCGCTGCTGCCCCACCGGCCGTTCGACCCGTCGGTCTTCGCCGCGGTCGCGATGGCCACCGCGTTCGCCGCCCCGTGGTGCACCCCGGAGCAGCTGCGGTCGGCCAACCGGGCGACCATCTGGGGGTACGCGGCGCACTGGCGGATCCGACACATCGAATCCGACGACGACGTCATCGTCCTGATCGACCGCTGCCGGGCCGTCGCGCACGGGGCACCCGCCGGACAGCACGACGAACTCGGCCGGTTCCTGGCCGAGATCGTCGCCGAGCTCACCCCGTCACCCGCCTTCGCCGCCCGACGTGGCCTGTGGTGGGCCGAGCTGGAACGGATGTTGACCGCCCTGCACCGCGAATGGCGGTGGCGGGCGGCCCAGCGGGCCGAGCCGGACGGTCACCGACCAACCCTGCACGAGTATCTCGACAACTCCGCGACCATCGGCTCCACCTTCGTCGACCTGACCCACTGGCTCCGGTCGGGCGATGGCCCGGCCATCGCCCACCTGCACGAGCTGATCACGGTCAGCCGCGAGGTGCAGCGGGTGCTGCGGCTGGTCGCCGACCTCGCCGCGCCACCCGGGCGCGACAGCGCGTCCGGTGGACTCGACACGCTCCTGGCAGCGGACCGGGTCACCCTGCAGGAGCAGATCGGACACCTGGTCGACCGCTGCCGGGAGCTGCTGCGTCCGCTGGAGGTCCGCTGCCCGCACCACGCCAGCTACCTGTCGCGCCAACTCGGCTTCAGCAGTGGCTTCCACCGGATCACCGACCTCTGGGGTGGACTGTGACCATCACCGACACCTGGCCCGGCACCCTCGCCCGGCTGTTGCACCCCCCGCGCCGTCGGCAACCGACCCCGCTCGACCACGACTGGACCCGGCCGGCCCAGGAACTCGTCGACCAACTGCTCACGACGGCCGGACCTGGCGACGAGGTGGCCGCCGCCGCCGAGCGCGCCCGGGTGCTGAGCACCCTGCTGCGGGTGGACCTGACGGTCCTGGTGGCGCCGGAGCTGATCGACTCGCTACAGGCCGTGGTACGGCCGGGCGGACCCGCCAACCCGACGGCACCGGGCCTGTCGACCAGACAGGCAGCGCGCCCGCCCGCACGGCCGGCAGCGACCGACGTCGGCGCCACCGCGCTGATCTCGTACGCCCTTGCGCTGCTCGGCCGGCCAACGGACCCGACGGCGCTGCTCGACCACGCGACGGACCTGACGGCGCTGGGCGACCAGCAGGCCGACCTGCCCGCCGGCGCCGACCCGGCCGCGCCGGTGACCGCCGAGGCGTACCTGCTCGAGGCGCTCGCCGCCTGCGACGCCGGCAGACGCTACGGCGACGTGATGGCGGCCCGGCGTACCGTCAGCGCCCGCCTCTGCGACCAGCAGCGCCCCGACGGGTCCTGGGCCGGCCGGCCCGCCGATTCGCCCTACGCCACCACCGCCTGCTGCGCACTGGCGCTGCAGGAGGCCGGCCTGGGCGCCCGTGCCTCCGCCGCGGTGCTGCGCGCCGTCGACTGGGTCCTGCGTACCCAACGGACCGACGGGTCCTGGGGGCGGTGGTCAGGCACCGCCGAGGAGACCGGGTACGCGCTGCAGGTGCTGCTGGCCACCACCGACCCGCCCAGCGCCCGGATGGCGCAGGCGGCCGCCCGTGGCCGCGCCCACCTCGGGACGCCGGACGCCCGGTGCCCCGGCACCCGGACCGACGTCACCGGCGGTGGACCGGGCCGGTCGGGGCGCGTCGTGCGGGCCGGCATCCTCGCCGCCGGGCATCTCGCCCGCCGGGTGGCCGACGGCGACGCGTTCGGGCCCGCTTAGCAGCGGGCCGGGGAGGTGTGACGGGCGGACGGGGGTCACGACTGCGTACCCGACCGCTCGCCCTGCTGCGGTCCTGCTGCACGCTGTGCGCGGTCGCGGTCTGGTCCACTCGACGCGACGGATTGCCGCTGCTGCTGGTCGGGGTGCACGACACCGCGCTCGTGCCGGTCCCGGCGGCACTGGTCACCGTCGACGAATGCCCGGCGTCCACGGCGGCGCAGCCGGCATCCGCTCGGCCAGTACGCCGCAGGCGGAGCACCGTCGGGTCGACGGGAACCAGCGGTCCTCGAACGCCCGCTTCACGGTCCTGGACACAGTCCACGGTCTAGCGGTTCGGTCGTGAGCCGTGGGGGGTGTGTGGGGTGGACGCCGATCCGCCTCGGCGGCGGATCGGCGTGGCCTGTCCCGCTGCGCAGGAGTTCCGTTTCCTCCCCGGCCGCAACGCCGAAGTATCCACGGAAGGAATCTGATGACCGGTGGCCGTACCGACCCCACCATCAAGGGCTGGACCTGATCTCCCTGGTCGTCACGGTCCGCTGGCCGGGCGCCGCCGACACCATGGTAGGCCGGAACAGCGCGGCATCCTGCAGTTGTGCCACGCCCCGCTGGCGGTCGCGGAGATCGCCGCCCACCTGGACCTCCCACTGGGCACCGTCCGGGTGCTGCTCAGCGACCTGCTCGGTGTCCGTGGTGCCGATGATCCAGTGCTGGAGCTGTCGATGATCCAGGTACGGAATCCGTCGGCGGCGGGCGGCCGGACCCGACGACGTCCTGGCCGCGATCCTCGACGGGCTTCGGACGTTGTGACCAGCGCCGGGCGGGTGTGACCAGCGCCGGACCTTGACCAACGACACAGGCCGGCGGGACCTCCGACCCTGTCCCGGGCATCCGCCAGTGCCTGATCCTTGACGTGTCGGTGGAACTGGTACCGACATCGATCAGACAGGGGAGGGGATCGAGATGGCGGCACACACCACTCACCCGGCAACAGTCAGCGGGCGCGACCAGTCCACCACCGCTACGGCGCCCCGATTCGGCACCGCGATCTGGGCGGTGGCCAGAATCGCCCTGGGATTCATCTTTCTCTGGGCCTTCCTCGACAAGCTCTTCGGCCTGGGCAAGGCCACCCCGAGCGAGCGTGCCTGGCTCAACGGTGGCTCGCCCACGACCGGCTACCTGAGCAACGTGGAAGGTCCGTTCGGCGGCTTCTTCGGCGGTATGGCGGGCCAGGCCTGGGCGGACTGGCTGTTCATGGCCGGGCTGGCCGGCATCGGCGTCGCACTGATCCTGGGCATCGGAATGTGGATCGCCGCCGTCTCCGGCTCGCTGCTGCTGGGCCTCATGTGGTTGGCGGCGCTGCCGATCGCGAACAATCCGTTCCTCGACGACCACCTGGTGTACGGGCTGGTGCTGCTGGGGCTGGCAGCCACCGGCGCGGGCCTGCGCTACAGCATCGCCGGCTGGTGGACGAGCCTGCCGATCGTGCGGCGCAACGCCTGGCTGCGCTGACCGACTGATCCCATCGTGGCCCCGCTGACCTGGTCAGCGGGGCCACGACTCGTTGCGGGCACCGGACCTGATCATCCGGAATGCACATGAGCGCCGGCCTCGGGCAATTGCTCAAGGCCGGCACCCACGTCCATCAAACGGCAGCTACCGAGCGTCCGAACCGGACACTCACCGCCCTGGGCGGTCGTCGCCTGAACCAGGCGAGCATCACTGCACCTCTATGCTAGACAGGCAGGACGCCGCCGGTAATGGTTTGTGGGCCATCCCACGTCGACGACCGGCACGCCAGCGCGTCCGGCCGCGATCACCCGACCGGTGTCGGCATTGCCCGGCCAAGTCGAGGGATTCACCCCGGGCACCGGCCCTGGCCAGCGGTAAATGCCGCCCGGAACGAGATCGATCCGGGCCCGGACGGCGACCGACGGACCACGGACAATGACGGAAGTGTTGCGGATTGGCATGGCAATGCGTCAGACTCAATTCCGAACACGGCCGTATCCCGAGGAGTGAGCACCTGTGGCCAAGAAAGTCATTACTCTGCTGACCGACGACCTTGACGGCAGCGAGGCCGATCGGACGGTGGAGTTCTCGCTGGACGGTGTCAGTTACACCATAGATCTGTCCGAGAAGAACGCCGGCAAGCTGCGCAAGGCGCTGGACGCCTACATCGCCGCCGGCACGAGGGTCAGCCGTAGTACCGCCACGGGGCGAGGAGGGCGGGGCAGCTACACGGCACCGCCGGCCCGGTCCGACCGCGAACAGAACCGGGCGATCCGTGAATGGGCAGCCAAGAACGGCTACGCGGTCTCGGAACGGGGCCGTATCCCGGCGAACGTGATCGCCGCCTACCACAAGGGCTGACCTACGCCCCGGGCAATTGCGGGTACAGGTGCCGGCAGGTGGCCCGGTCAGGTATCGGCGCCGACGGTGCCGCCGGAAGGGGAATCCCTCCGGCGGTAGGGCGGATCATCCGTCGGCGCCCACCACCGGCAGCGGTGGCCGGTCGACCGGCCCCGGTCCGGCGGCCGCATCCGGGCTCACCGGGATTCGTGTTCGGCGGCCGCCAGCGGAATCAGTCGAACGCCACATGATCGAACGCGAACTCGCCACTCATCTGCGCACGACGCTCCCGCAGGGCGTGCAACCGTCGACGCAGCTGGGCGCGGTCGCACAACTCCGGCTCGACAAGTTCGAGTGTCTTCAGCCGCTCCCCGACCGCAGCCGCCGCCAGATCCTCGGCGAATCGCGCCGGCTCAATCCCACACTGCAGGCGGTGCGGACAGATCCGCACCCGCTCAAACAGAAAACGGCCTTCGCGTACCGACAGCCATGCCCACCCCTCCGCTGATCCGTCTTTCCACCGTACGTGCAGCCCACGCAGCAGCGGGTCGGACAATTGTCGACCGACGAAGGCCTCCACGGCCCGCGCCCGGGCCACCGCGCCCAGATCGTTGACGTACCCGGTCCGGCCGTCGGGCAGCCGACCCACGATGTCGCGGTAACCGGGCTGTCCGACAGTGGAACCGTCCGGGTCCACCCCGTCCACCCCGCCGATGCGCTGGAACGCTCGCGCGTCCAGGATGTACTCGACGACCCGGCGGCCGAGCCCGGCAGCGGCGAACGCCGGTGACTCGACCCGCAACAGCTCCAGACCCAGTGCCTCGCAGACCGCGTCCGTCATCCGCTCGTCCCGCTGCTGCCCGGTCGTCCGCGTCGCCGGGTCGACGAAGGCGACCACGAATTCCGGGCGGTGATCCGTCGGGTCGCACACCACGAAATCGAACTGTGCCCGGGTCGCGACGCTCCACTGACGTGTCGTCACGCCCGGTGGGCGACGGCCCACCAGCTGGCTGAGCCGCCGGTCGGGTTGGACGACCCGGCCCGCGCGCTCGAACAGCTCACCGCGCGCGAGCGCGGCGGTATGTTCCGCAGGGCCGAGCAATGGGCGCAGCCAGGATTGCCGGGAGCCGTCGTCGTTGGTCATCGGATTCCTTCCGTGGATACTCCGGTCTTCAGGCCGTCGCGGAAACGGAACTCCCGCGGAGCGGGACAGGGCAAGTCGATCCGCCGCCGGGGCGGTTCGGCGTCGATCCAAGGCGCTTGCCGCCCGCAGCAAGGCGTGGACCCGACGTCGGGAACGGGTCACCTACAACGCCACCTCGGCGATGCTCACGTCGTGGAAGAAGACCGACGAGTTCGCGTTCCTCGCCGAGGTGTCGTCGGTGCCGTTGCAACAGGCGCTGCGGCAGAGGTCGCGGCGGTCGGCGGAGTACACGGCCAGCGCGTTCCGGTGGCGCGACGGCCGGCTCACCCTGGCGAAGATGTCCGAACCGTTGGACAGCGTCTGGTCGCGGCCCCTGCCGGAGGGTGTATCGCTGTCGACGGTGACGGTGTCGCAGGACCTGGCGGGCCGCTGGTTCGTCTCCCTGCTCTGCGACGACCGGATCGAGCCGGCCCCGGCCTGCTCGGGCTCGGTGGGGGTCGACGCCGGTCTCGACAGCCTGTTCACCCTCTCGGGCGGGGAGAAGATCCCCAACCCGGGGCACGAACGCCGCGACCGGCATCGGCTGACCCGCGCCCAGCGGAACCTCGCGCGGAAGGCCCAAGGCTCCGTGAACCGGGCCAAAGCCCGGCTGGCGGTGGCCCGCGTCCATGCCCGGATCGCCGACCGCCGCCGTGACCACCTGCACAAGCTGACCACTCGGCTCGTTCGTGGAACCCAAACGATCGTGATCGAGGACCTGACCGTCCGCAACATGAGGGCCAACCACAGTCTGGCCCGCGCCGTCTCGGATGCGGCCTGGCGGCAGTTCCGCACCATGCTGGCCTACAAGGCCGACTGGTACGGCCGGGATCTGGTGGTCGTGGACCGCTGGTTCCCGTCGACCCGATGATGCTCCGCCTGCGGCGCACTGGCCGAGCGGATGCCGTTGCATGTGCGGTCGTGGACCTGCCGGTGCGGGCAGGCGCATGACCGGGACGTCAACACGGCCCGCAACACTCTCGCGGAGGGGCTCTCCGTGACTGCCTGTGGAGGCGGTGTAAGACCCCAACGGACGCACGTCCGGACAGGGCGGTCGTCGGCGAAGCAGGAACCCCCTGGGACGACCCAGGGAATGCCCGTCCTTCAGGGCGGGGAGGATTGTCAACGCACTGTCCGTCACGTCGCAGCGAACCACACCGCGCCGCGGTCGGCGCGAGTGCCGACCATGCTAGATGTTCACCGGAGTACGCCCACCGACGGACACCGACAGCTGCCCGTGGCGGTCGTGGCGGCCGGCCCGAGAACTCAACCGCCCGTGGCGGCCGGCCCGGGGAGCAGCCGCAACGCCAGCTCCGGGCAGTTGGCCACCGCCCGGTCGGCGTGCCGGCGCAGCGCCGGCGGCACGACCGGTTCCCGGCTGCCGTCGACCGACACCGGAAAGCCCCAGTCGTCGCGGGTCAGCAGCTCCGGAAGGAACTCGATGCACAGCCCACGGCCGTCGCAACGGGCCCAGTCGATTTGCAGCCGCGCGCCATCCGGTTGCTTCACCTGTCGTCACTCCTAACGGCGCCACCCCGAGGAGACCGTGTGCGGGTCCTCACGATAGCTGTTGGAGTCCCCGGCCGGCGGGTAGGTCGTCCGACGGTACATGTCCGTCGCGTCGTAGGTCGGTCCCGACTCGGCACCGTGGGCCGGCTCCACGCCGGTGCCGTACGCCGGCTCCGCCGCCGGATAGGCCGAGCCGACCGGGTCGTAGCCTTCCCCGCGGTACATGGCCACGTACTCGGCCGCCGGCTGGTACCGCAGATCGTCCGACCAGTCCGGATCGGAGGCGGGTACGGGCGCCTGGTACGGCGGACCAGGATCGGCATAGCCCGGGTCCGGGTAGCCCGGGTCCGGGTAGCCGGGATCGGCGTAGCCGGGATCGGCGTAGCCGGGATCGGCGTAGCCGGGATCGGCGTAGCCGGCGGCGGCGTAAGGGTTCTGCGCCCGGGCGTCCTCGGAGTAGGTCGCCTGGCCGTAGCCGCCGTACGCATCGGACCCGCCGTACGCCGCTGGCGTGTCGTCCGCCGCCGCCGACGCGTTCACCGGCTGGTAGCTGGCGGCCGGTTTGCGGTACATGTCGAGCAGGCTGCCACTGGTGGTCGTGCCGGCGTACCCGGAGACCGGCGGTGCGTAGCCGCCGGTGGTCGACGGGTAGGACCACTGCCGCACCGGCCGCGCCTCGACACCGTCGATGGGTCCGGCAGCTACCTGGTGGACCGGGGCAGCGTCCGACGTGTGACGGGCCGGGGTGGCGTCAGACGCCCGGCGGGCCGGGGCGACGGTACCGGGCTGCCGTGGTCGGGGGCGCAGCCACAGGACGAATCGCCAACCGAGCGCGCCGAGTACTGCGACCAGGCAGACGACGCTGACGGCCAGCATCCAGGGCTCGCCGCTGTCGGTGCCCGTACCGATGGAATGGCCGAACGCCGCCGGCCAGGAGGCGTACGCCAGCCAGTGCAACGCCCGCCACAGCCGGGGCCGTAGGTGCCGACGCAGCAGGCTCGTCACCACCAGGACCAGCATGACATCGCTGGCCACGGTGCCCATCCCCATGTAGAGCGGCCGGTACTGCGCACCGAAGGGGACGAACAGGTCGTAGACCCCGAGTTTGGCGTACGGGTCGAACAGCAGGGTCACGACATGAACGGTCAGCAACCCGATCGACAGCAGCGCCGCGTTACGGTGCACGAGACTGACCGCGAACCGGGGCAGTCCGAATGCAGGCCGCCCGGATCTGCTGCCGACGCCGAGCACCACCACCACCGACAGCAGGATGAGTGCCATCACCCCGGTGCCGCGCGCGACGAACCACCCGGCTTCCGTCACGACGTCCCCTCCTTGGCCGACCAACTGCCGACGGTGCGCACCGTGCCGTCGGCCGCCACCAGACGGGCCGACGCGCCGAGGTCAGCGAGCCATCCCGGCGCGGCGGTGCCACGTACCAGCGCCGCCGTGCTCAAGGTGTTGGCCCGTACGCAGGTGTAGGCGGCCACCGACACGCTGCGCCAGACCCGGCCGGCCGGCAGTCCAGTCCGTGGATCGACGATGTGGTGCATCGTGGTGTCCCCGGCGAGCCACTGCCGGCTGACCGTGCTGGACGTGGCGACCGCCGCGCCAGCGGGCAGCTCGACCACGCAGTACGGGTCGTCGGGCTGGTCCTGGACCCGGATCCGCCAGCCCCCTTCCGGGGCGGCTCCGGCGGTGGCGATGTCTCCCCCGAGGGCCACCAGGGCACCGACCCCACAGCGCCGGGCCACGTCGCGGGCGCACCGGTCGGCGGCCCAGGCCTTCGCGGTCGCGCCCAGATCGAGCTGCACACCGTCCGGCACGGTCAATCCGTTGCTGTCGAGCCGGATCTGGCGCCAGTCCACTGCCGGCGGTGCCGGCGGGACGACGGCGGGTCGCCCGTGCACGGTCACCCAGCGTAGATCGTCGTCGTACCCGAGCCGGCACAGCGCCGCACCGACCGTCGGATCCACGTCACCGTCGGTCTCCCGCGCGGCGCGAAGGGCGACTGACAGCAGGCCGGCGAGCAGCGGGCTGACCGGTACCGTCGCGCCACCCGCCCGGCCGGCCCGGACCAGCTCGGAATCGGGCCGGAACCGGCTACAGGCGGCGTCGACGGCGTCGAGGACGTCCTCGACGATCGCTCGAGCGGCCGACACCGCAGCCGGGTCGGTCACCACGACCCGGGCCAGAGTTCCCCACACCTGCCACTGTGTACAGTCACGCCCCACCGGCAGAGTCTCCAGCAGCGGCATCGGGTCACGACCCGCCGGTGGTCGCCTGGCCTGGCCCGTCCCCGCCGTCGGTGACCTCGGGGAACTCTTCGGCCGGCGGCTGTTCGCCAGCAGCCGGGGCCTCGGCGGCCGGGTCGGCGGTGGCCGGTGGCGCCCCGTCCGGGGCGGACTGGCCGTCCTCCACCGCCGGTGGTGGCGGGTCACCGGGTACGACACCGGCCGGGACGACGGTCTCCTGCTCCGCGGTGTGCGCGGCATGTGCCGCCATGGCGACCCCGAGTGTGCCGGCGATGCTCACCGCCGCCAGACCACCGGTGAGCATCGTGACCCGCCGGTATCCGCGTTCCCGCTCCCCCAACGTCGCCTCCTGCGTCAGCGCCGGCGGGCCCCCCGCCGTCACACCGGGATACGGCTGCGACCGTCCCCCGGTTCAACCCGCCAGGCATCACCCGAACCTCGGCCTGCGGCGTACCCCACCCGGTGATTTACAGCGCCGCCGATCGATGGCACCGTGTCCACAGCGGAGGGCGAGCCGTCCTGCGCTTCGGACCGACGGCCGGAACCGGCCGCGGCCGATCGGCGACGAAGGGAACCGGATGTCGACAAGAACAGGGCGGGCGTCGGCGGCGACGCTGACGGCGATAGCGGCGGCGCTGCTCATGATCGTGTCGCTGGCACCGGCCAGCCAGGCGGCTGGCTCGGGATTCTCGCACCTCAACCCGGGTGGCGCACCGAACCTCACCGAGAAGGTGCCGGTCAACGTGGTGTTCCTCGGATACCAACCGGCCCAGGTCGACCGGGACACGTACCTGGCCGGCCTGCCGAGCGGCTACGAGCCGGTGGTGCGGTCCCGACTGGGCTACGACCAGGTGGAGAAGCTCGGGCTGACCTACACCTACGACTACCGCGTGCGGTACGCGGACAAGCGGTACGAGAACCGGTTCTTCGCCGAACTGGGCCGCCTGGCGACACCGGCTCCGCTGACGGTCTACCAGGAGCTCTACAACGAGCAACGTGACGCGGTCACCACGATCACCGACAACCACCACATCGACGCGGCCAGCGTCGAACGGTGGCTGGCGCTCAATCCACCGGCGGGGGTCGACACCCGGCGCAACACCATCTTCTTCATCAACTGGTTCGGTCGGTCGGACTTCAAGTTCCACGTCTACACCAAGACCAACGAGCCGGACCCGGACACCGGCTACAACTTCGGCACCGAACGGGACAGCCGGAAGGTCAGCGCGTGGGGCGGCACCACCGCCGACGACGAGGAGAACGGATACGGCGTCACCCGGCGGGTCTGGTTCCACGACCTGTCGGCCGGTCCGGAGTCGTGGACGGAGAACTGGAACGTCGACGAACCGGATCTGGACGGCAACGGCGTCGAGGACTACCGGATGCCGCCGACCTGGGAGTACACCGCCGACGGCTACCGTTCCCCCGACGCGCTCGCCGGTGACCTCAGCCTGATCACCCGGTACGTGGCGCTGAACCTGCTGTTCACCACGTCCCCGCTGTACCCGGCCGAACTGCCGACCAGCCGGCCACCGAAATCGATCAACATCGACAGCAACGTCTACGAGGGCTGGGACGGGGTCGACGCCTCCGCCACCTACCTGGACAAGGAGCTGCTGCAGCAGGAGCTGGCGGAACTGCGCTGGCGCAACGTGCTCGACCACGACGATCAGGACCTGCCGTTCGAGGGTGAGGCACGGCGCTGCTACCTGGCGACGATGGTCGACGACGAGTCCTGCTACCCCGAGCTGGGCTACGAGCCGTTCGCCAACTTCTACCTGCAGAGCACCTTCGAGCTCGACCGGGTGCTCGACGACCAGGGCCGGGTCGACTACGAGATGCCGGTGTTCAGTTACGCGGTGCCGGCCGGCACTCCGGTGCCCGCTCTCGGTTTCGCCGAGGACAACTACACCGACGGCACGCAGTCGTACGTCTACGCCTTCGTCTCCCCGGAGATCGTGTCGTCCGGCTACGGGCTGACCACGACGTTGATCCACGAGGTCGGGCATCACCTGGGCATGTCCCACCCGCACGACGGCTACGACAGCGAGTCCGGCGTCGACTACGGTCCGGCCGACGAGTTCTTCTTCGCCTGGTACGGCGACCAGGTCAACTCGATGATGAGCTACATCGACCTGAACTGGGACTTCAGCCAGTTCGACCGGGACAACAGCGACCGGTTCCTCACTGCGGCGTACAACGAGGCGGCGAACCGGCTGGCAGGTGAGGTCCTGGACAGTCGGCACGCCGGCCGGGCCCGTGGTGAACTGCGGGCGGCCGACCGGCTCCTCGGGGCGGCCCAGCGGTCGCTGAGCCGGCACGACTACCGGCAGGCGCTGATCCAGGCCGAGCAGGCGTACGACAGGGTGACCGAGGCGGCGCGGCGGGCCGGCGTACCGACCGACTCCGCCGCCGAGGCGATGGCCACCCGGGCCGCGCAGGCGCGCAGCGTCGTCGAGGACCTCGGCGGGCCGCACGAGTTCATCGACACGTTGGGGCCGGACGGGCCGCGTAGCCAGCCCTGACCCCGACGGGCGGGGGTGCGGCGTCGCGCCGGCACCCCCGCCCACCGCCCAGGCCGGACCGGCTCCGGGGCTGCATGCTGTCCGGGTGACGGGACGCACCACCCGTACGGCATCCTAGGACGAACCGCCCTGCCCGGTCAGCCGACGCAGGTCGGGTCGATCGCGGCCGGCGTACCGCCGCTCGCCACCACCAGGCCGAAGGTGATCGCCGAGGCCGGCGCCACCGTCCCGTTGTAGGCTACGTCGCGGACCACGACGGACTGTCCGTCAGCATTTACCTGGCCACCCCAGGCCGCCTGGATCCGCTCGTCCCCGGGCCACTGCCAGGAGACCGCCCAGCCGTGCAACGGCCGCGACCCGATGTTGCGGACAGTGACGGTGCTGAGGTATCCGCCGGGCCAGCTCGCGTCCACCACTGCGGATGCGACACACCCGGTCGCCGCAACCGTCCGGGCCGGACCACCGATGTGGAGCATCTCCTGGCGGCCGTCGGCACCGGCGAACCGGAACCAGTACGCCGTACCGGGTGTCAGCCCGTCGACGGTGATCGACCCGTGCTGATCCGGGCCCGACGTCGCGCTCGCCACCGGGTCACGTCGCTGCTGCGCGTCGGCCTGGCTGGTGTACAGGGTCATGGTCAGCGGCAGCGTGAAGCCACACGGTGGGCCGACCACGAACATCGAGTAGCTGATCGTGACGCTGGTCTCGGTCGTGCCGGTCACCGACGCCGTCAGCGGCAGCACCGGCGGGCACGCCGGAGGCGGGGTCGCCGTGGCGGCGGTCACCGGCGGTGGGGCTGCCTGGGCCGGGCCGGCCCAGGCGGCGGCGGTCACGATCGCGGCGGTCAGCGCGACGCCGAGTCGGTGCGGCATTACGGGCTCCTCGTGAGCTGTCGGGGCAGGTCGGGCCGGCGGACCAGAGCGCACGGCACCTCCGGCGGGGGTGACGCGGCAGGTGCTGCCACCGGTGGGCCGGATCGCCACCACAGTGGGTATGGCGACCGGGAACGGAATTCGACGGTGCGGTTTCGGACGGCCCGCACTGGCTCCGGTGCGACGGTCCCGAAATTCTGACACGCTCCAATGATCGTTACAACCATCGATCGATGTGAACGTCTCGCCATGCCGTGCGGAGATATCCCGTCGACCGGGTCGACCGCATCTGCGATCATGGCCGCCGTGACCAAGCTGAACCAGATCATCGCGGTGGAGAAGGGCGTCAAGAGCAAGTCCTTCGCGGAGTTGACCGAGGCGCATCACGCGGTGCAGAAGCAGCCGCTGCTGTCCGGCATCTCGCGCACCTACCAGCCGAAGGACGAGGAGGGCGAGCAGTTCCCGCCCGAGTCGACCCGGGTGCAGGTGCACGCCGAACAGGTGCTGCGGGACGTGGCGAAGACCCTCACCCGGCTGTTCGACGTGACCGCCACCAAGGACTGGGCGAACACCCGGGCCACCGCGGACGTGACGGTCGACGGTCGGACTCTGATCACCGCCGTACCGGTTTCCTATCTGCTCTTTCTGGAAAAGCAGCTGGTCGACCTGCACACCTTCGTCAAGAAACTGCCGGTGCTGGACGCCGCCGAGTCGTGGAGCCGCGACGAGTCGACCGATTCCTGGCGGACCGAACCGGTGCGGACCGTGAAGACCAGGAAGGTGCCCCGCAACCACGTCAAGGCCGAGGCGACCGACAAGCACCCGGCGCAGGTCGAGGTCTACTACGAGGACGTCCCGGTCGGCTACTGGACGACGGTGAAGTTCTCCGGAGCGTTGCCGGCGCGGCGGGTCAACGAACTGCTGGACCGGATCTCCGCGCTGCAGACGGCGGTGAAGTTCGCCCGGGAGGAGGCCAACGGCGCCGAGGTCACCGACCAGCGGGTCGGTGACGCCGTCTTCGGCTACCTTTTCGGGTAGTGGGACCGCCGTTCCACGGCGGTCCGGCTACCCGCACAGTCTCCCCCGGACTGAGCCCCGGGGGTGGCCGTCACCCGGAGACTCTCCTGGGTGACGGAGATGGAGCACCACGCTGAAGCTGATGCAGAAGCTGACGAAGCGGTCCCAGTGCGGGTTCGAGTCCCGCCCCCGGTACCACACACCGGGGTGGCCCAACTGGCAGAGGCAGCCGCATTCACACTCAGACTCTCGCTCCACGCTCAGCATTCGCCACCGGTCGTCAGGTCGAGGAGGGACGGACAGGGACAGCTGGATGCTGGTTCGATTCCAGCTCGCGCCTCCACGCGGCGCGGTAGTTTAAGGGCAAAACCCGGTGTCATGAGAGTGATCCGGCCCGTTAAACGTGTTGACGACAGCAAGTGGGTGGCAGCCCAGAGGCCCGGAGACAGGACAGGTCTCCGGGCCTCGCCACGTCGTCGGCTCAGGGGCAGGGCTGCCAGGCCATGTGATACGTGGTCTCGATGCTGCCGTCGGTCGAGTCCATCGTCAGGAAGCTCTCCCCTGTCGACGTACCCTTGCTCAGCCGCAGCTCGGTGTTGATGTTCAGGTTGCGCAACTCCCCGCAGGGGTGCCAGACCACGGAACCGATCGGGACCTCGTCGGTGACCACCCAGTTGTCGTCCAGCGGCGCGGCGATCGGGTGGTTGGTGGAGGTGCTCTCGGTCATGCCCTGGAAGTAGTAGTTGGCCATCTGCGTGGCGATGGCACCCTGCTCCAGCAGGCCGTACCCGCGGTAGTCCACCTTGACGATCGCGAAGGTGTAGCCGGCCGGGACGTGCACCAGCACGTTGAGCTGGCAGTTGCGGCGCCCGTCGGTGACCGGGATGCCAGGGCCGGCCTGGACCAGGTAGTCGCTGTAGATCGTGGTGAAGGCGGTGTTGTCCGGCGAGACCGCCACGTCCGCGGTGCCGGGCTCGCAACCGGAGCCTGCCATCGCGACCAACTCGATGACGACTTTGTCGGCGGGTGGGTCGTCCATGATGCTGCGAGCGGACGCGGGCGCCCCCGCGATCAGTGACGAGGCGAGCAGCGCGAGCACCACACCGCCACGCGTCAGCAATTTGCGCATGAAACTACCTCCAAGGCTTGATTTGACCTTGCATGCGCGCCAACTTACTTTTGACATCGATACATGTCAACGTCTAATGTTTATTATGAACACTGACACAAAGTTGAGCCGAATCCGACCGAGAACTGCATGCAAGTCGCCACTCACTGAAGGATCGACCCGAAGTCGCGCCGACACCCAGAGGCATCCTCGATCGATCAGACACGATAAAGTCCAATAAATACGGACATAACTACTCGGCGAATCGCTCTTCACAATGATCAATTCCGCGAACCCCATCGACACAACATTGATGTTTACTAATGCTTGCCGTGCTCACCACATCTAGCTATCATGCTTTCGCAGGCCACCAGTCAGGTGACCGTTCCGACCTCTTGCGACCCTGCGGCGGGACCCCTGAGAGCAAGAAGCCGCGCGGGCTGTTCGGCACCATCGCACGTTTCCATCCGGTTGATATCGGCTCCACCCGGGAGGGGATTGGTATGTCTAGAAACCTCGTCGGCGCCGGACGCGGAATCGGCACCGCACTCGGCGTGGCCCTCGCGCTGTGTCTGGTCGCGCCGGCCAAGGCGACACCGGTCGACCAGGCCGGCGCACCGGACGGCAGCATCTCCGTCGAGGTGCTCGCCGCCAACGGCTCCGGTTGCGCGCCCGGCACGGCGAAGGTCGTCGCCCAACCCGACGGCTCCGGCTTCCGGATCCGCTACTTCGACTTCGTCGCCAGCGCTGGCGGCGGAACCGACCCTGCCGCCAGCCGGCGGAACTGCCAGCTCGGCGTCCTCGTCACGGTGCCGGCCGGTTGGACGTTCGCCGTCGCCACCGCCGACTACCGGGGCCGCGCCACGGTGCCGGCCGGGGCGGCAGGCTTGCAGCGCACCAACTACTACTGGCAGGGATCCTCGGACTCCAGCCGCACCGAGGAGACCTTCGACGGGCCGTACCACGGACTGTGGTCCACCCGCGACGCCGCACCGCTGCTGTCCTACCTGCCCTGTGGACAGCAGCGGGTGCTCAACATCAACACCGAGCTGCGAGTCGACGCCGGCACGTCCGCAGGCATCACCACCATGTCGATGACCAGCACCGACGCCGACGTCGACACTCTGTTCAACCTTGCCTGGCAGCGGTGCTGACGACGCCGGCCTGACCTGACGCGCGCCAGCACCGAGGTCGCTACGACGGGCATGCGAGCAGCGCCGACCGGCACCGACACGCGTACGACGGGCGTGGGCAGCGGCTCCGCTGGCCACGCCCGCGACCGTACCGCGTCATCGTCCGGTGAGCCGTAGGCCGACCGGGGCGCCCACCGCACGATGGGCACGCAGAAACCCGGCCACCGACGCCGACCAGGGAAACCGTTCGGCCCGCGCCCGGGCCGCCGACCGCCGCGCCGACTCCGGACGCCGCACCAACTCGACGATCGCGTCGGCGAAGCCCACTCCCCCGCCGGTGGCGGCCAGTCCCGCGTCGGCGACCACCTCCGGCAACGCGCTCTCGGCGGCGACCACCACCGGCGTACCGCTGGCCAGCGCCTCCAGCGCGGCCAGCCCGAAGGTCTCCACCGGGCCCGGTGCGACCACCACGTCGGCGCTGGCCATCAGCCGGGCGATCTCGGTGCGGTCGTCGACGTAGTTGGCGAAGTGCACCGCCAGGCCGGCGGCTGCGGCCTGCTCCCGTAGCCCTGCCTGGCGAGGACCGGTGCCGACGAACACCCCCACCGCCGCGACCCGGCGACGCCGCAACTGCGCGAGGGCGGCGAGCACCCGTTCTGGACATTTCTCGGCCGACAACCGGGCACAGTGCAGCACCAGCAACTCGCCGTCCGGGGCGTACCGCTGCCGGACGGCGGGGTCGTGGCGCCGAGGATGGAACCGCTCGAGATCGACGCCGAGCGGGACCCGTACCAGGTTGTCGACGCCGATCCGGGTGAACTCACGGGCGGCCCAACCGGTGGTGCACAGCACCGTGTCGAAGCTGGCGGCGGTGGCGGCGTTGAGCCGGTCGGCGACCCGCGTGGTCAGCCGCGCGGACGCGCGACGACCGCCGAACGGCAGCCCCAGCAGCCCGTCGAGGGTCTCGTGGGACACCATCACCGACGGCACACCGGCACGGCGCGCCCACCGACCGGTCCACCGCAGAGTGGTCCGGTCGGAGACCTCCAGGCGGTCCGGGGCAAGCTCGGTCAGCAACCGGCGTAGCCGCGACCGGGCCACCAGCACCCGGTACCCGCCGGTTCCGGGCACCACCGGGCCGGCGAGAGTGATCACCCGGCCCTGACCGGTCTGTTCGTCCGAGTCGACCGCCCCCGGCATGATCAGCACCGGCTCGTGGCCGGCCGCCAGGTAGCCGGTGCCCAGTTCACGCAGGGCGGTCCGGAGCCCACCGGAGCTGCCGGTGATGAAATTCGCCAGCCGGACGATCCTCATGACGCGGTCACCATGCGCCGAGCATGCGGGCTGGTGGTCGGCCTGCGGTCCACGGGCACGTGACGTGTCGGCGAACTGTTGCTGACCCCGAGGTCAGCCCGACCGTGGTCAGGACCAGCCGTACCCGCCCCGTAACGCTTGGCACACCCGGTCGAACCGGGCCCGGTCCAGGATCGCACCTTCGCGACGGATGCTGTCCTCCCGCATGGTCAGCACCCGGTCGAGCCGGATCCAGCTGGGCCGGCCGTCGCTGCCCCAGGTGCCGAGCGCCAGCCAGTGGCGCTGCCCGTCGCGGTCGGACTGGCTGGACAGCATCAGCCCGAACAGGGTGCGACTACGCCGCCCGACGACGAGGACCGGTCGGTCCTTGCCCTGACGCGGATCGTCCTCGTACGGCACCCAGGTCCAGACGATCTCGCCGGGATCGGCATGTCCGTCCAGCTCCGGCGCGTAGGACAGCTCCCGTCGTTGCAGCGCCGCCACCTGGCGGGGCCGGGCCGGGCGGGCCGGCCTCGGTCGCCGCTGCGCCGGGACGCGCTGCCCGGTGAGTCGGCCAACGGTCGCGGTCACGCCCTGCCAGAGTCTGCCCACGGCGCGACAGCCTAGCCGGATCCCCGCCTCGCCACCGCGCCGGGGCGAGGCGCGGCGGGAGTGTCACCCGGCATGGTGGCGATCGTCCCGGCGGGACGGGTCAGCGCGGTCTTCCCGGTGTCCGCAGGTGCGGCACCGGCACCCGCCGGAAGTCGGTGTCGGACGCCAGGTGGAAGCCGGGGTACGACGGCTGGTTGTAGGTGGTCTGCTGACGGGCGACCTCGGCCCGGTACTGCGGATCGTGCATCAGCGTGTACATCTTGCGGTCGGTCACCTCGGTGCTGAGGTAGATCCGGACCGCCGCGCTGTCGACCGTACGGACCAGCAGCTCCTCCCGCCAGTCGCCGAGGACGTCGGCGACCAGCCCCGGATTGCCCTTGGTGTGGTTGTTGGTCCGGGTACCGTCGGCGGTGAGCAACCGGCCACGCCGCCAGTCGGTGATCGTCGGGGTCTGGTCGATCGCCCCGTCGACGATCTGGGTGGTGCCGTCGGCGGCCCACCGGATGCTCATGTTGGTGCCCGGGATCTGATCGGCGATCCGGGCACCGCTGACGTCACGCAGGCCGATGCCGCTGACCGCCCAGACCTCGTGGCCGGGCCGGTCGGGGTCGATGTCGCCGATCATGCCCCGACCGGTGTCCACTCCGGTGTAGTCGCCGAAGATCACCTCGCCGGTGCCGGCGTCGAGCAGGGCGTGCCCGTACGGTGCCCACGGCCCACCTTCGAAGACCAGGTAGGCCTCCAGTCCGGGGCGGGCCGGGTCGATGTCGGTGACGTGCATGGCGTCGCCGTGGCCGAGTCGGGCCGTGGTGCCCGGCGCGGCACTGACCGGCGGCATCGCCGCGAAGGCGCTGTAGAGCAGGCTGCCGTCGTCGTCGATGACGGCAGCCCCGTAGACGATCTCGTGGCGTCCGTCGCCGTCGACGTCGGCGGCACTGACCGAGTGCTGGCCCTGGGTGGTGATGGTGGCGAACTCGTCGTCGGTGCCGTCGCGGCCGTGCGGGGAGTCGTTGAACGGGTTGCTCATCGGCGTCCAGCCGCTGTCGACGTACCACCGCTCGGTGAGCCGGCGCCCGTTCCAGTCGTAGGCGACCAGCGTCGACCGGGTGTAGTAGCCGCGGGCGAAGACCGCCGACGGACGTACGCCGTCGAGATAGGCCACGGCGGACAGGAACCGGTCGACGCGGTTGCCCGGCTCGATGCGCGCCATCGCGTAATCGCCCCACATCAGACCGTCGTCGTGCCGGCCCGGCCGGTACGGGATCGTCTGCAGTTCCCGGCCGGTGGCGCCGTCGAAGACCGTCAGATACTCGGGGCCGTCGACGATGAAGCCCTCGAAGGCACGCAGGTTGTTGCGGGCGCTGCGCGACGGGGCGTAGGTGTCGACGAAGTGGTCGACCAGGGCCCGTGCGTCCGCGTCCGACAACGGATAGCGGTACGTCGGTGCCAGCCCGAACGCCTGCTCCAGGGTGGCGGGCCAGTTGCCGGCGACCACCTCCGGATGGGCGTGCCAGCCACGGAACATCCCGACCAGATGTTCGTAGTAGTCGGCGGCGGACATGCGGTGGTCGTCGGCATGGGTGTGACCGGCCCGGCGGTCGGCCGCCGGCATGGTGACGTACCGCTCGCCGGCCACCTGGCCGTCGGCCCGGTAGCGGATGCTCTTCGTGCCGGGGGCGGTCTTGAGCATCAGTTCGGCGCGGCCGTCGCTGTCGAAGTCGTACACCAGGAACTGGGTGTAGTGCGCCCCGGCCCGGATGTTGACGCCCAGGTCGATGCGGTGCAGCAGGGTGCCGTCGAGGCGGTACGTGTCGATGTAGACCGGCCCGGTGTAGCCGACCTGCGAGACGTCCTTGGAGTTGGACGGGTCCCACTTGACGACGAACTCGTACCGGCCGTCGCCGTCGACGTCACCGACACTCATGTCGTTCGCGGCGTAGGTGTACGGCTCGCCGGCCGGGGTGACGCCGTCGGCCGGGCGGCGCAGCGGCAGGTCGTGGTACGCCTGCGACCAGGGGGTGACGACGGCGCTGCGGTCGACCTCGCGGCCACGGACGAGGGCGGCGACCTGGTAGCGGGCACCGGCGGCGGGGGCGGCGGTGTCCAGGTGGTTGGTGCTGTCGGTGACGGTGGCGATGCGTCGGCCGTCGCGGTAGACGTGGAAGTCGACGCCGGTCATACCGGCGGCGTGCCGACCGGTGACCTCGTCGCCACGCAGGCGCCAACTGAGGAAGACCCCGTCGGCGGTGGCGGCGGCGACGAGGCCACGGTCGAGATGTTCGAGGTGGACGGCGCCGGGCCGGGGCCCGTGGCCCGCGGCGGCGGGGACGGCGTCGCTGGCGGGCGCGCCGGCGGCGGGGACGCCGTTGGAGAGGGTCAGTACGGCGGCGAGCAGCACGGGCGGAACCCGGCGGCGACGGTGACGGGTCATTCCGGGTATCCCCTCCGAGCAATATGAAACGATACAATTCAATGAAGAATATGAATGGATGACCGGCACTGTCAAGGCTGAACCGTTCCATCGATGCGCCGGACCGAGCGATCCGGATCGATCATCACCATGGGTCGCCAGGTTGTGACCCATCGACCGATCGACTAGGGTCGGCGTTTCATCCGCGCCCGTCACGCCCGAATCGGCGGCCACGAGCTAGGAGACAGACGGTGACCAGCACTGCGGCACCCGCGTACCGCCAGCGGCCGACACCTGACCTGACCACCCGCGCCACCGCCCGCCACGCCGCCACCCGGTACCGCCGGCGGATCGGCGGCCTGGCCATGACGGCGGTGCTCGGCCTCACCGCCTGCTCGGCCGGCGAGTCCCTGGAGACCGACGAGGGCGACGCCTCGACCGCCGGCACGCTGGTGGTCGCCATCTCCGGTGAACCGGACAGCCTGGACGTGCACGTCTCCACCGCCGGGCCGACCTTCCTGGTGCTGGAGAACGTCTACGACACCCTCGTCGAGCCGGCCCCGGACCTGAGTTTCCAACCCGCGCTGGCCACCGAGTGGGAGGTCAGCGAGGACCTGCTCACCTGGACCTTCCACCTGCGTGAGGGGGTCACCTGGCACAACGGACGCCAGTTCGTCGCCGACGACGTGGTGGCCAGCTTCGACCGGATCACCGACGCGCAGACCGCCGCGAACGCCTGGCGCTTCGACACCGTCGACGACGTACGCGCCGTCGACGACCGTACGGTGGAATTCGTCCTCAACCGACCGACGCCGAACCTGCTCGCCAACGTCGGCGGTTTCAAGGGCATGGCGATCGTCGCACCCGAGCTGATCGACGGCGACGGACTGACCGGCACGGCGGTCGGCACCGGCCCGTTCCGGTTCGTCAGCTACACCCCCGGTGACCGGATCGTGCTGGAGGCCAACCCGGACTACTGGGGAGACGGCCCGTACGTCGACCGGGTCGAGTTCCGGTTCGTCGCCGAGCCGACCACCGCGCTGACCAACCTGCGCACCGGGGCCGTCCAGCTGACCAACAACGTACCGCCGCAGGAGATCACGACGCTGCGCGACGATCCCGACGTCGAACTCGGGCAGCTGGCCAGCAACGACTACTGGTACTTCACCTGCAACTTCGACCGTGCGCCCTTCGACGACATCGACGTACGCCGGGCGCTGTCCTACGCCATCGACCGCGAGCAGGTCGCCCAGGCCGCGTTCTTCGACTCCGCCACGGCGGTGCAGTCGGCCATGCCGCCGGGCAACTTCTGGGCCACCGACCACGCCCCGTTCCGCTACGACCCGGCGCAGGCCCGGCAGCTGCTGGCCGACGCCGGCGTCGACGGTCTCACCGTGGACCTGATGCTGACCAACGAGTACCCGCACACCCTGGCGGCCGGCGAGGTGATCGCCAGCCAGTGGCGCGACGTCGGGGTCGACGTCGAGATCCGTACCCTCGACTTCGCCAGCTGGCTCGACGAGCAGGGCAACGGCAGCTACGACTGCTACGTCCTGGGTTGGCTCAACAACCTCGACGGCGAGTACGCCTACTACGCCCAGCACCACTCGGCCGGCTCGTTCAACTTCCACGGCTACGCCAACCCGCAGGTCGACCAGCTCCTCGACCAGGCCCGGGAGCGGGTCGTCGACACCGAACGACGCGACCTGTACCACCAGGCTGCCCGGCTGATCATCGACGAGGTCAGCTACGGCTACCTGTACAGCCCGCAGGCGGCGCTGGCCTGGTCCCCGCAGCTGTCCGGCGTCGAGATGCACCCCGACGGCAAGATCCGGCTGCGCACCGTACGGCGCGACGGCTGAGCCGGCGCGATGGCGCGCTTCCTGCTGTGGCGGGCGCTGCAGACCGTGGTCGCGATGCTCGGCGTCAGCGTCGCGGTCTTCCTGATCGTGCACCTGGTGCCCGGGGACCCGATCCGGTTGGCCCTGGGGACCCGCTTCGACGAGGAGCTGTACCAGGCGATGCGGGCCCGGGCCGGCCTGGACCAGCCGATCGCGGTCCAGTACTTCCAGTGGCTGGGTCGGGCGGTCACCGGCGATCTGGGGGTCAGCTTCCGCAGCGGCGAGCCGGTGACTCTGCTGCTGCTCGCCCGGCTCGGCCCGACCGGGCTGCTGGCCGGTGCCGCGCTCGCCGTCGCGCTGGTCGTCGCGTTGCCGCTGGGGATCGTCTCGGCGGTGCGCTCCGGGTCGTTGGTCGACCGGATCGCCACCGCGGTCAGTCAGCTCTGGGTCTCGGTGCCGGACTTCTGGAGCGGGATCATGTACATCCTGCTCTTCGCGCTGGTGCTGGGCTGGCTGCCGGCCTCGGGTTACGTGTCCCCGGTGGACGATCCGGTGCGGGCGCTGCGGCACCTGGTGCTGCCGGCGCTGACCGTCGGGCTGATCTCCGGATCGGTGCTGACCCGGTTCGTCCGCTCGGCGGTGCTGGAGGCGCTGCACCAGGACTACGCGCGTACCGCCCGGGCCAAGGGGCTCTCCCGCTGGCAGACGGTACGCCGGCACGTGCTGCCCAACGCCTGGATCCCGATCGTCACCGCCGTCGGCCTGCAGCTCGGTTTCCTGCTCGGCGGAGTCGTCATCGTCGAGGTGATCTTCGAGTGGCCCGGGCTGGGCAGACTGGCCTACGACGCGGTGGTGCGGCGGGACTACAGCCTGCTGCAGGGCGCGGTACTGACCATCGCGCTGATGTTCCTACTCGTCAACTTCCTGGTGGACCTGCTCTACGGCTACCTCGACCCACGGGTGCGGCACCGGTGACCCGCCGACTGGTCGGTCTACTGCTGGGCAACCCGCTGGCCCTGGCCGGGTTGCTGGTGCTGACGGTGCTGACGGTGGTCGCCGTGGCCGGGCCGTGGCTGGCACCGTACGACCCCAACGCCGTCGACGTGCCCGGCCGGTTGGCGGCACCGTCGCCGCAGCACCCGTTCGGCACCGACAACCTGGGCCGCGACGTACTCAGCCGGGTGCTGGTCGGTGCCCGGGTGTCGCTGCAGGTGGGGCTGGTCGCGGTCGGCATCTCGCTGGCCGCCGGGCTCATCATCGGTCTGATCGCCGGCTACTACGCCGGCGCGGCCGACGCGGTGCTGATGCGCAGCATGGACGTGCTGTTCGCGTTCCCGGCGATCCTGCTGGCCATCGCCGTCCTGGCGATCCTCGGACCCGGCATCACCAACGCGATGATCGCCATCGGCATCGTCTACACCCCGATCTTCGCCCGGATCGTGCGGGCCGCGACGATGGTTGCCACCACCCAGCTGTACGTGCTGGCCGCCCGCGCGGTCGGTGCCGGTGACCTGCGGATCCTCGTCCGACACGTGGTGCCGAACATCGCCGCGCCGGTGATCGTGCAGACCTCGCTCAGCCTGGCGTTCGCCATCCTGGCCGAGGCGGCGCTGTCGTTCCTCGGCCTCGGGGTGCAGCGCCCCGACCCGGCCTGGGGCCGGATGCTCGCCGAAGGCCGCGAGTTCGTCGGTCAGGCACCCTGGATGGGGATCTTCCCCGGCCTGGCGATCCTCGGCACCGTCCTGGCGTTCAACCTGGTCGGCGACGGACTCCGGGATGTGCTCGACCCCCGGCAGCGGTCGGTCGTCGAGTCGAGGGGGCGGGCCGGATGAGCGGCGGGCCGGCGGGCGACGCCCCGGCGACCGACGGTCCGGTGCTGTCGGTACGTGACCTGACGGTGCGCATCGGCACCCGGCGCGGCGTCGCCCGGGTGGTCAACGGGGTCAGCTACGACGTGCGTGCCGGTGAGACCCTGGCCATCGTCGGGGAATCCGGCTCCGGCAAGACCGTCGCCGCGCTGGCGGTGATGGGGCTGCTCGACGAACCGGCCCGGGTCAGCGGCCAGGTGCTGCTGGGCGGCACCGACCTGCTGGCACTCGGCGAACGTCAGTTGCGCCGGGTGCGGGGCAACCGGATCGCGATGGTCTTCCAGGACCCGATGACGTCGCTCAACCCGGTCAGGACCATCGGGGCGCAGCTCGTCGAACCGATCGTGCTGCACGGCCTGGCCAGCGGCGCCGCCGCCCGGGACCGGGCCGCCGACCTGCTCGACCAGGTCGGGCTGCCGGACGCCCGGCGGCGGCTGGACGACTACCCGCACCACTTCTCCGGCGGCATGCGCCAGCGGGTCATGATCGCCATGGCGTTGGCCTGTGAGCCCCGGGTGTTGCTCGCCGACGAGGCGACCACCGCGCTGGACGTCACCACCCAGGCGCAGATCCTCGACGTCGTCGCCGGCCTGCAGCAGCGGCTCGGCCTGGCGGTCGTGTGGATCACCCACGATCTCGGGGTGGTGGCCGGCATCGCCGACCGGGTCGCGGTGATGTACGCCGGCCGGATCCTGGAGGAGGCGGGGGTCGACGACCTGTACGCCGCGCCCCGGCACCCGTACACCATCGGGTTGCTCGCGGCGGTGCCGCGCGTCGGCGTCGCCCGGCCCCGCCGGTTGGCGACGATCCCCGGCCAGCCGCCCGACCCGACGGCGCTGCCGGCGGGCTGTCCGTTCCATCCGCGCTGCGGCTACCGGTACGACGACCGGGCGGCCACCGAGGTACCGCCGCTGCGGACCGTCGCCGCCGGCGGGCACCGGGTGGCCTGCTTCTACGACGTCCCGGCGGGCCGGGATGGCTGACCGCGCACCGCTGCTGCGGGTCACCGACCTGCGGGTGCACTTCCCGCAGCGCGGCCAGGGCCGGCCGGGTCGCCCCGCCGGGCCGGTACGGGCGGTGGACGGGGTGAGCTTCCAGGTCGGCGCCGGTGAGACGCTCGGGCTGGTCGGCGAGTCCGGCTGCGGCAAGAGCACCACCGGGCTGGCGGTGCTGCGGCTGGTCGAGCCCACCGCCGGCACGGTCACGATGGGCGAGGTCGACCTGACCGCGCTGAGTCTGCGCCGGATGCGGGCGATGCGCCGCCGCCTGACGATGATCTTCCAGGATCCGTACGCCTCACTCGACCCACGGATGTCGGTCGGCGCGATCATCGCCGAGCCGTTGGACGTGCACGGCCTGCACAAGGGTACGGCGGCCCGCCGGCACCGGGTCGGCGAGCTGCTGGAACTGGTCGGGCTGGACCCGGACCACGCCCACCGGCACCCGCACGAGTTCTCCGGCGGGCAGCGGCAACGGATCGGGATCGCCCGGGCGCTGGCCGGCGAGCCGGACCTGATCGTCGCCGACGAGCCGATCGCCGCCCTCGACGTGTCGATCCAGGCGCAGATCATCAACCTGCTGGAGGACCTGCGCGACTCGCTCGGCCTGGCGTACCTGTTCATCGCCCACGACCTGGCGGCCGTCGGGCACCTCAGCGACCGGATCGCGGTGATGTACCTTGGTCGGATCGTGGAGATCGCCGACCGGGCCACCCTGTTCACCCGGGCGGCCCACCCGTACACCCGGGCGCTGTTGTCGGCGGTGCCGGTGCCGGATCCGGCGGTCGAGCGGACCCGACAGCGGATCATCCTGCGCGGTGCGGTCCCCTCCCCCGCCGATCCGCCGAGCGGCTGCCGGTTCCGGACCCGCTGCCCGGCGGCGTTCGACCGGTGTGCCGTCGACGATCCGGAGCTGACCGTACGCGGTGCCGGTCACCTGGCCGCCTGTCACCTTCCGGGCACCGACGCCGGCCCGGACCCGCGTGCGGTGGGTGCCCACTGACGCCGCCGCCCGTTCGCTCAGCCGGGGTGGCTCGCCGCCTGCGCTGCGGCGAGGCGGCGTCGCAGGTGCTCCCGGTCCGGCTCGGTGCCGGCCAGCTCCAGCGCCTGCCGGTAGGCGTCGGCCGCGTCGGCGTACCGGCCGAGGCGCTGCAGCAGCTCGGCCCGAGCCGCCGGGAACGGGTGGTGCGACCGCAGCCGCGGATCGGCGGCCAGCTCGTCGAGGATGGCCAGCCCGGCGGCCGGGCCGTCGCGCATGGCCACCGCCACCGCCCGGTTCAGGTCGACCACCGGCGAGGGCGCGATCCGCGCCAGTACGTCGTACAGGGCGACGATCTGCGGCCAGTCGGTCCCGGCGACGTCGGCGGCCTCGTCGTGCAGCGCGGCGATCGCGGCCTGCAGCCCGTACGGTCCGGGCGGGCCGCCGGTCAACGCCGCACGGGCCAACGCACGACCTTCGGCGATCATCGGTCGGTCCCACCGCCGCCGGTCCTGCTCGTCGAGGAGCACCAGTGCCCCGTCCGGTCCGGTCCGGGTATGCCGGCGGGCGTGGACCAGCAGCAGCAGACCGAGCAGGCCGGCGGTCTCCCGTTGGGTCGGGAGCAACCGGTGCAGGATGCGGGCCAGCCGGACGGCCTCCTCAGCCAGGTCGAGGCGCTGCAGGTGCGGACCGGAGCTCGCCGCGTAGCCCTCGGTGAAGATCGAGTACACCGCCTGCAGGACGCCGGGGAGCCGCTGCGGCAACTCGTCGACACCGGGCACCCGGAACGGAATCCGCGCGTCCCGGATCTTGCGTTTCGCCCGGACGATCCGCTGGGCCATCGTCGCCTCCGGCACGAGGAAGGCCCGGGCCACCTCGGCGGTGGTCAGCCCGCCGAGGTGGCGCAGGGTCAGCGCCACCCGGTCCGGCGCGGGCAACGCGGGGTGGGCGCAGGTGAAGAAGAGCGCGAGCCGGTCGTCGGGCAGGTCGGGATCGACATCGGCGGCCGGTGCCGGGTCGGCCCGGTCCGCCTCGGCCTGCAGTACCGCCAGCCGCAGCGCCAGCGTCCGGTCGCGGCGGATCCGGTCCACCGCGCGACGCCGCGCGGTGGTCAGCAGCCACGCCCCGGGGCGGGTCGGCACGCCGGAGACCGGCCAGTGCGTCAGAGCCGCCTCGACGGCCTCGGCTGCCACCTCCTCGGCCAGGTGCAGGTCACCGAAGCGGCGCACCAGGGTGGCGAGCAGCCGGCCGTGCTCCTCGCGGAACACGGCCGCCACCGAGGTCCGTACCGTTTCCGGATCGGTGCCCCGCCCCGGCCCGGCGGGGTCGTCGGCCGACTCGGCACCGGTCATCCGGCCGGTCACATCCCGAAGTCGGCGACCGGACGCACCTGCACCGACCCCCCGTCCCGGGCACCGGGCGAGCGGGCCGCCCAGTCCAGCGCGACGTCCAGGTCCGGTACGTCGATGATGTCGTAGCCGCCGAGCACCTCGCGGCTCTCGGCGAACGGACCGTCGGTGACGATCCGCTGACCGTCCGCCTCGACCTTGACCGAGGTGCAGGTGGTCAGGTCCGCCAGGGCGTTGCCGCTGACCCAGATGCCGGCGTCCTTCATCTGCTTGTCGTAGGCGATCCAGTCCTCGACCGTGCACTGCGGCTCGATGTGGTTCGGGTCGTCGGTCGGTGGGCTGACGAACAGCAGCATGTACTTCACGTCGGGCTCCTCGCTGGTAGTGGCGTTGCCGTACGTCATGACGACGATCGGCGGGGCGCCGCGTCGACAGCGGAGCCGGGAGTTTCTGGCCGGACCGGCCGACCGGGTCCCGCCGCAACCTGCGGCGACCCGCCGACTACTCGGAGTCGGCCAGGATGGCGTAGAGCTTGCGTCGGGTCTCGTCGAGCACCTGGACCGCCCGCTCCCGCTGCTCCGCGGTGCCGTTGAGCATCACGTGCCGCAGCGCGTGCATCGTCTGCATACCCGATTCGCGCACGTCATGCCAGCTGTCGACGGTCTCCGGCGCCAGCTCGGTCCAGGGCGCGGCCTGCGCGGCCTGCTCGGCCTCGGGGCGGGCGGCGTCGGTGAGCGCGTAGCGCTTGCGCCCACCGCCGGAGCCTTCGGCGGTGCCGACGATCAGGCCCTCGTCCTCCAGTAGTTGCAGGGTGGGGTAGATCGAGCCGGGGCTGGGCCGCCAGACCCCGCCGGTGCGGGAGTCGAGCTCCTGGATCATCTCGTAGCCGTGCATCGGGCCCTCGACGAGCAGGGCCAGGACGGCGGCCCGCACGTTCGGCCGGCGGCGTCCCCGGCCGCCGCGACCACCCCTGCCCCAGCCGCCGGGGCCGGAACCCGGGCCACCCGGCCCGAAGCCGGGACCGCCGGGGCCGAAGCCGAAGCCGGGGCCGAACGGTCCGAAGCCGCGTCGCCCGCCGGCCCGCCGCCAACCGGGCGACCCGCCCGCTGTGTCGTGGTGGTGGTGTCTCACATCTGCCTCCGATATTCGTTGATGCATCCACGATATATCGGGAACAGATCGCCGACAACCCGCTTCGTAATGAGAGCAACGACACGCCGACAACGACATCTGGTGTGTCGGTCGGGACGGCACACCAGATATAGTCCCTGACGCAACTGGTTCGGCCGGGCAGCCAGCCCGGCCGAGGCAACAGGGAACCCGGTGGGAATCCGGGACTGCCCCGCAGCGGTGAGTGGGAACGACCGCCGTCATCACGCACTGGGCGCGTACCGCGCCTGGGAAGCGACGGCCAGTAGGAGACCGAGTCGCCTCGACCCGGTCACGCCCACGAGTCCGAAGACCTGCCCGTTGTGCCGGGTACGCCGTGTGCGTACCCGGTGGTCCGAGGCCGCGCGGGACGGTCGACGGCTGCGCCGCGCGCGTCGGGTGACCACCGCGTGCGCCCAGACGTCCGTGCTGCCCGCCGGCCTGCCACGAGCAGAGCCAGGAGGCAGCACAGGTGACCATCACCTACCCCACGGCGACCCCGTCGGCGGGCACACCCGGCCCGGTCCGGGTCCGCGACCAGGACGGCCACGCCACCCCGGTCGACCCCGACCGGCTGCACGCCGCGGTACGGCGCCACGCCGACGGGCTCACCGACGTCGACCCGCGCCGGGTCGCCGACCGGGCCGTCAGCGGCCTCTACGACGGAGTCACCACGGCCGAGGTGACGCAACTGCTGATCCGCACCGCCGCCGACCTGATCGGTGCGGACCCGCAGTACTCCCGGCTGGCCGCCCGGCTACTGGCCGCCTCGGTCACCGCGCAGGTCCGTCAGCAGGGCATCGACTCGTTCAGTCAGGCCATCCGGCTCGGCCACCGCCACGGGCTGATCGGCGACCGGACCGCCCGCTTCGTCGCCACGCACGCCGCCGTCCTGGACGCCGCCGTCGACCCGACCGCCGACGACCGGTTCGAGTACTTCGGGCTGCGGACCGTCTCCGACCGGTACCTGCTGCGCCATCCCACCAACCGACAGGTGGTGGAGACCCCGCAGTACTGGCTGCTGCGGGTGGCCTGCGGACTGTCCGACACCCCGGCCGAGGCGGTCGACTTCTACCGACTGATGTCGTCGCTGGCGTACCTGCCCAGCTCGCCGACGTTGTTCAACTCCGGCACCCGGCACACCCAGATGTCGTCGTGCTTCCTGGTCGACTCCCCCCGCGACGAACTCGACTCGATCTACGACCGGTACGCCCAGGTGGCGAAGCTGTCCAAGTACGCCGGCGGGATCGGCATCTCCTGGTCCCGGGTGCGCTCACGGGGTGCGCTGATCCGGGGCACCAACGGGCTGTCCAACGGGATCGTGCCGTGGCTGCGCACCCTGGACGCCTCGGTCGCCGCCGTCAATCAGGGCGGCCGGCGCAAGGGCGCGGCCTGCGTCTACCTGGAGCCCTGGCACGCCGACATCGAGGAGTTCCTGGAGCTGCGGGACAACACCGGCGAAGACGCCCGCCGCACCCACAACCTCAACCTGGCCAACTGGATCTGCGACGAGTTCATGCGCCGGGTCGACGCCGACGCGACGTGGTCGCTGTTCAACCCGGCCGACGTACCGCACCTGCCCGACCTGTACGGCGCCGAGTTCGACACCGCGTACCGGGCCGCCGAGGCCGCCGGGCTCGCCGTGCGCCAGGTTCCCGCCCGCGACCTGTACGGGCGGATGATGCGCACCCTGGCGCAGACCGGCAACGGCTGGATGACCTTCAAGGACCGGTCCAACCTGCTGTGCAACCAGACCGGGGAACCGGGCAACGTGGTGCACCTGTCCAACCTGTGCACCGAGATCGTCGAGGTCTCCTCGGACGCCGAGACCGCCGTGTGCAACCTGGGCTCGATCAACCTCGGTGCCCACCTGACCGCAGCTGCGACCTCGACCGCGGCCGGGGCCACGGCCGCCGACGTGGACTGGGCGCGGCTGCGCGACACGGTCCGCACCGCCGTCGTCTTCCTCGACCGGGTCATCGACATCAACTACTACCCGAGTACGCAGGCCGCGGCGTCCAACCCGCGCTGGCGCCCGATCGGCCTGGGCATGATGGGGCTGCAGGACGTGTTCTTCGCCCTCGGCCTGCCGTTCGACTCGGCACCCGCCCGGGAGCTGTCCACCCGGATCGCCGAGGAGATCTACCTGACCGCGCTGGAGACCTCCGCCGGGTTGGCGCAACAGTACGGGCCGCACCCGGCGTACCCGCAGACCCGGGCGGCGCGCGGGCAACTGCACCCGGACCTGTGGGGCGCCGAGCCGACCCAGACCGAGCGCTGGGCGGCGCTGCGCCGACAGGTCGCCGAGCACGGGCTGCGCAACTCGCTGCTGGTGGCCATCGCCCCGACGGCGACCATCGCCTCGATCGCCGGCTGCTACGAATGTATCGAGCCGCAGGTGTCCAACCTGTTCAAACGCGAAACCCTGTCCGGGGAGTTCCTGCAGGTCAACACCGCCCTGGTGGGGCGGCTGAAGGCGGCCGGGCTGTGGACGGCGGCGGTCCGTGAGCAGATCACCCGGGCCGAGGGGTCGGTCCAGCAGATCAGCGCCATCCCGGCCGAGGTACGGCGGCTGTTCCGTACCGCCTGGGAGCTGCCGCAGCGGGCGCTGATCGACCTGGCCGCCGCCCGTGCGCCGTACATCGACCAGAGCCAGTCGTTGAACCTGTTCATGGCCGCACCGACGATCGGGAAGCTGTCCTCGATGTACCGGTACGCCTGGCAGTCCGGCCTCAAGACCACCTACTACCTGCGGTCGCGCCCGGCGACCCGGATCCAGCAGGCCACGGTCTCCGTCGCGCCGGTCGACGCCGAGGCGGTGGCCTGCTCCCTGGAGAACCCCGAGTCCTGCGACGCCTGCCAGTGACGCCCCGCGTCCACCCGTTGGAGACCACGATGACACCGAACCCGATGCTGCTCGACCCGGGGATGAACCTGACCCTGCGGCCGATGCGCTACCCGCACTTCTTCGACCGCTACCGCGACGCCATCCGCAACACCTGGACGGTGGAGGAGGTGGACCTGCACTCCGACCTGGCCGACCTGGACCGGCTCAGCCCGGCCGAACGGCACCTGGTCAGCCGACTGGTCGCCTTCTTCGCCACCGGGGACACGATCGTCGCCAACAACCTGGTGCTCAACCTGTACCAGCACGTCAACAGCCCGGAGGGGCGGCTCTACCTGTCCCGGCAACTGTTCGAGGAGGCGGTGCACGTCCAGTTCTACCTGAACCTGCTGGACACCTACGTCCCGGACGAGCAGGAGCGGTCCGCCGCGTTCGCCGCGATCGACAACATTCCGTCGATCAAGCGCAAGGCCGACTTCTGCTTCCGCTGGATCGACTCCCTCTTCGGGCTGCGCGAGCTGCGGACCCGCGACGACCGTCGGGCCTTCCTGCTCAACCTGATCTGCTTCGCCGCCTGCATCGAAGGGCTGTTCTTCTACGGGGCCTTCGCCTACGTGTACTTCCTGCGGTCCCGGGGGCTGCTGCACGGCCTCGCCTCCGGCACCAACTGGGTGTTCCGCGACGAGTCGATGCACATGGCGTTCGCCTTCGACGTGGTCGACACGGTCCGGCGGGAGGAGCCGGACCTGTTCGACGACGAAATGGCCGAACAGGTCCGCCAGATGCTCGCCGAAGCAGTCGACGCCGAGGCCCAGTTCGCCGAGGACCTGCTCGGCCGGGGCGTGCCCGGGCTGTCGCTGGCCGACATGCGCCAGTACCTGCAGCACGTCGCCGACCGCCGGCTCGCCCAACTGGGCATCGCCCCGCTCTACGGATCGACCAACCCGTTCGCGTTCATGGAGCTGCAGGACGTGCAGGAGTTGTCGAACTTCTTCGAGCGCCGGGTCTCCGCGTACCAGGTGGGGGTGAGCGGGGCGGTGAGCTTCGACGAGGAGTTCTGAGCGGTCCGCGCGGCCGGTGGGTCCAGGTCGGTCATCCGACCGGCCGGCCCACCGGCTGCGGTACGCCGGCCCGGCCGCGTCGGAATCCCGGATAGGTCAGCACGAAGGTGCTCACTGCGGCCATCAGCACCGCGCCGACCAGCACCGGCAGCGGCGCCCAGACCGCGTACAGGGCGGTGCTGGCGGTCGGCGCCAGGACGAAGGTCAGCCCGTTGGTGACACCGATCAGCCCGGCGAGGCCGCCCTGTTCGTTCCGGTCGACGGCGAGCGTCGGTCCGGCGACGTAGCCGGGCATGGCGACGCCGAGGCCGAGGCCGATCAGCGCCATCGCGGCGATCAGCACGGCCCGGTGGGTGTCGGGGACGAGCAGCACGAAGCCGATCAGCGCCACCAGGCAACCGACCCGTAGCAGCAGCGCGGGCCGCCAGCCGCTGCGCGGCACCACCACCGTCTGGGCGAACACCATCCCGGCCCCGGCGGCCAGCAGCGCGCCGCCGGTGAGCAGCCCGGTGGTCTCGGCGTCGAGGCCGAACCGGTCCTGGACGAGGAAGCCGCTGACCACCTGGACGAACCCGAGCGCGGTGAACATGCCGAGCCCGGTCAGCAGGTACGGCCACACCCGCGCGTCCCACGGGCTGATCCGGGCCGGTGCGGCGATCAGTTCGGTACGGGTCTGCCGGCGCAGCCGTACCGCGACGGCGGTCAGCCCGACGGCGAGCAGCGCCGGAACCGCCAGCAACGGCGCCATCAGCCCGAACCCGGCCAGCAGGCCGCCGACGAGGGCACCGGCGACCATCGCGACGCCCTGGACCGCGCCGATCCCGGCCATGCCGCGCACCCGGGCCGCCGGGTCGGGGGTGACGTCGGCGATGTACGCCTGGGCGGTGGGTGCCACCGCCGCGATGGCGGTACCGAAGCCGACGCCCCGGAACACGACGAAGAGCAGGAACAACGCGGTGCCGGTGACGATGCCGCGCATGCCGAGGTCGGCGAGCAGCGCGAACAGGGCCGTCGTCGTGGTGGCCAGGGCGAGCGCCGCGACCAGCACCGGTTTACGGCCCCAGGACTGACTGCGCCGCCCCCACATCTGGCTGGTGACGACCATCATCAGGGCGGAGACGCTGATCATCACGCCGACCTGCCATTCGGCGAGGCCGATCTGGCGCGACAGCGGAGCGATGATCGGGTTCAGTGACATCTGGCCGAGGAAGACCAGGAAGACCGCCCCGAGCAGCAGCGGGATCTGCGGCCGTGGCAGGGTGCCCGGCTCGGGCACGACGGTGGCGCCACGGGAGATCATCCGGCCACGCTAACCACCGGAGATCGACTGCCCAAGGACGCCGGTCACATCCGCCGACCCGGGCGTGAGCTGCGACGACCCGGCGCTGAGCTGCGGCGACGCCTGCGTCAAGTGAGCAGACTGTCGCCGATCCAGCCGTCGGGCGCGCATCCGGGCGGGATCGCGAACACCGCCGACCCGATCGGGGTGACCCACTCGTTGAGCAGGTCGTGTTCGGCCAGCCGGCGTTGGATCGGCAGAAACTGCGCGTCGACGTCCGCCTGGTAGGCGGCGAAGATCAGCCCGCTGTCGGGGGTGCCGTCGGCACCCGGGACGCCGTCGTAGTTGTACGGCCGGCGCAGGATCTTGTAGCGGTCGTCGGCGACGTGCGCCCGGGTGACGTGCGCGAAGTCCGGCATGATCGGCAGCCCGACCTCGTCGACCGCCGCGAAGTCGGGGATGTCGGTCTCCTTCTCCCCGGTCAGCGGTGCTCCGGTGTCCAGCCGGCGACCGATCACCAGCTCCTTGTCCATCCGGCCGAGCTTGTCCCAGGTCTCCATCTCGGTACGGATGCGGCGGACCACCAGGGTGCTGCCGTCGCGGTGCCAGGCGGGCCCGTCGCCGACCCAGACGGCGGTGTCGAAGTCGGCCGTGCCGGGCGTCGGGTTCCCGGTGCCGTCGATCTGCCCCATGATGTTGCGTTGGGTGTGCGCCTCGTGCTCCACGCCCCGGCCGCGCCGGAACCCCTGCTGCACCCAGCGGACCGAGGCGAACGGCCGGGCGTCCTTGATCAGCATCCGCTGGGCGTGCGCGACCGTGATCGGGTCGTCGGCGCAGATCTGCAGCAGCAGGTCACCGCCGGACCAGCCCGGCTCCAGCCGGTCGATCGCGAACGGCGGCAGGTCGGTGACCGACGGCGGTCGGCGGTCGGCGACTGCGGCGGCGGCGTACAGCTGCGGACCGAACCCGAAGGTGACGGTGAGCCGGGCCGGCAGCACGGCCAGTTCGGGTTCGGTGTCGGCCAGCGGCGGCACGCCCTGGGTGAGCCGGGCGGCGTCGTCGCTGAGCAGTCGCAGCAGCCGGACCAGCGCGGCCCGGTCGGTCGCCGGGCCGAGGGTGAAGGCGACGAACGCGGCGTACGCCTGTGGCGGGGTGTCCACCCCGGCCTGCCGGGGGCCGTGGAACGGCACCGTCTCGGTGCCGAAGTCGACCGCCACCGGCGCGGCCGCCCCGGTCGGGGCGGCCGCCGGTGTCCGGTCGCCGGAGACCGCCGCCGTGACCGCCGCCCCTCCGGCGAGGGCACCGCCGAGCGCGGCGGCCCCGCCGGTGAGCAGCAGCCGGCGGTTCACCGGCGACGGTACGGGGTGCGGCGGTGGCGGTACGGGTCGGTCGGTCATCCCGCTCAGCCGTGGTCCATGCCGGTGCCGGGGTCGTAGCTCTCCTCCGCACCGGCGAACGGCTTGGCGACCGCGGTGAACTGCGACGTCTCGCCGTCGGCGAAGGTCACCGTGAAGGTGACCTCGTCGCCGGGCTGCACCGGTTGCGCGATGTCCATCAGCATGATGTGGTCGCCGCCCGGTTCGAGGGTGTGGCTGCCGCCGGCGGGGACGACGATCCCGCCCTGCTTCTCCCGCATCACCATCGCGCCGTCGGCCATCGCCATCTCGTGCAGCTCGACCGGGGAGATGTCGGTGCTCACGCTGGCGATGGTGATGTCGGTGTCGGTGTCGTTGACCAGCACCCCGAACGCTGCGGTCATGCCGTCGTCGGCGGCTTTCACCCACGGGTCGCGCACGACGAGACCGGCGGTGGCAGCGGCCGACGCCGTCGCGCTGGCCGACGCCTCCGGAGTGGACTGTGCCGGGCCCGACGGCGTGCCGTCGCCGTCGCCGCAACCGGCGAGGACGAGGGCGAGGCCGGCGACGCCGGACAGCACCGCGCGGCGCGTGGCGGTGCGCCGGACCGGAGCCGGCTGGAGCGCTGATGGCATACGGGTTCTCCTCACGAGTCGTACGACGGAAGTAGTCGCCGTACCGGCCCGGTCGGTTCCCGCAGTGAACTAGCTCACACGTCGTCGGCCGCGCAGCACGACGACGGCGGCCCCGCCGATCAGCAGCGCCACGGCACCGGCGAACGCGAGCAGCCACCCACGGCGGCTGTCGGCCGGCGCGGCATCGTCCGTGGCGGCCGAGCCGGCCTGAGCAGGTGCCCCCGAGGCGCCGGTGAGCGGGGCGTTCACCGCGAACCGGAACGCGCCCTGCACCGTGTGTCCGTCCACCGAGACCACCCGGTACGCGACCGTGTAGACGCCGTCGGGCAGTGGCTGCACCGGACGGACGATGCCCCGCTGCTGGTCGACGGTCGGCCCGTCGACCGGCATCTGGGCGCCGGCGGCGTCGCTGACCACGATCGTGGTGTAGTCGCCGTTGAGCGGTTCGGTGAAGGTCAGCACGATCTCCTCGGGTGACTGCGCCACCCGGGTGTTCTGGCCGGGTTGACTCGCCGACAGCGCGGCGTGCGCCGCGGCCGGGGCGGCGGGCGCGACGACCACGATCGCGGCGAGCAGGGCCGCCGCGACCCCTCGGGCGACACGGACGGGCAGTGCTGATCTGGGCACGGACGGGACCTCCTGTCGAAGCGGCACCAACGGCGGCCGGATCGCCATTCGATCATTTCTCGACCGCACCGGGCGAGATCCGCTCGGCGGGAATCCTTGCGCCGGTCGCGGTCGCGGGAACCCGACCCTACGACGGGTCGACTGATGTCGGTGGGCGGGGCCGGATGGACGCACGTCACACTTCCGACCCCTCCATTGAGGGTAGGCTCACCTAACAGTTGCCACATCCCGGGAGCTCTCGCGATGCCGTTCACGCTCACCCGAACCGCCGCCGAGCGGGTGTTCCGCCGGACCGCCCGGCTGTCCGACCGCACCTGGCTGACGCCGGGCTACCTGCGGCTGCGGCTGGCCGGCGCACAGCTGCGCGGCTTCACGTCGCCCGGCGCGGACGACCACGTCCGGCTGTTCCTTCCGCTCGGTGCCGACGGTCCGCACGACGGCCCCAGCCGGGAGGTGACCCCGCTCGACTGGGACAGCGCGGCCGGCTGGCTCGACCTGGAGCTCGTGGTGCACCCTGGCGGGCTGGTCAGCGACTGGGCGGTCGGGGCTCCGCTGGCCTCAACGGTCGCGGTCGGTGGGCCACGCGGCTCGACCGTCCTGCAGGGCACCCCGGACGCCTGGTTCCTGGCTGGTGACGAGACCGCGGTCCCGGCCATCCGCCGATTCGTCGCCGCGATGCCCCCGACGGCGCACGGACGGATCCTGATCGAGGTGCCCGACCCGGCTCACCAGGTCGACCTGGTGCCGCCACCCGGCGTCGAACTGGACTGGATCCACCGTGGCGACGCGCCACCCGGGCGGGCCCTGACCGGCGCGATCGACGCCGTCGACGCCGGGCAGCGACCGGCCGGCGCGGTGTTCGGCTTCGTCGCCGCCGAGCAGGCCGTGGTGCCGGCCGGCCGGGCGCTGCTGCACGACCGTTGGGCGCTCCCGCCGGAGCAGACGATCGTCAAGGGTTACTGGAAGCGCGCGGAGTAGTCGAACCAGTCGAAGCGCACCGTCGCGGCAGCCGCGTACATGCCGACGACCCGGCCGGTGAAGCCGCCGGCCACCTCGGTCGACAGGTACCGGCCGTCCAGTTCGGCCAGCACGTCGACGCCACCGGCGGCGTCCTCGACGCCGAGCCGCACCAGGTCGGGCCCCTGCCGGGGGTGGGTGGTCGGCACCGTCACGATGTCGATCCGCAACAGCACCGGCCCGGCCGGGACCGGGCGGGCGGCCAGCACCGGACGCAGCGGCCCGATCCGCGCGGCAGCCCGCACCTGGCCACCGCCGGCCTCGATCGTGTAGTGGTGCTCCTCGTCGAGCCGCACGGCCAGCCCGCCCCGGCCGTCGCCCGGCGCGATCAGGGTCCGTACCCGGCAGCTGGGGTGCTGTTGACGCCCGGCGGGTCACCGACGCCCGCCGATGTCACACCGTACGTCGGCCGCCCGTCACGGCGAGCACCTCGCCGGTGGTGTAACTGGACCCGGCCGAGGCAAAGAAGACGAACGACGGTGCCAGCTCCGCCGGCTGCGCCGGCCGGCCGATCGGCGTCTGGGTACCGAACTTCTCCACCGCCTCCGGCGGCATGGTCGCCGGGATCAGCGGGGTCCAGACCGGCCCGGGCGCCACCGAGTTGACCCGGATCCCCTGGTCGACCAGGTTCGCCGCCAGTCCCTTGGTGAAGTTGACGATGCCCGCCTTGGTGGTGGCGTAGTCCAGCAGCGGCGGCGACGGATCGAACGCCTGGATCGAGGAGGTGTTGATGATGCTGGAACCCGGTGGCATGTGCCCGACGGCCGCCTTGCAGATCCAGAACATCGCATACAGGTTGGTCTTGAGCACCCGGTCGAACTGCTCGGTGGTGATCCCGGCGATGCCCTTCTCCTGCGCCATCTGGTAGGCGGCGTTGTTGACCAGGATGTCGATGCCGCCCAGTTCCTCGACGGCCCGGCGCACCAGCTCCACGCACTGGTGTTCCTCGGTGATGTCGCCGGGCACCGGCACCGCCCGCCGGCCGGCCTGCTCGATCAGCCGAACCGTCTCCTGGGCGTCGCGCTCCTCCTGGGGCAGGTAGGAGATGACGACGTCGGCGCCTTCCCGGGCGAACGCGAGCGCCACGGCACGGCCGATGCCCGAATCCCCACCGGTGATCACCGCCCGCCGGTCGGTCAGTTTGCCGGTGCCCTGGTAGCTGTCCTCGCCATGGTCCGGCTGGGGATCCATCTTCCCGCTGGTGCCCGGTGGTGGCTGCTTCTGTACCGGCTGGCCCTGCTGCTGCCCGTACTGCTCGGTGGGGTCCTGGCGGGTGTGCTGACTGTCGCCCATGGCTCGCTCGCTCCTCGCGGGAAGGACAAAACGGATCGGACTCCCCCAGCTCTACCCCCACGGTCCGCAACGAAAACAGCCGACCGGCTCGCCGACAGCGACCGCCGTCGCCGATCAGGTTTCGACCGGCCCGCACGGGGCAGTCGGCCGCACATGCCGCATCGGCGTGATGCGGTGTTCGAACGGGTGGGACGGCTGGAACCCGATGGGTATCCGCGACGGGACAGGCACCGCCGGTGCGGTCCGGGCAGCTTCGGTGCCCGGACCGCCCCGGCTCTGGCCGCTGGCCGCGGTCACCGTCGTGACGACCCTGCTGGCGGCGACCGGCGGGTTACCCCCCTGGCCCGGGCTGGTGCACCTGGTCGCGGCACCACCGATCGACCTGTACGCCGATCTGCGGCTGCTGCTGACCAGGGCGCCGTCAGCACCGTGGTTCCTCGCCGGGCTGGTCGGCTCGCTCATGATCCGGGTGTGCGTGCTGGCGCTGATGCTCGGCGGTCTGGACCGGCGGCGGCTCCGGCTGGCCGCCACCATCTACCTCACGGTGCTACCGCTGCTGCTGCTCGCCGCAGAACTCACCTACATCGCCGCGGCGGTGCTGTACTCCCGGCTGTTCTGGCCGGGAGTCGGCCTGGTCGCACTGACAGCGATCGTGGTGATCCCGTTGCCATGGCAGGGCACCACCCGCCTGCGCCAGGCGTGGCGGCGGGCCTGGCGCGGCGGGCTGCGGGTCGAGGTCACCCTGCCGTACGCGGCCGCGGTGATCGGGCTCGGGGTGCTCGCCGAACAGTTCCCGGCCCTGCGGGTCGCCGCCGTCGCGGTCTCCGGCGCGCTCACCGCCGTGGCGGTCCGGCTGCTGGCCCGCCCGGCACCGGCGTACCCGAGGCTGCGACTGGTCGGCGCCGCCGCGATCTTCCTGGTCGCGACCGTGGTCTTCATCGCCACCCGGTCGGTGCCGGCCGCCGAGCCGGTACCGCCCCGCGCCGGCTCGATCCTGCTGATGAGTGGCATCAACTCCGCCTCCGGCCGCGGCACGATCTTCGGTACCCGCACCGACGTGCTCGGCTACACCTGCCAGCAGACCTTCTACTTCTCCTACGCCGGCCCCGGCGACGGCCAGCCGCAGGGCCGGGCCCGCTGTCCGATCCGTACCGGCACCCCGTACGACCGGACCGACACGCAACGCCCGTTCGCCGAGCAGGTGGAGATCTTCGTCGACCAGGTGCGTGACCTGCCCCGGCCGCTGGTCGTCGCGGGGCACTCCCAGGCCGTCTGGGTGGCCTGGGAGGCCGTCGCCAGCGGCGGCGCCGACCAGGTGGACGTCCTGGTGCTGGTCGGCCCGTTCCCGGACAATCCGGCCGGCTACCTGCCGCCGGGGCAGGACGGGCCGGGCCGCGTCGGCAGCGACCTGCTGCGGCTGCTGGTGCCGGCCTCCGACTGGGTCGATTTCCATTTCGAGCCGGACTCGCCCGCCGCTCGGGAACTGCTCGCCCCGGCCAACGGCGGCGCCGCCGTCCTGACCGAGCCACTGCCGTCGCGGGTGCGGTCGTTGGCGCTCACCTCGACGACCGATCTGCCGCTGATGCCCCACGGCTGGCGGCTGCCGGTGAACCGCAACGCCTGCCCGATCCGCGAGGCGCATCCCTACCTGCCGGACACCCCGGCGTTCTACCACGAGGTCAACCGGTTCCTCGACGAGGAGCCGGCCCTGCCCTGCCCACCGTGGCGGACCTGGGGCCGACCGATGGCCCTGCCGTTCGGCGTACCGCCGACAGGTTGACCGGATCGACACCGGGCCCCATCGACACCAGGAGGAACCGTGCCCAGACATCTCACCGACCGGGTCGTCGTCGTCACCGGCGCGTCCAGCGGGATCGGCCGGGCCACCGCCCGGCAGCTGGCCGACGCCGGCGCCACCCTGGTGCTGCTGGCCCGTCGCGAGGACGCCCTGCAGACGTTGGCCACGCGGTGCCGCGGCAAGGGCGTCGAGGTGCTGGTCATGCCGATCGACGTGACCGATGCCGAGGCCGTCGCCGAGGCCGCCCGGCAGGCGGTCGCCCGGTTCGGGCGCATCGACGCCTGGGTCAACAACGCCGGAGTCAACCTGTACGGGCCGGTCGAGGAGTCACCGGCGCAGCTGTGGCATCAGGTCGTGCAGACCAATCTGTTCGGCACCTACCATGGCGTACGCGCGGTGCTGCCGTGGTTCCGGGAGCAGGGCCACGGGATTCTGATCAACATGTCGTCCGTCCACGGCTGGCGGCCGGCACCGCAGCAGAGCGCGTACGCGGCCAGCAAGCACGCCATCCGGGCCTTGAGCGACTGCACCCGCCAGGAGGTACGCGACGTACCCGGCATCGCGGTCTGCACGGTGCTCCCCGGACCGGTCGACACCCCGATGTTTCGCAGCGCCGCCAACTGGACGGGCAGGCGGGTGGTGCCGCCGAGCCGGCCGTGCGAGGCCGATCAGGTCGCCCGGGTCGTCACCGGGCTGATCCGCCGCCCCCGTCGGGAGGCCACCGTCGGAGCCGGCGTCCGGCTCGGGCTGCTCGCCGCGCGGCTGCTTCCGGCGCTGACCGAGCGGGCCGACGCCCGCGCCGTGCCCCGCAGTCACTTCTCCGCCGACCCGGTCGGCTACACCGCCGGCACCGTGCAGCGCCCGGAACCGCTCGGTGCCCGGGTCGACGACGGCTGGCGGGCGGCGTACTCGGCCGGCCCGGTCGGCGGAGCCCGATGAGTGTGCTGCTGGCGCCGTTCCCGCCGGCCGTGGCGGCTGCCGAGCCGGTCAGTCGCCAGGTCGAGGTGCCCGCCCCGTCGAGTTGGCGTACCCGCGCCGGGGCGCCGCCGGAGGCGACCTGGACGATCGCCGGGCTGTGCTGGGAGCCCGCCGTGCTCACCGCCGACGCCGTGACGACCGGACGCCGCCCGCCGATCGTGCTGGTGCACGGGCTCGGGGTGGCAGCCGGGCTCTGCGCGCCGGTGGCCCGCCGGCTCGCCGCCACCGGGACTGTCCTGACGCCCGACCTGCCCGGCTACGGCCGCAGCAGTAAGCCGGATCCGGTACCCGACATCGCCGAACTCGGCACCTCTGTCGCCAGCTGGCTGCCGGCGGTGGTCACCGAACCGGCGGTACTGGTCGGTGTCTCACTCGGCTGCCAGGTGGTGCTGGAGACCGCCGCCCAGGCACCCGACTGGGTGTCGTCGGTGGTGCTGGCCAGCCCGATCGTGGATCCGGCCCGCCGCCGATGGCGCAGTCAGCTCTGGCGCTGGCAACTCGAGCAGGCCACCCAGTCGGTACGGCTCAAGCGGCTGCAGCTGACCGACTACCGGCGGGCCGGCGTGGGACGGGTGCTGCGCAGCTTCTCAGCGGCGCTGGCCGACCGGCCCGAGGACAGGATCGGACATGTCGACGCACCGGTCCTGGTCTGTCGGGGCACCCGGGACCCACTGGTCTCCGACGAATGGGCCGCCCGGCTGCGGCGGCTGGCACCGCACGCCCGGCTGGCCCGGCTGCCCGGCGTAGTGCACGCGATGAGCCATGACAACCCGGTCGAGTTCGCCCGGGTGATCCTCGGTTTCCTCGACCAGGTCGCCGCTTCCCGGAAAGGTGACGCCGGTGCCCACACCGAAGTTCCTGGCTAGCTTCGACTCCGCCTCGGCGATGCTGATGGCCACCTCCGCGTACCTGCGGGGGGAGTCGTTTCCCGCCCTCGGCCAGTCGACCCTGTTGAAACCACTGGTGAAGGCGACCGATCTGCTGCCGACCAAGGCCAAGGAGAAGGCGTTCATCGTCAGCGGACTGACCGAGGCGGTGCGGGCCGGGCGGATGGGCCGCATTGACGTGGCGGAGGTGTCCCGGTGGGCCGCCGGGCAGTACCCGGCCCGGCGCTACCCGGCGATCGCGGTCGGTTCATCCAGCGGCGCCCTGGTGCACCTGTGGGCGGCGCTGGGGGTGCCGTGGCTGCCGCAGACCTTCTTCATCCCGGTGGCGCAACGGGTGCACCCGGATGATCCGACGACCGCGATGCGCAAGGGACTCAAGCCGGGGCAGGCGTTGCTCGCCGCCAACCCGGACATCCAGCTGCACCACATGCACGACGCCAACCAGGACCGGCTGATGGTGCGGGCGCTGACCTACTTCCGCTTCAAACGCCGCACACTGGGGCCGGAGTACGAGCAGTTCATCCGGGACCGGCTGGCCCCCGGCGGGACGATCATCATCTCGGACTGTCGCGAACGCTGGCGCACCACTGCGGTCGGCGACCGGCACGTGTTCCAACACGGTGCGGTCGGCGGTGCCACCGAGGCCGAGTTCCACCACGGCGGGCCCCGGGTGGCGAAGTACCTGGACCGCTACGACTCCCCGGTCCGCCGGTGGGACGGCCCGGAGCCGGACAGCGTCAGTCCGGAAGCGGAATGGGGCTTCGCCGCCGAACTCGCCGAGGACATCGACCGGTTCGCCACCGAACACGGCTACCGGGTCCGACGGATCGTTTTCGACCGGCCCTCGTCACCGTCACCGATGGTGGCCGACCTCTACCAGTGGTGGTACCGGCAACGCCGGATCCCGGCGAGCAGACTGCTGGTCGAGTCGTTCATCGTGCTCGATCCGTGGTGGACGCTGCGGACCGGATCGGTGCCGTTCTGGATGACGTTCAGCATGGACCCCAGCCTGGCCGACGTGGAGCGGTATCTGGACACCCGTGGCCCGTTCGCCGACATACACCTGGCGCTGTTCCAGAACGGCGTACCGAATGCGGTGGGCTGGCCGCCGCCGCAGCGGTGGCAGGCGGTGCTGGACCGGGCCACCCGCAGCGGGCAGTACCTCGGCCGTGAGCTGGCGAACTTCCCGTACGAGATGTCGCTGTACGCCCGCTACGACGAGGCGCTACGGACGATTCCTGCCAGGTACCCGATGCCCGGCTCGTTGACTCTGACGCAATTCGACGACTTCCTGTCGCAGGCCGGCGACTGTCCGGGGGTGCGATGGGAGACGCTGACCCCGGCCGGGTGAGGCGCGTCCCCGGTGGTCCCAGCCGACCGCCTTGCCCGCGGCTGCCGGGACCACCGGGGACGCCGGTGTCAGTTCTGCAGGAACCCCTGGGACACTCGCGCCTCGGCGAGCAGCCGGGCACAGGCGGTCGGCTCGGATTCGGTGATGGTCGGTACGGCGTCGTCACCGGTGAGGCTGCGCAGGAAGGCGAGCTCGGCGGGACCGATGTGCCGCACTTTGCCGCTGTCGTGGACGACGAAGATCGGGTTCGGGGTCTGGGTGGTGCACTGCACGAGATACATGACGTTGTCTCCCGGGTCGTCGAGGTCGTCGATGATCCACCGTGGACGCGGTGGCGTCGGTGGTCGGGTCGCGGTGATGATCTGCGCCGCGCGGGCGACGATCGCCGGCTTCTGGGCCACGATCGCCGGGCCAGGGCACTGCGAGTGCCCCCAGTCGAATCCGTGCTCGGCACCCATGCTGTGGTGACCGAGTCCGCGTTCGAGCGGGCTGTTCGCGTTGCGGACCGGGATGCCGTGTTCCCGGTGCGAACGGGCGAGCAACTGGGCGTTGGCCTCCAGTTGCTGTGGGGTCAGCCGGTCCGGCAGAAAACCTTCGTTCTCGATGCTGAGCCACGTACGGTTGCCGGCCCGCTGGGTCCATGCCCGGATCTCGGTGTCGACCATCTGGGCGACCCGCCCGTCCTTGGCCACGACGAAGTGCGACGACACCCGCGACGCCGGATTGCGTTGCCAGGCGATCGTGCCCTCGAAGTAGCCGGCGGCGATGTGTACGACGATGCCGTGGTGCTCGTCGAGCCGGTCCTGTGGCTCGTCGAGCGCGCCGGTGCCGTTGCCGCTGTTGACGGTGGGACCCCGCCAGGTCGCGAGATCGGTCCAGATTCCCATGTGGCAGGCCTCCTTTCCCAGCCGGTGGTACGTCGGTGGAGTCGCAGGTCCCGGCTCCCCGGCTGTCTGGACAGGGCCGGACACGACCGGTCGACCGGTCCGGCGCAGATGGGATCGTCTGGTGTCGGATCGACGCTCCGGTCGACACCGACGGGAAGGTGGGACCGACTCGCACCCGCCAGCCGGGTGGATCCGGATGCTCCGCCGGGTCACCGGCACCCACAGCCTGATCCACTGTGAACACCGGTCGGCCGGTCGGTGGCTCACCTCGCACCGGGCCCGTCCGACGGCCGGCCCGCCCGACCCTCCAGTGCCGTCGGCCCGGCGGCGGGGATCGTCGTACGGTGCCCTGCTCCGAGAATAGCGTGATCGACAAGCTTCTGACCAGCGTAAATAACTCAGAGTATGCAAATCAAAGCAAGAGGTGGCGAGACCTCCGGCCAGCGGTGGAAGTTGCGCGTCAGTCCATTGTGACCGGGAGCCGGACCGCCGACGGACGCTGCGGATCATGGAAGATCCACCGCTGGCCGGCCTGCAACCGGGTGGCACGGCCGAGCGGTTCACCGGTACCGGGGTTGCGCGCCCACCGGGGATGCGCCCCGCCGCTGACCTGCAGCCGCAGCCGCTCACCGGGGACGAACCGACAGGCGGTCGGCCACAGCGTCACCGCGACCGGCCGTACGTCGGGGACCGGACCGACGACATCCCGGTCGACCCTGGACAGTCCGTCGCAGACGTTGAACGACCGCCCCCGCCGGTCGACCCGGCACAACCGGACGAAGACATCGAAGTACGGCACCGAGCTGCGCACGTACACCTCGGCGGTGACCGGGCCGATCACCTCGACCGGCCGGTCGAGCACCGCACTGGTGTAGGTCAGCACGTCGGCGCGGGCCTCCAGGACCCGGTTGTTCCGTACGCCGGCACGCTGGGCGACCAGCAGGGCACCGCCGAGCGACGGCGTCGGATCCGCCGGGTCGTACCGGTGCTGGTCCGGCTCGCACGCGGGTGGCACCGCCCGGTCCAGCCGGCCACCCGGCCACAGGTACCACGGGGTCGGGGTCGCCGGCGGCGGCCAGTCGTCGAGTTCGCGCCAGCCGGCACCGGCGACGTGTACCCGGACCGGGGGACCCGCCACCGGCTGCGACCCGTCGTCCGGCGACCCGCCTTCCGGCGACCCGTCGTCCGGCGACCCGTCGTCGAGGTGCGTACCGAAGAACCGCACCGCCTCACGCGCCGCGGTGACGAACAGGCCGGGGCTGCCGTGCGTCCACGGGCCGACCACCAGCCGGGGCCGGCGGCCCACGGCACGCAACGCGGCGTAGTCGACCAACTGGGCGGGCAGGAAGATGTCGTGCCAGCCGGTGACCATCGACACCGGCGCGACCACCTGGTCGATCTCCCGGTCGAACATCCGGGGCAGCCAGTACGGGGCGGCCGGCCGATGCTCGGTCAGCCATTCCTGGAAGAACGGCACGGTGGCACCCGTGGCGACCCGGTCCGCCTCGGCCAGCGGCAGGTGAGCCAGACCGGCGACCAGTCGGGGCTGACCCCGGCGCAACTCCCGCTGGCGGGTCAGCCACGGCACCTGCTGGGCGGCCAGCAGTTCGGCCCAGGTCAGCACGGTGTCCAGCGAGAACGCCCCACCGGCGTAGGTGGAGTCGCGGGTCTGCGCGGCGGTGACGACGGCGACCATCGCCCGCAGGTCCCCGCCGCAGTGGGCGGCCGTGGCCCACTGCCCGAAGCCCTGGTAGCTGATCCCAAAAGTGCCCAGCCGCCCGTCGTACCAGGGCTGACAGCGCAGCCACGCCAGGGTGTCCAGCCCGTCGGCGCGCTCGTGCAGCAGCGGCTCGAACACCCCGTCGGAGCCGAACGTGCCCCGGCACGACTGCACCACGCAGTGCCAGCCCCGGCGGGCGAAGAGCAGCCCGAGCAGCCGGATCGGCCCGCCCCGGCCGTACGGGGTCCGGATCAGAACGGTGGCCGCCGCGGCACCACCGGGTGGCGCGTAGTGATCGGTCCGCAGCCGCAACCCGTCCCTGGTCCGCACCGAAAGGTCACGGCGCACCCGGATCCGGCCGGGCCATCGCCGGTCAGCGGACATCGTCGCCACCGTCGGTCTGCCGGTCACCGCCCCGGGCGGCGGCGCGGACCTCGTCACGATGCGCCCGGGTCGACTCGCCCATAGCGGCCAGGAACCGGCGGACCGTCTCCAACTCGTCGTCGGTGAACTCGGCCATCACCGCGTCGGTGCGCCGGCCCAGCGGCGCGAAGAACTCCCGGGCCAGCCGGGCACCGTCGGGGGCGTACCGGAGCCGGACCTTGCGCCGGTCGTCGGGGTCACGGTCGCGGTGCAGGTGCCCGGCCCGCTCCAGCCGGTCGACCAGGGCGGTGACCGAGCTGGAGGTCAGGTTCAACTGGGTGGCCAGCCCGCCCGGGGTGATCGGCTCGCCCGACTGCTCGGCGTCCATCACGGCGATCAGCGCCTGCAGATCGGTGGCGTGCAGGTGGTGCAGGGCCGCGAAGGCGTGACCGACGTGACCGGCCTCGACCGTGTACCCCCGCAGCCGGCGGACGATCTCAGCGACCACCGCCTGCCGGCCACTCGGCCGGGGTCCCCATACGCCGGCGTCCAACCGTCGTCCTCCGTTCCGCTGTTGTCGAAACCTTATCCCAGACCAGCTATAGTCTCGACCAACGAGATATTCGATGGTCGAGCTTTCTGTCGGACAGGTGCCCCACCCACCGGCGGAGCCGACCACCCCGGCGAACGACGAGGACACTGATGGGCACCACAGTTGGCACCAGACTCACCGCGATCATCTGCGGCAGATGGAGCGCCTGGCTGGTCCTGCTCACCATGGCGGCCTTCTCCGCCCTGGTGATCGGCTTCGCCGGCGACCCCCGGACCGGCAACGACCCCACCGGGGCGCTCCCCGACACCGCCGAGTCGGTCCAGGTCGCCGAACTGCGCCGGCAACTGCCCGGCGGACAGGTCAACCCCGCCCTCGTCGTCTACTCCCGCGACGGACAGCCACTGACCGCCGCCGACGACGCGGCGATCACCGCCGACCGCGCGGCCTTCGCCCGCGACGCCGTCGGCGATGTCAGCCCACCGGTGTACGCCCCCGACCGCACCGCCGCCCTGGTCGCCGTCCCGCTCCCGGCCGAGATCGACCCCGTAGCGCTCGGCGACATCGTCGACCGGCTCCGCGCGCAGGCCCGCGCCGACCTGCCCGCCGGGGCCACCGCCGAGATCACCGGCGGGGCCGGCTTCACCGCCGACGTCGCCGCAGCCTTCGACGGCGCCAACTTCACCCTGCTCGCCGCCACCGTCGCCGTCGTCGCCGCCCTGCTCCTGGTCACCTACCGCAGCCCCTGGCTCTGGCTGGTCCCGCTCGCCGTGGTCGGCACCGCCGACGTGGTCAGCAACGGACTCATCGCGATCGTCAGCCGCGCCATCGACCTACGGATCGACGCCTCCACCACCGGCATCGTCGACGTGCTCGTCTTCGGCGCCGGTACCAACTACGCCCTGCTGCTCATCGCCCGCTACCGCGAGGAACTCCGCCGCGTACCCGACCGCCGCCAGGCGCTGCGCCGGGCGCTGAGCTCCGCCGGCCCGGCGATCACCGCCAGCGCCCTGACCGTCGTGCTCAGCCTGCTCACCCTGCTCGCCGCCGTACTGGCCAACGACCGTGCCATCGGCGTCGCCGGCGCCGTCGGCATCACCACCGCCATGGTGTACGGCCTGGTCGTACTGCCCGCCGCGCTGTCGGTATGCGGCCGGGGGCTGTTCTGGCCGTTCATCCCCCGCCCCGGCCAGCCCGACCCCACCCGCACCGGGCTGTGGGCCCGCGCCGGCAACCTGGTCAGCCGTCGCCCCCGCACGGTGCTCGCCGGCTCCCTGCTGCTGCTGGCCGTCCTCGCCACCGGCCTGCTCGACGCCCGGATCGGGCTGAGCAAGACCGAACAGTTCCGGGTCAGCGCCGAATCCATCGACGGGCTGGCCACCCTCTCCCGGTCCTTCCCGTCCGGCACCGCCGACCCGGTGATCGTCGTCGCCGACGCCGCCCGCACCCCGGCCGTGCTGGCCGCCGTCGAATCGGTCGACGGGGTGGCCAGCGCCCGACCCGCCGGCGGCGACGACGACCTCGCCGTCGTCGAGGTGGTGCTGCAGGCAGAACCGGACAGCACGGAAAGCTACCAGGCGATCACCGATCTGCGGGCCGCGCTCGACGCCGTACCGGACGCCAACGCCCTCGTCGGCGGCTCCGTCGCCACGAACCTCGACACCCGCGAGGCCGCCCTGCGTGACCTGCGGGTCGTCGTACCCCTGGTGCTGGTGGTGGTCCTGGCGGTGCTGATCGTCCTGCTGCGCTCCATCGTCGCGCCACTGATCCTGGTCGGTACGGTGGTCGCCACCTTCTTCGCCGCCCTCGGCGCCGCCACCACCCTGTTCACCCAGGTCCTCGGCTACCCGGCGCTGGACACCAGCGTTCCGCTGCTGTCCTTCCTGTTCCTGGTCGCCCTCGGCGTCGACTACAACATCTTCCTGACCACCCGGGCCCGCGAGGAGGCCCCCGTCGAGGGCACCCGGCAGGGTATGCGGACCGCCCTGGCCGTCACCGGCGGCGTCATCACCAGCGCCGGCATCCTGCTCGCGGCGGTGTTCGCGGTCCTCGGCGTCCTGCCGCTGGTCACCCTCACCGAGATCGGCATCATCGTCGGGTTCGGCGTGCTGCTCGACACCCTGCTGGTCCGGACCCTGCTGGTGCCCGCGATCGCGATGGTGCTCGGGCGACGCTTCTGGTGGCCCAGCGCGCTGGCCCGCCGACCCGACCCGGAGCCCGCTACGGCAGGCGGCGGCGCCGACCCCGACCCGGCGTCGGCGAGCGTCGGAGCCGGCCCAGCGCCCGCTGCGGCAAGCGTCTCTGCCGACCCGATGCCGGGCCGGCGCGCCGATACCGGAGGATAGGGTCATGCAGACCCGCTCCGATCTCCGCAACGTGGCCATCATCGCGCATGTCGACCACGGTAAGACCACGCTGGTTGACGCGATGCTGCGCCAAGGCGGCCAGCTGCACACCCGCGCCGAACTGCCCGACCGGGCGCTGGACTCCATGGACCTGGAGCGCGAAAAGGGCATCACCATCCTGGCCAAGAACACCGCGATCAGCTACGTACCCGACCAGGGCGACCCGGTCGTCATCAACATCATCGACACCCCCGGCCACGCCGACTTCGGCGGCGAGGTGGAACGCGGCCTGACCATGGTCGACGGCGTGCTCCTGCTGGTCGACGCGAGCGAGGGCCCACTGCCGCAGACCCGGTTCGTGCTGCGCAAGGCGCTGCGCGCCCGGCTGCCGATCATCCTGGTGATCAACAAGGTCGACCGGCCGGACGCCCGGATCAAGGAGGTCGTCGACGACACGTACGAGCTCTTCCTCGACCTGGACGCCGACGAGGAGCAGATCGACTTCCCGATCGTCTACGCCTGCGCCCGCGACGGCATCGCCTCGCTCACCCAGCCCGCCGACGGGTCGGTGCCCGACGACAGCGACAACCTGGAGCCGCTGTTCCGGACCCTGCTCGGCACGATCCCGGCACCGGCCTTCGACCCGGACGCGCCGCTGCAGGCGCACGTGACGAACCTCGACGCCTCCCCGTTCCTCGGCCGGCTCGCGCTGTGCCGGGTCCGGCAGGGCACCATCCGCAAGGGCCAGACGGTCGCCTGGTGCCGCACCGACGGCAGCGTGCAGAAGGTCCGCATCTCCGAACTGCTGATGACCGAAGGGCTGGAACGCAAGCCGGCCGAGGCAGCCGGACCGGGTGACATCATGGCGGTCGCCGGCATCCCCGACATCATGATCGGCGAGACCCTCACCGACGCCGACGACCCACGGCCGCTGCCGTTGATCACCGTCGACGAGCCGGCGATCTCGATGACGATCGGCACCAACAACTCGCCGCTGGCCGGCAAGGTCAAGGGGTCGAAGGTGACCGCCCGGCTGGTCAAGGACCGGCTGGACCGGGAGCTGATCGGCAACGTGTCGCTGCGGGTGCTGCCCACCGAACGCCCGGACGCCTGGGAGGTGCAGGGTCGTGGTGAGCTCGCCCTGGCGATCCTGGTCGAGCAGATGCGCCGCGAGCAGTACGAGTTGACCGTCGGCAAGCCGCAGGTGGTGACCCGGGAGATCGACGGACGGATCTGTGAGCCGGTCGAGCGGCTGACCATCGACGCCCCCGACGAGTACCTCGGCGCGATCACCCAGCTGCTGGCCACCCGCAAGGGCCGGATGGAGCAGCTGGTCAACCACGGCACCGGCTGGATCCGGATGGAGTGGCTGGTGCCGGCCCGCGGCCTGATCGGGTTCCGGACCGAGTTCCTCACCGAAACCCGCGGCACCGGCATCCTGCACCACGTCTTCGAGTCCTACGAGCCGTGGTTCGGCGAGCTGCGGACCCGGCCCACCGGGTCGCTCGTCGCCGACCGCACCGGGGTGGCGACCAGCTTCGCCATGTTCAACCTGCAGGAGCGCGGCTCGCTGTTCGTCGAGCCGGGCACCCCGGTCTACGAGGGCATGCTGGTCGGCGAGAACTCCCGCGCCGACGACATGGACGTCAACATCACCAAGGAGAAGAAGCTCACCAACATGCGGTCGTCGACCGCCGATGAGCTGGAGCGTCTGGTCCCGCCACGCAAGCTGTCGCTGGAGCAGGCCCTGGAGTTCTGCCGCGAGGACGAGTGCGTCGAGGTGACGCCGGAGGCGATCCGGCTGCGCAAGGTCGTCCTGGACCAGACCGCCCGGGCCCGCTCGGCCGCGCGGCGCAAGCACCAGAGCTGACCCACGCCCCACCCCGGTACGCGAAAAGTGGGGGCCGGCTACGTAGCCGGCCCCCACTTTCGCGTCGATCAGCGACTACTTGACGATGTCGGCGAGCTCCCGCTTGCGGTCGCGGGCCGACTTCGCCAGCGACGCCACGGTGGTCACGGTCAGCGTCACGAAGATGAAGCTCAGCGACATCCAGATCGGGATGTGCGGTGCCCAGCCGACCGGCTCGCCGCCGTTGACGAAGAACAGCGAGTTGTCCGCCAACGCCTCGAGCACCAGCTTGACGCCGATGAAGCCGAGCACCGCCGCCAGTCCGAAGCTGAGGTAGACCAGCCGGTCGAGCAACCCGCCGAGCAGGAAGTAGAGCTGCCGCAGCCCCATCAGGGCGAACACGTTGGCGGTGAAGACCAGGTACGGCTCCTGGGTGATGCCGAAGATCGCCGGGATCGAGTCCAACGCGAAGATCAGGTCGGTCACCCCGATCGCGATCATCACGATCAGCATCGGCGTGAACATCCGCCGCCCCGCCTCGGTGACCGTGGTCAACCGGCCGCCGTCGTAGGCGCCGGAGACCGGCAGCACCCGCCGGCTCCACCGGATCAGCGCGTTCTCGGAGAACTCCTCGGCCGGGCTGTTGTGCCGCAACTGGCCGATGGCGGTGTAGATCAGGAACGCGCCGAAGATGTAGAACACCCAGGAGAACTGCGAGATCAGTACGGCACCGGCGGCGATGAAGCCGCCGCGCAGCACCAGCGCCAGCACCACCCCGACCAGCAGGACCTTCTGCTGATACTTCCGGGGCACCACGAAGCGGCTCATGATGATCACGAAGACGAAGAGGTTGTCGACCGACAGACTCTTCTCGGTCACGTACCCGGCGAAGAACTCACCGGCGTAGCGCCCGCCGGCCGTGGCCCAGACGCCCATGCCGAAGATGACCGCGAGCACGATGTAGAAGGTCGTCCAGATCGCCGACTCCCGCATGCTCGGTTCATGCGGCCGGCGGACGATGATCAGCAGATCGGCGATGAGTACGGCGGTCAGCACGACCAGGCTCACCAGCCATACCCAGGCAGGGATGTTCACTCGGACCTCCGGCAGACACACGGCACCACCGTTGCCGGCCCGGCGAGGGGCGCCCGGACCGGTGGAGATGCACGCAGCGGTGACTGACGGAGGTCTCTTCCGCCACCGCGTACCGGCCTGATCGACCGAGGACGCGACGACCGCTGGCACCGGGTCGCACCGGAGAACCGGGACGACCGTGCTGACGACGCCAGCGCGAAGGAGTACTCCCCTCCTTTTGCGCCATTGTTGCCTACCGGGGGGCGAATGAACACACCGGGCCGGGGTGGGAGTGAGAGTAAGCACGTCGCCTAACGGCGTCCTAGGAGGCTAGCTGCCTAGCGGTCGGGCCGCCGACGCGGGCAACCGGACCACCACGGAGAGCCGGCGAGACCGTGTGCCACGCTGACGACCATGGTGCTAGAGATCGCGCTCATCGACGTCCATCCCGGCCAGGAGGACGCCTTCGCCTCGGCGTACGTCGCCGGACACGAGTTGCTGGCCACGACCCCCGGCTGCCGCTCGGTCCGGATGACCCGGGGCGTCGAGACCCCGACCCGGTTCGTCCTGCTCGTCGAATGGGACTCGGTGGCCGCGCACGAGGAGAACTTCCGCGCCAGCGACCGGTTCACCCGCTGGCGCGACCTGATCGGCCCCTACTTCGCGGCGGCACCGGTGGTCGAACACTTCGTCGACGTACCGGCCTGAGCCCGGCTGCTCCGATGCGGGTGGAGATCATTACCGCCGGTAGCCGCGGTGACGTCGCACCGTACACCGGCCTGGGTCGGACGCTGCACGCCGCCGGCCACCAGGTCACCGTGACCACCCACCGCAACTTCACCGACCTGGTCACCGACGCCGGCCTGACCTTCCGGGAACTGCCCGGCGACCCGCACGCCGCCCAGCTCACCCCCGGCGGGCGACGCCTGCACCGGCTCGGCGGCGGGCTGCGCGGCACCGCCGAGTTCGTCCGCCAGGGTCGGCGCTACCTCGACGACCTCGGCACCGGCCTGGTCGACGCCGGTGCCGACGCCGACGTGCTGCTGCTGGCCACCACGACCGCCCCGCTGGGATACTCGCTGGCGCAGCGACGCGGCGTCCCGAGCATCGGGGTCTTCCTGCAGCCGGTGGCGGCCACTGGTGACTTCCCACCGGTCCTGCTCGGCGACCGCTCCTTCGGCCGGGCCGGCAACCGGGCACTCGGCCGGGCCGCCGGCGCGGTCAGCGCCCGCGTCTACGACGGCGCCTCCCGGCGGTTGCGCCGCCGGCTCGGCCTGCCGCCGGTGCCGCTCGCGGTGCTGCTGACACAGGCGGAAGCGGAACAGTGGCCGGTGCTGGTCGGCGTCAGCCCGAGTGTCCTGCCCCGCCCCGCCGACTGGCGCCCCGGGCTGGAGATGGCCGGCTACTGGTGGCCGGCGACCGACCCGCACTGGACTCCCCCGCCGCAGCTGACCGCGTTCCTCCGCGACGGTCCCCCACCGGTGCTGGTCACCTTCGGCAGCATGGCGGCGCTGCATCCGCAGGCCGACACCGTCATCGGCGCGGCGCTGCGCCGGGCCGGCGTCCGGGCGGTCGTCCAGGCCGGCTGGGGCGACCTGCGCGTCGACGGCGACGACGTGCTCGGCATCGGCGAGGTGCCGCACGACTGGCTGCTGCCACAGGTGGCCGCCGTCGTGCATCACGCCGGTGCCGGCACCACCGCCGCCGGGCTGCGCGCCGGCGTGCCGGCGGTCACCGTACCGCTCATCGCCGACCAGCCGTTCTGGGCCGCGCGGCTGGCCCGGCTCGGCGTCGGCGCCGCGCCGCTACCCGGCCGGCGGCTGACCGCCGGCGCACTGGCCGCAGCCGTGCGGAGCGTGCTCGACCAGCCGCAGTACGCCGAGCGGGCGCGGCGGCTGGCGCGGCGGATCGCCGCCGAGGACGGCGCCGGCCGGGTGCTCGCCGCGATCGAACGGGTCACCCGCCAGCCCCGCTGACCGGCGGCCCGGCGGCCCGGTGACCGGCAAGGCGTCGGTCACCGGGATCCGTTCGAGAATGCCGCCGGCGAACACGTCGTACAGCGGCACCGTCCGCAGGTGCACGTAGCCGATGTGGCAGTCGCAGGTCGCCAGCGGACACGGCCGCGGGCCCAGCGCGGACCGGTAGCTGCCGTCGTAGAGGTTGCCCAGCGGCGCCGCCACGAAGTGGCACCGGCGGACCGTACCGTCGCCGTCCACCGAGACCACCGACTCGCCGGTGCGGCACGACCGGCCGGCCGAGGCGTGCGGCCGGACGCTGTAGCCGAACAGCGGGTCGATCTCGGTCCACGTCTGCTCCTGCGCCGCGTCGTAGCGGTGCCCGTCGGCGGCGTTGACCCACAGGTAGACGTCGTCGGGCAGCGCGGCCCGCAGCGCCCGCGCCGGCCCCAGGTGCGCGGGCAGGCCGACGACCCCGACCGAGAAACGCACCCCGAGGGTACGCAGCACCCCGCAGCGCCGCAGGAAGGTCTCCTGGTCCACCTCACCCGGGTGGTAGGTGGCCCAGAACGCCAGCCGGCGACGCTGGTCGGCGTCGGCATCGGCCAGGAAGTCCAGGCGGGCGGCCAGGTTGGTCTGAATCGCCACCCGGCCCACCTGCGGCAGCCCGGCCAGCCGCAGCAGCGCCCGCCGGTACCAGGACCGGGTCAGCGCCTCGCCCCACGGGGTGAACAGCACCGAGACCCGGTCGCCGTGCGGATTGCGCACCACCCAGTCGACGAACCGCTCCAGGGCGGCCCGGTCCGCCCGCAACGCCGCCGGGTCGTCGCGGCGCTTGGCGAACGGGCAGTACGGGCAGTCGTAGTTGCAGCTGGCCAGCGGCCCCCGGTAGAGCACGCTCAGGTCCAGCGGACCGGCGGTCATCACGGCCTCACCGGGCCGGCCGGCCGTCGCCGGACCTGATATGGCCGGCCGACCCGCCGCTGCGCCTCATTTGGCCGGCCGGCCGATCATCGCGGCCCGGACCGCCGTGGACACCAGCCACGGCCCGACCGCGTCGGAACGGGCCAGGCCGGCGGCGGTCAGCGCCAACCGGTCCGCCGTCGCGGTCAGCCAGCCCCGGTCGGCGAGCACCGCCAACTGCGGGAAGTCGTCGACGGCGCGGCTGCCGAACCGGTCGGCGTACGCCGTTTGGTCACAGCCGTCGGCCCGCAGCAGCGACGTGATCAACCAGCGGCGCCGCTGCTCGTCGGCGTCGAGCCGGTACCCGACCTCGGCATGGTCGAAATCGGACTCCGGTCGGCGCAGGTAGTCGTCGATGATCGCCCGGACCCGGCCGACTCCGACCGCGTAGTCGAACGAGTAGTGCAGGTCGGCGGTGTAGGACCGGGCACCGCAGCCGAGGCCGACCATGCCGTCGGACTGACAGGCGTACTCCGGGGTGGCGTCGACCGGCAGGTCCGACCGGCGGAAGTGCCGCATGGACAGCTGCCGGTAGCCGGCGGCCCGCAGCCGGTCGACGCCCTGCCGGTACAGCGTCTGCCGCTGGTGGTCCCATGCCGGATCAGGCAGGTCGACCGGGGCATCGGCAGCCGGGGCATCGGCGGCCGGGGCATCGGCGGACCGGTCGCGGCGGGCGGCGGCGCGGCGGGACAGACCGGTGAGCGGACGGACGTAGAGCGGATAGAGGAACAGCTCCTCCGGCGTCCAGCGCAGCGCCGCCGTCAGGGACTGTTCCCAGGTGCGCCGGGTCTGGCCGGGGATGCCGTAGATCAGGTCGATGTTGAGTTCGTCGAACGGCTGGTCGCGGATCGCGGCCAGGGCCCGCTCCACCTCGGTACGCCGCTGCGGCCGGCCGGCGGCCCGCGCCTCGACGTCGAGGAAGCTCTGCACGCCGATGCTGATCCGGGTGGTGCCCCGGTCACGCAGCACCGCCAACCGGTCGGCAGTGGCGGTCGCCGGGGAGGTCTCGACCGCTGTCGGCGTACCGGCCGGCCGGAACCGGTCGATCAGGTCGAACATCGACGACAGCTCGTCGGCGTCCAGGTAGGTGGGAGTGCCGCCGCCGACGGCGACCCGGGCGAACCGGGTGTCGTCGCCGAGCGCGCCGGCCACCCGGGCCGCCTGGCGGTGCACCTGGTCGAGGTAGGCGCGCACCTGGTCGGCCGGCGGATTCGACCGGGTGAACAGGTTGCAGAAGCCGCAGCGCATCTCGCAGAACGGCAGGTGCAGGTAGAGCATGAGCGCCTCGCGGGACTGCCCGGCCCAGACCTCACGCAGCGCCGGGCGCGGGCGCAGCGGCCGGTACGCCGTCTTGTGCGGGTAGCCGTACAGGTAGTCCTGGTACGGCGAGCCGTCGAGCCCACCGACGCCGTCCGCAGGTGTCCCGTGCCCGGTCACGGCGATTGAGCCGCGTCGGCCCACGCACCGGGGGCGAGCACGAAGTCGGCGTACGGGACGGTCCACACCACCTCGTGGCCGACCCGGTGTCCAGTGTGACCGTCCTCACCGTACGCCGTACCGTGGTCGGCGCAGATGATCGTCAGGCAGGGCCGGCCCCGCGAGCTGGCCAGCGCGAACAGCCGGCCGATGTGCCGGTCGACGTACTCCAGGGCGGCGGCGTGGCTGTCCCGGTTGTCACGGTCGGTGCCCGGCAGGTAGTGCCGGTTCGGCTGGTGCATGGCGGCCACGTTGACGAACAGGAACAGCGGCTGCTCGGCCGGCACCGCCGGCACGATCTCGGCGATCCGGTCCAGCTGCGCCTCGAAACAGCCCGGCGCGGTGACCCCGAACCCCGGCTCCCAGTGCGCCTCGGTGAACAGGCCGGGCAGCGTCGCGCCGAGCGGTGACGCCCGGTTGAAGAAGCCGACTCCGCCGACGCAGACCGTGTGGTAGCCCTCCTTGCGCAGCGCGGTCACCAGATCCGGGGCGTCGAACACCCAGGTCCGCTCGTCGGTGGTGGTCGTGCCCGGGAAGGTGGCGGCGTACAGCCTGGGGTGGCTGCCCGGCTCGGCCGGTGTCGGCAGGAAGCCGGCGAAGAACGCCTGGTGTGCGGCGTAGGTGAAGCTGGCCGGGCTGTGCCGGCGCTGCCACTGCCCGTCGGGCAGCGCGCGGGCCAGCTGCGGTGTCCGCCCGGCGGCCAGCAACTCGGCCGCCACGTCGTAGCGCAACGTGTCGAGCGTGACGAACAGCAGGTCGTGGCTGCCGATCAGATCTTTCATGCCGCCCTCCCCAGCCCGGCGCTGGCCCGCCAGTCGGCGGCCCGGCCGGTACGCATCGCGTGCAGTTGGGCAGCGTAGCTGTCCCGCCCGGCGGCGTCGTACACCCCGGGAAGCAGGTCCCCGAAGGCGTTGACTTCCGCCACGGCGTGCCGTCGCCAGTCGCTGCCGATCATCAGGTCGACGCCGACGTGCGGGCTGCCGGCGAAACAGCCGGCCGCGCGCACGCACTCGGTGAGCGCCGCCGCCCACCGTTGCGGGCCGAGCACCGCCCGGACCGCCGCCGGGTCGCCGCGCCGGTTGCCCAGGTGCAGGTTGGTCAGCGGCCCGTCGCTGCTGCGCACCACCACGTGCCCCGGCTCGCCGGCGATCACCAGCACCCGCAGGTCGAAGACCCGCCCGTGCAGCCCGGCCTTGGGGAACCAGCGCTGCACCAGCAACCCGTCCGGCGCCAACCGGTCCACGATGGACGCCACCTCGCGTTCGGTGTGGTAGGTCCGCACCCGCAGCGAGTTGAACAAGCGGCCGTCGGCGGCCAGCTCCACCGAGGTGACCGCCTGCACCCGGGCGGCACCGACGTGCAGGGCGAGCACCCCGGACGCCGACGAGCCGTGCACCGGTTTGACGAACACCCGCGCCCAGCCGGCGGCGGCCAACGCCGACCGCAGCGCCGCCCAGTCGGCCGGCGCGGCGTCCAGCGCGGCCGGCTGCGCCACCTGGCCGGCGGCGAGCCGCCGCTGGCAGGCCCGCTTGTCGAACAGCGCCGCGATGTCGGTCGGATCGTTGAGCAGCGTCGCGCCGGCCCGACGCGCGGCCGCGGCGAGCCGGTCCAGCGCGGCGCACAGTCCGGCGTACCAGGCGGCTGCGCCGCTGATCTCGCCGTGGGCCAACGGCCGGTCCGCGCCGCGCAGCAGCCGGTCGACCTCGGCGTCCTCGCCGGGCGAGTCGATCCGTACCGACGCCGCGTCGGGCAGGTCGACGTCGCCGGCCGCGAGCACCCGCCACGGCAGCACCCGTACGGGCAGGCCAGCGGCGTGCGCGGCGGCCCGGAACGCCCCGACCCGACGGTTGTCCGGGTTGCCGACCACCACCAGCGGCGCGGTGTGGTCCATCCGGGGAGGTTAACAACCGGTCATTCGCCGACCGTCACGTACCGCCCCATGTGCTCGTTCTCGGTCTGCTGGTCGGTGACGTCGACGTCGACGCCGGGCAACTCGGCCGGCAGCCGGGCCATCATGGCGTCGGACAGGTAGTGCCGGTGCAGGTCGAGGCGGCGCAGGTGGGTCAGCGGCTGGCCGTCGAGCAGCGCGGCGGCACCGTCGTCGCCGAGGGTTCCCAGCGACAGGTCGAGGACCTCCAGGCGGGACACCACCGCCGCCGTGGCCAGAGCCGTGGCGACCGCGTCGGCGGTTTCGGCGTTACGCAACCCGAGGGTACGCAGGGCGGGCAGCCGGGTGCCGTCGAGGATCGGCCCCAGGTCGTCCACGCCTGTGTCCCGGCCGTAGTTCTCGGTGCCGAGCCACAGTTCGAGGTGGACGCAGTTGGGCAGGTCGCTGGCGGCGACGGCCTGGGTGACGTGGGCCGGCAGGCCGCCGGACTCGATGGCGAGTTCCCGCAGCCCGGTGTGCCGTACCGGTTGCAGGTGCAGCGAGATCGCCCCGCGGACCCGCAGCACCTCCAGCGCCGGGTACGCGGTCAGCAGCGGGGTGATGTCGGGCTGCTGGATCCAGGACATCTCACACTCGTCGAAGGTCATCTCGCCGACGAAGACGGCCCGCAGGTTGGTCAACCGGGGCGCGGCGTCGACCAGCACCTGCACCGGGAAGTCGGTCTCCCAGGCTTCGCCCCAGTCGCCGACGACCAACGCCTGGACGCTGGCCGGGTCGACGGTGTCCAGCCAGCTGGCGACCAGCACCGCGAAGACGTCACCCGCATGGTCGTCCTCGACGTGCAGCCGCCAGGCGACCTTCGCGGCGGGGTCCGCCGGCGGCGTGGCCGGGTCGAAGGTGACCACCGGCAGGCCGGCGAAGTGGGTGATGTGCTCGTTGATCGTCATCGGCGGGGCTCCGGGGTACGGCGTGGGCTGCGGACCCGGCACGATAACAATCCGGTACGACGTCGCGCTGTCCGTATCCGCGCTGTCGCGCCCTGGTGCACCCGCTCAGATCGCGCCAAGCGGGGGCGCCATCGCTCCGGCGGTCCGCTGCCGGAGCAGACGCCCGGCCTCGATCAGCAGGTCGACGAGGCTCACCGCGACGATGACGGCGACCCAGAACTTGGCGGTACGGTCGGCCTCCGGGCTCAGGTAGACGGGCCCGGCGAACAGCACCCAGGTCAGCGCGGCGCAGATGGCCAGTCCGAGGAGCATCCCGACGGTACGGGTGACCGGCCGCCACCGCCCGTGGATGGTGACCACGAGATGGTGCACCAGGGTGGCGATCAGCAGGGCGAGCACCAGCGGGCCACGGAACTGGGCGAACTCACGGGTGAAGGTGAGGGCCTGCACGGCCTGCGGCGCGGCCCCGAGCTGTTCCAGCAGCCAGGCCGCGTTGACCAGCACGACCGTACCGGCGACGTAGAAGACGAAAGCGGCGATCCGGCCGGACCGGACGACCCGGCCGGCGGCCGATCGGCGCGGCCGCCAGGCGAAGCGGTCCGGCCAGCGGCGCCGCGCCCAGCCGGCGAGGCCGAACGCCACGACGAGGAATCCGGGCCACCAGAACGCCGGCAGCCCGTACGTCCAGTACCAGTCGACGACGTCGGTCGCGGCGGCCACGCCGAGCAGCCAGATCACCAGCACACCGGCGACGCTGAGCCGGACGAAGCGGCGGGTGTCGGCCGGGTCGACGGCGATCGGCGGCTGCCCGTACCGGGCGGCCACCTCGGCGGGGCGGCCGAAGGCCCGTAGCCGGGCCACCGGATCGTCGCTGTCGGCCAGTTCCTCGCGCAACAGCGTCGTCAGTTCGAGAGCCACGTCCCTACGCTGCCGACGCGGCAGCAACCGCGCCACGTCGGCGACGTACGCGTCGATCAGTTCCTCAGTGGTCAGCATCTACCCGTCACCCCTTCAGTAGCTGGCCCATGGCCTCGTTCATCCCATGCCACGAGTCCCTGAGCCGGGCGTACAGCTCCTCGCCGGCGGGGCTGCGGCGGTAGTAGCGGCGTGGCTGCCCTTCGGTCCGCCACTCGCTGACCAGGACGCCCTGGCTCTCCAGCCGCCGCAGCAGCGGGTAGAGCGTCCCCTCCTCGATCGGGAGGCCGTTGTCGGAGAGCGACTGGCGCAGCTCGTAGCCGTAGCGGAACTCGCCCAGCTGTGACAGCACCGCCAGGACGACAACGCCCCGGCGCAGCTCAAGCTCCAGCCTGTCGCCAACCATGTGCCACACAGTACTGTGTGGCACACAGCCACGTCCAGTGCGGGACCGAGCCGGACTGTTCAGCGACGCCACGGAGAGACTCGACGGTTGGAACCGGATCAGGGTCGTCAGCTTGGCGAGGAGGTCGCCCGGACCTCCGGGGGGTGACACCTTTGCATCGTGATCCCGCTGAGGGATCGAAAATCCCTCAGCGGGATCACGATGAATCAGAGTTCAGCTTCCGGCCGGCCGCCGTCAGGCTGATGCTTCCTGAAGCACCCCTGCCGCGTAGCGTCAGGCGCGCAGGCCGTCCACGAACGAGCACCAGGCGGCGGCGGGGAAAGCCAGTCGTGGACCGGTCGGGTCGGTGGAGTCGCGGACCGCAACCACCCCGCCGGCCAGGGCGACCTCGACACAGTTTCCGTTGGCGTTGCTGCGGCTGCTCTTACGCCAGCGCAGCGGCTCGGTCGGGGTCGACTCCACGGCGCACCCCTCCCGGCGGTCGGTTCGCTCAACTCTCTGCAGCCAGCTCAGCCAGCAGTTCCCGGCTGTCGTCGACCGGCAGCGCGGCCTGCTGCAGCCAGCGGCCGATCCGGGCGTAGCGGACCACGTCCTCGTCGTCGGTGAGGTGAATGTCGCTGGTCAGCGTCTCCAGCACGACGGTGCGGCGGGTGCTCGCGGCGCAACACTTCCTGCCGCGGTGCGGGCCAGGGTGTCGGCGTTGATGTCGAGGTCTCCGTAGACGTCGCGGCTGACAACAACGATCCCGCCAAGGAGCAGCGCCCCGGCGCCGAGCTGGCCCAGCTCTACCCCGGCGACCGGCTCAGCTGACGCCGGCCACGTCCATCGCCCGCAGCTCCTTCTTCAGCTCGGAGATCTCGTCGCGGATCCGGGCGGCCAGCTCGAACTGCAGCTCGCGGGCGGCGTTCAGCATCTGGTCGTTGAGCTCCTGGATCAGCTGTGCCAGATCGGCGCGGGCCATGCCGGCGCTCGACGGGGTGGCGGTGCCCCGGCCCTTGCTGCGGGTCTCCGGCACCGGACCCTTGCCCCGGGACATCTGCCGGCCGGAGCCGCCGACCGACCGGCCGGCGAGGGTGCCGTCGGTGTCGTCGGCCTCCCGGTAGATGTCGTCGAGGATGTCGTGGATCTTCTTGCGCAGCGGCTCCGGGGAGATGCCGTTGGCCTCGTTGTACGCCACCTGCTTGGCCCGGCGCCGGTTGGTCTCGTCGATCGCGTCCGCCATCGACGGGGTCATCTTGTCGGCGTACATGTGGACCTCGCCGGAGACGTTCCGGGCGGCCCGGCCGATGGTCTGGATCAGCGACCTGCCGCTGCGCAGGAAGCCTTCCTTGTCGGCGTCGAGGATCGCCACCAGGGACACCTCGGGCAGGTCCAGGCCCTCGCGGAGCAGGTTGATGCCGACCAGTACGTCGTAGTCGCCCTTGCGCAGCTCGCGCAGCAGCTCGACCCGGCGCAGCGTGTCGACCTCGGAGTGCAGATAGCGCACCCGGATGCCGTGCTCCAGCAGGTAGTCGGTGAGGTCCTCGGCCATCTTCTTGGTCAACGTGGTGACCAGCACCCGCTCGTCGCGGTCGGTGCGCAGCCGGATCTCGTGCATCAGGTCGTCGATCTGGCCCTTGGTCGGCTTGACCTTGACCTGCGGGTCGACCAGGCCGGTGGGGCGGATCACCTGCTCGACGAACTCGCCGGCCGACTGCTCCATCTCCCAGGTGCCGGGGGTGGCCGACAGGAACACCATCTGGCCGACCCGCTCCAGGAACTCGTCGAAGCGCAGTGGCCGGTTGTCGGCGGCGCTGGGCAACCGGAAACCGTGGTCGATGAGCATCCGCTTGCGGGAGGCGTCGCCCTCGAACATGCCGCCGATCTGCGGGATGGTCACGTGCGACTCGTCGATGACGGTGACGAAGTCGTCCGGGAAGTAGTCGAGCAGGGTGTGCGGCGGGCTGCCGTAGTCGCGCCCGTCGATGTGCATCGAGTAGTTCTCGATGCCGGAGCAGAAGCCGACCTGGCGCATCATCTCGATGTCGTAGGTGGTCCGCATCCGCAGCCGCTGCGCTTCGAGAAGCTTGCCCTGGCGCTCCAGCTCGGCGAGCCGGTCGGTCAGCTCGGCCTCGATGTCGCGGATCGCCCGCTCCATCCGCGCCGGGCCGGCGGCGTAGTGCGTGGCCGGGAAGATCAGCAGTTGGTCGACCTCGCGGACCACGTCACCGGTCAACGGGTGCAGGTAGTAGAGGCGCTCGATCTCGTCACCGAAGAACTCGATCCGGACCGCCAGCTCCTCGTACGCCGGGATGATCTCCAACGTGTCGCCGCGGACCCGGAAGGTGCCCCGGTTGAAGGCCAGGTCGTTGCGGGCGTACTGGATCTCGACCAGCTGGCGCAGCAGCGTGTCGCGGTCCTGCTCGGCGCCGGTGGCGACCTTGACCGCGCGTTCCAGGTACTCCTGCGGGGTGCCCAGGCCGTAGATCGCCGACACGGTCGCGACCACGATCACGTCGCGGCGGGTCAGCAGGGACATGGTCGCCGAGTGCCGCAGCCGCTCCACCTCCTCGTTGATCGAGGAGTCCTTCTCGATGTAGGTGTCGGTCTGCGGGATGTACGCCTCGGGCTGGTAGTAGTCGTAGTAGGAGACGAAGTACTCCACCGCGTTGTGCGGCATCAGCTCGCGGAACTCCTTGGCCAGCTGGGCACAGAGCGTCTTGTTGGGGGCCATCACCAGGGTGGGCCGCTGCAGCCGCTCGACAAGCCAGGCGGTGGTGGCGCTCTTGCCGGTGCCGGTCGCCCCGAGCAGCACGGTGTGGCGGTCGCCGCGACGCACCCGACGCTCAAGCTCATCGATGGCTGCCGGCTGGTCGCCGGCCGGGGAGTAGTCACTGACGACCTGGAAGCGGCCGTCGAGTCGCGGAATGTCGAGCGCCATGCCCACCAACGTACGCCGTGGGTCCGACATCTCGCGGTCGGTCGCCGACCGGCTTCGATATTGTCATTGTGTGGGTCGCCTCACCCGCGATACCGTGACGGGGTAGGCCGCTCGCGGCGGCCGCGCGGACCATCGGCAGCGCCCACACCGGCGCGCCGGAAGTCCGGACGTTCGGGTAGCTGCCCCGGCGCGAGTCGGCGAGCGCATCCGTAGTCGTCACGCCACGCGTGACCCGGCCGCCGCGAGCGCCCCACGTCTCAGCAGTTGCTTCCGGTCACGGCTGCCAGCCGGTCTCCTCGATCCACCGACGCAGACGCGGCCAGGCCTGGTCGAACCAGGGCTCCTTCGCGGCCGCGTAGTCCTGGGTCGTCGGCGCGGTCGCGGCGATCCCCTGCTTGACGGCCAGGTAGTCGGCCCGCTCCCGCTCGTCGGCCCGCAGATGGTCACGGAACGCCAGGGCGTACCGCCAGCCGGGTGAGCCGGCGACCCGTACGTGCAGGTTGACCGCCCGGCCCGGGTCGGCGTTGGCATGCAGCCGTTTGGGCCAACGCCGCGTGGACGACGCCCCGCCGGGGTCCGGTTTCGGGCTGTCCCACCAGTCGCCGGGCCGCCGGGGGAACCCGGCGGCGGCCAGCGCCGGAGCGCAACCGTCGGCGTCGTCGAGGGAGTCGACGGTGAGCTGGACGTCGATGACGTCCTTGGCCGGCAGGCCGGGGACCGAGGTGGACCCGACGTGGTCGATCCGCCGGTCGGCACCGAGCACGTGCCGCAGCCGGGCGGCGATCCGCTCGTACTGGGCCGGCCAGGTCGGATCCGGTGGCGCGAGGACCGCCACCGGGTCGCGCTCGGCCGGTTGGCCGGCGTGCAGGTTCGCCGCGTACGGCACCAGGCGGTCGCGCCAGAGCCGGTCGACGGCGGCGGCGAGGTCGTCGCGGCTGCCGTCGTTGGAGAGCAGGACGTCGGCGGCGGCGGCCCGGTGCGCGTCGTCGGCCTGGGCCCGGATCCGCGACAGCGCGGCGTCGTGGGTCATCCCCCGGTCGCGGGTCAACCGCTCGACGCGGACCGGTTCGGCCGCAGACACCACGACCACCAGGTGGTACGTGGCTGCCAGCCCGGTCTCCACCAGCAGCGGTACGTCGTTGACCACGATCGCGTCGGCCGGCGCGGCGGCGGTCGCTTCGGCGGTGCGCCGGCGGACCCTCGGGTGCACGATGCCTTCGAGTCGGGACCGGGCGGCCGGGTCGGTGAAGACCAGAGCACCGAGCGCCGGTCGGTCCAGGGAGCCGTCAGCGGCGAGTACGTCGCGGCCGAAGGCGGCGACCACCTCGGCCAGCCCGTCGGTGCCCGGGGCGACGACGTCACGGGCCAACTGGTCGGCGTCGATGATCACCGCGCCGTGATCGGCGAGTCGGGTGGCGACCGCGCTCTTGCCGGCACCGATCCCGCCGGTGAGGCCCACTGTCAGCATGGGAGTCAGTGAACCGGATCCCGCCGGGTGCCGCCGCACCGGGGCACACCCGTCGGTCTGGCGTCGTGCGCGGAACCACCCGTCGGTCCGGCGTCGTGGCGTGGGCACAATCGCCCGAAACGCGGGTGGTCCCGGTGGGCTGATGCCCACCGGGACCACCCGGGTTTCGCGTCGGAGCTGGTCAGGCCGACGGGTGTCGGCCGGTCAGCTCAGCACCTGCCGCCGGTCGACTCAGCTCTTGCCGCCGGCCAGCTTCTCGCGCAGCGCGGCGAGCGCCTCGTCGGTGGCGAGGGTGCCCGAGGGCTCCTCGCTGGACCGCGACGGGGTGGAGCTGGACGAGGAGGACGACGTGCTGGTGCCACCACCGCTGCCACCGGCCGAGGCCACCGGGGCCGGGGTCGGGTTGGCGGCGGCGTCCGCGTCGGCGGCCCGCGCCGTCTGCACCTGCTTGGTGTGCGCCTCCCAGCGGGTACGGGCCTCGGCGTACTGCTGCTCCCAGGTCTCCCGCTGCTTGTCGTAGCCCTCGAGCCACTCCCCGGTCTCCGGGTCGAAGCCCTCGGGGTAGATGTAGTTGCCCTCGTTGTCGTATGTGGCAGCCATGCCGTAGAGGGTCGGGTCGAAGTGCTCCTCGCCCTCGACGAAGCCCTCGTTGGCCTGCTTGAGCGACAGCGAGATCCGGCGACGCTCCAGGTCGATGTCGATGACCTTGACCATGACGTCGGAGCCGACCTGCACGACCTGCTCGGGGATCTCCACGTGCCGCTCGGCCAGCTCGGAGATGTGGACCAGGCCTTCGATGCCGTCGTCGACGCGGACGAACGCACCGAACGGCACCAGCTTGGTCACCTTGCCGGGCACGATCTGCTGGATCGCGTGGGTCCGGGCGAACTGGCGCCACGGGTCTTCCTGGGTCGCCTTGAGCGACAGCGAGACCCGCTCGCGGTCCAGGTCGACGTCGAGCACCTCGACCTCGACCTCCTGGCCGACCTCGACGACCTCGGACGGGTGGTCGATGTGCTTCCAGGACAGCTCGGAGACGTGCACCAGGCCGTCCACCCCGCCAAGGTCGACGAACGCGCCGAAGTTGACGATCGAGGAGACGACGCCCTTGCGGACCTGGCCCTTCTGCAGCTTGTTGAGGAACTCGGTGCGCACCTCGGACTGCGTCTGCTCCAGCCACGCCCGGCGGGACAGGACCACGTTGTTGCGGTTCTTGTCCAGCTCGATGATCTTGGCTTCGAGTTCGCGGCCGACGTACGGCTGCAGGTCCCGGACCCGGCGCATCTCGACCAGGGAGGCCGGCAGGAAGCCACGCAGCCCGATGTCGAGGATGAGACCACCCTTGACGACCTCGATGACCGAGCCGCGGACGACCCCGTCCTCGTCCTTGATCTTCTCGATCGTGCCCCACGCGCGCTCGTACTGCGCACGCTTCTTCGACAGGATCAGCCGGCCTTCCTTGTCCTCCTTCTGCAGGACAAGGGCTTCGATGTGATCGCCCACCGAGACAACGTCGGCAGGGTCCACGTCGTGCTTGATCGACAACTCGCGCGAGGGGATGACACCCTCGGTCTTGTAGCCGATGTCGAGCAGGACCTCGTCCCGGTCGACCTTGACGACGGTACCTTCCACGATGTCGCCGTCGTTGAAGTACTTGATGGTCTCGTCGATGGCGGCGAGGAAGGCTTCCTCGCTGCCGAGGTCGTCGACAGTGACCTTGGGGGCGCTCGAGGTGGCCTCGATGCTGCTCGTCATGTGGGCGGTTGCTCCGGATCGGATGGGTGTCACAGCTGGCGTGTCGTCGCGGTGACCTGGCGTGGCTCACGGATCCGCCGGCGGGCACACCGCGACGATGACATCTTCGTCACCGACCGTGACCGAGGGGATCATCGACCGCCGCTGCCATCATCGGATGTAACCGCCGACCGCGGACCTGCTCCCTGCCGAGGCACACGATCCGCGAGCGCATCGTCTAGCCTACCGGTTCCATTACCACAGCGTGCAAGCCCTCCCGGGAGCTATCCGATCGCCGCATTCGGGGCTCGGGAGAAATCGGACCCACAGGCGGAGATTCGCACCACTTCCCGCTCCCACTGTGATCGAGATCACACCCCACGAGAGGGTAGTCAAGATTAGCACGTCGACCCGGTACCGCTCCCAGCTCCGGCGGGGCCGTACCGTCTGCGGGGTGAACGCCGCAGCCCCGACCGACCGGCCCGGGACCGATCCCGACGCCCCGGACACCGCTCCGAACGAACCCAGAGTGACCAGACGGCCGGTCACCGACGCTCAGGCCCGTCAGGCCAACCGCCGCTGGTGGGACGCCGACGCCGACGCCTACCAGGCCGAGCACGGCGAGTTCCTCGGCGACGCCGACCTGCGCTGGTGCCCGGAGGGGCTGCGGGAGGCCGAGGCCGGGCTGCTCGGCACCGTCGCCGGGCGGCGAATCCTCGAACTGGGCTGTGGGGCCGCCGGGGGCAGCCGGTGGCTCGCCGGCCAGGGCGCCCACCCCGTCGGGCTGGACCTGTCGGCGGGCATGCTGCGCCAGGCCGTCGCCGGTGCCGACCGGACCGGTGTCACGGTGCCGCTGGTCCAGGCCGACGCGCTGACACTGCCCTTCGTCGACGCCGCCTTCGACACCGTCTGGACCGCGTTCGGCGCGGTGCCCTTCGTCGCCGACTCGGCCGCCGTGATGCGCGAGGTGCACCGGGTGCTGCGCCCCGGCGGGCGCTGGGTCTTCGCCGTCACCCACCCGATGCGCTGGATCTTCCTCGACGACCCGGGCGAGCGCGGCCTGGTCGCGGTGCACTCCTACTTCGACCGACGGCCGTACGTGGAGACCGACGACGACGGCACCCCCAGCTACGTCGAGCAGCACCGTACGGTCGGCGACCGGGTCCGCGAACTCGTCGCCGCCGGCTTCGCCCTGCGCGACGTCGTCGAACCGCCCTGGCCGGACGGGCACGAGCAGATCTGGGGGCAGTGGAGTCCGCTGCGCGGGCGGCTCTTCCCGGGCACGGCGATCTTCGTCGCGGACAAGCCCGCCGCCGCGCCGGCGGCCCTCGCCACCACCGCCGCGGCGGTACGCTGACCGGGTGAGCGCCGAGCCGATCCATCCTGCCGCAGCGTCCGGCGGGGCGTGGACCGCACCGTGGCAGCCGGACCCGGTCCGGCAGCAGCTGGCTGACTACAGCATCGAAGACGTCCTCGCCCTGCCCGCCGACGCCCCCCGCGTCGAACTCCTCGACGGAGTCCTCACCGTGGTTCCCTCCCCCACTCTCGACCACCAGGACATCTCGTTTCTGCTCTGCGCCTGGCTGCGCCGGCACGCGCCGGACGGCTACCGGGCCACCCAGGCGGTCGGGGTCGCGGTCGGGCCACGCAACACCTACGAACCCGACGTGCTGCTGCACCGGGCCGAGGGCAGCCGCGACCGGCACTACCTGACTCCCGACGAGGTGCTGCTGGTCGTCGAGGTCGTCTCCCCCGCGACCCGCCGCCGGGACCGGTTCGACAAACCCGCCGGGTACGCCGCCGTCGGCATCGGCCACTACTGGCGGGTCGAGCAGGACCCGGTGCGGATCTACGCCTACCGGCTCGGCGACCGGCCCGGTGCCAGCGGCGAGCGGGAGTACGCCCTCGTCGCCGAGGCCGACGACCTGCTCGAGCTCGACGCCCCGTTCCCGGTGAAGCTGCCGATCGCCGAGATCACTCCTTAGCCGGAGTCCGGGCGGGATTGCCCGCCCGAGCGGTGGGTACCCGGCCGCCATGGCGAGGAACAAACGCCCCCGTGAGGGCGACCGTCCCGAGCAGCGGCCCGGCCGCCCGGTCGAGCACCCCCGGCCCGGTGACCGGGTCAACTGGCGCAGCCACGGGGTGACCGTGCCGGGCACCGTCGAGGAGGAGATCACCTCCCGCCGGGAGGCGGCCGGCCGTACCGTGGTCGCCGACCCGGAGCACCCGCAGTACCGGGTCCGCAGCGACAAGTCCGGCCGCGACGCGGTGCACAAACCGGAGGCGTTGCGCCGTGCCGAGTGACCGCACCCGTACCGCCGGACCCCGGCCGGCCCGCCCCGGTTCCTCCGACGGCGCTGCCGCGTACCGGGCGTTCGTCGAGGCGGTCAACATGAGCCCCGGCGAGTTGGAGCGGTGGCTGCGCACGCCGGAGTCGAAGCAGGCCGGTCAGCATTCGGCCGCCGGTGGCGAGTCGGTCGGGCACGCCTCCGGCCGCCGGATCGTCGACCTGCTGCGGTCCAAACGCGAGGCGCTGTCCGACGACGACTACGCGCACATGCGCAAGGTCGTCGGGTACGTACACCGCCACCTGGCCCAACGCCCCGACGGTGACGTGACCGACACCCGGTGGCGGTACTCGTTGATGAACTGGGGCCACGACCCGCTCAAGGGGTGACCGGAGGCCGTGGCCCGCACGCGCGCACCGGCCGCCGTCCGGCACGGGTTCGCTCGCGGTGAGCCCTACGGCTCAGGCGCGGGTCGCAAGGTAGACGGTGTTGGCCGAGGTGCCGCCCTGCAACGGGTTGGCGAAGGTGACCACCTCGGCGCGGGCGGTGGCGTACACCTCGGCGAGCCGGGCGGTGAACGCGTCGTCCGGCGGGTCGTTGGACCACAGCGCGAAGACCCCGCCCGGGTGCAGGTGGTCGGCCAGCCGACGCAGCCCGTCCGGCTGGTAGAAGTCCGCGTGGCCGGGATGCAGCAGATGCGTCGGCGAATGGTCGATGTCGACGACGATCGCGTGCCACCGCCGCCCCGGCGCGTCCGGGTCGAACCCGGTCGGCCCGCCCGCCAACACGAAGAAGTCACCGTGGTGCAGCTGGCACCGGGGGTCGGCGGCGAGCCGCAGACCGTGCGGTACCAGACCACGCCGGTGCCAGTCGATGACCGCGTCCAACGCGTCGACCACGACCAGCGACCGCACCGCCGGATCGTCCAGTACGGTGACCGCGGTGTAGCCCAGACCGAGCCCGCCGACGACGACGTCGAGCCCGGTGCCGCCGGCAGCACCGCCAGCGGAGTCGCCGGCGGGACCGCTGCGGATGCCGCCGTCGGTGCCGCGGCCCGCCGCGTCGAGCGCGAGTCGGGCCAGCTCCACTTCGGCGACGGTGAACAGGCTCGACATCAGGAACTCGTCGCCGAGCTTCACCTCGTACACGTCCTGATCGACCGTCGGATCCCGGCGGCGCCGCAGGCTGATCTCCCCCATCGGGGTCTCGCGCCAGTCCAGTTCCGCGAAACGTGCCGGCATCGAGGCCTCCCGGTCGGCGTGGGCGGTGGTCACTGGGCGTCGGCGAGCAGCGGTTCGAGCACCAGGTCCGGGTCGCGGTTGCGCACGGTGGACAACCGCCACTTGTCGGGGAAGAGGGCGAGCAGTTCGCCGTCGCGGACCCGGGTCATCACCTCGACGCCGGGCGCGGCGTTGAGCGCGGCCGCGCTGCCCGCGTCGGTGCGCCGGGCCAGGGTGTACGGCAGGTGGTCGACCGCGGTCGGCACCCCGAACTCGGCGGCCAGCCGGTGGGTGGCGACCTCGAACTGCATCGGCCCGACCGCCGCGAGCACCGGGGTCTGCTCGCCCCGGCGGTCCGAGCGCAGCACCTGGACCACGCCCTCGCCGTCGAGCTGTTCGATGCCCCGGCGGAACCGTTTGAACTTCGACGAGTCGGTGGCCCGGATCGCCACGAAGTGTTCCGGGGCGAACGACGGCAAGGGCGGGAACGTCACCGCCGGGCCGGCGTACAGGCTGTCGCCGATGCCGAGCGCGGTGGCGTTGACCAGGCCGACCACGTCACCCGGGTAGGCCTCGTCGATGGTGTCCCGGTCGCGGCCGAAGACCTGCTGGGCGTACTTGGTGGCGAACGGTCGGCCGGTGCCGGCGTGGGTGACCACCATGCCGCGTTCGAACCGACCGGAGCAGACCCGGACGAACGCGACCTGGTCGCGGTGCGCGGGGTTCATGTTGGCCTGGGTCTTGAAGACGAAACCCGAGAACGGGGCGTCCAGCGCCCGGGGGCTGCCGCCGGTGTCCGGTCGGGCGGCCGGGGGCGGGGCGTTGTCCACCAGTACGTCGAGCAGCTGGCGCACCCCGGCGTTGGTGACCGCCGCGCCGAACAGCACCGGGGTGGTGGTCGCGGCGACGAACGCGGCCTGGTCGTGGTCGGCGCCGGTGGCGGCGAGCAGGTCCAGCTCCTCGATCGCCCGGGTCCAGTCGGCACCGTAGCGTTGCGCCGCCTCGTCGGCGGGCAGCTGCTCCTCGACGACGGCGGTCGCCCCGCCCGGGGTCCGGGTGAACGCCACCATCTGACCGGTACGCCGGTCGGCGACCCCGTGGAACTGCCCGGCGACGCCGACCGGCCAGGTCAGCGGGGTGCAGCGCAGGCCGATCCGTTGTTCGATCTCGTCGAGCAGCTCGAGGGGCTCCAGCCCGGGACGGTCCCACTTGTTGATGAAGGTGATCACCGGGACCCGACGGTGCCGGCACACCTCGAACAGCTTCAACGTCTGCGGTTCCAGGCCCTTGGCGGCGTCGAGCAGCATCACCGCGCAGTCGACCGCCGTCAGCACCCGGTAGGTGTCCTCGGAGAAGTCGGCGTGCCCGGGCGTGTCGAGCAGGTTGACCACCACGTCGCGGTAGGTGAACTGCAACGCCGCCGACGTGATGGAGATCCCGCGCTGCTGCTCCATCGCCATCCAGTCGGACACCACGCCACGGCGGTCGCCCTTGCCGTGCACCGCGCCGGCCGAGGTGATGGCCCGCGCGTGCAGGGCGAGGGCCTCGGTGATCGTCGACTTACCGGCGTCCGGATGGGAGATCACCGCGAAGGTACGTCGCCGGGCCGCCTGCGCGGTGACGTCGCTGGCGGTGCCGGTGCTCGTCGTCGGGGCCGCAGACACCTGGGAACCCTAGCGCAGCGCGGCCGCTGCCCCGCCGGGCGACCCCTGCCCGCCAGGGTCGGTGTCCCGCCCGCTCAGTGGTCGGCGCTGTGCCAGTCGGTGCCGACGCCGACGGAGACCTCCAGCGGCACCGACAACGGGTACGCCCCGCCCATCTCGCGACGGACCAGCTCCTCCAGATCGGCCCGCTCCCCCGGGGCCACCTCGAACACCAGCTCGTCGTGCACCTGCAGCAGCATCCGCGACCGCAGCGGCGAGGCGCGCAGCGCGGTGTCGACGTGCAGCATCGCCACCTTGATCAGGTCGGCGGCGGAGCCCTGGATGGGTGCGTTGAGGGCCATCCGTTCGGCCATCTCCCGGCGCTGCCGGTTGTCGCTGACCAGGTCCGGCAGGTACCGGCGCCGGCCCAGGATCGTCGAGGTGTAGCCGTCCTGGCGGGCCTGGGCGACCAGCGCCTGCAGGTAGTCGCGGACCCCGCCGAACCGGCGGAAGTACTCCTCCATCAGAGCCCGGGCCTCGTCGGTGGCGATCCCGAGCTGCTGGGACAGGCCGAAGGCGCTCAGCCCGTACGCCAGGCCGTAGTTCATCGCCTTGATCCGGCGGCGCTGCTCGGCGCTGACCGACTCCAGCGGCACCTGGAACACCGACGACGCGGTCACCGCGTGGAAGTCCTCGCCGGAGTTGAACGCCTCGATCAGCGCCTCGTCAGCGGAGAGGTGGGCCATGATCCGCATCTCGATCTGGCTGTAGTCGGCGGTCAGCAGCGACTCGTACCCGGCGCCGACGACGAACGCCCGCCGGATCCGACGGCCCTCCTCGGTGCGGATCGGAATGTTCTGCAGGTTCGGGTCGGTCGAGGAGAGCCGGCCGGTGGCGGCCACCGTCTGGTGGAAGGTGGTGTGGATCCGCCCGTCGTCGGAGATCGACTTGAGCAGTCCGTCGACGGTCGACTTGAGCCGGGCCACGTCGCGGTGGCGCAGCAGGTGCGCCAGCAGCGGATGCTCCGTCTGCGCGAACAGCCACTGCAGGGCGTCGGCGTCGGTGGTGTACCCGGTCTTGATCTTCTTGGTCTTGGGCAGCCCCAGATCGGTGAAGAGGATCTCCTGCAGCTGCTTGGGCGAACCGAGGTTGAACTCCCGGCCGATCACCCCGTACGCCGCCTGCGCGGCCGCCTTGACCTCGGCGGCGAAGACCGCCTCCAGCTCGGTCAGGTACTCGGTGTCGGCGGCGATGCCGGCCTGCTCCATCGCGGCGAGGACCTCGACCAGCGGCAACTCGACGTCGGCGAGCAGCCGGGTCGAGGCGTCCCCGTCGCGGGCCAGCTCGGCGTCGATCGCCACCGCCAGATCCAGGGTGGCCCGGGCCCGCAGCATCAGGTTCTGCTCGACCTCGCCCTGCGGCCCGAGGCCGTCGAGGGTGAGCTGCCCGTCGTCGGGTGCGTCGACCCGCAACTCCCGGTGCAGGTAGCGCAGAGCCAGGTCGATCAGGTCGTAGGAGCGCTGGTCGGGCCGGGCCAGGTAGGCGGCGAGCGCGGTGTCCCGGTCGATGCCCGCCAGCGACCAGCCGTGGGCGGCGAACGCCAACCGGGCCGGTTTGCTGTCGTGCAGCACCTTGCGGCGCTGCCCGTCGGCGAGCCAGTCGGCGACCGCCGCCTCGTCGGTGGCGTCCAACGCGGCGGGGTCGAACCAGGCGGCGGCACCGTCGGCGGTCGCCACCGCGACCGCCGTCACCGTGCCGGTACCCCGGCCGAAGCTGCCGGCGACCGCGACGCCGACGCTGGCGCCGGCCGGCGCGTGCGCGGCCAGCCAGGGGGCGACCGCCCCGGCACCGAGCACCTGCCCGGCCAGGTCGAACCCGGCCTCGGCCTCCGGCTCGACCGCGTCGAGGTACTGGTAGAGCCGGTCCCGCAGGATCCGGAACTGCAGGGCGTCGAACACCTGGTGGACGGCCTCCCGGTCCCACCCGGCCCAGCGGGCGTCGACCGGGGTCAACGGCAGGTCCAGATCCGCCACCAGGCAGTTGAGCTCGTAGTTGCGGATCACGTCGGCGAGCCGCTCCCGCAGGCTCTCCCCCGCCTTGCCCTTGATCTGGTCGGCCTGGGCGATCACCCCGTCCAGCCCGCCGTACTGGCTGATCCACTTGGCGGCGGTCTTCGGACCGACACCGGGCACCCCGGGCAGGTTGTCGCTGGCCTCGCCGACCAGAGCGGCCAGGTCCCGGTAGTGCTGCGGCCCGACGCCGTACCGGGCGGTGACTGCCGCCGGGTCCATCCGGGCCAGGTCGGAGACGCCCTTGCGCGGGTAGAGCACGGTGATCCGGTCGTCGACCAGCTGGAAGGCGTCCCGGTCGCCGGTGCAGATCAGCACGTCCATCCCGGCGTCGCGGCCGGCGCAGGCCAGGGTGGCGATGATGTCGTCGGCCTCGTAGTTGTCCTTGGTGACGTACGGGATTCTCAGGGCGGCGAGCACCTCCTGCACCAGGCTCACCTGCCCGGCGAAGTCGGCCGGGCTCTCCGAACGGCCGGCCTTGTACTCGGCGTACCGCTCCGTGCGGAACGACCGGCGGGAGATGTCGAAGGCGACCACGATGTGCGTCGGCCGCTCGTCGCGCAGCACGTTGATCAACATCGAGGTGAAGCCATAGACCGCGTTGGTCGGCTGCCCCGTGCTGGTGGAGAAGTTCTCCACCGGCAGGGCGAAGAACGCCCGGTAGGCCAGCGAATGGCCGTCGAGAAGCAGCAGTCGGGGCGCGTCGTCGGTCACGTCAAGCGACTCTAGTCGTGGGGTGTGACACCGGGCCCGGCGGCTCACGGCCCGCCACACCACACGAGTTCAGAGGACCTTGCTCAGGAACGCCCGGGTCCGCTCGTGCCGCGGGTCGGCGAGCACCTCGCGGGGCACGCCGGCCTCGACCACCACCCCGCCGTCCATGAACACCAGCGCGTCGCCGACCTCCCGGGCGAAGCCGATCTCGTGGGTCACCACGATCATCGTCATCCCGTCCTGCGCCAGGTCCCGCATCACGTCCAGGACCTCACCGACGAGTTCGGGATCCAAGGCGCTGGTCGGCTCGTCGAAGAGCATCACCTTCGGCCGCATCGCCAACGCGCGCGCGATCGCCACCCGCTGCTGCTGACCACCGGAGAGCTGACCCGGGTACGCGTGCGCCCGGTCGGCCAGGCCGACCCGGTCCAGCAGCGCCACCGCACGCTCGCGGACCGCCGCCTTCGGCTCCCCGCGGACCCGCAGCGGCGCCTCCATCACGTTCGCCAGGGCGCTCATGTGCGGGAAGAGGTTGAACCGCTGGAACACCATGCCGATGCTCCGCCGCTGCGCGGCCACCTCCCGGGCCGGCAACTCGTGCAGCTTGCCGCCCCGCTGCCGGTAGCCGACCAGTGCCCCGTCCACCCAGATCCGCCCGGCGTCGATCTTCTCCAGGTGGTTGATGCAGCGCAGGAAGGTCGACTTGCCCGAGCCGGACGGCCCGATCACACAGCACACCTCACCGGGGCGTACCGCCAGGTCCACGCCGTTGAGCACGTCCAGCGACCCGAACGACTTGTGCACGTTCTCGGCGTACACCATCAGGGTGTCCGGCCCGGCGGCCGACGTGGTCATCGGGACCCTTTCGCAGCGGCGGCGCCGACACCGCGGGAGAACCGCCGTTCGACGAAGGACTGGCCGACCATCAGCACGCTGGTCAGCGCCAGGTACCACAGGCAGGCGGCGACCAGCATCGGAAAGACCTGGAAGGTCCGGGACCCGACCGCCGACAGCTGGAAGAACAGCTCGTTGGTCACCGGTACGAAGGCCAGCAGCGAGGTGTCCTTGAGCATCGCTATCGTCTCGTTGCCGGTCGGCGGCACGATCACCCGCATCGCCTGCGGCAGCACCACCCGGCGCAGGGTCAGGCCCTGGCTCATGCCGAGCGCGGCGCAGGCCTCGGCCTGACCGGGGTCGACCGAGCCGATCCCGGCCCGGACGATCTCCGCCATGTAGGCCGCCTCGGACAGCGCCAGCCCGAGCAGACCGGCCACGAACCCGCTGATCGCGGTCCGGGCGTCGAAGCCCCAGATCCGGGCCTCGAAGTCGGTCACGCCGAACAGCGCACCGAGCTGCCGGTCGAACGGCAGCCCGAACTCCAGCCGCTCCCACAGGATGCCGAGGTTGCCGAAGAGGACCAGCAGCACCACCCGGGGCACCGCCCGGAAGAACCAGGTGTAGAGCCAGGCGACCCCGGCCAGGATCGGATTGCCGGACAGCCGCATCACCGCGACCAGTACCCCGACGGCGACGCCGATCAGCATCGCGAGCAGCGTCATCGTGATGGTGGTCCGGACGCCTTCGATGATCGGCGGCCGGAACATGTTGTCGACCATGAACGCCCACTGGAAGCGGTCGTTGCTGACCAGCAGGTGGACGAACATCGCGGCGAGCACGGCGAGCACGCCGATCGCCACCCAGCGGCCCGGTCGCCGTACCGGCACCGCTCTGATCGGATCCGGACGGGCCCGGAGCGGCCCGGACGGCACCTCGCCGGCCGGGTCCGGCCCGGACGGCGGGGTGCCGTCCGGGCCGGTGGAGGGGTTCATCGCCATCGCCGGTCGACGCGGCTCAGGGGTTGACTGCCGGGTCGGTGATCCCGCCCGCCTCGACGCCCCAGTTGCTCAGCGCCTGCTCGTAGCTGCCGTCGGCGATGACCGCCGTCAGCGCCTGCGCCAGCGCCTCGGCGAACTCGGTCTGCTCCTGGGCGACGACATAGCCGTACGGGGCCGAGTCGTAGATGTCGCCGGACAGTTCCAGCTCACCGTTGGTCTGCTGGACCGCGTACGCGCAGACCGGCGAGTCGGCCAGCATCGCGTCGTTCTTGCCGGAGACCACCGAGGCGGTGGCCTGGTCCTGACCCTGGAACTGCTCGATGGTGATCTCGGGGTTGCCGGCGGCGGTACAGGCCGCCGACCGGGCCTCGACGTCCTCGACCTGGACGGTGCCGGCCTGCACCGCCACCCGCTTGCCGCAGGCGTCGTCCGGGTCGACCGGTTCACCGGCGCGCGCCGCCCACTGCGTGCCGGCCGAGAAGTACGACACCATGTTGACCTGGGTCTTGCGCTCGTCGTTGATGGTGAACGACGACACCCCGATCTCGTACTTGCCCGACATCACCCCGGGGATGATGTCGTCGAACTGGCTGGGCACGTACTCGGTGGTCAGGCCGAGCTTGCCGGCGACCGTGTTGAACAGGTCGACGTCGAAGCCGACGACCGTGGCACCGTCGGTGTCGAGGAACTCCGCCGGGGCGTACGTCGCGTCGATCCCGACCAGGATCTTGCCGTCGGCCTTGATCTCGTCCGGGACCAGCGCCGCCAGGTCGTCGTCGGCCGAGGCGCTCGGCGCGCCGGCACCGGGCTGTTCGACGCTGTCCTGTTCGCCGCAGGCGGCGATGGTCAGCATCAGGGCTACCGCGCCGACGACGCCGACGGCGGCCCGCCGGGTCCGGTGGTATCTGGTGGTCACGCTTCCTCCGAGGGGTCGGGCGTACCGGGTGTGCGGGTCAGGCGACACCGAGGTACGCCTCCTTGACGGCCGGGTCGTGCAGCAGGTCGGTGCCGGTGCCGGACTTGACGATGCTGCCGGTCTCCAGCACGTACGCCCGGTGGGCGCGCGACAGCGCCTGCTGGGCGTTCTGCTCGACCAGCAGGACCGTGGTGCCCTGCTGGTTGATCTCCACGATGATGTCGAAGATCTGCTGGATCAGCATCGGCGCGAGCCCCATCGACGGCTCGTCGAGCAGCAGCAGCTTCGGCCGGCTCATCAGCGCCCGGCCGACGGCGAGCATCTGCTGCTCACCACCGGAGAGCGTGCCACCGGCCTGCTTGCGCCGCTCGGCGAGCCGGGGGAACAACCCCAGCACCCGGTCCAGGTCGGCGGCGACGCCGGCCCGGTCCCGGCGGGTGTACGCCCCCATGTCGAGGTTCTCCAGCACGGTCATGCCGGGGAAGATGCCCCGGCCCTCCGGTGCCTGGCAGAGCCCACGGCGCACGCGCAGGTCGGCGCGGAGCTTGGAGATCTCCTCGCCGTTGAAGGTGATCCGGCCGGACGCGATCGGCCGGATCCCGGAGATCGCCCGCATGGTCGTCGACTTGCCGGCACCGTTGGCGCCGATCAGGGCCACGATCTCGCCCTCGTCGACCGTCAGGCTGATGCCGTGCAGCGCCTGGATCCGCCCGTAGAGCAGACTGACGTCCTCGATCTCAAGCAGCATCGTCGGGCACTCCCAGGTAGGCGGCGATCACCCGGTGGTCCTCCCGCACGTCGGCGGGCAGTCCGTCGGCGATCTTCTTTCCGAACTCCAGCACCACGATCCGGTCGGTGACCCCCATGACCAGGCGCATGTCGTGCTCGATCAGCAGCACGGTGACGCCCCGGTCACGGATCTGGCGGATCAGCTGGAGCAGTTCCTCCTTCTCCGCCGGGTTGAAACCGGCAGCCGGCTCGTCGAGGCAGAGCAGCACCGGGTCGGTCGCCAACGCGCGGGCGATCTCCAGGCGCCGCTGTTCGCCGTACGACAGGTTGCGGGCCATCTCGTTGATCCGCTTGCCGATTCCGACGAAGTCCAGCAGCTCGCGGGCCTTCTCCCGGCCGTCGCGTTCCTCCCGCCAGTGCCGGGGCAGCCGCAGCATCGCCGAGATCACGCTGGTCTTGTGGTGGGCGTCCGCGCCGACCTGCACGTTCTCCAGGGCGGTCATCTCCGGGAAGAGCCGGATGTTCTGGAAGGTGCGCGCCATCCCCATCTTGGTGATCTGGTGGCGCTTCTTTCCGGTGATCCGCTGGCCACGGAACCGGATCTCGCCCTCGCTGGGCCGGTAGATGCCGGTCATCGCGTTGAAGCAGGTCGTCTTGCCGGCCCCGTTCGGACCGATCAGGCCGAGGATCTCCCCCTTGTACAGGGTGAAGTCCACGTCGTTGAGCGCGACCACGCCGCCGAAGCGCAACGTGACATGGTCGACCTCAAGCAGGGGTTCGCGGGTCACGGCGGTGGCACCGGCCCCGGTCGTCGCGGTGTCAGCCACCGACGGTCACCTCCTTACGCCGGTCCTTGAACTCGGCTGCCCGGCGTTTGCTGGAGATCAGGCCCTGCGGCCGGAAGATCATCATGACCACGAGGGTGAGCCCGAAGACCAGGAAGCGGTACTCGTACAGCTCCACCCCGAACAGCTCGATGCCCCGGAAGCGTTCGATCAGGTACGCCACCAGGCCACCGCCGACGATCGCGCCGACGATGTTGCCGGAGCCGCCGAGGATCACCGCCGCCAGGATGATGATCGAGTTGAGCAGCTCGAAGTTCTGCGAGCTGACGAAGTTCTGCTTGCCGGCGAACAGCGCCCCGGCCAGGCCGCCGATCGCCGCGCCCATGGCGAAGGCCCAGAGCTTGAACTTGAACGTCGGCACGCCCATCAGCTGGGCGGCGTCCTCGTCCTCGCGGATCGAGACCCAGGCCCGGCCGACCCGGCTGTGGCTGAGGTTGCGGACCAGGATCACCACCACGATGATCAGGGTCAGCACCAGCCAGTAGTACGGGCGGGCGTCCAGTACGCCGAAGACCGGCTTACCGTCGGGGTAGGTGCCCGGCGGGTGCGGAATCTGGTTGAGGCCACGTTGGCCCTTGAGAAACTCGGAGCTGACCGCCGCGATCCGGATCATCTCGGCGAAGCCGAGGGTGACGATCGCCAGGTAGTCGCCGCGCAGCCGCAGCGTCGGGGTGCCCAGCAGCAGACCGGAGATCATCGTGATGCCGATCGCCAACGGCAGCGCCAGCAGCCACGGCCACAGGGTCTTGAGGTCGCTGCTGGGTGAGGTCAGCACCGCGACGGTGTACGCACCGACCGCGAAGAAGCCGAAGTAGCCCAGGTCGAGCAGGCCGGCGAAGCCGACGACGATGTTGAGCCCGACGGCCAGCAGGACGTAGATGGAGACGGTGAACAGCACCTGGGCGAAGTTCGACTCGGTGGTCGGGATCGGCCCGAGGTACTGGTAGAACTCCTTGTTCGGCAAGGCGTAGAAGAACACGACCACCGCGGCGAGCAGGCCCCAGCGGGCCCACCGCGGCATGTGGTGCCAGCGATCGGCGAACGCGCCGCGCGCGTCGTGCAGTTTGGCTCGCACGTCGGTCATACCCGTGCCCTCCCCAGTGACTCGCCGAGCAGGCCGGTGGGCCGGAACATCAGCAGCACGACCAGTACGGCGAAGGCAACGAAGTCCTTCCACTGCGTACCGAACAGCCCGGACGCGTAGTTCTCCACCACGCCGAGCAGGAAGCCGCCGAGCAGCGCGCCCCGCAGGTTGCCGATCCCGCCGAGGACCGCGGCGGTGAACGCCTTGAGGCCGAGCAGGAAGCCGACGCTGTAGGTGAGCACGCCGATGCGGATGTTGTAGAGCACACCGGCGACGCCGGCCATCAGACCACCGATGATGAAGATGGTCATGATGATCCGGTCCTTGTTCACCCCCATCAGCGCGGCGGTGTTCGGATCCTGGGCGACGGCCCGCACGCCCCGGCCGATCCGGCTGCGGTTGATGAAGAAGTCCAGACCGACCATCATCACCAGTGCGGCGACGACGGTGAGCAGCTGCACCGTGGTGATCGGCACCCCGGCGACTTCGAACAGTGGACTGTTGCTGACGATCGTCGGCAGGCCCTGCGGCAGCCGGCGGGTGTAGATGCCGAACGCCTCGGCCATCACGATCGACGCGCCGATCGCGGTGATGAGGAAGGCGAGCGGGGGTGCGTTACGCTTACGCAACGGTCGGTAGGCCACCCGTTCCACCACGGTGGCGGTGGCCGCCGAGGCGAGCGCGGCGACGAGCAGCGCGATCAGCAGGTAGAAGATGATCGACCCGGTTCCGGTGACCACCGAGTCCTGGGTGAGTCCGAGGGCACCCCAGGTCCAGAGCGCGGCGAACGCTCCGGCGATGAAGACCTCGGAGTGGGCGAAGTTGATGAGACGCAGCACGCCGTAGACCAGCGTGTAGCCCAGCGCGACCAGGGCATAGATGGCGCCCTGCGTCAAGCCGGTCGTGGTGAGCTCTCCGAAGTTAGAGAGCAGTCCATTGACGTTCAAGGAGGGTGCTCCATTGAGGGCTGGGGAAAGAAATCGGGTGCGGCCGGGAGCGAGCTCCCGGCCGCACCCGCTGAAAAGCTGACCTGCCGATGGGGACGGATCAGGACTTGGGGATCTCCTGGTCCGGCACGACCTCGCCGTTGACGACCTTGAACGCCCAGACGACGACCTGCGAGGCCTCCATCTCGCCCTTGTCGTCGAACTTGTAGCTGGCGGCGACGCCCTCGCCCTCGTAGTTCTTCACCCACTCGAGCAGCGCCTCGCGGGTGGTGTTGCCCTCCTTGATGCCCTCGAGCAGGATGTTCGCCGCGTCGTAGGCGGTGTCGCTGTAGGTGCCCGGCGGGGAGCCGTGCAGCGCCTCGTAGTCGGCGGCGAAGCTGCCCCGGGCCTCGGTGGCCGGCTGGCACGGGCAGGTGAGGATGGTGCCCTCGGCGGCGGCGGCACCGGCGGAGGTGACGTAGGCCGGGTCGTTGACGCCGTCACCGGCGACCAGGGTGGCGGTGATGCCCGCGTCGGTCAGCTGCTTACGGATCAGGCCGGCCTCCTGGTAGTACCCGCCGTAGAAGACCGCGTCGGCGTTGGCCGAGCGGACCTTGGTGACGGTGGCGGAGAAGTCGACCTGCTTGCCCTCGCCCTGGACCTTGTCGGAGTCGACGACCAGGTCACCGAGGACCTTCTTGACCTCGTCGGCCAGTCCGGCGCCGTACGCCGACTGGTCGTCGATGACGAAGACCCGCTGTGCGTTCAGCACGTCGCGGATGTAGACGCCGGCGGCGGGGCCCTGGCTCAGGTCGTTGCCGACGCCCCGGAAGAAGGTCGGCCAGCCCTGGTCGGCCAGGCTCGGCCGGGTCGCCGACGGGGTGATGGTGACCAGTCCGGCCTCGGCGAACAGCGGGCCGGCCGCCTCGGACTCACCGGAGTACGCCGGGCCGACGATGCCGAGCATCTTCTCGTCGTCGATGGCCCGCTGCGCCAGACCGGGCGCCTGGTCCGGGCTGCCCTGCGAGTCGAGACCGACATGCTCGACCGTGCAGTCCGGGTTCGCCTCGTTGTACTGCTCGACAGCGAGCGCGACACCGTTGTTCTCGTTGATGCCGAGCGCCGCCGACGGGCCGGTCAACGCCCCAAAAAAGGCGATCTTGTTGCCGCACGCCTCGCCGCCAGCTTCCGTGCTGTCGCCGTCCCCGCTGCTGCAGGCGGCACCGCCGGCGACGAGCGCCATCATGGCGACGCCGCCGAGCACGCGTACAAGATTACGCTTCAAGGCTCGAAACCCCTCCTCGATACCAATTGGCCCGAACCACCCACTGCCGATTGGCTCTTGCGGGAAGCACGCACCCGGCCGCTATCCCGGCCTTGGGGCGGGACGTTATCCCACCTGCCGGGCACGCCGTAAGGTCCAGGAAGGGCCGTTGACAAAAACGTTACGTAGCGTGGCCTGATGGCCCGACCAGCTGTAACACGCCCCGCGTGCACCTGGCCGGCCGGGGCCCGCGACCGTCACTCACTGCTGCGTAGAGGTGGTCTCACCGGCGGTCTCGCCCGGAGTCTCGGCCAGGATCCGCTCCGCGACGTCGCGCATGGTCATGCGGTGGTCCATCGCCATCCGCTGGATCCACTTGAACGCCTGGGGCTCGGTCATCCCGTACGAGGTCATCAGCATGCCCTTGGCCCGCTCGACGACCTTGCGGGTCTCCAACCGGTCGGTCAACCCGGCGACCTCGGACTCGAGGGTGGCCAGCTCGCTGTAGCGCGACAGCGCGATCTCGATCGCCGGCACCAGGTCACTCTTCTGGAACGGCTTGACCAGGTACGCCATCGCACCGGCGGCACGGGCCCGCTCCACCAGGTCGCGCTGACTGAACGCGGTGAGGATCACCACCGGCGCGATCCGGCCTGCGGCGATCCGCTCGGCCGCCGCCAGCCCGTCCATGATCGGCATCTTGATGTCGAGGATCACCAGATCGGGCTTGAGCTCCTCGGCGAGGCGCACCGCGGTCTCGCCGTCGCCGGCCTCACCGACGACGTCGTAGCCCTCCTCGACGAGCATCTCCGCCAGATCGAGCCGGATCAGCGCCTCGTCCTCTGCGATCAGTACCCGCCTGCGCTCGGCACCCGCCTGCGTGTCGGCCACGAACCCCTACCCCCAACACTTGCGACCCGACACCCACCGGGTTGGGTGTCGCCGCCTTCAGCGTAGTGGGTAGGCTTGCAGCAGCCGGGCCCCAGACCCGACAAACGTCCCCGTACTCCAACCGGTAGAGAGGCGGAGCTCAAACCTCCGACAGTGTGGGTTCGAATCCCACCGGGGGCACCGTGACACGGTGCACGACCAGGCCGGGCGAGCAAATCGCCCGGTTTGTCTATTTCTGCGGCGGACTTCCGCCGACGCGGCTGCCGGACGTACGGATGCGGCCGTCCCGCTGCCGTCGCGCGCTCCTGCCGCGACCGGGGCGCCCCGCCGACCGCCACTGGCGGCAGGCTCCAGCCGGACCCGAGCGGAACCGGCCATCGTCGATGCGCACAGCGCGCGACGAGGGGAGCACCCATGACGGTCTCGGTAGGGATACCCACCAGGGGCGACGACCCCGCCGCGCTCGTCCGGACCGTCCGGGCGGCGCTGCGGGCCGCCCGGACCGCCGGGGAGACCGCGGAGGTCCTGGTGGTCGTCAACGGGCGGTCACGACTGCCGGAACTGGACCGGATCGCCGGTGGCCGGCTACGGGTGCACTACCGCGAACGGCGAAACGTGGCGGCGGCCCGCAACGCCGTGCTGGACGCGGCGGCCCACGACACCGTCCTGTACGTCGACGACGACTGTCTGGTGCCGCCGTCCTGGTGCGTGGAGATGTCGCGGGCGCTCGCCCGCCCGGACCGGGCGGCGCTCTGCGCACCGATCCGTACCGTCGTGTCCGGACCGGTCAGCGCCTTCGTCGACTATCTGCGGCTGTTCGACGCGATCCCGGTCGACGAGACCGAGGCCGACACCCTCACCACCGGAAACTGCGGGGTACGGCGCGACCGGCTCGGCCCGGACCTGCGCTTCTGCGAGGACCTGCACACCTCGGGCGAAGACTCGGACTTCGGTGCCGCGTTGCACGAGGCCGGCCACCGCATCGGCTGGTTGTCCGGCGCGCCGCCGGTCATGCACGGCTGCGCCGAGCAGATCGGCGAAATCACCGACCGCTACCTGCGCTACGGTGCCAGCGCACCCGAACTGCTGCTGCGTCGCAACCGCGCCCGGGTCGTCACCCACCGCGCGCTGGACTGGTACCGGGAGCGAACCCGGGACGAGTTCCGCACCTACCGGCGGTTCGCCGAGTTCACCGACCCGCGGGTGCGCGCCGCGTTCGCCGTATACGAGTACCTGATGATCAGTTCGGCGTTGCTCGGCTACCTGGTGCGTCTCGGCGAACTGACCGGATGTCTGCTGGTGGAGCTGGACCGGACGGCACTTGACCGGGCCTGGCGCGACCTGGCCGCCCGGATCGAGGCCGCGACCCGGGACGTCGACTGGACGGCGTTGCCGGTCGACTACCGACGGATCGCCACCGGGGCGTCGGAGCGCCAACCGGCGCTGGCCGAGGTGCGGCAGGTGCTGCGGACCCATGCCCGCCCGGTGTCGGTGGTGCCGGACGGACCCGCCGCGGAGATCCTGGCTCGCGGCGGCGAGCAACCCGGCGAGTACCTGGCGCTGTTGGAGCGGGTCCGCCGGGTGTGGCACCCGATCCGCGACGCCGACCCGGACCAACCGGCGGTGACGCCATCGGAGTTCGACCGACGGATGCGGGCCGTCGGGGTCTCGTTCGCGGTGGCCGGTGCCGCCGCCGAGTACTGCGCCCTGGTGGACCGGATCGCCGCCAAGGGCACCGACGCCCACCCGCCACGGCGGACGACGACGGCGGTCGCGCACCGGGCGGAGCAGCGGTGACCGCGGTGCGCAGGGGTGTCTATTTCCTGGCCAACGACGGCGTGCTGGAGCAGGCGCTGGCATTCCTGAACAGCTTCCGGACCTATCATCCCTGGACCCCGCTGTGCCTGGTCCCCTTCGCCGGCGACATCGACGCGCTCCGCGCACTCCGCCACCAATATGAATTTGAGATTTTCGATGATCATGCGGTGTTGGATCGGTGCGACGAGATCGGATACGCGTTCCATGGCGCGACCAGCGGCCAGTACCGCAAGCTCGCGATCTGGCATGGACCGTACGACGAGTTCGTCTACATCGACTGCGACACGGTGGTCCTGCACAACGTCCACTTCGTCTACCGCTACCTCGACGACTACTCGTTCGTCACGTCACACTCACACCAACCGGAGATCCGCAGATGGGTCTGGCGCGACAGCATCCACGACGTCGGCGTACTGACCGACGAACAGATCGCCTTCGCCGCCAACACCGGCTTCGTCGCCTCCCGCCGGGGCAACCTGTCCCTGGCGCACGCCGCCGCCCGCCTGCCCGAGGCGCTCGCCCTGGCCGCGCACATGGAGCTCACCTGCGCCGAGCAGCCCTTCCTCAACTACCTGATCGTCACCTCGGGCACCCCGTACACCAGCCTCTACACGATCGCCGCGACCACCGGCGCATGGGATCTGCCGGCCGAGCGGTGGGCCGGTGACCCGTCCTTCGTCGTACACAACGGACGGATCGTCGAGCCGGCGGCACCCACCCTGATGCTGCACTGGGCCGGCGAGTGGGCGCGAGCCCGCCGCGAGAACACGACGATCCCGTACCACGACCTGTGGAGCTACTACCGCCACCAGTGAACGACCAGGAGGGACACCGATGCGTGCCGACGATCACGACCAGCCCGCGGCGACCGACGGTGCCGGATACCGGCAGACCCTGCAGGTCCTGCAGCGGGTGCTGGCCCGGATCCTGATGGAGGCCGGCGAACCGGACCCCGGACCGATCCCGCCGGAGCGACGGATCACCGACGTCGCCGCCAACTCGGTGCAGTTGCTGCAGGTACACGCGGGTCTGGAGGAAGAGCTCGGCATCGAGATCGCCGCCGCCGCGTTCTTCGAGCACGACAGCCTGGCCGATCTCGCCCGGCACCTCTGCCCGACCGGTTGAACCCGCCCCGCCGTGCAGCCACGCCGATTCGGGGCCACCGGTCTGGTCGCCACGCCGATCGCCCTGAACGCGATGAGTTTCACCGCGGGCTGCGGTGGCCCGGTCGACCGGGCCGTCGCCGACGGGATGATCGGCCAGCTGCGGGAGTTCGGCACGAGCCTGGTCGACGCCACCGACCTGACCACCGGCGGGGACGTCGAGTCCGTCGTCGGCCGGGCGCTGCGCGGCCGCCGTACGGCGGTCCTGCTGGCCAGCCGCAGCGGCGGCCGCTACACCCGGACCGGACGGCTGGTCGGCGTCGACGCCCGCCCCGAGGCGGTGACCCGGTCCTGCCACACGACCCTGCGCCGGCTCGGCACCGACTACCTGGACCTGTACCTCCTCGACCGCGCCGATCCGCGGGTGCCGGTCGAGGAGAGCGTGCAGGCGATGGCCGCGTTGGTGGCCGCCGGCAAGGTACGCCACCTCGGCGTCGCCCACGTCGACGTCGGTCAGCTCCGGCGTGCCCACGCGGTGCACCCGTTGGCGCTGGTCGCCGCCGAGTACTCGCTGCTCGGCCGCTGCGCCGAGACGGAGCTGCTGCCCGCCGCCCGGGCCCTCGGGATCGGGTTCGCGGCGTACCGCCCGCTCGGTGCCGGCCTGCTCACCGGGCAGCTGGACTCCCCCGACCAGCTGGCCCCCGACGCCTACCAGCACGCCGACCCCCGGTTCCGGCCGGACAACTTCGCCCGTACGCGGCGGATGGTCGGCGCCGCGCAGCGGGTGGCCACCCGCCGGCAGGTCGGGGTGAGCCGGCTCGCCCTGGCCTGGCTGCTGGCCCAGGGCCGCGACGTGCTGCCGGTGGCCGGCACCCGGGACCCGACCCATCTGGAGATGAACCTGGCCGCCGCGGCGGTCCGGCTCGACGCGGCCGAGCGGGCCCGCCTGGCCGCGTTGTCCGACCCGAGCGGTGCGGTCTGCCCACGGCCGGTCGGGACCGACTGCCGCTGCCGACCCGGCACCAGGGACGCTGGACCCGGCACCAGGGACGCTGGACCCGGCAGCCAGGACCGGACCGGAAACTGACGACCATGGACTGTCTGCCGCACCCCGCCGACGGCGTACCGTCGGTCGTCGACACCAGCACGCCGGTGTCCCCCGGCCCGCTCGCCCGGCTGCTGCCGCTGCTGGGCCAGTTGCACCTGGTCGTGCCCGGTCCCCCGGCGGACTGGGACGGCGCCCTGTCCGCCGGGACCGACGGTACCGACCCGGCACCGACCGGGGTGCGGCCGGCGCCGGGCACCCGGGCCGGGTCAGCTGCCGACGCCGGGCTTACGGCCGACCAGCAGGGTGTCGCTGCTACCGAGTGACCGGCGCTGCTGTACGGCGAACCCGGCCTCGCGCAGCCACCCTTCGCCGTCCGCCGCCCGGTACTCCGCGCCGTCGGAGGTGACCAGGAGCATGTTGAGGCTGACCAGCAGCCGGGCCAGGTCGGCCGGCTCGTCGTCGAGCATCGCGTCGTAGACCAGCAGCAGGCCACCGGGGGGCAGCGCGGCGTACGCCCGGGCGATCAGCGTCTGCCGTCGCGGCGGCGACCAGTTGTGCAGAACATGACCGATGACCAGCACGTCGGCGGTCGGTAACGGGTCGACGAAGAAGTCACCACCGACGAACCGGACCTCGGCCGGCGGACGCAGCGACCGCATGTGGGCCGTGAACGACGGCGCCATCGCCGGCAGGTCGAAAACGGTCGCCGACAGGTGCGGATGCGCCGTCACCAACGCCGCGGCCAGGTTGCCCCGGGCGCCGCCGACGTCGACCACGCTGGACACCGTCGACCAGTCGACGGCGGCGGCCAGGTGAGGCGCGAGTTGACCGCTGGCCCCGTCCATCATGCCCAGGTACCGCTCGCGCTGGACCGGGTCGGCGAGCATCTGGGCGAACGCGCCCGGGTCCGCCGACGGAGTCTGCGGACGCCCGGTCCGCAAGGCGGTGGCCAGCTTGCCCCAGGCCGGGTAGAGCACCTGGTTGGCCCGGTCGAGGAAGCCGCCGAGGAAGGCCGGTCCGCCGGGGACCAGGTGCCGGCGCGCCGCCTCGGCCAGGTCGTAGCCGGCGGCGGTCCGGTCGAGCAGGCCCAGCACGGTGAGCGCGTCGAGAAAGTCGCCCGCTCCACGGCCGGCCAGGTGCAGCCGGGCGGCGATCTCGTCGGCGGTCGACCGGCCGTTGCGCGACAGGTCGGTGAAGAGTCCGAGCTCGGTAGCGGTGAGCAGCAGTTTCGCGTGGCAGAAGGCGTTGCCCAGACGTTTGATGTCAGCAGGGTCGAGGGTCGGCGTCGAGGTCGACGACACGGGTTCTCCTTTCGGTCACCAGGACGGATGTGACACGGCGGCGGCGTTGGCGACCAGGCCCAGCACCGCGAACCCCGTCCTGAGCAGATTGAACGCGCGCCAGCGGGCACGCGGGTCGGGCCAGTGCGCCGGCAGCGCCCCGGCCGGCAGGGCCTTCACCCGGCGGTTGATCGGCACGTTGCCCAGCTGCGACACCACCGCCACCGCGCAGCCGGCCGCGGCGGCGACGAGCAGCAGCAGCCGCACCACGGGGTGCCCGGTGAGCACGGCGGCCACCACGTCGCCCGCCGTCCAGGTGAGCACCGTGGGCGGCATCACCAGGTCGAACCGGCGGCCGATCAGCTTGTGGGTCTCGACGTAGCGCTGCGGGGAAAGGGCCCGGAACGCCGGCACCACGCTGAGCGCGACGGCGTACAGCACCCCGGCGGTGAGGCCACTGCCGGTCAGCACGACGACGCCGAGCCACGTCTGGGCGGTCACGAGGCGCTGCCCGGCCGGGGCTGACCCACGGCGGTCAGGCCGCCGAGAGCACGCTGCGGTACAGCCACGTGCTGCTCATCTCGGGTTCGCCGTGGCTGAGCAGCTCACGGTGCAGCCGCTGCAGCTCGGGCTGGGGGGTCAGGCCGAGCTGGTGGTCGAGCACCCGGCGCAGATCCTGGTACGTCTGCAGCGCCTCGCCCCGACGGCCGGTCCGGGCCAGCGCCACCATCAGCTGGCCGTACAGCCACTCGTTGAGCGGATTGGTGGCCACCAGCGAACGAATCTCCCCGATGAGCTGCCGGTGCAGGCCGAGTTCGGCGTCGGCCTGAATCCGCAGCTCCAGCGTGCGCATCCGGTCCTCCTCCAGGTGGATGGCGTGCGCCTGCAGGAGCCCACCCCGGCGCAGGTTCGCCAGGCTCGGCCCCTGCCACAGCTCGAGCGCGCGACGCAACAGCGGCGCGGCCTGCTCCGGTTGGCCCCGTTCCAGCATCTGCCGGCCCTGGCGGGACAGTGCCTCGAAGGTGGTCGCGTCCAGCTGGCTGGGTGCGATCCGCATCAGATAGCCGGGCGGCTTGGTCAGCAGCCACTCCCCGCCGGTACGGATCCGCGGGTCCAGGCACTTGCGGAGCTGGTAGATGTAGGTCTGGGCGGTGCCGACCGCGCTCGGGGGCGGGTCCTCGCCCCACAGCTCGTCGATGATCGCGTCGGTGGACACGACCTGGTTGGCGCGCAGCAGCAGCAGCGCGAGGACCCGGCCGACCTTCGGCGGTGTCGGGGTGACGACGACACCGTCGTCGAACACCTCGAGTGGGCCGAGCACCTGGAAATGCAGCATCGCGTTCCTCTCGATCGGTTGTACAGCGCAATCCGACGGAAACTTTGCCGGGATCCGGAAAGTAGGCTGCCTACAACTCGAACGACAAGATCCGGCGTGAAGATTGCGCCTGGGGACATGCTCACGCCGATCCACTACACCCATCGTCGACAGCAGGGTGCAGAATCGGATACGACCTTCGATGTACACCTCTGCTGCCGACCAATCCGGGCACCATATCCTCGACGCATGACCATGACGTCGGTCGAAGTGCGCAGGCGCAGCTGGCGATTGACGGGCCGCTACCTGTGGTGGTGTGTCGTCGAGGCCAGGCCCGCCGTACTGGCGATCTACACCATGCGCTTCCTGGTCGCCGGCGCGCTGGCCGGCGTCGCCGCGCCGGAGGACACCGCCGACTGGTGGCGGATGCCGACCGCGCTCGCCGCCTGGCTCTGCGTGGCCGCCAGCGTCTACCTGTTCGACGGGGTGACCGACGTGGTCGGCGACCGGGTCAACGGTTCACGCCGGCCGATCGCCCGCGGCACCCTGCCGGTGCCGGTGGCAGCGGGGGTGGCCGCGGCCTGGGCGGGGCTCGCGGTGGCCGGGGCGGCCGTTCTCGGTGGGGCCTGGCTCGGCCTGGTCGGCCTGGCGTTGCTGCTCGGTTGGGCATACTCGGCGCCACCGCTTCGGCTGAAGCGGTGGACAGCGACCGCCGGCGCCGTCGTGGTGCTGGCCGGGATGGCGACGTTCACCGCCGGGGCGATGGCAGCCGGTGGCGGCGGGCTGCCGACCGCGCTGCTGGTGTTCGCCGTCGCGATGTCGTGCTGGATGGGCTTCGTGGGCGCGCTGGCCAAGGATCTGTCCGACGTCGCTGGTGACGCGGCGACCGGGCGACGGACCTCGGCGGTCCGGCGGGGAGTGCCGGCCGCCGGGCGACGGGTGTCGGTCAACGCGCTCCTGGTGGCCGTCTCGTTCGGCGCGGCCGCCGTCCTGGTCGATCCGGTGCTGCGGTGGCCGGCGGCGGCCCTGGTCGGCGGGGCCGTGGCGATCGCGGTGACCTGCCGGCGGCGCCGACCGGCCGGGCCGACGCGGCAGCCGTACCGGATCTTCATGACGACCCAGTACGTCGCCCACGGTGCGGTACCGGTCGGGATCGCGTTCGCCTGACGACGTCCGGTCCGCGTACTGCGCCGTTTCTGCGATGATCCATGAACTGATGACCAGTAATGCGGCGAAGCTCATTACCAGCGCGCTTCACGCCGACACCGATGATCGACAAAACGGGCGTACCACTCGATGACGGATCGCTCCGGGTCCGCTTCACGATCCGGTCAGCCACTGTGGACCAGGTCCGTAAAGCGGAAAATGCGTGGCCGACGGATAGACGGACGGCACGTTCTGCGGATACCCTCGATCCCCAGTGAGGATGCCGGAGGAACACTGTGAGCGAGCCACTCCAGGAGCCGTCGCAGACCACCCTGAGTGACCAAATAACGGCCCTCTCGCCCACGATCCTGCGCGATTTCGAGGTGGCATTAGAAAGGGCGGGTAGCGCATTACTGCTGGACGACCTGTCCCGTAAGCAGGTACTGACCCATGCCCGGGACATCCTGGCGCGCACCGCGGCCCAGGTCGGCGGCCACCCGACGCCCGTCGTCCAGCCAGGGCTGGCCCGGGAGATCGGCGCCGACCGGGCCGCCACCAACACCTCGCCCACCGAGTCGCTGCGGGCCGCGAACCTGCTGTTCGCCACCGTGGTACGACGGGTCGCCGCGACGGTGGACGGCCCACACGCCACCGACCATCTCATCCTGACCGCCCTCACCCTGCACGAGATCCTGACCCACACCCTGCGGGTGGCCGCAGACGCCTACGTCGGCGTACTGCTCAACCGGATCCACCGCGCCCAGATCGAGGAACGCCGCCACATCAGTCGCGAACTGCACGACCGGATCGGGCACGGCATCGGCGTCGCGCAACGACAACTCGAACTGTCCGAGATCTACTGGGCCGCCGACCAGGACCGGGCGCTGAGCCGGCTGCGGGCCGCCCAGCACGGACTGACCGGCACCCTGGAGGCCGTTCGGCACGCCATCGCCGGGCTCCGACTGGTGGAACCGGTGCACGGACTGGAGAAGGCGCTGCGGCTGTTCCTGGACAGCACGGCGACTCCCGAGCTGATCCACGACATCCAGGTCAACGGCGACGAGAGCTGGGTGCCGGCCACACTGATCGAGGAGACCTTCCTGATCGTCCGTGAGGCACTGCGCAACACCGTGACCCACGCGCAGGCCCAGCTCGTCATGGTCCGCATCGACCTCGCGCCCGACCAGCTGCAGGCCACCGTGGTCGACGACGGACAGGGGTTCGACCCGGCCGCCGGACACCGGGGCACCGGGCTGCTGTCGATGAAGGAGCGAGCCAGCCTGCTGGGCGGCTCGCTGTCGCTGATCAGCCGGGTCGGCGGCGGCACGCACATCGAGCTACGGCTGCCAGTGGAGGGAGACACCGGGTGACCGGAGAGCCGATCACGGTCGTCCTGGTAGACGATCACGCGCTGATGCGGGAAGGGCTGCGCGAGATCCTGGAGAGCCAGCCGGGCCTGGTCGTGGTCGGCGAGGCCGGCAACAGCGCCGACGCGATCGCCCTGGTGGCCCAGCAACGGCCCCGGGTGGTCCTGCTGGACGTGGAGATCCCCGGCGGCGACGTCACCGACACGGTGATCGCGCTACGCGAACTCGTCCCGGAAACCGAGATCATCATCCTGAGCATGTACGACGGTCCCCGGTTGCTGCAGCGACTGCTCTCCCTCGGCATCCGGGGCTACCTGCTCAAGAGCGTCAGCCGCCGGGAGCTGGTCTCCGCGATCCACAACGCCTGCATCCAGGACAACCACGTCACCCTCGCGGTGTCCCGCAGCAGCCTGGCCCAGCTGCCGACATCGGCCGCGATGCTCTCCCCCCGGGAGATCGACGTGCTGTCGCTGACCGCGCAGGCACTGAGCAACGCCCAGATCGCCGCCCGGTTGTATCTGACGGAGGCGACCGTCAAACGCCACCTGAGCAACATCTTCGCCAAACTGGGCGCGGTGTCGCGCATCGACGCGGTCAACAAGGCGATCGCCGCAGCGCTGCTGCCACCGTACGACGGGACGCAGCGGCCCGCCGTGCAGTAGTGCGCCAGGCCGCCCGGCCACCCGTCGCGGCGGCTCGACGACGGTTCGACGGCCCCTCGATCCGTACCGGCCATCATCGCCGGTGCCGGTCATCATCGCCGGCGCCGGCGCCGCGCCCGTGGCGCGGCGGCGTCCGGTCGTTGCCGACCCGCACCGCGACGTACGGGGCGTCCCGACCCGAGCAGACAGGAGCACACCGCTGTGGCCCATCCGTCGGTACTGGCTGTCTTCGCCCACCCCGACGACGCCGAACTCGGCTGCTTCGGCACCCTCGCCGGTCTCGGCGCCGCCGGCTTCGACGTCCACATCCTCGCGCTCACCGACGGCTCGGCGAGTTCCTCACCGGCCGCGGCGGCCCGGCCCGACGAGGCGAAGCAGTCCGCCGGGGTGATCGGGGCCAACCTCGTCATCGAGAATCTCGTCGACGGCGCGCTCGCCGCCGACCGGCAGACGTACTCCTGTGTCGCCGACCACCTGCACCGGATCCGCCCGGCGCTGGTGATCACCCACCTGGTGGGCGCCGGTGACCACCAGGACCACGAGACCGCCGGTCGGGCGGCGACCACGATGGCCGGCCGCAGCCCCTTCGTCCGCACCATCCTGCAGGCCGAACCACCCCTGATGAACAACCTGTTCACGCCGGACGTCTACGTCGACGTCACCGCCCGGATGCCGGACAAGCTCGCGGCGGTGGCGAAGTACCAGTCCGAACGCGACAAGCCGTACGTCGCTGAGCAGGCGATCCGGGACCGGGCGACGTGGTGGGCCCGCCAGGCCGCCACCCACGACCTCACCGAGGTCCGCTACTGCGAGGCGTTCCGTCTGGTCAAGGCCGCCCTCGACGTCGCCGGACTCGGCGCGGCGTGCGGCGGCGGACCGCAGCCGGCACCGGCGGGCCACCGGTGAGCGGCCGGCACCGGCCGGTCGCGGTACTCGTCGGCGCGCCCGACGAGGCGGTACCGGCTGGACCGGACCAGACAGTGCTGGCCGGACCGGACCAGACAGTGCTGGCCGGGCGGCCGGTGGGCCACTGGCTGCTGGACACCCTCGCCCAACTGGACGCCGAGGTGGTCACGGATCCGCCGTACCCCGGCGATCGGCCCGTGCTGCTGATCGGCGCGGCGACGCCGCTGATCGGGGCCGGCACCCTGGCCCGGGCGGTGGACCGGGTCACGGACGACACCGACGACACCGGCGACGGCCGCGTGGTGCTGTTGCGGGCCCGACGTCCCGCACCGTGGTGGGATCCGACCCCGCCGGCCACGACCGACGCACCGGCCGGCCTGGTCCTCGCCGGGCCCGTCCCGCTCACTGTCGCCCGGCTCGCCGGCCACCTCGCCGGCCATCTCGCCGCCGAGGTGCCCTGCGCCGTCGTACGCCACCAGCTGGTCGCCGCCGGGGTGCGGGTCGACGACGTGACCCTGCACCCGACCGAGTCGCTACGCACCACCGACCCGGTCGAGCTGGCCGAGGCCCGCCGGGCCGTCCAGGCCCGGATCGTCGCCGGCTGGCAGCGTCGCGGCGTGTACGTGGAGGACCCGGCGACCACCTCCATCGACGCCACGGTCCAGCTCGCGCCCGGCGTCACCGTACTGGCCGGCACCCGGTTGACCGGCGACACCACGGTCGGCGCCGGCAGCCGGATCGGCCCCGGGGTGTCGCTGCGCGACTGCCGGGTCGGTGCCCACTGCGAGATCCGGTACGCGGTCTGCCAGGACGTCGACCTCGGTGACCGGGTCAACGTCGGGCCGTACGCCTGGCTGCGCTCACGCGCCAGCCTCGGTGACGACTGCCGCGCCGGGGCGTTCGTGGAGATCGCCGACTCGACGGTCGGCGCCGGCACCAGCGTCCCGCACCTGGCCGGACTCTTCAGCGCCGACGTCGGACGCGACTGCAACCTGGCCAGCATGTCCGGGCCGGCGAACTTCAACGGTGGGGTCAAGAGCCGGGTCCGCATCGGTGACGGCGTCGCCATCGGCGCCGGCACGATCCTGGTGGCACCGGTCGAGGTCGGCGACGGCGCGGAGACCGCCGCCGGCTCGGTCATCACCGACGACGTCCCCTCTGGCGCGCTGGGCATGGCCCGCACCACACAACGCAACGTCACCGGCTGGGCCCGGCTGCGCCGGGCAGCGGCGTCAGCAGCCGGCGAGGCGCAGCGCGGTGGCGGCCACCCGTAGCGCCTCGATCTGTCCGGCGGCGGTGTCGGCCAGCGGGGTGAGCCCCAGGGTGGTCACGCCGGCGGCCGCGTACGCGGCGAGTCGGGGCGCGATCCGCTGCGCCGGGCCGATCAGCGACGTGTCGTCCATCAACGCCAACGGTACGGCGGCCGCCGCGCCGGCCCGGTCACCCGAGCGCTGACGGTCCCGGATCTCGTCCGCCGCCGCCCCGTGGCCGAGCTCGGTCACCAACCGGTGGTAGATGCTGCGGTGGCGGCTGCCGAGGCCGATGAAGTTCGCGAAGTAGCCGCGGACCGCCTCGGCGGCGGCCACCGGGTCCGGACCTACACTGATCGGCACCGACGGCAGCACCTCGAACCCGTCCAGCCGGTGGCCGGCCTGCTGGCGGCCGGCCCGCACCCGGTGCAGCGAGTCGGCCAGCCGCTGCGGCGAGCAGAACACCCCGATCCACCCGTCGGCGACCCGACCGGCCAGCTCCAGGTTCGCCGGACCGACCGCCGCCAGGTAGATCGGCAGCTGCGGGCGGGGCGGCCCGGCCCGCAGCTGGGCCGCCTCGGTGGTGCCCTCCGGCGGCAACCGGTAGAACCGCCCCTGATGGCGTACCGGCGCTCCGGACAGCGCCATCCGGACCACGGCGAGGTACTCCTCGGTGCGGGCCAACGGACGGTCGTACGGCACGCCGTACCAGCCGAGTGACACGTCCGGATTGGACACGCCGAGGCCGAGGGCGAACCGACCGGCGGTCAGGGCGTCCAGGGTCGACGCGGTGAGCGCGGTCAGCACCGGCGTACGGGCCGGGATCTGCATCACGCCGGACGCCAGCCGGATCCGCCGGGTACGGGCGGCCACCGCGCCGAGCAGGCTCGGGGCGTCCTGTTTGAACCCCTCCGGTACCAGGGCCATCTCGTATCCGAGCCGCTCGGCCTCCTCGGCCACCTGCGGTCCGCTGTCGCGGGACAGGAAGACTCCCAGCCGCATGGTCACTCCCCTCTTGCCGGTGGCGCCACCATGACGGGTCGGATTCGCGTCCCGGGCGAGGCCGGCACGAGACGCCGACGGTCCTCCAGTGGGGCCACACCACGACTGGAACGCGATCACAGCGCCGGCACGCACAATCACGGCGTCAGCGACGGATCGGAGGCGGTCATGCGGGTGCTGTTCGCGTCGTGGGCGGGTGGCGGCCATTTCGCCCCACTCGTTCCGACCGGCTGGGCGCTGCGCGCCGCCGGTCACGAGGTGTTGGTCGCCTGCCATCCCACTGAGACCGGTCCGGTGGTGCGGGCCGGTCTGCCGGCGCTGCCGCTCGGACCGCCGGTCGACATGTTCGCCCTGCTGCGCCAGCAGCGGCGGGAACGGCTGCGGCACCCCCGGCCGACCCCGGCCACCGGTCAGCTCGATTTCACCGGAATGGTCGCCACCGCCGAGGTCGTCGCCGGTCTGCTCGCCGACGAACTGCTGCGGTTCAGCCGTGACTGGCGCCCGGACCTGGTGGTCTACGAGCCGGCGGCGCTGGTCGGGCCGCTGGTCGCCACCCTGCTGAGGATCCCGGCGGTACGCCAGTTGTGGTGCTGCGACTTCACCTCGCCGGTCAACGGTTTCCCCCGACGGATCACCGGCCCACTGGCCCAGCGGTACGGAATCGACGGTGTCGACCCCGCAGGTGACCTGACGCTGGACCCGTGTCCACCCGAGCTGCAGATCAGTGACGACCTGCCCCGGATGCCGGTGCGGTACGTGCCGTTCAACGGACCGGCGCGGATGCCCGACTGGCTCACCGCGCCGGCCCGCCGGCCACGGGTCTGTCTGACCTGGGGTACGTCGTTGCACGCACTCGATCCGGACCGGATGCGGCACGTGCCCGCGATCCTGCGGGCGCTCGGCACCCTCGACGCCGAGCTGGTCGTGGCGGTACCGGACAGCCAGCGTGACCTGTTCGCCCCGGTGCCGGCGACCGTACGGTCCATCGGGCGGATTCCGCTGGACCTGCTGCTGCCCAGCTGTGACCTGCTGGTGCACCAGGGCGGTGGGGGCACGATGATGACCGCCGCCGTGCACGGGGTGCCGCAGGTCGCCGTACCGAGTCTGCCGGACCAGACGTTCAACGCCGGCCGGTTGGCCGGTGCCGGTGCCGGGCGGTGGGTAGGCGGCGGCGAGCAGGTCGACGCGGGCGAGGTGGCGGCGTGCGCCGCCGAGGTCCTGGCTGATCCGTCGTACGCGCGGGCCGCCGCCGGGCTGGCCGCCCGGATCGCCGTACGGCCCGCGCCGGCGGCCGTCGTGGCCGACCTGGAGCGGTGGGTCGCCCGCCGCTGACCGGCCGGCCCCGACGCGGTACCCGCCCGGTCAGACCGGCGCGGATGCCGCTGGTGCGTCCACCGGGGCGGTGGGCAGCGCCGCCGCCGTCCACAGTTGGTGGTAGCGGCCACCGGCCGTCACCAGCTGGGCATGGGTGCCGAACTCGACGATCCGGCCGTCGGCGACGACCGCGATCCGATCGGCCATCCGGGCCGTCTGCAGCCGGTGGGCGATCATCACGGTGGTCCGCCCCTCGGCGACGGCACGGACCGCCGCCAGCACCCGGGCCTCGGTCGACAGGTCGAGCTTGGCGGTCGCCTCGTCCAGCAGCACCACCGCCGGATCGACCAGGTAGGCGCGGGCCAGGCAGACCAGCTGCCGCAGACCGGCGGAGAGCAGGTCGCCGCGTTCGCCCACCGCCGACCCGTAGCCCTGTGGCAGCCCGATGATGCCCTGGTGGGCACCGACCGCGCGGGCGGCCGCCTCGACCTCGGCGTCGGTGGCCTCGGGCCGGCCGTAGCCGATGTTGTCCCGGATGGTGCCGGCGAACAGGTACGGCTCCTGCGGCAGGTAGCCGACGGTACGCCGCAGCGTGGTGGGGTCGAGATCGGCCAGCGGTACGCCGTCGAGGAGCACCTGTCCGGCGTCCGGGTCGTAGAACCGGGCCAGCAGCTTGACGATTGTCGACTTGCCGGCTCCGGTCGGCCCGACCAGGGCCAGCGTCGTCCCCGCCGGGACCGCCAGGTCCACGTCGTGCAGCACCTCGCTGCGGGTGCCCGGGTAGCGGAACCGCACGCCGGTCAGCCGCAGTTCGCCGCGGATCCGCGCGGGCCGTACGGGGGACGTCGGCGGCGGTGGGCCGGGCTTCTCGTCGAACAGTTCCCGGATCCGGCCGGTGGAGACGCCGACCCGCTGCACGTCGGAGGTCACGAACGTGCCCAGTTCCACGATCGGGGGGAAGAACAGCCCCACCCACAGGACGAAGGCGATCAGCTCGCCGGCGGTGAGCACGCCACGGGCCAGGAGCACGGCACCCAGCCCGAACACCATGGTCAGCGCCATGCCACTGAGGAAGGTGACCACCGGATAGCTGGCGGCGATCAGCTTCTCGGCGGCGAGCCGGTGGTCCAGGTAGATCCGGATCAGTCGACGGTACTCGGCGTGCTGGCGCTCCTGCTGGCCGAACGCCTGGGCCTCGCGTACTCCGGCGAGGTTCTCCTGCAACGCGGCGTTGGCGTCGGCCATCTGTTCGCGGGCGGCCAGGAACGCCGCGCCGAGCCGGGCGTTGAACCAGCGCAGCAGCAGGATGAAGGGCACCACCGACGCGGCGACCAGCGTCGCCAGCACCGCGTCGACGACCAGCATCGCCGCCAGGACGCCGACGACGGTGAGGACGGCGACGACCGCCCCGACCAGGCCGGTGGTGGCGAACTGGGCGAAGCCCTGTACGTCGTGGATCAGCCGGGTGAGCAGGCGGCCGGCCGGCTGCCGTTCGTAGTAGGACACCGGCAGCCGGATCATCCGGGTCCAGACGATCATCCGTAGGGTGGCGACGACCCGTTGCCCGGCCCGGCCGGCGACGATCGCGGTGACCGGGGCGAGCAGCAGGCCGACCAGGCTGGTCACCAGGATCGCCGCCGCCGCGGTGAGCACCCCGTCCATCGACTGGGCGAGCATGCCGTCGTCGACGGCCGAGCGGGTGAACAGCGGGCCGAGGACGCCAGCGACCGTCTGCACCGCCAGCAGTGCCAGGACGAGGGCGAACCCGGCGCGGTGCGGCCGCAGCAGCGCACCGACGGAGAACGGCCCGGCCAGGTCGATCGCGCCGACCGGGTAGGAGTCGCGGGGCGGGGCGAGCCGGGCCGCGGCGGCGCGCAGCCGCTCGTCGCCGGCACCGGGCCGGCCGGTACGCCGGCCGCCCCGGCGGGCCGGTGCCGGCGACGCGGCCGGGCGGGCCGGACCGGCCACCGCCGTCGGGTCGACCTCCGCCGTCGGGTCGACGCTCACGGCGGCCTGCGGGTCCACCAACCGCCGGTACGCCGGACAGCGCTCCAGCAGCTCCGCGTGCCGGCCCTGGTCGACGATCCGACCCGCGTCGAGCACGACGATCCGGTCGGCGGCGGCGATGGTGGCGGCCCGGTAGCCGACGTAGATCACGGTCCGGCCGACCGCCCAGTCGCGCAGCCGCCGGTGGATCTCCCATTCCAGGCTGGCGTCGACCCCGGCGGTCGGGTCGTCGAGCAGCAGCACCCGGGGCTCGGTCAGCAGGGTGCGGGCCAGGGCGATCCGCTGCCGCTGGCCACCGGACAGGGTGGATCCCCGGTCGCCGACCACCGTCGCGTACCCGTCGGGGAGGTCGGCGACGAAGTCGTGGGCGCCGGCGACCCGGGCCACCGTCTCGACCTCGTCGTCGGTCGCGTCGGGCCGGCCGTACCGGATGTTGTCCCCGATGGTGCCGGTGAACAGCAGCGGCTCGTCGAACACCGATCCGACCTGCCGACGCAGCGACCGCAGGGTCACCGTACGCAGGTCGGTGCCGTCGAGCCGGACCGCACCGGACTGCGGGTCGTGGAACCGGGCCAGCAGCTTCAGCAGGGTCGACTTGCCGGACCCGGCGACCCCTACCAGGGCGACCGACTCGCCAGCGGCGACCTTCAGCGACAGTCCGTCCACCACCGGCGCGCCGTCGGGATAGCCGAACCGGACCCGGTCCACCGAGACGTCTCCGCGCAGCGGCGGCAGCAGGCCGGCCGCCGGGTCCTCGACCACCGCCGGTGGCAGGTCCAGCAGGTCCAGCACCCGCTCGGCGCAGACCCCGGCCTCCTGCAGGTCCACGACGGAGTCGGCCAGCCACCGTACGCTGCCGATCAGCTGCCCGGCGAAGATGCTCAGCGCGAGGAACGTCCCCAGGGTGATCTCACCGCGCAGGGTCAGCCAGCCGCCGAGGACGACCACCACCACCTGGGTCAGCAGCGGCACCAGGTCGAGCAGCGGCTGGTGGGTGGCCTGCAACCGGATGCTGCGCATCCGGGAGCCGAACAGCTGGTCGGCCGCGGTGGCCAACCGTCCGGTCTCGCGGGACTCCTGGCCAAAGGCCTTGACCACCCGTACGCCGTGGATGGCCAGACTCGCCGTCTGCGCCACGTCCGCCTCCCGCTGCTGCGCGTCCCAGATCGCCGGGCGGACCCGGCGCCGGATCCACCAGGCGGCGGCGAGCAGCATCGGCACGCTCAGCAGCGCCGCGACGCCGACCGCCGGGTGCAGCAGCAGCATCAGGACCCCGGCGGTCGCCACGACGACGACCGCACCGAGCAGCCGGGGCAGCGAGGCGACGGCCCGGGACATCCGGTCGATGTCCAGGTTCAGCCGGGCGGCGAGTTGCCCTGGCGGTAGCGGCTGGCTGTCCGGGTCGATGCGCTGCATCCGCTGGTGCACCGCGTCGTAGACCAGGAACTGGGCGTCGTTGGCGCCCTTGAGCTCACGGTAGGCGGCGATCCGCTGCGCGACGTACGCCAGTGCGCCGAGCAGCACCAGCGACGCCAGCGGCCACGGCAGCGCGCCGGTGTCGCCGGCCACCGCCAGGTCGAGCACGTGGCGTTGGACGAGCAGCAGGGCCGCCGCGGCGACACCCGCACCGATCGTGGCGGCGAAGGCGATCAGCAGGTTGCCTGGGCGCAGCCGCACGATCGGCAGCAGCCGTCGGACCCAGCCGGGTCGGCGGTCGGGCCGGTCGGTCGGGTCGGCAGCGGGGCCGGCGACCGGGCCGGTGCCCGGCTCGACGCCCGGCCGGCGCGGCGCGGGTACGGTACGGCTACGCGGCATGGGTCACCCTCCGGGTCAGAGTCCACCGTCGACGTTGATGGTGCTGCCGGAGATCGCACCGGAGCATCGGGCGTCGCCGAGGAAACACACGACCTCGGCGACGTCGATGGCGGTGACGAACCGGCGTAGCGGGATCGCCGCCAGCAGCGCGGCCCGCACCGGGGGTGGCAGGTCGAGACCCCGTTCGGTGACGACGACGCCAGGGGCGACAGTGTTCACCCGGATAGACCGGGGGGCCAGCTCCTTGGCCAGGGCCCGGGTGAAGCCGGCGAGCCCGGCCTTGGCCGCGGTGAACACCACGTGCCCGGGCCGGCCGCGGTCGGCCATCCCGGCACCGACGTTGACCACCGCGCCGCCGTCGGTGAGCAGCCCGAGCAGCGCGCGGGTGACGAGCAGCTGCGCGGTGAGGTTGGTGTGCAGCCCGTCGTGGATCTCCTGCTCACCGCTGGCCGACAAGGGTGCCGGACGGTAGCTGCCGAAGTTGTTCACCAGCAGGTCGACACCGCCCGGCTGATCGCGGACGGCGGCGGTGAGCACGGCGCGCCCGGCCGGGGTGGTCAGGTCGGCGCGGACCGTCCGGCAGCGTCGGGCGTCCCAGCCCGGCGCGCTGGCGAGGCGTTCGGCGGCGGCGTCGTCGCCCTGGTAGACGGCGAGAACGGCGACACCGGCGCTGGCCAACGCCAGGCTGGTGGCGCGCCCGACCCCCCGGGTCCCGCCGGTGACGACCGCCCGGCGGGGGGCGGTCGGCGCCGGGGTCACGGCGTACCGCCGAGCCGCAGGGTCTGCCCGGTGACGCCGGCGGCCCGGTCGCTGGCCAGGAAGAGCACGGCGGCGCTGACCTGGTCGGGCCGGTCGGCGCAGCCCGGACCGGCGACCTGGTTGACCCGCACACCGGCCGGGCCGAACTCGGTGGCGAGGGCACGGGCCAGCCCGGTCAGCCCGGCCTCGGTGACGGCGTCGGGCCCCGGCCCGGCCGGCGGCACCGCGACGAACACCAGGCCGCCACCGCCGGACGCCGCGACCGCGACCTGCCGGCCGACCCGTCGGGCGGTGGCGAGTGCCCGGTCGGACGCCGCGCCGGGGTCGTCGTCGTCCGTCGGGTCGGGTTCGTCGGCGGACGCCGCGTCGGGGTCGTCGGACGGCGGGCCGGTGCGACCGGCGGGCATCTCGACGACGTGGACCAGAAGGTGCGGCCCACGATCGTGGAGTCGACAGTCGGCGACCGCGTCGGCGAGGCCACTGACCGGGTGCGGGTCGACGCCCCGCACCCGGGCACCGGCGGCGGCCAGGCCCGCCGCGACGGCCCTGCCGACGGTGGTCCGCGCTGCGGTGAGCAGCACGACGCGCCCCGACAGCGGACCACCGGTGCCGGCGGTGCCCACGCTCGCCGTTGCCGACCCGGTCACCGCGGTCCGACCGGCAGACCCGGCCCGACCTGCAGGGTCGGTCCAGCGCCCGGCTGCGGTTCGGTGTCGACGTGGCCGAGTTCGGGCCGGGGCGCGAGCGGACAGAGCTGGAAGGTGGCGACCGCCGGGGCGTCGCTGGAGTTCGTGACCCGGTGCGGTACGCCGATCGGGACGAACACCGCCTGCCCGGCGTCTACCGGCACCTCGGTGCCGTCGAGGCGGACGATCACCGACCCGGAGACGACGTACAGGAACTCCTCGGAGTACGGGTGGTAGTGCTCGGAGACGTACTCGCCGGGGGCCAGGGTGACCACACCGAGGAACCCGGCGGTGGCGCCGACGGTCGACGGACCGAGCAGTACCCGCAGGTCGCCGCCGCGGCGGCGGTTCGCCGCGACGTCGGCGGTACCGACCGGCCGGGGCACGACGGGGGGTGACGGTGGACTGGCTGGTCGTTCGACGGCGGACATCGGTGGCCTCCCTGCTGGGCTGGGCACGTCGACGACACGATCGCCTCCCCCGGTCGCGGCCGGCTCCAGCCCGGCTCCACCCGCAGGTCCGCCCACCGGCTTCCAGCCCGCTTCGACCGGTTCACCACCGGCACCGCCGACGATCACGCCGAGGCGCCACCGAGAGAACCCACCGAGGAGCCACCGATGCGTGTGTTGTTCACCACCTGGGCATGGCCGTCGCACTACTTCCCGATGGTGCCGCTGGCCTGGGCGTTGCGGGCCGCCGGTCACGACGTACGGATGACCAGTCAGCCCGAACTGTTGCCGTCGATGGACCGCTCCGGTCTACCCACCAGCGGGGTCGGCCGGGATCTGGACATCGCGGGGGTGTTCCACCGGGCGACCGAACGGATCCGCCTCGACGGCGTACCGGCCGGCCGGCCGGCGAGCCAGCGGGCCCGGACCGACCGGATCACCGATCGGCTCGCCCCCGAGGGCGACCCCGCGCGGCTCAGCCCGGAGTTCCGGCTGCTGCGCGCGCTGGAGGACGAGATGCACGCGGTGTTCCGGGCGATCTGGGTGGAACGGGCGCAGACCGCGCCAGCCCGGACCTCCCTGTACGGCGAGGTCGCCGACCGGATGGTCGACGACCTGCTGGCGCTCGCCCGGTCGTGGCGGCCCGACCTGATCGTGTTCGACCCGCTGACCCACGCCGGCCCGGTCGTCGCCGCGCTGACCGGCGTGCCGGCGGTACGGACCCTGTTCGGCCCGGACGCCACCTACTTCATCAACGTGACCGGCCTGGACCCGCTGCTGGCCCGCTTCGGTCTGGAGTCGGTCGACCTGCTCGGCGCGGCCACCATCGACCCCTGCCCGCCCGGCCTGCAACTGTCCGAGCGGATCGCGCCGGCCCGGCGCATCCGGACCCGCTACATCGCACACAACGGACTGTCCGAGGTGCCGGGCTGGGTGCACCGCCGCCCCGACCGGGCGCGCATCTGCCTGACCTGGGGTACGTCGATCCACCGGCTGCTCGGCGAACGTGGCTTCCTGCCCGGCGAGGTGCTGGCGGGTTGCGCGAAACTCGCCGCCGACCGGGGCGCCGACCTGATGCTGGCGATCACCGCCAACCAGCGGACGATGCTGCCGGCGCTGCCGTCGAACGTCACGGTGGTCGAGTCGGTCCCGTTGGATGCGTTGCTGCCGAGCTGCGACGCGCTGATCCACCAGGGCGGGGCCGGCACCATGCTGACCGCGCTGCGGCACGGCCTGCCGCAGATCGTGCTGCCGCAGATCCTCGACGAGGGCGTCAACGGTTACCTGCTGGCCCAGGCCGGCGCCGGGGTGCTGCGCCGGGCGACCGAGGTGACCGCCGCGCAGTTGCTCACCGACGGCCATCTGCTGCTGGACGACCCGGGGTACCGGCAGGCGGCCCAGCGGCTGCGGGCCGAGATGCTCGCCCAGCCGGCACCGAACGAGATCATCGACGACCTGGTCGCCCTGGCCGGTGCCACCTCGGCCGGTCAGCGTCCGGGCGTCGCCGCCACGCACTGACCACCACGGTGAACCCACGAGGAGCGCGACACATGGCAGCTGACGGCGTACCACCGGGCTCGCAGCCCCACCCCGACACACCCGCCACCGGTGACGTGTCCCGGCGCGGGTTCCTGCGCGGCGCCGGCGCGGTCGGCCTGGGCGCGGCCGCCACCGGCCCACTGGCCGCGGGTCAGGCGCTGACGGCGGGACCGGCCGCCGCCGCCACCGGCACGGCCGGACGGGACCGACCGCCCCGGGCCGGCTACCACTGGCTCGCCGGCGACCACCACGTCCATTCCCAGTTCAGCGTGGACGGGATGTACCGGGTGCGGGACCTGGTCCGGCAGGCCCGTGCGTACGGGTTGGACTGGCTCGTCCTGGCCGACCACGGCCGGGACGTCCACGCCAGCGCGGGTGCGCAACTGGCCGCCGCCGACATCGCCGCCGTGCGCCGCGCGGTCGGCGACATGCTGGTGTTCCAGGGGTTGGAGTGGAACATCCCGGCGGCCGAACACGGCACCGTGTTCGTCCACCCCGGGCCGGACGACCTGGCGGTGCTGCGGGAGTTCGAGTCCCGGTTCGACGCCGACGTGTTGGACGCCACCGGCACGGCGGCACCCGACGAGGAGCTCGCCCTGGCCGGGCTGCGGTTCCTCGGCGAGGCGGTGGACCGCCGGCGGGTACGCGACGCGCTGTTCATCGGCAACCATCCGGCCCGGCGCGGCCTGAACACGCCGCACGAGCTGCGACGCTGGCGCGACACCCGGCCGGACGTGGCCATCGGCTTCGAGGGGGCGCCGGGTCACCAGGCGGCGGGCATCGCCGCGCCGTTCGGCCTGGGCATGGCCCGAGGGCTGTACTACCTGTCGGCGACCGACGAGTCGTTCGCCGGCTACCCCCGGGAAAGCTACCGCACCTGGGGCGGGTTCGACTGGATGGCCGCCACTGTCGGCGGGGTGTGGGACAGCCTGCTCGCCGAGGGCCGGCCATGGTGGATCACGGCGAGCTCGGACGCGCATTCCATCTACGCCGATCCGGCGGTCACCGGGCCGGACAGCGACTTCCACGGCACCGGCCGACACGCCGACCCGGTGTACGGCGGCGCGATCAACCCGTGGACGTTCGACTTCTGGCCCGGCTACTACAGCCGTACCCACGTCGGTGCGGACCGCAGGTCGTACGCGGCGGTGATGGCCGGTCTGCGGGCCGGCCGGATCTGGGTCGACCACGGCGGCCTGATCGACTCCCTCGACGTACGGGCCGTCGCCGACCGGCGGTGGGCCACCCTCGGTGGCACCCTCACCGTCCGCTCCGGCAGCCGGGTCGAGTTGACCATCTCGGTCGATCTGGCGCAGGAGGCGAACTGGGCCCAGTTCGTCCCCCGGTTGGCCCGGGTGGACGTGATCCGGGGTGCGGTGACCGGCCCGGTCGCCGATTTGGACACCCGTACCGCGCCGCAGACCTCGGTGGTGGAGTCGTTCGAGGTCACCGCGACGACCGGCACGGTGACCTTCCGGTACGACCTGGGGCACGTGACCGAGCCATGCTACCTGCGGGTACGCGGCACCGACGGCAACCGCAGCGCACCCGGCTACCTGGGCGCGGCGGTCGACCCCGCCGGCCCGGCGATGGACCTGGAGGGCTCCGCCGATCCGTGGACCGACCTGTGGTTCTACAGCAACCCGATCTGGGTACGCCCGGGGCGGTGAATCCGCCCCGGCACCGTCGATCCGCCCGGCTCTCGGCGCAGGCCGGGCGGGTCGGCTATCGGGGGCCGGCGGCCCGGTCAGCTCGCGGAGGCGGTCGCCCGACCGGCCCGCCACATCGCGGCCCGCTCGATGACCGCGCACGCCTCCCGCAGCACCAGGCCCTCGGCGCGCAGCCGCACGTCCAAGGCGTCCAGGTCCGCAGGGCCGCCGTCGGCCCGTACCGCCCGCCAGACGGCGAGCACCCGGTGCAGGTCGGCCTGCCCGGCCGGGGCGGACACCGGCGCGGCCGGAGCGGACACCGGCGCGGCCGGAGCGGACACCGGCGCGGCCGGAGCGGACACCGGCGCGGCCGGAGCGGACACCGGCGCGGCCGGGGCGGTGCCCGGCCGGACGTGGTCGGCCAGGGCCTGTCGGGCGGCCTCGACCAGTGGCAGGTCGACGGCGGTGCCGACGTCGAGCCGGGTCAGGTCCAGCCCGACCGCCGCCGTGGCGGGCGACGCGACGGCGGCGGCCGCCCGGTCGGCGACCGACCGCCACGCCGCGGTCAGCCCGGCGAGGTCGACATGGGCCACCGGTGCACCGCCGGCGTCGAGCGCCTCGGCCAGGTATCCGGCGACGAACGCGGCGTCGAACAGGTAGCCGTACAGCGCGAACGCGGCACGTAGCTCGTCGGAGCACACCTCCGGGAAGCGGCGGTACCGACGGTAACCGGCCGAGGCGAGCAGCTGGAACTGCGCGAGCATCCCGGTCGGATCGGCCCCGGTGCCGTCACCGCGCCAGACCAGCGCGGCGCCCCGACCGTAGCGCCGGGCCCGTTCGGTGATCTCGTCGACGTGCTCCGGCAACAGGTGCAGACCCGGTGCCGTGTCGGCCAGCCACCGGATCGGCAGCCCGGCGGCCCGTACCGCATGACCGAACGCGACGTCCTCGCCGACCAGCGGCAACTTCTCGTCGAAGCGCAACCAACCGGGCAGCAGGTCACGCCGTACCCCGCAGTTGCCGGTGACGGTGCGGGCCGAGCGGGCGTCGACCGGCGGCGCGTCGAACAGCCGCTGATGGTTGCAGAAGGCGGTCACCGGCCCCCGCTGCGGCACCCGGACCGGGGCGGTCACCACCGGGCAGTCGGTGTCGGCCAGCGCCGCCGCCAGGTCGCGTCCCCAACTCGGCGGATAGCCGGCGCCGTCGTCGCCGAACAGTACGATGTCGTTGCAGGCCGCCGCCAGCCCGGCGTTACGGGCCCGCGCCACGTTGGCCCGTTCCAGGCGCAGCACCCGCACCAGCGACGAGCGGGGCAGGGGCGGCAGCCGCCGCGCGCCGTTGACGACGACCAGCACCTCGGCGTCAGGCCCGGTGGCGGACGCCGCCCGGACCGCACCCTCCACCGAGGACCACAGCGACGCGCGGGTGCCGAGGGTGGGGATGACCACGCTCACCGACATGCGTCCTCCACCGGGGTGCGGCCCCGCATCGGCGCCACCGCGAACGCCGCCATGCCGTCGGCGAACCCGACCGTCGGCGTCCAGCCGAGTTCGGCCATGATGCGCCGGGGGGAGGCGACGATCTCCCGGACGTCGCCCACCCGGTACTCGCCGGTCACCACCGGTGGCGGGCCGCCACCGGCGGCCGCCAGCACCGTCGCCACCTCCAGGATCGTCCGGGGGTCGCCGGAGGCGACGTTGTACGTCCGCAGACCCGCCTCGCTGCGGCGCAGCGCGGCGACGTTGGCCGACACGATGTCGTCGACGTGGACGAAGTCCCGGCGGGGGGCGCCGTCCTCGTAGACCCGGGGTGCGACGCCGGCGACGACCGCGCTGCGGAAGGTGGCCGCCACCCCGGAGTACGGGCTGGCGTAGGGCATGTCGGGGCCGTACACGTTGTGGTAGCGCAACGAGACCGCACTGCCGCCGGTCTGCACCGCCCAGGCGTCGACCAGCAGCTCCTGGGCGAGCTTGGTGACTGCGTACATGTTGCGCGGTGGGTCCGGCACGTCGTCCTCGGTGACCGGTTCGGCCTCGACGACGCCGCCGCACCGCCCGCAGACCGGCGCGAACCGGCCGGCCGCCAGGTCGTGCGGTTCCCGCCCGGCCGGGCGGGTCCGGCCGTGCTCCGGGCAGCGGTACCGGCTGGCGCCGTAGATCACCACGCTGCCGGCGAGGACCAGCCGGCCGATGTCGGCCTCGGCCATCGCCGCCAACAGCGTGGCGGTGCCGAGGTCGTTGCAGCCGACGTGCCGGCGGGCGTCGAGGATCTCCCGACCCCGACCGACCACCGCCGCCTGGTGGCTGACCAGGTCGACGCCGCGCAGCACCGCCTCCACCGTCGCGGGGTCGCGCAGATCGCCGGGGACGAACTCGACGCCGTCGGGCATCGGTGGCGGCGTACCGTCGGGGTGGGCCTCGGGCAGCAGCGCGTCGACGACGCGTACCTCGTGACCGGCGCCGACCAGGGCGGTGACCACTCGCCGGCCGATGAACCCGGCACCTCCGGTGACCAGAATCCGCATCGTCGTCTCCCTTCCGCCCCGGTTCCTCAGCGCGCTCCGGCGGAGGGGGCCGGCCCGGTAACGGCGTCCGGCCCGGCGGCGGCGTCCGGCGCGACCCGGCAGGCGAAGGCCATGAAGTAGTCCTCGACCCGGACCTCGACGACCTCGTGGAACACGTCCCGCAGGATGCGGGTGGCGGCGTCGCTGTGCAGCAGCTGGGTGCGGTACGCCCCGGTGCGCAGCCGACCGCCGCTGGTGCGGATCATCAGCGCCGTACCGAGGAAACCGGCGGTACGCCGCAGATGCGCGACCCGGCCGTATCGCAGCCGCTGGAACTGGTGGAAGTTGTCGACCGTCCACAGGTTGCCGATGAACATCCCGCCGGGGGCGACGAAGCCCCGCAGCCGGGTGAGCACCTGCCGGACGTCGCCGAGGTGGTGGATGGCGTCCAGGCACATCACCAGCTCGGACGTGCCCACGCCGTGGTCGGCCCAGAAGTCGCCCTGGATCAGCTCCAGGTTGTCGTGGTCGACCCGGGCGCGGGCCCGACGCAGTCCTTCGGCCGAGATGTCGACCGCGGTGATCTGGCGGGCCCGGGTCCGTTCGGCGGCCAACCGGGTGAACTCGCCGGTGCCGCAGGCGAACTCCAGCACCCGGCCGGTGTCGGCGGCGTGCCGGCTGATCAGCTCGGCCACGGTCGCCTTCTGCTGCAGGAACGCCTCGCCGAGCACCGGGTGCTGCTCGTGGGTGTCGCGGTCCCAGAACCGGGCGGCCCAGTAGGCACGGCCGTCCGGCGGGATGTTACGGATCACGCTGTTGCCGGTACGGGCCATGAACTCAGCGAGCATCGGTCTGCCTTTCGTCGTCGTGGGAGGCGCGGGGCGGGGGTACGGCGGAGGTGCCGGGGTCCGGCGGCGGTCGGCGGTTCGGGGTGGCCCGCCACATCGCGGTGATCCCGTCGGCCAACGTGGTCCGCGACCGCCAGCCGAGCAGCCGGTGGGCCCGGCCGACGTCGAGGAGCACGTCGCGGCGGTCCACCGGGCGTGGCGGCAGCCGGCGTACCGGCAGGTCCCCGCCGACGACCGCGCGGACCGCGGTCAGCAGGTCGGCCAGCGGGGTGCTGACCCCGGAGCCGACGTTGAGGATCACCGGCGGCACACCGGCGGTGGCGCCCAACCGGGCGGGCAGGCGCAGCATGCAGTCGACGACATCGTCGACGTACACGTAGTCCCGGGTGGTGTCCGGGTCACCGATCAACGTCAGCGGCTCCCCGGCGGCGGCGGCCCGCAGCCAGTACGCCAGCACACCCTGGCTGCGGTCCACCCGCTGCCCCGGGCCGTAGACGTTGGACAATCGCAGGATGACGGTGGGGATGGTGTCGCAGTGGTCGAGCAGCAGCTGTTCCAGCGCGAGCTTCGCCGCGCCGTAGCGGGAGGTGGCCCGGGTCGGCAGATCCTCCCGGTACGGTCCGGGCAGGTCGGGGTCGTAGACGGTGCCGGCGGAGCTGGTCAGCACGACCATCGGTGGGTCCGGGGTCCGGGCCAGCATCCGCACCAGCGCGGCGAACCGGGCGTGGTCGGCGGTGACCAGCTCCGGGTGCTGCTCCGCCAGCGCCGGGGTGACGCTGGTGGCCAGGTAGAAGATGACCGCCGGGCCGCCGGTGGCCGCCTGCTGGTGCAGCCCGCGCTGGCGGGTGTAGCCGTGCACCACGGTGCCCCGCGCGATCAGTGAGCCACTGAGTCGCCGGCCGATGAAGCCGTCCGAGCCGACCACCGCGACGGCGGGCGCGGACGTGTCCGGTCGGGCGGCGCGCACCGGCGCCACGGTGTCCATCGTCGCCGCCCCTACCCGTACGAGGCCGCGACGCGGTAGACCCCGAACGGCGGACTCATCCGGGTGTCCTGGTACGGCCGCAGCGGTGCGGTGATCCGCCGGTGCGCCGGGCCCTGCTCCCAGGCGTGGAAGGCCGCCATGCTGGCCCACTCGCTGAGCACCACCATCGACCCCGGCGGGTCGACCAGTTCCAGCAGGGCGTTGCGGACCAGTCCCGGAGTGCCGTCGAGTTCCCGGCTCACCTCGTGGTAGGCGTCGACGACGCTGGCCGGTCCGTCCGGCGGGGCCACGGCGAACAGCAGTACGCAGACCCGTGGGCCGCTCACCGGTCGGCTCCGTCGGCGGGGCGGACGGCGACCACGGTCATCGTCGACATCGACCCGGACTCGCGGTACGGGTGCAGCCGGGCCCGGTGTTCCTGGTGCCGCTCGCTGCGCTCGTAGTCGCGGAAGCTGGCCTCGTCGGTCCAGTCGCTGACGATGTAGTACACGCCGGGCTCGGTGTCGCTGCGGCTCAGCGACTGGCCGAGCTGGGCGGCCTCCGCGGCGATGGTGGCCGCCCCGGAGCGCCAGGCCCGGACGAACTGGTCGTCCTGCCCGGCCTTGACCTGCATCCGCAGCAGCACCCGGTACGCGGTGGCCGGCTCCGGCTGGTGGGTCTGCGGTGCCTCGGGTGCCTGGGGTGCGGCCATGTCAGATCCCCCCGTCGACGTCGACGGTGGCGCCGGTCAGGTAGCCGGCCGCCTCGCTGGCGAGGAAGCAGACCACGGCGGCGACCTCCTGCGGGGTGCCGAGGCGACGCAGCGCGGTCAGCTGCTCGTAGCGGGCCAGCACCTCGGCAGGCAGCTCCTTCTCGGTGGCGATCACGCCGGGCGCCACCAGGTTGACCCGGATGCCCCGGGGCCCGAGTTCCTTGGCCAACGACCGGGTGAGCCCGATCAGGCCGGCCTTCGCGGCGGTGTAGTGGGCGCGCAGCGGGATGCCGACGGTGGCGACCCGGGAGCCGACGTTGACGATCGACGCCCCGGCACCGAGCAGCGGCAGGACCTCCCGGACGACCAGGAACGCGCCGGTGAGGTTGGTGTCCAGCACCCGCCGCCACTCGTCGACGGCCAACTGGTCGATCGGCTGGTGGCTGATCACGCCGGCGTTGTTGACCACGACGTCGAGCCGGCCGTACCGCAGCCGGCACTCGTCGGCCAGCGCGCTGAGCTGTCCGGGGTCGCCGATGTCGGCGCGGACCAGGTGGTGGTCGCCGGGGATCTCCTTGAGCGTACGGGCGAGGTCGTCGACGTGCGGGCCGTCGGCGCGGTAGCAGGCCACGACGTCGGCACCGGCGTGGGCCAGGGCCGTGACGATGCCCCGGCCGATGCCCCGGGTGCCCCCGGTGACCAGGGCCGCCCGGCCGGACAGTGAGGTGGGCATGGATGCCTCCTACGGGACGAGTTCGGGATCGGTCGGTGTCACCTGGGTCAGGTCAGCAGCCCGGTGGCGGCGACGTTCGCGATGAACGCGAGCACGGCCATGGCGGTACGGATCCGGTTCCAGCGCTGCCAGCGCAGGCGGGGGTCGAGCCGGGCCCAGTCGTCGGGTTGCCGGCCGGGGTCGAGCCGACTGACGTACCGGTTGACCGGGACGTTCTTGGCGATCGAGATGGCCATCACGGTGGCCAGGAGCGCGGCGGCGACGACCAGGACCGTGCGCGCCGACGCGGTGGGCGCGGCGATCGCGGCGACCACCGCCAGCGCAAGGGCCGTACCGTTGAGGATCGGCATCAGCGGGTCGTAGCGCGGCCAGAGGAACTGGACGGTCTGGACGTAGCCCCGGTACGGCTGGGCGACCATCATCGGCACGATGCCGACCACGGTGGAGACCATGATCCCGGCGGCCACCCCGTTGCAGACAGCGGCGAGTCCGGCGGCGGTCTGCGCCAGGGCGCTCACGGCGCCCGCTCCGGTGCCGGCTCCGGCGACGGCGACGCTGCCCGCGACGGCGACGCTGCCCGCTCCGGCGACGGCCCGCCGCTTTCCAGGATCTGCTTGATCCGGGCCAGCTGAATCGGGGAGTTGCGGTTGATCCGGTCGGTCATCGCGGCGTCGTCGACCGGGGCGTCCGGGCGCATGTGGAACTCCTGCAGCCAGCGCAGTTCGACCTCGTCGCCGACCTGGCGGTACTCCCACCGCAGCCGCATGTACTCGAACGGGCCGGGTTCGACCCGCCGGGCGGTCACCACCCGGTTGACCGGGTCGAGTTCCCGCTCGGAGACCCAGCTCCAGCTGCGCCCGTCCTCGGGGTGGGTGGTGAGCCGGAACCGTACGTAGTTCGGCGCGGTGTGCAGGATCTCGGCGGCGGCGTACTCGCTGAACAGTTGTGGCCAGCCGGCGACGTCGTTGGTGACCGACCAGACCAGCTCCATCGGCGCGGCGATCCTGATCGCGTTGTCGGTGTGCCCGCTCATGCCGCGCTCACCGGCGGGTTGGCAAGGATCTCGTTGATCTGGGCGACCGTCTGCGCCGGGGTGGCGGTGACCGCGACGGCGGCCTCCGGCACCTCGACGCCGAGCGTCTGGCGGACCCGGACGCTGACCTCCAACAGCGCCAGCGAGTCGTAGCCGAGATCGGCGTAACTGGTGTCGGCGGCGGCCGGGCCGGGTCCGGTGGCCTCCCCCGCCACCTCGCCCAGCAGCGCGCCAAGATCATCCACTGTGAACGTGGGCATCTGGTCGTCCCTTCCGTCTGCCCTCCGCCGGCCGGCGGAGGGTCGTCACACCGCCCTGACCACCAGCGCGGCGTTGAACCCGCCGTAGCCACGGGCCAGTACCACCGCCACCCGCACCCGGGCCGGGCGGGGCACCTCCAGAACCAGGTCGACGGGGCAGTCCGGGGCGGCCGCGTCGATCCCCACCGCCGGCGGCAGGACCGAGTCCCGGATGGCCAGCACCGCCGCCACCACGTCGAGGGCGGCCCCGCCGGCGTACATCCGGCCGGTCATCGTCTTCGGCACCGCCACCGGCACCCGGCCGGGCCCGAACACGGCGGCGATCGCCGCAGCCTCCTGCCGGTCGGCGTCGCGGACCCCGGCGCCGTCGGCGAAGACCACGTCGACATCGGCCGGTCGCTGCCCGGCGTCGGCCAGCGCCGCTTCGATCGCCCGGCGCAGGCCCGGCTCGCCGGTGCCGGGCCGGGGGTCGAAGGTGGCGGCGCAGCCGGCGATCTCGGCGTACCCACGGGCACCGCGCGAGCGCGCCGAGTCCTCCCGTTCGACCAGCAGGATCGCCCCGCCTTCGCCGGGCACGTAGCCGGCCGCGTCGGCGGCGAACGGCAGGTAGCTGCGGTGCGGGTCGTCGCCGGTGGCCAGCCGGCCGCTGGCCAGCTGGCAGACGATGGCGTACGGCGACAGCGGTGCCTCGGCGCCGCCGGAGACCACCAGTCGGCTGCCGGCGCGCAGCAGCCGCCGGGCGTCGGCGAGGGCGTCCAGTCCGGCGGCCTGTTCGCTGACCAGCACCCCGCACGGGCCCCGGGCGCCGTAGCGGATGGAGAGCTGCCCGGTCGTCGCCGCGTAGAACCAGGCGATCGACTGGTACGCGCCGACGAACTGCGGCCCCTGCGACCAGAGCCGGGCGATCTCCCGCTGGCCGAACTCGTTGCCGCCGGACGAGCTGCCGGTGACCACGCCGAACTCGTACTCGGGCAGGGTCGTCGGGTCGATGCCGGCGTCGGCGAACGCCTCGGTCGCGGCGGCCAGCCCGAACGCGGTCCACCGGTCGGTCTGCGCGGTCAGCCGGGGCGGCAGGTGCGCGCCGGCGACGAAGTCCTCGGCGACGCCGCCGACCCGTAGCGGGTAGGTGGCACCTACCGACGGCAGCGGCCGGATGCCGCTCTTGCCGGCCAGGGTCGCCGACCAGTACGCCGGCACCCCGGTGCCGTTGGGGGCGACGACGCCGATCCCGGTCACCAGTGCCCGGCCGCCGGGGGTGCCGGGCGTCGGGGCGGTCACCGGTGCACCGCCGTCCGGTCGAGCACCACGGCGGTCTGGAATCCGCCGAATCCGCTGCCGACGCTGAGCACCGCGTCGAGGTGGACGTCGCGTGCGGTGACCGGCACGTAGTCCAGGTCGCAGTCCGGGTCAGGCTCGGTCAGGTTGGCCGTCGGCGGCACCACCTGGTGGCGCAGGGCCAGGGCACAGGCCGCGACCTCGATCGAGCCGATCGCGCCGAGCGAGTGACCCACCATCGACTTGATGGAGCTGACCGGCACCTGGTACGCCCACTGGCCGAGACTGCGTTTGAAGGCCGCCGTCTCGTGTACGTCGTTCTGCCGCGTACCGGAGCCGTGGGCGTTGACGTAGTCGATGTCGGTCGGGTCGAGCCGGGCCCCGGCCAGCGCGACGCGGATCGCGTCGGCCATCTCCCGGCCGTCGGGGCGCAGACCGGTCATGTGGTACGCGTTGGCCCGGCGGGCGAACCCGGCGACCCGGCAGTAGCCGGCGGCACCGCGTCGGCGGGCGTGGCCGGCCTCCTCGATGACGAACACGGCCGCCCCTTCACCGAGGACGAACCCGTCGCGTCGCCGGTCGAAGGGGCGGCTGGCGTGCCCGGGATCGGCGTTGTTGGCCGAGGTGGCCCGGATGGTGTCGAAGCAGGCCACGGTGATCGGTGAGATCGGTGCGTCGGACGCACCGGCCACCACCACGTCGGCGCTGCCCTCGACGATCAGCGCGGCGGCGTGCCCGACGGCGTCCAGACCGGAGGTGCAGCCGGTGGAAATCAGCGAGACCGGCCCCTGCGCGCCGCACTGCCAGGCGACCTCGGCGGCGATGGAGCTGGGAACGAGGTAGTCGTAGAGGTCCGCGCCGGCCGCCGTGTGGTCGACCAGCCAGTCCCGGCCGTGGTTGCTGACCGCCTTGTACTGCTCCTCCAGCCGGATCGTGCAGCCGACCGCCCCGCCGATGACGGTGCCGAGGCGGTACGGGTCGGTGGCGGCGAAGTCGAGTCCACTGTCGCGCATCGCCTCGGCCGCCGCGACCAGCGCGAACTGGGTGGTGCGGTCCAGCCGCCGGGCCTGTTCGGGGCTCAGCCCGGCGGCGACCGGGTCGAAGTCGCACTCGGCGGCGATGCGGGACCGGAATCCCTGCGGGTCGAACAGGGTGATCGGGCCGGTGGCGCTGCGGCCGGCGGTGAGCAGATCCCAGAAGGCCGGTACGCCGACGCCGCCCGGTGCCACCACCCCGATCCCGGTTACGACCGCGGTCCGCGGCGTGTCGCCGGCCACCGCTGCGGTCCGGGCCGCGTCGCCGGTCACCGCCGCCACCGGTAGAACTCGGTGGCCATCGCGTCCGCCGGGCCGCGCCAGCCCGGGTCGTACGCGCTGATGTGCGCCGCCAACCGGTCGCTGACCTCGGTGAACAGTGGATGGTCGCGGTGCCGGGCCAGCCCTGGACCCAGGTCCTGATCGGAGTCGATCAGGTGGAAGTACAGGTCGTGGAAGGTGAACAGGCTGCGCGAGCGGACCCCGAGCAGGTGCGGCAGTTCGGTGCGGTCCGACTCGCCGAACACCTCGGCGACCCGGTCGGCGTGCCCCGGCTGCAGCCGCGCGACGATCAAGGTCCGGTGCATGGTCCCTCCGTCTCCCACCGGTGATTGCTGCGGGCCATCGTCGGGCGGCCCGGTCCAGCGGCGCTGAAGAACCGATCGACCGACGCGGAGAGCGACCGGTACGCGAATCGACCGGCACCGGGGTCACCGAGGTCGTCGAGCCGGAATGGACTCAGGGTCGAGCCCGACCGGGCAGGCTCTGCTCCCGATCCGCCCAGGCCGCAGCAGGCAAGGAGATGCCGATGTCCGGCGGTTGCCCGCACTACCCGTTCCCGTGGCCGTCGCAGACCGACCAGCCGCAGGAGTTCGCCGACCTGCACCGTCAGCCGGTGCTGCCGGTCCGGCTGCCCAGCGGCGACCGGGCGTTGCTCGTCACCGGCTACCACGAGGTACGGGCGCTGCTGGTCGACCCGAGGATCAGCAAGAACCGGCAACGGCCCGACATGGCCCGGATGACCCCACCGGCCGACGGACCGCCGAAGCACTTCGGCCGTCAGGTGCAGATGGACCCGCCCGGCCACACCCGGATGCGCCGGCTGATCGCCAAGGCGTTCAGCGGCGCCCAGATGGCCCGGCTACGGCCCCGGATCGCGCAGCGGGTCGACGACCTGCTCGACGCCATGACCGGCGGGCAACGCCCGGTCGACCTGGGTACGGCGTTCGCCCACCCGTTGAGCCTGCACGTGATCTGTGACCTGCTCGGCGTACCGGAGGGTGACCGGGCGGCGCTGGCCGGCATGCACGCCCCGCCGTGGGACTACCTCGGCGAACTGATCGAACGTCGTCGCAGCGACCCCGACGACGGGCTGATCAGCGCCCTGATCGAGGTCAGCGACGCCGACGACGGCCGGCTCGACCCCACCGAGCTGCACTGGTGGTGCACGGTGCTGCTGCTGGCCGGCTACGAGACCACCGCCCACCAGCTGCTCTCGGCGGTGGTGCTGCTGCTGGAGCATCCCGACCAGCTGGCGACGCTGCGCGCCGATCCGACCGCGATGCCGACGGCCGTGGAGGAGCTGCTGCGCCACCAGGTGGTCGGCACCTCGCTGTCGATGCTGCGCTACGTCACCGACGACATCGACCTCGGCGGTACGACGCTGCCGAAGGGGTCCAGTGTGGTGCCTTCCCTGGAGTGCGCCAACCACGACCCGGCCGTCTTCACCGACCCGCTCACGTTGGACCTGCGCCGCGCCGGCCCGGCCCAGCTGACGTTCAGCTTCGGCCGGCACTTCTGCGTCGGCGCGTCGCTGGCCCGGGTGGAGCTGGAACTCGGCCTGGCCGGGCTGCTGACCCGGCTGCCCACGCTGCGCCTGGCGGTGCCGGTGGACCGGCTGCGCCGCCGCGATGACCCGTTCACCCAGGGGTTCACCGCCGTACCGGTGACCTGGTGAACCACCGGCGGCCCGGCACCGCCGGCGCCACCCGGACCGTCGACGACTTCGAGGAGAGGCCACCCATGCCGGACATCCCCGACGGCTGCCCGTACCCGTTCCCGCGCCCGTCGGCGCTGGGCGTGCCCGAGGCGTTGGCCGACGCCCGCCGCCGGCCGGCGGTGCCGGTCACCCTGCCCAGCGGGGATCCGGCGACGCTGGTGACCCGCTACCGCGACGTGCGGGCGCTGCTGGTCGACCCCCGGCTCAGCCGCAACCTGAACCGGCCGGACGCCGCCCGGATCAGCCGGCACAACCGGATGTTCCAGGACGACCGGATCGACCCCGACCCGCCGGAGCACACCCGGGTACGGCGGCTGGTGACGAAGGCCTTCACCCCGGCCCGGGTCGCCGACCTGGAACCGTTCATCCACCGCGTGGTCGACGAGCTGCTCGACGCGATGGCCGCCCGGAGCGGCCCGGTGGACCTCAACGAGGCATTCGCCTTTCCGCTGCCGATCCGGGTCATCTGCCACCTGCTGGGGGTGCCGGAGCAGGACATGGCCCGGTTCCGGGGCTGGACCGACGCGTTCCTGTCGGTCAGCGGGATGACCGGCCCGCAGATCGGCGCGGCGATGCGCGAACTGACCGACTACATGGACGAACTGATCGCCGCCAAGCGGCGCACACCGGGCACCGACCTGATCAGCGCGATGATCCGGGTCCGCGACGAGGTCGACGGCGCGTTGACCGAGTACGAGCTGCGCTGGTGGTGCCGGCTGCTGCTGCTGGTCGGCTACGAGACCACCGCCACCCAGCTCGGTGGCGGCGTCGCGATGCTGCTGAGCCACCCGGACCAGCTGGCGAAGCTGCGTGCCGACCCGACGCTGCTGCCGGGCGCGGTGGAGGAACTGCTGCGCTGGAAACTGGTCGGCTCGTCGGTGTCGATGCTGCGCTACGCCACCGCCGACATCGACCTCGACGGGTTCACCATCCCGGCCGGCACCAGCGTCGTCCCGGCGGCGGACTCGGCCAACCAGGACGAGTCGGTCTTCGCCGATCCGGGCACGTTCGACATCACCCGACGCAACGCCGGTGAGCACCTGACGTTCAGCCTCGGGGTGCACCACTGCATCGGCGCCGGGCTGGCCCGTACGCAGCTGCGGATCGCCACCGGGGCGCTGTTCGACCGCTTCGGCGGGCTGCGGCTCGCGGTGCCCGTCGACGAGCTCGCCCGCCAGCCGGGTGCCCTGCTGGAAGGTTTCGTCGCGATCCCGGTGACCTGGTGAGCGGCCGCCACCTCCCGGACCGGCCGCTGCGGGTCCTGATGACCTCGTGGGCCTGGTCCTCGCACTACCTGCCGTTGGTGCCGCTGGGCTGGGCGCTGCGGGCCGCCGGGCACGACGTACGGGTGGCCAGCCAGCCGGCGCTCGCGCCGGTGATCACCGACTCGGGCCAGGTCGCGGTCGCCGTCGGCCCGGACCTGGACCACACCGAGGTGCACCGGCGGGTGATGGCCGGGCTGACCCTGACCGGGGTGCCGGCGGCACCGGCGGCCGGTGAGTCGATGCGCCACTGGGCGCCGGCCCGGCAGGACCGGGTCCGCCGGGTGTTCGGCGTGTTCAACGCGTACGCCGAGGCGATGCTCGACGACCTGCTCGCGTACGCCCGGTGGTGGCGGCCGGACCTGGTCGTCTTCGACCCCACCACGTACGCAGGTCCGGTGGTCGCGGCGGCGCTGGGGGTGCCGGCGGTCCGGCACATCCACGGGGTCGACGTCACCTACCAGGCGCGGGAGGTGATCGGCGGGTACGTCGCCGCACTGGCCGACCGGCTCGGTCTGGTCGACGTCGACCCGCTCGGTGCGGTGACCGTCGACCCCTGCCCGCCCCGGATGCAGATCCCGGATCCGCTGCGCCGGCTGCCGGTGCGCTACCTGCCGTACAACGGCCCGGCGGTGCTGCCGGACTGGCTGCACGCACCGGCCAGGCGGCCCCGGATCTGCCTGACCTGGGGAACCTCCACCACCCGGTTGACCGGCCCGGACGCGGTCACCCTGCCGACCGTGCTGGCGGCGGCCGCCGGGCTGGACGTCGAGGTCGTGGTGGCGGTGACCCGCCGCGACGCCGAGGCGCTCGGCGACGTCGCCGACAACGTACGGGTGGCACCCGACCTGCCGCTGCATCTGGTGCTGCCGAGCTGTGCGGCGCTGGTGCACCAGGGCGGCAACGGCACCCTGCTCACCGGGGTCTGGCACGGGGTGCCGCAGCTGGTCCTGCCCCGCCTGCCGGACCAGCGGTTCCACACCGACCGGTTCGTCGCCACCGGGGCCGGGCTGGCCCTGCCGGCGGACGCGGTCACCGTCGCGGCGGTCCGGTCCGCGCTGGTCGAGCTGCTCGACGGTACGGCGTACCGGACGCGGGCCGGGCAGCTGCGCGACGACTCGTGGGCCATGCCGACGCCGGCCACGATCGTCGCCGACCTCGTCGCGCTCGCCACCGCGACGCCTGTCCACAGTTGACCGAGGAGAGCTACCGTGACCAGGTACGTCGTTGCGTTGGAGGAGATCGGGCCGGCCGACGCCGGGCGGGTCGGCCGCAAGGCCGCCACGCTGGGCGGGCTGCTGGCCGACGGGTTCGCCGTCCCGGCCGGGTTCGCGGTGACCGCCGACGCCGCGCCGACGGCGACCGGCACCGGCGACAGCCTGCCGGACGGGTTCGTCGACGAGCTGGCCGGGGCGTTGCGGCACCTCGGTGACCAGCCGGTGGCGGTGCGCTCGTCCGGGCTGGCCGAGGACGGCCCGGACCTGTCCTACGCCGGCCAGTACACCTCGGTGCTGGGCGTGCGGGGCCTCGACGCGGTGCTGTCGGCGATCCGCGACTGCTGGGCGTCGGCCCGGTCGGGCAGGGTCCGCGCCTATCAGGACGGCCGGGCCGACACCCCCCGCGACGCCGGGCAGCCGGCCGACCGGATCGGGGTCCTGGTGCAGACGATGGTCGACGCGACGGCGGCCGGAGTGGCGTTCAGCCGCGACCCGGTCGCCGACGACGACGGCACCGCGCTGGTCAGCGCGGTACGCGGACTGGGCGACCGGCTGGCCGCCGGTCAGGTCGACGCCGAGGAGTGGCGGGTCGTCGGCCCGGCGGCCAGCCTCGCGGCCCGACCCGGTCCCGGCATCGGCGCGACCGACGGTGGAGCCGGCAGCACCGGAACCGACGCGACCGACGGTGGAATCGGCGAGACCGACGGTGGTGCCGTCGTGCTGCGGCCGGAGCAGGCCCACGCCGTGGCCGAGCTGGCCCGGCGGGCCGCGCGGCGGCTCGGCACCGCGCAGGACATCGAGTGGGCGTTCGCCGACGACACCCTGTGGCTGCTGCAGTCCCGGCCGGTCAGCACCGGGTCGGCGGCGTCAGTGCCCCTGGTGCCGGTCCCCGTCGAGGTGCCGTCCGGATTCTCGACCCGCAACCGCAGCATGGACCGGCCGTGGACCCCGGTCGAACGCGACGCGTTCCTGCCGGTCTTCCGCTCCGGGGTCGGTGACCTGTTCCGTTACACCACCGGCAGCACCCCGCAGGTGCATCTGATCGGTGGCTGGACCTATCTGACCGGCCCGGCCGAGGACGCCGTCGCCACTGCGCGGCGATGGGAGCGGGTCGCCGCCGACGTCGCCGCCGGCCGGCCAGTGGCGCTGATCCGGGCCTGGGCGCAGCACTGGCGCGACGAGTTCGCCGCGCGCACCGCCACGCTGCGCGACGTCGATCCGGCGACGCTCGACGACGACGCGCTGACCGCCCACCTCGACGCCGTCCACACGCTCTTCACCCAGCTGCACGAACGCTACTTCCAGCTCACCGGTGCGGCGATCGCCGTCGCCGCCGAACTCGGCGCGGTCTGCGCCGACCTGCTCGGCTGGTCGCCGTTGCAGACCGCGCGGCTGCGGGCCGGGCTCACCGGGGACCACATGGCGGCGACGACGGCGTTGGCCGCACTGGCCCGGCTGGCCGACGACAGCCGGGAGGTCCGGCGGTGGCTGGCCGGCGACAGCCGGGAGGTCCGGCGGTGGCTGGCCGACGCCGGGGCCACCCTGGCGGGTGCGGCCGCAGACCCGGGTCCGCCGGACGCGCGGTTCGCCGCCGCGCTGGCCGACTACCGGCACCGGTACACCCACCGGACCCTCGGCTTCGACCTGACCGAACCGACCATCGCCGAACAGCCGGCGGTGCTGCTGGCGATGCTGCGGGCCCAGCTGGAGCGCCCGTACGACCTGGCGGCCCGGCGGGCGGCCGGCGACCGTACGGTGGTCGACGCCCTCGCACAGGCCCGGGCCGGGCTCGCCGGGCGGCCGGCGGCGGACCGGCAACGGTTCGAGGCGGCGTACGCGGCCAGTGTGCTCAGCGGCCCGGTCCGCGACGAGAAGGCGTACCACGCCACCTCGGTCTGGGCGCTGCTGCGCTACACGGTGCGGGAGTTCGGCCGTCGGCTGGTCCGGCGGGGGGTGCTGGACCGGGTCGACGACGTGTTCTTCCTGAGCCTGCGCGAGATCCGGTCGGCGCACGGCGGCGGCACCGCCGACGGTGCGGTGGACTGGTCGGCGGTGGTGCGGCGACGACGCGGCGAGCACGCCTGGTCACTGGCCAATCCGGGGCCGCCGGCCTACGGCACACCTCCGGCCGGAACCGACGACGACGAGCCGCCACCGCTGTCGCCGGCGGCGCAGCGGGCCGCCCGGGTCGCCGGCTACGCGATGGGTCTGCTGGTCGGGCACCGCCCGTCGGCGGCGCAGGCGGACCGGTTGTCCGGCCTGGCGGCCTCGACCGGCCGCTACCGGGGACCGGTCCGGGTGGTCCGCACCCTGGCCGACTTCGACAAGGTACGTCCGGGTGACGTGCTGGTCTGCCCGGAGACCACCGCGCAGTGGTCGATGCTGTTCTGCGTGATCGGCGCCCTGGTCACCGACCGGGGCAGCGTCCTGTCGCATCCGGCGATCCTGGCCCGCGAGTACCGGATCCCGGCGGTGGTCGCCACCGGGGTGGCCACCGGTCGGCTGCGCGACGACGACGTGGTGCTGGTCGACGGATCCGCCGGCACCGTACTGCTCGACGGCGGCACCGCGGCACCGGAGCCCGGCCGGCGGACGGCCGACAGCGACGACACGGCACCGGACCCGGTCGGTGCCGCCGTGCGGCCGGGGGCACCGTCGTGAACGCCGGCCGCGTCGACGTGCACCATCACGCGATCCTGCCGGCCATCGCCCAGCTGATGCGCGAGCACGGTGCCACCTTCACCCTGCCCTGGTCGCTCCCCCAGACCTGGCAGGTGCTGGCGGACAACCGGATCGACGTGGCGCTGGTGTCCAACCCGATCCCGGCCGGGTTGTTCGACAGCGTCGAGGTGGCGGCGCGGTTCAACCGGGCCGCCAACGAGGCGGTCGCCGAGTTGGTCGCCGCCCACCCGGGACGGTTCGGGCTGCTGGCCGCGCTGCCGATGCCGTACGTCGACGCGGCGCTGGACGAGGTGGCGTACGCCTTCGACACGTTGCGGGCCGACGGGGTGGTGCTGATCGCGCACGCCGGCGACAGCTACCTGGGTGCGCCGATCTACGACCCACTGCTGGCCGAGCTGAACCGCCGCCGGGCGGTGGTCCTGGTGCACCCGATGACGCTGCCCGGCGGACCGGTCGACGGCGTACCGCCAGTGCTCGCCGATTTCCTGCTCGACACCACCCGGGCGGCGATCAGTCTGATCTGGACCGGGGCGCTGGACCGCTACCCCGACATCAGCTTCGTCCTGGCTCACGGCGGCGGCTTCCTGCCGTACGCGGCGAGCCGGGTCGCCGCGCTCGGCGAGGCGTTCTACGACGTACCCGCCGCGCAGGTGCGCTCGGCGCTCGGCCGGTTCCACTACGACCTGGCGCTGACCGCCCCGTCCGGCCTGCCCAGCCTGCTCGCCGCGGTCGGGCCGGACCGGATCCTGTACGGCACGGACTGGTCGGCGGCACCGGAGCCGGTGGTCGCGGCCGGTGGTCGGGCCATCGACCGGCAACTCGCGGCGCTGGATCCGGCGGCCCGCGCGGCGATCGAGCGGGACAACGCGCTGCGGTTGTTCCCCCGGCTGCGCCTCACCAGGTGACCAGCAGCTGGGCCGGGCCCCGGGTGGCCAGCCCGGTCCACCACCGGACCGGGTCGGGACCGTCGGCCAGCCGCAGCCCGGGCAACCGGTGCAGCAGCCGGTGCAGCGCGATCCGCAGCTGGGTACGGGCCAGGGCGGCGCCCAGGCAGTAGTGGGCGCCGTGGCCGAAGGTCAGGTGCGCGCGGGCGCCCGTACCGGCGGGCGGGCCGTCGCCTGCGGTGTCCCGGTTGGCGTGCAGAATGGACACGACGACGGCCTCACCGGCGCGGACCGTGACCGGACCGAGCGCGACGTCGGACAGCGCCACGCGCGGGAAGGTCATCGGGGTGGCCGGCAGCCGGCGCAGGTGCTGCTCCACGACGGCGGCCACCCGGGCCTCGTCGGGGGCGGCGCCGAGCACCGCCGGATCCAGCAGGTGGGCCAGCACACCGAGGCCGAACTGCCCGACGGTGGTCTCGTAGCCGGCTGTCAGCACCGCCAACGCGAGGTCGACCAGTTCGGTGCGGGTCAGCGTGCCGGCGTCGTGGGCGGTGATCAGCCCGGTGAGCAGGTCGTCACCGGGTCGCGCCCGACGCTGGTCGATCAGCCGCGACATGTACGCGTACAGCGTGAAGGCCCGTCGGGCCTTGTCCCGGACGCCGGTGGCGGTCACGTCGAACAGCACGCCGGCCCACTGCTGCACCTGCGGCCGGTCGGCGGCCGGTACGCCGAGCAGGTCGCCGATGACGGCGACCGGCAGCGGCACCGCCACCGCCGCCATCAGGTCGGCCGGCGGGCCGGCTGCGACCATGGCGTCCAGCAGCTCGTCGGTGAGTCGCCGCACCCGCACGGCGTCCGCGTCGACGCGTCGCGGCCCGAAGGCCGCGCTGACCTGTCGGCGAAGTCGGGCGTGGGCGGCACCGTCCATGCTCATCATCGAGCTCGGTGCCGGGTTGGCGGTGTTGACCCGGGGCGCGCCGGGGGCGGCCGCGGCGGCCCGGCTGAACCGGGCGTCGCCCAGCACCGCCCGACCGAGCCGCAGGTCGGTGACCACCCAGACCTGGTCGCCGGTGGGGGTGGACACCCGTACCACCGGTGCCGGGTCGGTGAGATCGACCAGGGCCGGGAGCGGGCCGAACGGGTCGGCCGCGGCTGTCGTGGTCACGGCGGGGCCTCCTGGGTGCCGGTGGCCCCTATCGCACCCGGCCACACCCCAGGCCCGGTCCAGTCCGGCTCAGGGTGCGGCCGGGATGCGGCGAGCAGCCACCGGTGGGCCGGCTGGCGACGGTGCTCACCAGTCGCCGTCGCGCCGTCCTCGAGATCCGACCGGGATGGTGCGTGCAGGCCCGTCGGTCGAGTGCGAGGGAGATCCGCCGTGCGTACACCTGTCGTCGCCGAGGCGCGGCCGACCCACACCCTGGCCGGTGACCTGCTGGACCGGGCGCGCCGGCACGGTACCCGGCACGCCGTCGAGTTCACCACCGGTGACGGCCGGTGGTCGACGTTGACCTACGCCGAGCTCGCCGGTCGGGCGGCCGCGCTGGCCCGGGTGCTGCCGGCGGCGGGTACGGGCGACCGGCCCCGGTTCGTGCTGATCATGCTGCCCAACGGGCTGGACTACGTGGTCGCCGTGTACGCGTGTCTGCTGGCCGGGGTGGTCGCCGTACCGTTCTATCCGCCGAGCGTGCTGACCGCCCGCACCGCCCGGGTGTTCAGTGAACGGTTGCAGGAGATCCACCACGACTGCGCCCCGGACGCCGTGGTGCTCGCCGAGGACCAGGTCGGGTTCGTGGCGGACGCGCTGGCCCCGGCGTACCGCGACGGGTCCAGCCCGATGCTGATCGCGGCCGGTGAGCTGCCGACGGCGGTGGACCCGGCCGGGGTGGCGGTACGCGCGGGCGGCGCGGACCTGGCGGTGCTGCAGTACACCTCCGGTTCGACCCGGACCCCCAGTGGGGTGATGCTCAGCCACGACAACCTGGTCGCCAACGTCCGGGCGCTGGCGACGAAGACGGCGGTGGCCGAGGGCGAGGCGGCGGTGTCCTGGCTGCCGCTGTTTCACGATCTGGGCCTGATCGGGATGCTGTTCGGCGCGGTGCACGCCGGGATGACGCTGCACCTGACCACCCCGGCGGCGTTCGTCCGCCGGCCGATGCTCTGGCTGGAGATGATCGACCGGGCGCGGGCGTGCCTGACGATGGCACCGAACTTCGCCTTCGACCTGGCGGCGCGGGCCAGTGGCCGCAGCGACCGCCGGCTCGACCTGTCCAGTCTGCGGCTGGCGATCAACGGTGCCGAGCCGGTGCGGCACAGCACCGTCGCCGCGTTCACGTCGGCGTTGCGCGACTGGGGCCTGCGTCCGTCGGCGGTGGTCCCCGGATACGGCCTGGCCGAGGCGACCTTGTCGGTGACGGTGGGTGACCATCGGCGGCCGCCGCGCCAGTTGCGGGTCTGCGCCGACCGGCTGCGGCGCGACGGCGTGGCAGTGCCGCCGGGCGACGACGGGCCGGTCACCGTGCTGGTCGGCTGCGGGACCGACGTCGACGACACCGAGTCGGTGATCGTCGATCCCGACCGGCTGACGCCGTGCCCGCCGGGGACGGTCGGCGAGGTCTGGGTCACCGGACCGGGGGTGGCGGGCGGCTACTGGAACCAGCCGGGGCGCTCGGCCGCGACGTTTCTGCCTGGGCCGGCGGACGACCGGCGACGGTTCGTCCGCACCGGCGATCTCGGCGTCAAGATCGACGGTACGTTGTACCTGGTCGGCCGGGTCAAGGACATGATCATCCAGCGTGGGGTGAACCACTGCCCGCAGGATGTGGAGTACGCGGCGGAGTGCGCCCATCCGGCGCTGCGCCCCGGCGGTACGGTCGTCTTCGGCACGGAACCGGACGGCAGCGGTCCGGTGGTGGTCCTCTGCGAGCTGGAACGCTACCTCGGCGGTCCGGCGTACCCGGCGATCCTGGCGTCGGTCCGCGCGGCCCTGGCCGAGGAGTTCGGCCTGGACATCGCCACGGTCGGCCTGGTCCGCAAGGGTCAGGTCCCGAAGACGACCAGCGGCAAGGTGCGGCGGCGGGCCAGCGCGCAACGCTGGCGGGAGGACGGCTTCACGGTGCTGGCCCGCTCGCCAGCGGCCCTCGGCTGAGGCCGCCCCGGACCCCGACCCGGATGCCGGGAGGATTCGACCCGCCGTGGACGGGGAAGGTTGACCGACGGACGGTCCCGCTACCCGGAGGTCACCATGCGTTCCCTGCTCATCGCCGTCGCGGTCGTCGCGGTGGTCCTACTGGTCCTCGGCGCGGTGCTGGAGGCACTGCGGTTCCTGCTGGTCCTCGGCCTGGTCGCGTTGGTGGTGGCACTGGTGCTCGGATTCGTCGGCAACCGCACCCGCACCTGAGTCGACCAGCGGAAATCACCGTTCGTGCAGGTGGCGTAGGCTCGCGGCAACAGCAGGGGCGGCAGCAGCGGCAGTGCGGTCGGTGCTGCCGGTACGGGCGCAGGCGCGGCGGGAGCAGGAGGACATGGAACTTGTCATCGGACTTTTCTGCCTGATTTCCATCATCGTGGTGGCTTTCGGCGGGTACGCCGTGGCGGTGTACAACGGCCTGGTCACCGCGCGGAACGCGTACCGCAACGGGTTCGCCCAGATCGACGTCCAGCTGACCCGGCGCCACGACCTCATCCCCAACCTGGTCGAGGTCGCCAAGGGGTACATGAAACACGAACGTGAAGCGCTCGAAGCGGTGATCGCCGCCCGCAGCGGCGCGGTCCAGGCGCAGGGCGCCGCCACCGGCAAACCGGGCGATCCCGCCGCCATGCAGCAGCTCGCCGGCGCGGAGAACATGCTGACCCAGAGCCTGGGCCGGCTGTTCGCCCTCTCCGAGGCGTACCCGGACCTCAAGGCCAACCAGAACATGATGCAGCTGACCGAGGAGCTGACCTCCACGGAGAACCGGGTCGCCTTCGCCCGGCAGGCGTACAACGACGCCGTCATGGCGTACAACAACAAGCGGGAACGCTTCCCCGGCAGCATCGTGGCGAACATGTTCTCCTTCGGCCCGGCCGCCCTGTTCGAGGTCGACGACCCGCAGCAGCGGCAGGCTCCCCAGGTGAACTTCTGAGGCGATGAACTTCTTCGAGCGCCAACGCCGGGTCCGCCGGGTCTCCGCCCGGCTGGTCGCCCTGTTCGTGGTCGCCGTGATCGGCATCGTCGCCGTGGTCGACCTGGCCGCGGTGCTCGTCTTCGACGCCGCGTCGATGCCACCGGCCCAGCTCGCCGGCCTGCTGGCGGTGACCAGCCTGGCAACCGTCGCGGTGATCGGCCTCGCCGCGCTGGTGCGTACCGTCACGCTGCGCGGCGGCGGCGGGCGGGTCGCCCGGGAACTCGGCGGCGTGCCGGTGCCACCGGACACCACCGATCCGCAGCTGCGCCGCCTGCGCAACGTGGTGGAGGAGATCGCCATCGCGTCGAGCGTGCCGGTGCCGGAGATCTACCTGCTGCCGCGCGAGGAGGGGATCAACGCGTTCGCCGCCGGCTGGTCGACCTCCGACGCGGCCATCGCGGTCACCCGGGGCACCCTGGAACGGCTCAACCGCGACGAACTGCAGGGCGTCATCGCGCACGAGTTCAGCCACGTGGTCAACGGCGACATGCGGCTGAACATCCGGTTGATGGGGCTGCTGTTCGGCATCCTGTTCCTGGCGGTGATCGGGCGCGGGCTGCTGCGCACCGGATTCGTCAGCGGCGGGCGTTCCCGCAACGACAACAAGGGCGGCAACCCGCTGCCGCTGCTCGGGCTGGCCATGGTCGCCGCCGGGTACGTCGGTGTGCTGGTCGGCCGGCTGATCAAGGCGTCGGTGTCGCGGCAACGCGAGTACCTGGCGGACGCCTCGGCGGTGCAGTTCACCCGGCAGACCGCCGGGCTGGCCGGCGCGCTGAAGAAGATCGGTGGGCTGCCGTCCGGTTCCGCGCTGGCCAACCCGAAGTCCGAAGAGGTCGGGCACATGCTCTTCGGCTCCGGATCCCGGATGTCGGCGCTGTTCGCCACCCACCCGCCGATCGCCGACCGGATCCGGGCGTTGGAGCCGAGCTTCGACCCGGCCGAGCTGTCGGCGTTGGCGCGACGCTGGGCCGCCGCGCCACCCTCCGGGCTGGCCGAGGACCGCGCGCTCGGGTTGACCGGCGGCACTCCTGGCGGTGCACCCGGCGGCACTCCTGGCGGTGCACCCGGCGGTGCCACCTTGCCCGCCGACGACGCCCGGGTGCCGATGGACCCGGCCCAGGTCGTCGACCGGATCGGCGCGCCGCCGGCGAGCGCCTACCAGCACGCCGCCGACCTGCTCGCCCGGATACCTCAGGAGCTGGCCGGGCAGGCCCGCCGCCCGGACACGGTGGGGCCGTTGATCCTCGGCCTGCTGATGTCGGCCGACCCGCAGGTCCGCACCGGCCAGCACGCCGCCATCGCGGCGCGGTACGGCGCCACGCTCGCCGACGCCGCCTGGCAGACCGGTGCGCGCACCGCCGGTCTGCACCCGATGCTGCGGCTGCCGCTGGCGGAGATCGCCTTCCCCGCGCTGGCGCAGAAGTCACCGGCCGACCGCGACGCCCTCGCCGACGCGATGGCCACCCTGATCCGGGCCGACGGACGGATCAGCGTCTTCGAATACTGCCTGTCCCGGCTCGTCGGCGACGAGCTGCGCGAATCGCTGCGGCCATCGTCACGGCCGGGCCGCGGCCGCCGTACGCTGCGCGCCAGCCAACCGGCCGTGCAGACACTGCTCAGCGTGCTCGCCCAGGCCGGGCACCCGGATCCGGCCGCCGCGCAGCAGGCCTTCGCCGCCGGTGCGGCGCACGCCCTGCCCCAGGCGTCCGCCCGGTTCACCCCGCCGGCGGGCGGCGTACTGGAGCTGGAATCGGTCTGGCCGGTCCTCGACGAACTGCGCCCGGCGGAGAAGTCCCGGCTGGTGGCGGCGGCGGTCGCGGTGATCGGCCACGACGGGGTGATGACCGTGCCGGAGGTCGAGTTGCTACGGACCATCTGCCTGATCCTGCACAGCCCGCTGCCACCACTGCCGGTGCCAGCCTGATCGCTCACAGCCTGTCCCTGGCGGGTGCTGTCCGGCCCCGGCGTGTTCCGGCTTGAGCCCTGCCGTCCGTGTGGGGAGCCGGACAGCGGTTGAGTCGTGGCACGAGCGCGACTCCTGATGCTCCTGCGCGTGACCAGCCTCGAAATTCATCGCTGGAGCCGCGCTCGTGACGACGGTCTCCCCGACCGGCCCCGTGCAGCCGTGATCCACACCGTCTCTTCGATCCGACACGCCGGGGTGTGGTCGGCTGGAGCGCTGTGGATCACGGTGCACGCCGTTGCTGTCGGGACGCGCACGGATGGACTCCCAGTAGTCCGGATCAAGTTCCGCGACGTCGTCTGGTGACTCGCTTACCGACGCTGGAGTTGGGCGGCTACCTCGCAACTCCGGCGAAGTCGAGGAAGACATCCCATCTGCAAGAAGCGAAGAACAACGTCGCCCCTTCCCGATCCTTGCTGTCTCGGACGGCGACGATTCCCGGGAGGTTGGTGGCAACCTCCACACAGTCGACTCGGGAGCTACTTCGGCTACTCTTTCGCCACGCCGCACCGGTCAGATAAGACACTGTTACTCCGAGATAGATTTCCGCCTATCCCACACCTACCAGGGTAGTACCGTGCGGTCGTAGAAGAGTTGGCCGGTGGGTCCGTCGTCGGGAAGTGCGGCCAGCCAGGTGAAGGTGTCGGCTGCTTCGTCGGGGGTGTGGTTGGCCTTGCCGTAGGCGAGGCGGGTGTCGACCTTCCCCGGCGATGCGGCGTTGACGAGGATGTTGTGCTCGTGTAGCTCAGCCGCGAGGATCTGGGTGAGCGCGTTGACGCCCGCCTTGGAGACTCGGTAGGAGACGCTGCCGGCGCCCATCTCGGCGGACGTGCCCATGTGGCTGGTGACGTTGACGATCCGGCCGTACCTGTTCCGCTTCATCTCGGGGATGGCGGCGGTGCAGCAGCGCCAGGTGCCCACCAGGTTGGCGTCGAGGGTCGCGGTGACCTTTTCCATGTCGGCTGCGCTGGCTGCCTGGCCTCGGTCGATGGCGATGGCGGCGTTGTTGACCAGGACGTCGAGTCCGCCGTACTGGTAGCCGACGTCGGCCATGGCGCGGGCGACGCTGGCCGGGTCGGTGATGTCGAGCTGGTGGCCCGAGACCGGCAGGCCGAGCCCGGTCAGCTCGGCGGCGGTCCGCTCTGCGGCTTCCTCGCTTCTTGCGGTGACCACGACGTGGAGGCCGGCCTGGGCGAGTTGTTGGGCGATTGCTTTGCCGAGCCCTCGGTTGGCCCCGGTGACCACTGCTACCCGCTGGACGTCCGATGTCATGGTGCTATGCGACCAGAGTCCGTACGCGTTCGTCCAACTCACGGGTGGCGGGGGTGTCGTACCTGGCGAGGCGGTTGTGGATGCTCATCAGCCGGTGGTGGTTTAGTAGCGAGCGGGTCTTCACGACCTCGGGTGCTGCGCGGTGTACGTAGGTGGCGTGGCTGATCGGCGATCACGCGATCCGCTATCTGACGATGCACCGGTTCTTCACCGCCGAGTTGGAGTTCGGTGTGCGGCACGGGGTCGTCGATGTGGTCGGGCACTGTGACGGGGTGGCGGTCTGGTATCCGCACCCGGCGGACCGGCTGCTGGGTGCGGAGCATCAACGGCGGCGGTTGCGGTCCTGTGGTGACCGGCATGGCCCGTACGCGCACTACACCTTCACCGCCGGCCGACTGGAGCCGACCGGCCGACACCACCACCTGGCGTTCCTGGCGGCGGCGCCCTGGCTGAGACGCCAAGGCATCGGGTCGACGCTGCTCGCGGCGCATCATGCCGGCTGGACCGGATCGGGATGCCGGCGGTGGTGGAGGCGAGCAGCCAGTGGCAACGGGCGTTCTACGAACGCCACAGCTACCGCGTCGTCCGCGTCGCGCACCTGCCGGCGGGTGGCCCGCCGTTGTGGGCGATGCGCCGCTCCGGCGACCCGGTCGACCAACCACCGATGGCCGCCGCCTCGCGCGTCAGCTGAACCGGGCGACCGGAAGAGCCGCAGCGATGTGAGGCTGAGATACCTCACGTGAGCGTCGTAGGGTATCTCAGCATCACATCGATGATGGACGACACGGAACCATCGACACCGCAGCGGTCGCCGCTGGCGTGCCGCGTTGTCGATCCGATGACGCTTGTGCGACGCTGCGCAGTCAATGTGACGACGGCGGGTGGAGGCGTGGTGCGGGAGGTCGAGGTCAAGTACCGCGTCCAGGACCGGGAGGCGCTGCTTGTCGCGCTCACGGCGCGCGGCATCGAGCCGGGTCCGCCGGTCGTGCAGGACGACCAGGCGTACGCGCCCCAGGGCTGGTCGTACGGCGACAGCAGAATCGGTGTCCCCTTCGTACGGTTGCGGACCGTCGACGGCCGGCACACGTTCACCCTGAAACGCCCCGCCGACAATGCGCTCTCCTGCGACGAGTACGAGACGGCGGTGGCCGACCGCGAGCAGATGCACACCGCCATCCTGGCGATGGGCTTCCGCGCCACCGTACGGGTCGCCAAGGTCCGCCGTACCGCCAGGTTGCCCGGTGGTGAGCTGTGCGTCGACGACGTCGCGGGCCTCGGCACCTTCCTTGAGCTGGAACGCATCGTCGGTGACGGCGTGCCGGGTGAGGCGGTGCAGGCCGAGCTGGCGGCGTTCGTCGCGTCGCTCGGGATCGGAGTGTCGCGCACCGAAGAGTCCTACGACTCCCTCGTCCGCGCCGCCCTCGCCTCAGCCTGACCGCTAGCCGGTCGACCCGGCCGCCCGAGAAGGCTGGCCAGGGCGCCACCCGGCCGGGCGACCGCGACAATCACCGCAAGCGCGAGGACGGGCCCCGCCACGGCGTACAGGGGCACCGCGGCCGTCCTTTCCGGTCGGTGTTGCGTGGTGCGCGGACGACGCGAGGTCGCTCAGCGCAGTTCGACACCGGTGTCGGTGGCGGCCTGGAGGAACACTCCGCCGTCGAGCGCCGCGGCGATCCGTTCGATGTCATCGGCCATGTACCGGTCGCCCTCAAGCGTCGGTACCAACGACCGCACAAGGTCGTAGGTCACCTTGGCGGTCGGGCTGAGTTCTTCGCGGCGTCCGGCCACGTCGACGGCCTGCGCCGCGGCGAGGACTTCCAACCCCAGAATCGTGCGGTTGTTCTGCAGAACCCGGCGCGCGTTGCGGGCGGCGATCAGACCCATGCTGACCACGTCCTGGTTGTCTCCGTTGGAGGGCACGCTCTGGATGCTGGCCGGCCCGATCGTGCGGTTCTCGGCCACCAGGGCCGTCGCTGGGTACTGCGCCCCGGCGAACCCGCTGTTGAGGCCAGGACCCCCGGCGACCAGGAACTCCGGCAGACCGTCGCTGAGATGGCGGTTCAGCAACCGGTTGAGACGCCGCTCGGACAGCACCCCGAGCTGGGTCAGGGCGATCGTCACGTAGTCCATCACGAACGCGACCGGCTGACCGTGGAAGTTCGCGCCGTGGAAGATCTCCTTGCCCTCGAAGAACAACGGGTTGTCGTTGGCCGAGTTCAGTTCGATCTCCAAGGTCGACGCCGCGTGGTACAGCGTGTCGCGCACAGCGCCGACAATCTGCGGTATCGCGCGCATCGAGTATGCCTTCTGCATGTACACCTCGGTCCGCGTCACCCCGTCGGACGATTCGAGGTCACCGTGCTCGCGTGCCTGCCGACGCAGGTCGGCGTGGTCGAGCAGCAGCCCGCTGCCCCGCATCAGCGCGCGCAGGTTGGCCGCCGTGTCGATCTGCCCCCGGTGCGGCCGGGCGATCTCGTGGCCCTCAGGCAGGAACGGGCTAGCCGAAGCCCGCAGGGTCTCCAGCACCAGCGCGGTGACGATCTCGGCCTGCCGCACCTGGTCGAACGCGCGGCTGACGACGAGGGAGCCGAGGCCCGTCATCGCCGACGTGCCGTTGATGAGCGCGAGCCCTTCCTTGAACCGCAACTGCAGCGGCTCGATGCCCTGTCGTCGGAGCACCGGCCCGGTCGGCACGGGCCTGCCGTCGCTCAGCACGTACCCTTCACCGATGAGCGTGGCGGCGATGTGCGAAAGCGGCGCGAGATCACCGCTGGCGCCCAGGGAGCCGATCTCCGGAACGGCCGGTGTGATGTTCCGGTTGAGGTATTCCGCCAGCCGTTGCAGCACCACCGGACGCACCGCCGAGTGACCCTTGGCGAAGGCGTTCAACCGCGCCGCGACCATTGCCCGTGCCTCGTCCTCAGCGAAGATCGGGCCGACCCCGGCGCAGTGACTACGCACGAGGTTGGTCTGCAGTTCCACCTCCTTGGCGGTGCCGATCAGCATGTAGACCATCTCGCCGTATCCGGTCGTGACACCGTAGATGGGCGTCCCCTCGCGGGCGATCTGCTCGAACAACGACCGGCTGTGCTCGGCTCGCGCGAGGGCCTCCGCCGGTATACGGCAGGCTGCTCTGTTCTCGGCGATCCGCCGTAGGTCGGCGATGCTCAGGCACTCACCGTCGACCGGCACGGACGTGCCGACCTCCACCAGCGACATGTGTCCTCTTCTCGCTAACGTGCCGTTGTGGCGTTCGGGAAAGCCGGGCGTCCCGGCATTGGCACCCATACGCCCAACCCGTCATGGACGGGAGCCAGCATCACACCGGCCGTCCGAGCGACGCATCTCCGCCGTTGCGTTCGACGGACCGCGTGGCGGCGCGCGATCCGCCGCACCCTCGGAGATGCGTGCACACAGTGCCGGACCAAGACTGTCGACATGGGAGAGTTTGAAGGTAGAACCGTTCTGGTAACCGGCGGCGGCAGCGGCATCGGCCTTGCCACCGCACAACGGCTGATCGACGAGGGCGCCAACGTGGTCCTCGCCGGGCGCAGTGAGGATCGCCTGCAAACGGCCGTAAAGCGTCTCGACGCCGCCGATCAGACGCTGGCGGTACCCACCGATGTGGCGCGCGTCGCCGACCTCGACCAGCTGGCGGCCCGGATCAGAGAGCGTTTCGGACGGTTGGACGGAGTGTTCGCCAATGCCGGGACACTCGGCTTCGCGCCGAGCGCCTACATCACCGAACCCGGGTTCGACGACGTGATCGGCACCAACTTCAAAGGTGTCTTCTTCACTATCCAGAAGATGGTGCCGTTGTTCGGTGACAGCGGTGGCTCGATAGTCATCAACGGTTCCTGGCTGGTTCAGCGCGGCATGGGGTTCGCGTCGGTCTACGCGGCGACCAAGGCTGCGGTGATCAACCTGACCCGCTCGCTCGCGTCGGATCTGGCCGCCAACGGCATCCGGGTCAACGCGGTCAGCCCGGGATACATCCGTACTCAGATGTTCGACGGGATCGCCACCACGGAGGAAGCGCGCGAGATGTACCGGAGCCAGGTGGTGCTCGGTCGGCTCGGCCGGCCGGAGGACGTCGCCGACGCGGTCGCCTTCCTGCTCTCCTCGCGGGCGTCATACATCACCGGCCAGGACATCGGTGTCGACGGTGGCCTGGTCACCGCCGTGCCGATGACTGCCGTCTCGGCATGACACGACCGATGGGAAAGTCAGATGGGCAATGAGACCGGTACCCGGGCGGTCGTTCTCGGGGGCAGCGTCGCGGGCATGTTCGCGGCGCGCGTGCTGGCAGATGTCTACGACGAGGTACGGATCGTGGACCGCGACGTGCTGGTGGGCACCGACGCTCCACGCCGGCACGCGCCACAGGGCCGACACATCAGTGGCCTGTTGACCCGGGGCCATGAGGCCATGGAAGAGCTGTTCCCGGGGGTCACCGCCGAACTGGTCCGGCACGGGGTACCGCTCGGTGACCTGTCCGGCAGCACCCGCTGGTACTTCTCGGGCCGGCGGTTGAAGCAGCGGCACGGTGGCCTGACCACCTGCGCGGCGAGCCGGCCGCTGCTGGAGCGCGCCATCAGGGACCGGCTACTGGCCTATCCCAACGTGGTGATCGATGAGCGGCACGACATCCTGAGCCTGGAAACGACACCCGACCGGAGCCGGGTCAGCGGCGTGCGGATCCAGCGGCGCGGAAACGACACCGCCGAGGTGATCCGGGCCGACCTGGTGGTCGACGCCACCGGGCGGGGCTCCCGAACCCCGGTCTGGCTGGAGCAGCTGGGTTATCCACGCGTCCGGGAGGATCGGCAGAAGGTCGACCTGGTCTACGTGACCCAGAACTTCCGGTTGCGTGACGGCGCGGACCCGTTCCAGAACGACATCGCGATCAACCCGGTCGCCTATCCCGACCTGGCGCGCGGGGCGGTGTTCGTGGTGACCGACGGCGGTCGGCTGGTGCTGACCGCCTACGGTCTGCGGGGCAACCATCCGCCCACCGAACAGGCCGCTTTCCACCAGTGGCTGAAGACGCTTCCGGTCCCCGACGTGTACGAGGCCGTCCAGTACGCCGATCCGCTCGACGAACCGGTGGCGTTCCACTTTCCGACCACCATCCGCCGCCGGTACGAGGAACTGGACCGCTTCCCGGACGGGCTGCTGGTCACCGGTGACGCGGTCACGTGCTTCAACCCGGTCTACGCCCAGGGAATGACCGTAGCGGCGCTCGGGGCGCTCACCATGCGTCGGCATCTGCACAGCGGCGCCGATCCGGTGCCGCTCGACTACTTCAGCGACCTGGCTCGGGAGGCGATCGACCAGCCGTGGGAGATGACCAGCACCGTCGATCTCGGTTTCCCGCAGGTCGAGGGTGAGCGGCCGCTGCAGCAGAAGCTGGCCCAGCGGTTCCTGCGCCTGGTACAACGGGCCGCGACTCGCGACGCCGCCGTCACCCTCGCCTACATGCGCGTCGCGGGGCTGGTGGACCGCCCCGAGTCCCTCATGCGCCCCGACATGCTGCTTCGGATCCTGTGGAACGCGATCCTCGGTCCGCCACGGGCGAGCACGCAGCCCATTCGCTGGCCCCGGCCGGCAGCCAACGCCACCACCACGTAGCAAAGCCGCCTTGACCCGATCAGTCCGAGACGACGTGAGGAATAGTCCGTGAGTGTTCCACAGCAGCGGTACGACCTGATCGTGGTGGGTGGCGGCCCTGCCGGCGCTACCGTGTCCGCTCTGGTCAGCAAGCGCGGTCACCGGGTTCTGCTCCTGGAGAAGGCGACGTTCCCCCGCTACCAGATCGGCGAGTCCCTGCTCCCGGCGACCGTGCACGGGGTGGCACATCTGCTCGGCGTGCGTGAAGAGATCGAGAAGGCCGGGTTCACGGTCAAGCGGGGCGGCACGTTCCGCTGGGGAAGCAGCCCGCAGCCATGGACGTTCGAGTTCGCGGTCTCGCAGCGCATGCCCGGCCCCACCTCGTTCGCCTACCAGGTCGAACGGATGCGCTTCGACCAGATCCTGCTCGACAACGCGCGCCGGCTCGGAGTCGACGTACGGGAGAACAGCCCGGTGACCGGCGTCATCACCGACGGCGGCCGGGTCAGCGGGGTCCGCTACACCGATCGGGACGGGCGGGAGCAGCAGGTGTCGGCACGGTACGTGGTGGACGCCTCCGGCAACACCAGCCGGCTCTACGGCAGCTCCGGTGCCCGCCGCGAGTATTCCCCCTTCTTCCGCAACCTGGCCCTGTTCGGGTACTTCGAGGGCGGCGCCCGCCTGCCCGCCCCGAACAGTGGAAACATCTTCAGCGTCGCATTCGAGCATGGCTGGTTCTGGTACATCCCGCTGCGCCCGGAGCTCACCAGCGTGGGCGCCGTGGTCAGCCCGGAGTCCGCCGCGCTGGTGCAGGGCGATCCGGAGCAGGCGATGCGCCGGTTCATCGATGCCTGCCCGCCGATCCAACGGATGCTCGCCAACGCCACCCGGGTGACCGAGGGCCCGTACGCACCACTGCGCGTCCGCAAGGACTGGTCGTATTGCGGCACGCGATTCTGGAGCCCGGGAATGGTGCTGGTGGGTGACGCGGCATGCTTCGTCGACCCGGTGTTCTCCTCGGGGGTACACCTGGCCACCTTCGGCGGCTTGCTGGCGGCCCGGTCCATCAACGCCTGCCTGGCCGACGACGTCGACGAAGCGACGGCATTCGACGAGTTCGAAACCCGCTACCGCCGCGAGTACGGCCGATTCTACGAGTTCCTGATTGGCTTCTACGACATGCACCAGTCGGAGACGTCGTACTTCTGGCAGGCGCGGAAGATCTCGAACACGGCCGAAAACGACATCGAGGCCTTCGTCAACCTGGTCGGTGGTGTGGCCTCCGATGAGTTCGCCGACCCGGCGTTGACCCGCAAACGGTTCACTGAAACCTCCCGCGAAATGACCGCACTCGTCGACACGGCCAGCGCCCAGCACGATGCGACGATGGGCGCGGTGGCTGGACGGCTGCTCGAGCAGGGGGCGGCGCTGCAGGCCCGAGCGCTGACCGGATCGGGTGCCGGCGAGGGGCGCCCCGTGACACCCGCCGGGCTGATGCCCTCCGCAGACGGCCTGAGCTGGATCCGACCCGAACGGTCGGCGTAGTACCCGCATCGCGGCTGGTCCCCGGGCCGCCCAGCCCAGGGACCGGTCGCGGTGCGGCCTCGGGTCAGGGGGTCCGCGCCGCCGACTGGACCAACGCCGACAGGTCCGCCAGCGAGGCGTTGGCGAAGAAGTCCGACAGCGTCATCTCGATGCCGAACCGCTCGCGGATGCGTGCGACGGCCCGGGGCACCTGCAACGAGTGCCCACCGATGGAGAAGAAGGTGTCGTGGCGGCCGGGCAGCTCGACGCCGACCAGCTGCGACCAGATCGCCGCGATCGCCTTTTCCGCCGCCGTGCGTGGCGCTGCGTCGCTGTCGGCGGCCGGCGCGATGGCAGCCATGAGGGCCCGTCGGTCCACCTTGCCGCCGACGTTGCGGGCGAACGCGTCGACGGTGCGGAACGACACCGGCAACTTGGCTCTGCCGACCCGACGGTACAGGTGCTGACGCCACACTTCCGGCCCACCGGCGGTCCGGCCGTCCGGGGACGCCACCGGCACCACGCAGGCCACCAGCCGGGAGACCAGGCCGTGCCGATCGGTGAGCGCGACCACCGCGCAGTCGGCAACCGATTCGTGCGCGGCCAGCGCCGCCTCGATATCGGTCAGCTCCAGGCGGGTGCCGTAGAACTTGACCTGAAGGTCCCGGCGGCCCCGGAATTCCAGCGACCCGTCGGGTCGCCGGCGCCCCAGGTCGCCGGTGCGGTAGACCCGCTCGCACCCGGAGGTGACCCCGGCGGGGCCGCACAGCGGGCGGAACGGCGAGCGCTCGTCGGGTTCGACGCCCAGATAGCCGGCGGTGAGGTAAGGGCTGACGATGACCAGCTCTCCGGTCACCCCGGTCGGGCAGGGGCGGTCCGCCTCGTCCAGCACCACCACTCGCCGCCCCGGAATCGGCCACCCGATCGGCGCCGTCCGGTCCAGGTCGGCGTCCACCTCGCACCACGTGGCCAGGATCGACTCGGTCGGTCCGTACAGGTTGGCGAGCCTGACGCCGGGCAGGCCGCGCCGCAGATCGTTGGCCAGCTCGCCGGGCAGTGCCTCGCCGGCCAGCAGCAGCCAGCGCAGTGCGTAGGGGAGTCGGGCCGGCCCATTCCGGCGGATCGCCTTGAGTAGTTCCCTGGCGAACGACGGAACGGTCTGGAAGTGCGTGATGCGCTCCTCGGCCAACCAGCCGACCAACTTTTCCGGGTGCATCCGCAACCCGCCCGGCACCGGGCACAGCGTCGCACCCGCGCCCAGGGCGGCGAACACCTCACACAGGCTGGCGTCATAGCCGGCCGCCGCCCACTGCGCCATCCGGGCGCCGGGGCCGATGCCGAACTGCCCGGCCAGCCAGTCGACGAACTGCGCGAGCGTCGCGTGAGTCTGCGGGATCCCCTTGGGCCGTCCGGTCGAGCCGGAGGTGTACGCCACGTACGCCAGGTCCTGCGGGCTGCTTCTGGCCGGTTCGAAGGGTCCGACAGGACGGCCCGGCTCGGCGTCGAGACGCGCGAGGTCGAGTACCCGGCCGCCCAGCTCGCTACGGTACCACCCGACCAGGGTGTCGTCGGCGCCGGTGCCGTCGACCACCAGGCCGACCGGGCGCACGTCGGCCAGTACGGCCTGGGCCCGCTGCCCGGTGTCGGCGTCGAGGCAGACGAGCTGCGCTCCGGCGTAGCCGACTCCCAGCAGCGCGGCGACCTGGCTCGGACCGGATGCGATGCTCACCGCCACCGCGGTGTCCACGCCGGCACCCAGTCCGCGTAGTGCGCCGGCGATGCGACCCGCGTGCTCGTCCAGCCGCCGGTACGACAGCTCCGACCCCGGCCAGGAGACCGCTGGGGCGTGCGGCGCTCGCTTCGCCCAACGACGGACCCGGTGGTGCACCGGCTCGATGGGCGGCCCGGTCGGCAGCTGGTCTGCCGTGAGCAGCGCGATGTCGGTCCGGTGCGGCGCTTCGAGCGGCAACTCGCCCACCGGCCGGTCGAGGCCGGCCGGGGCGGCCGCCAGCAGAGCGTGCAACTGGTCGAGCAGCAGCCGGGCGGTGTCACGGTCGTAGCGGGCGGCGCTGTACGCCAGGGTGCCGGCAACCGTCGGGGTGATCCGGTCGACCGACAGGACAAGGTCGGCTTCGACAAAGCCGGTGTGCACCTGTGCCGGCCGGACCGTCGCGTACGGCAGCCGAAGCTCCGACCGGGTCCGGTCCGGGAACCGGTACCACACCTCGCAGATCGGGTGGCGGCGCGGATCTCGGTCGAGTCGCAGCGCCTGCGGCAGCAGATCGAAGGGGAGCTCGGCGTGGGCGAACGCGTCCCGCGCACGCGCGGACAGGGCGAGCAGAAGCCGACGGAACGTCAGGTCGGCCGACATGTCCACACCGATGACGATCTGATTGCCGAACGGCCCCACCACGTCGTCCGCCGCGGGGCCCGGCCGGGCCGCCACCGGTACGCACACGCCCACCCGTTGGTGGTCGTCGGGACGTCCCGCCTCGTCATGGCGGTACAGAAGGCACAGCAGCCCGGCGAGCGGGACGAGCTCCGTGGCGACGCCCGTACGGTCGGACAACTCGGCCAGCGCGCTGCCCGGACCCGAAGCCCAGTCGAACGGCAGCAGGCCGCCATCGAAGACCGGCCGGGTCGGTACGGTGCGGTCGGCGGCCGGGGCGTCCGACCGCGGCAACGGCGTGAGCGCGGCCCGCCACCACCCCAGCAACGGATCGAACGCCCCGCCGGCCAGCCGGCCGCGCTGCCATCGGGTGAACCCGGTGTACTGGGTGGGCGGCCCGACGACATCGGGGGGCCTGCCGTCCAGCGCCGCCCGGTAGGCCCGCGCCAGCTCGTCGATCAGGATCGACGCTGACGACTCGTCGACTGCCGCCCGGTGCGCCACGAGCACCAGCCGGTGCTGCGCGCCGGAAAGCCGCACGACGAACAGTCGGCAGACCGGCCCGGCGGCGAGGTCAAGGGGTGCCGCGACACATTCGCCGCTGATGCGGTCCACCGCCAGCGCGCGTTCGGTCGAGGTGTGCGGGCCGAGCTCGACCAGCACCGGCGCGACGTCTGCGGACGCGCTCACCGTGGGTACCGGCACCCCGGCGTCTGCCACCAGGCGGGTACGGAGGATCTCGTGGCGCGCGTGCACGTGACGCCACGCCGCCGTCAACGCATCGATGTCGAGCACACCCATCACGTCGTAGGCCCGGTGCAGTCGGTGCGCGCGAGGGTCGTCGACCAACCTGTCGAGGAACCACTGCCCGGCCTGGGTGATCGAGGTGACACACCGTCCGTCGCCCGGCCCGGTCGCGTCAGATTCGGTCACGGGGTACCCGCGCCGCGTGCCTTGGCCACGACATCGCGAACGAAGGTCTCCAGCGTGGGGTCGTCGAACAGGTCGGCGACCTCCACCGGGATGTTCAGCTCCTCCCCGATCCGGGTGGCGATCAGTACGGCCGCCACGGACTGTCCACCGAGGTCCATGAACGTGACGTCGCGCTGGCCCTCCGGAACGTCCAGCACCTCCCGCCAGATCGCCTCGACCTTCTCCTCCAACGACGAATCGCCAACTGTGTCAACAGCGTCGTGTGTCATGACCTGGTCTCCCGTCCGTCGCTACCACTCCTGCCGTTCGAGCCCGGGCCCGCCTCACCCGGTCAGCGGCCGGTCCGGGTCGTTCACCAGGCCGCGGAAGCCGCGCGCGAAGTCGATGACCATCTCGGCGGCGGTCATCACGTCGTACCGGTTGGTGTTGAACGCCAGGCAGCCGACGGTGTCGGCGCCGGGAGCGATCGACATCGTCCACAGCGAGCCGTCAGGGACATCGCCACCGACCGGCGCCGACACCCGGCGCCGTACCTCGGTGCAGGTCAACTCGCCGATCCGCTCGCCCTCGGCGGCGAACAGGGTGCGTTCGGCCTGGAAGTTGAACATCGTCGTGTCGTCCCGGGCCAGCGGCGCCGCCACCTCGGGAACCAGTTCGACGATCCGGCCGAACGGGATCTCCCGCGTGTACGCCTCGATGCAGGTCTGCCGGGTGCGGTCGACCACGTCGACGAAGGTCCGGCAGCCGGTCAGGTCGGTGCGCAACGGCAGGAGGTTGAAGAACGAGCCGATCGTGTGCTGAAACCGCTTCGGACGGCCGGTCGTGAACGTCGGAACTACCGCATTGGACTCATTCATGGTGCGCCGCAGGCACACAAGGTAGGCGGCGAGGTAGACCATGAACGCGGTGCTGTGCGTCTTCCGGGCGATCTCCAACGCCATGTCGGCGTCGGCGCGGTCGATGGTGAACCGGTGCCAGGCCGATGCCTGCGGACCTTTCAGAGATCGCGGCCAGTCGGTCGGGAGCGCGAGCACTCCCCCGCCGCGCAGCTTCTCGCGCCAGTAGTCGTCGTGGGCGTGCTCACCGCCGGACGAGCCGGTCGAGCGCTGCCAACGTGCGAAGTCCTGGTACTGACCGGCGTCCGCAAGCGTGGGCACCGGGTGACCCGCGCGGGCGGCGCACCCGATCACGACCTCACGCATGATGAGCTGGATCGACCAGGCGTCCGCAGCCGTGTGGTGGGCCTGGATGACGAACAAGGCGTCATCATGGTCGAACCGCCACAGGAAGGCGCGCAGCAGCGGAGGCGCACCGATCGGGTACGGCTGGGCCTCCAGATCGTTGAGGATGTCCTGGCACCGCAGGTCGCGATGTACCCGGTCGACGCCGGGCACCTCCTGCACGACCAGAGTCACCGGCGACGGCGGAAGAATCCGCTGGTGACGATCGGAGCCCTCGCGCACCACCACCGTACGCAGGGCCTCGTGCCGCACGATCACGTCGTCAAGTGACCGGTGCAGATCGTCGACGTCGACCCGTCCGCTGATCCGCCAGCCACCAGCGATGTGGTAGTACGGGCCGAACGGGCCCGCGCTGTCGCCGCGGTCGAACATGCACAGGAACTCCTGGTTGTGCGACAGCGGTGCGCGCTCGGTTGTTCCGACCGTGGTCAGGCTTGCCTCTGGTGCGGGCATGCTCCCTGCCTCATCTGATCGTCGTTCCACTCCACCGGCGACATCACCGTTCCACGCGGGCCACGCACCCGCGTCTCCTGAATTGCGGCAGTTTCGGAGAGGCGACGGGCGTTGGCGGCACATACCCTGAGCCTTCCTGAGAGCTATGTGGAGGAGCCGATGAGCGGCGATCACACCGGGGACTCTCGGACGGTCCTTGACATCTGGGCCATCGTCCATCCGTTCCCGAACTATCTCGACCCGATCAGAGAGGTGGCCACGGCGTTCGAGCGGGACCATCCCGCGTACCGCATCAACCTCGAGGAGCACGACTTCCAGCAGCTGCCGCGGGAAGTAGTGCAGGCCGTCGCGGACGGGCGGCCTCCCCATGTGGTCGAGTACTACTACACCGCCACGCAGCTCGCTCGCGACACCCGGGCGGCAACCGGCGCGCCCCTGTTCACCTCGATCGAATCGGCGATCGCCGGCCGCAAGGAGATTCTCGGCGAGCCTGTCGTCGAGGACGTCATGCCGGCTGCCCGTGCCTACTACACGCAGGACGGCGAGCTGTGGTCGCTGCCGGCGTCCAACTCGACGACGCTGTTGTACAGCAATACGGCCCTGCTGCATGCCGCGACCGGCTCCCGGCGCCCACCGCGCACGTGGAAGGAGCTCGAATCGGCCTGTCGCGCCGTCGCAAAGCTCCCGGACGGTCCGGGCCACGGCGTCACCTGGCCGCTGCACGGCTGGTTCTTCCAGCAGGAGCTGGCGCTACGGGGCGCGTTGCTGGCCGATCACGACAATGGACGCTCCGGTCGCGCGAGAAAGGTCAACCTGGCCTCCCCGGAGATGCTGTCATTCGTCAAGTGGTGGCGCCGGCTCCACGCCGACGGCCACTACCTCTACAGCGGGCAGCCGCACGACTGGATGGGGTGTCTGGAGGCGTTCCTGACCGGCCAGGTCGCGTTCATGTACAGCTCGTCAAAGATGACGCAGGTCATCGTCCACGCGTGTGCGGAGGCGGGTATCGAGCTCGACGTCAGCCCTCATCCGTACAACGACGACGTTCCATACGCCGGAACGGTGGTGTCGGGCCAGTCCTTCTGGCTGACCGACGGTCTCGACGAGACGACCCGGGACGGCGCGCTCGCCTTCCTCCAACGGTTGATCAGCCCTGACAACGCCGTCATGTGGCACCAGGCGCAGGGCTTCGTGCCGGCCACCACGACCGCCTACGACAGGCTCGCGGAGGCAGGCTGGTTCGAGCAACACCCGTACCATCGGGTCGCGGCCGACCAGCAGAACGCGTCGGACCGTTCACCCGCCGCGCTCGGTGCGCTCCTCGGCGACTTCGCCGGTATCCAGGATGCCGCGACGGAAGCCATGCACGACGTCCTGGCCGGCGGTGCCGATCCGTTGGCGCGGTTCGCCGAGGCGTCCACCCGGGCGCAGCTGCTGCTGGACGACTACCACGCCCACTGCGTCGACGGGCCGGCTCCCCGCAGCCCGCAACGGCTCGACGTTCACTAGACAGCCCGTCCGCAGTGCATTGGGCCGGCCGCTGGATCATTCGGCGGCCGGCCTTCGCGGTGGCTGCCGCGACCCAGGTGCGGGCCCCGGTCAGATGTAGACCGTGTTCGGCTCCAACCCGCACTGGATCCGGCCGTACAGCTCGAAGGTCGTGTCGGGGTGCATGAGGGCATGCAGGTTCAACGCCTGCAGATCACGGTCGATTCGCTGGATGGGAACGTGCTCGTAGATCGAGGTCCCGCCGCTGGCCGTGCGCAGGATCTCGACCGCCTTCTTCGTCAGATGGAGGACCCGCCCGAGGCTTACCCGGCCCAGCGCGCGGTCGGGAACCGACCAGGGCTCACCGGAGGCGCTTCGCGCATCCAGCAGACCGGCGAGGCGCTGCGCGTGGAACTCGGCCTCATCGATGGTGAGCGACGCCTCGGCCACCTGGTGGTGGGTCAGCGGCGCCTCCCGCTGGCTGGCATGGTCCGTGTACGTGATCTTGCGGCTGGGGAGGCGTTCGAGGAAGCTCTCCAGTCCTGCCTTCGCGATTCCCAGCGCCGATCCGGTGAAGCATCCACTGCCCGTTGCCATCAGCGGCTGACGGTAGACGCCCGAGCCGGCGTTGCGCCGTGAGGCGAGCTGCCCGTTGAGCACGGCGGCCATCGGCAGCACCCGTTCGGCGGGCACGAACACCTCGCGGGCGACCGTCGTGACGCTGCCCGTCGCGCGCAGGCCGGAGGTGCGCCAGTCGTCGACGATCTCCAGATCGGACATCGGCACCAGCGCCAACAGCGGCCCCTGGCTGCCGTCGGACGCCGGCCCCATCGCCAGGATGGCCTGCCACTGGCTGTGCAACGCGCCGCTGATGAATCCCCACTGCCCGTTGACCGTGTAGCCGCCTCTGGTGGGCTCGGCGACGGCGGAGGGCGAGAGCACCCCGCACACCCGCACCTCCGGACTGGTGAACACCTCGTCCTGGACATCGTCGGGGAACAGGGACGCCATCCAGCTACTGATCGACCACACCGAGGCCACCCATGCGGCTGAGCCGTCGCCGCGGCCCACCTGGGTGAGGACGTCGAGCACCGTCCGGGCGTCGCTCTCGTACCCGCCGTAGCGGCGAGGCAGGCGCATACGCAGGACACCGGCGGCGGTCATCGCATCGAGAACCTCGTCGTGCAGTCGGCGGTTCTCCTCACCCCACACCGCGTGTTGCTGAAGGATCGGAACCAGCTCGGCCGCGCGGGTCACGAGTTCGGTACGGGATGGTTCCTGCGTTCCCAACACCCAGTCCTCCTAGCTGTGAGAATAGGTCAGATGTCACCCGAAACTGCCATCCGGCGGTCGGCGTCGCACCTTCCGACATGCGCACTGCGCCGACATGCGCTGCGGCGCGGCCGCGGTGGGTCAGCGGTACGGCTTTCGGGCGGACACGATGGCGTAGCCGACCTGGTTCTGTCGGGGGGCGAAGAACCCGCGCTGCCCTTTGCTGAACTCCGCCAGCACCCCGTCGCCGAACCGTGCCCCGATCTCTTCCCTGCGACGACTCGCGGCCACGATATAGCTCGATTGACGACCGACCACCCGGGGCCCACACTGGGTGTACTCCTCGATGTCGAAGCCGGCGGCCCGGGTATGTGCGAGCCATTCGGCCAGCGTCGGTACGCGTGGCAGGTTGAGCGCGGCCATGAACGCCGACAGCCGGTCCGGTTCGGCGGAGGACTCCAACGTGAAGTCGGAGAACGAGATCCGTCCGCCGGGGCGGAGCACCCGGAACAGCTCGCGCAGTGCGAGGTCGAGATCGGGGGCGTTCTGGAGCGACTCCAGCGCCAACACGGCGTCGAACGAACCGGTGCGATAGGGCAACGCCATGAAGTCCGCGAGCTGGAAACGAACCCGGTCGTCTACCCCGGCGCGCCGGGCTCGTGTCGTGGCGCGATGCAACTCGAACTCGCTCAACGTGATTCCGGTGATCCGGACGTCGTGTGTCGTCGCCAGATACACCGCTGTTCCACCGGGGCCGCAGCCGGCGTCCATGAGGTGTTCACCGCGTCGTAGGCCGAGCGTGTCGGTGACCTTCTGGGTGATGCGAAGGACCGCCTCGGTCAACGTGGCCGGATCGTCGCGGTCGTACCAGTACCACATGTGCAGGTGACCGTCGCGGAACTCGTCTTCGATCGGAGACCGCTCGTCGAAGTGTCTGCCAACATCGGCGTTCAATTCTTCCCCAGGTGTGCGCGGGCTGATCGGGCATCTGTGGCTCTTCTCGCGGCCGCGGGGGCGGTCTTCCAGGATTGTGGGCCGCGTGGCGCCCGGCCGGCACCTTCACGCGTGCCATGCGACGGTGTGCTCTCCTGCGACGAGCTGTGCGTCGACGATGTCGCCGACCTCAGTTCCCGCGCACGGCGTCACCAGTTGTGCATCGACCCGTCGGTGAGCCGGTTGACCGGCAGCGACGCCGGCGCGTACGGGTAGCGCGCCGCCGCGGACTCGTCGATGTCGACGCCGAGCCCGGGTTCCTCGCCGGGGTGCAGGTAGCCGTCGGCGTAGTGGTACGAGTGTGGGAAGACCTCGTCGGTGGCCTCGGTGTGCCGCATGTACTCCTGCAGACCGAAGTTGGGGATGCTCAGGTCGACGTGCAGCGCGGCGGCCATGCAGACCGGCGACAGGTCGGTGGCGCCGTGCGAACCGCTGCGGACGTGGTGCAGCGCGGCCAGGTCGAAGATCCGCCGCAGATGACTGATTCCGCCGGCGCGCACCACGGTGGTCCGTACGTAGTCGATGAGCTGTTCCTTGATCAGCTGCTGGCAGTCGAAGATGGAGTTGAAGACCTCGCCGACGGCGATCGGCGTGGTGGTGTGCTGGCGGATCAGCCGGAAGCCCTCCTGCAGCTCGGCCGGGACCGGGTCCTCCAGCCAGGTCAGCCGGTACGGCTCCAGGTCCTTGCCGAGGCGGGCGGCCTCGATCGGGGTCAGTCGGTGGTGGACGTCGTGCAGCAGTTTGAGGTGCGGGCCGAACTCGTCGCGGACGGCGGCGAAGACCTGCGGGGTGTGCACCAGGTAGCGTTCGGTGGACCAGGTGGTCTCGGTGGGGATGGCGGCGTCGGCGGGCTCGTAGAACATCCGGTCCTTGCCGACCCCGTACGTCGCCGGCAGGCCGGGTACGGCGGTCTGTACCCGTACGGCCCGGTAGCCGAGGTCGACGTAGCGGGCCACCTCGGCGAGCAGCTCGGGGACGGTCTCGGCGTTGGCGTGGCCGTAGACGGTGACGCCGTCGCGGCAGCGGCCGCCGAGCAGCTGGTAGACCGGTAGTCCGGCGACCTTGCCCTTGATGTCCCACAGTGCGGTGTCGACGGCGGCGATCGCGCTCATCGTGACCGGGCCACGCCGCCAGTACGACCCCCGGTACAGGTACTGCCAGGTGTCCTCGATGCGGGCGGCGTCGCGCCCGATCAGGGTCGGCACCACGTGGTCGCGCAGGTAGCTGGCGACGGCCAGTTCGCGGCCGTTGAGGGTGGCGTCGCCGACGCCGGTCACCCCGTCGTCGGTGACGACCTTCAACGTCACGAAGTTGCGTCCCGGGCAGGTCACGATCACCCGGGCATCGACGATCCGCATCAGCCTGACTCCTCCGCTCGGCGACGGCTTCGGCGTCGGCGTCGGCTGCCGCGCGCCCGCCCGCAGAGGTTATCCGAACTCTTGACGTGGCGTTCATCTATCTCTACGTTGGCCTGCAAGAGTTTCCAGCAAGTTACAGACTTCTTGCAGCAATGGAAGTAAGGGCTTGCGGACCATCACCGCCTGGAGGAATCCATGCCCACCGACACCGTCCCTGCCGGCCGACCCCCCGACCCCGCCAGCGGCGCCGGCCGGACCATCCGCCGCCGGCGGCTGCTCGTCGGACTCGCCGTGCTCACCCTGCTGGCGAGTACCGCCGTGGTCGCCGCCGGCGCCGTCACCCGGACCACCACCGCCGACGCCGCCCCACAGGGCGACCGGGACGTCACGGCGGTGCTGTTCTCCTGGCGCTTCGACTCGATCGCCCGCGAGTGCCGCGACACCCTCGGCCCGCTCGGCTACGGCTATGTGCAGGTCTCCCCACCGCAGGAGCACATCCAGGGCGGCCAGTGGTGGACCGCGTACCAGCCGGTCAGCTACACGATCGCCGGTCGACTCGGCGACCGGGCCGCGTTCAGGTCGATGGTGGACACCTGCCACGCCGCCGGGGTCAAGGTGATCGTCGACGCCGTCGTCAACCACATGAGCGCCGGATCGGGCACCGGCACCGGCGGTACGGCGTACGGCAAGTACACCTACCCCGGCATCTACCAGGAGCAGGACTTCCACTCCTGCCGCAGCCGGATCGCCGACTACCGCAACCGCTACGACGTGCAGGAGTGCGAACTCGTCGGCCTGTCCGACCTGGACACCGGCAGTGACTACGTCCGTGGCCGGATCGCCGCGTACCTGTCGGACCTGCTCTCCCTCGGCGTGGACGGCTTCCGCATCGACGCCGCCAAGCACATCGCCGCGGCCGACCTGGCCGCCATCCGGTCGCGGATGAGCAACCCGAACGCCTACTGGGTCCAGGAGGTCATCCACGGCGCGGGTGAGGCGGTGCAGCCCGAGGAGTACCTCGGCACCGGTGACGTGCAGGAATTCCGGTACGCCCGGGACCTGCGCCGGATCTTCCGCACCGAGCGCCTGGCCTACCTGCGTGACATCGGCCCCACCTGGGGATACCTGCCCAGCGGTCAGGCCGGCGTCTTCGTCGACAACCACGACACCGAACGCGGCGGCGACACCCTCAACTACCGCGACGGCTCCACGTACACCCTGGCCAGCGTCTTCACCCTGGCCTGGACGTACGGGTCGCCGCACGTGCACTCCGGCTACGAGTTCAGCGACTTCGACGCCGGCCCACCGGGCGGTGGCACCGTGACCGCCTGCTACGCCGACGGCTGGCGTTGTCAGCACAAGTGGCGGCAGATCGCCAACATGGTCAAGTTCCGGACGGCGGCGCACGGCACCGGTGTCGTCAACTGGTGGGACAACGGCAACAACCAGATCGCCTTCGGCCGGGGCAACCGGGCGTACGTCGCGATCAACAAGGAGGGGTCGACGCTGACCCGGACGTTCCAGACCTCGCTGCCCGCCGGCACCTACTGCGACGTCCAGCATGGTGACCCCACCCCGGGTGGCGGCTGCACCGGGCCGACCGTGACGGTCGACAACGCGGGTCGGTTCACCGCCAGCGTGCCGGCCAACGACGCGCTCGCGATCCATGTCGGCGCCCCGGCCGGGCCGGGCACCGGGCCGACCACCAGCCCGACGCCGACCGCCGGGCCGACCAGCACGCCGCCGCCGAACGGCACCAGCACGGCCACGTTCGCGGTGACCGCCACCACCAGCTGGGGGCAGAACATCTTCGTCGTCGGCGACCACAGCGGGCTCGGCGGCTGGGACCCGGCGCGGGCGGTGCCGCTGTCGGCGGCCAGCTACCCGGTCTGGCGGGGCACGGTCAGCCTGCCGGCCGGCACCACGTTCGCGTACAAGTACCTGCGCAAGAACCCCGACGGCACCGTCACCTGGGAGAGCGGGGCCAACCGCACCGCCACCGCGCCCGCCGGTGGGGCGGTCACCCTCACCGACACCTGGCGCAACTGACCAGGGCGTACGGGAAGATCACGGCCGGGTGCCGGGTTGGGCTGGAGTGTGATCGACGTACCGCTCTCCGTCCTCGACCTGGCCCCGGTCGCCACCGGCGGCACCGCCGGTGAAGCCCTGCGGCACACCACCGAGCTGGCCCGCCGGACCGAACAGCTCGGCTACCGCCGGTTCTGGGTCGCCGAACACCACAACATGCCGGCCATCGCCAGCGCCGCCCCGGCGGTGCTGATGGCGCACCTGGCCGCCGCCACCTCGACGATCCGCATCGGCTCCGGTGGGGTGATGCTGCCGAACCATCCCCCGTTGGTGGTCGCCGAACAGTTCGGCACCCTGCAGGCGCTGCACCCGGACCGCATCGACCTGGGCATCGGCCGGGCTCCGGGGACCGACCAGGCCACCGCTCTGGCGTTGCGGCGTACGATGGCCGGGCTCAACGCCGAGGCGTTCCCGCAGGAGCTGGCGACCCTGATCGGCTACTTCCGCGGCGATTCCGGGCCGATCACCGCCACCCCCGGGGCGGGGCAGATGCCGGCGATCTGGCTGCTCGGCTCCAGCGGCTTCAGCGCCCAACTGGCCGGCACCCTCGGGTTGCCGTTCTCCTTCGCCCACCATTTCAGCCCGGCCAACACCTTGGCGGCGCTGGCGCTGTACCGGCAGCATTTCCGCCCGTCGCAGTGGCTGGACCGGCCGTACGCGATGGTCGCGGTCAACGTGGTCTGCGCCGACACCGACGAGCAGGCCGAATGGTTGTCCGGCCCGGCCGGGCTGTCGTTCCTGCGGCTGCGCGCCGGTCGGCCGGAGCCGCTGGCCAGCCCGGCGGAGGCCGCCGCCTACCCGTACACCGAACATGAACGTGAGTTCGTCCGGCAGCGCCGCGACGGCCAGGCGATCGGTTCGCCGGACACCGTCGCCCGGGCGTTGACCGAGCTGCGCGGGCGCACCGGAGCCGACGAGCTGATGCTGACCACCCTGGTCTACGACATCGCCGACCGGGTGCGCTCCTTCGAACTGGTCATGGAGGCGGTCGGGCGGACGGGCGTCGGTGCCGCGCCGCACCGCGACGCCGACAATGATGATCAATAGCTGGAAACAGGAGTTTCATCAGCTGGTCACCGCCGCGCGATGGGCGCCTGGCAGTCTTTGAGTCAGGTGATGGTTCGACGCACGAGATCACGCGTGGGGTGGATGTCGTCGCGTCCGCCGCAGGGGGGTCCGGGTTCCGGTCCCCCCTGCGGCGTATCGCACTCCCCCGCCAGAGCCGGCCGGTCCGGCCGCCGGTCAGGGCAGGTAGACGTTCGGCACCGGCGGGGTCGCCATGTTGCTGCCGATGAAGAACGACGGATGCGGTGGCTGGTTGTAGGCGGTGTTCTGCCAGGCGATCGCGACCCGGTACTGCGGGTCGTGCATCAAGGTGTGGATCCGGCGGTCCGTGGTGTGCGGCGTGGCGTAGATCCGCAGCGCCCGGGAGTCGGAGGTACGCCAGATCACCTCTTCCCGCCAGTCACCGAACAGGTCCGCCGACAGCGCCGGGGTGGCCTTGGTGCCGTTGTTGGACGCCACGTCGGCCCCGGTGAGCAGCCGAGTGTCGCCGGAGGTGCCGTACTTGTCGATCCGGGTCTGGTCCAGCAACTCGCGCACCGGGTCGCCGTCCCACCAGACCACGAAGTTGGCCGATGACGGTTTGCGCCCGACGTTGGCCCCGGACGGTGACCGCAGCTCGCTGACCGCCGACGACCAGGACTCGGCGCCGGCGCTGCCGGCCCAGATGTCCGCCGACACGCCCCGACCGTTGTCGCCGCCGGTCGCGGTCTGCCAGATGATCTGCCCGGTACGGGCGTCGATCAGCGCCGACGACGGCTTGGCCCCGTCCTCCTGGACCTTGAAGTACTCCAGCCCGGCCCGGCCCGGGTCGAGGTCACCGACGTGACCGGCGTCGCCGTGGTTGAGGCTGGTGTTCCACAGGCCGCGACCGTTGTCGTCGATGGTGGCACCACCGAAGACGATCTCGTCGCGGCCGTCGCGGTCGACGTCGGCGATGGACAACGAGTGGTTGCCCTGCCCCGCGTACCCGCCGTTTCCGGAGGTGTTGGAGTCGAACACCCACCGCTGGGTGAGGCTGCCGTTACGGAAGTCCCAGGCGACGATGACGGTCCGGGTGTAGTAGCCCCGCGACATGATCAACGACGGGCGCTGGCCGTCCAGGTACGCCGTACCGGCGAGGAACCGGTCCACCCGGTTGCCGTACGAGTCGCCCCACGACGACACGCTGCCCCGGGCCGGTACGTAGTCGACGGTGGACATCGCCGCGCCGGTCTGACCATTGAACATGGTCAGGAACTCCGGCCCGGACAGTACGTAGCCCGACGAGTTGCGGTAGTCGGCGCTGGCCGAGCCGATCACCGTGCCCCGGCCGTCGCGGGTGCCGTCGGCGGTCTTCATCGCCACCTCGGCCCGGCCGTCACCGTCGTAGTCGTAGACCTGGAACTGGGTGTAGTGGGCACCGGCCCGGATGTTGCGGCCCAGGTCGATCCGCCACAGCCGGGTGCCGGTCAGCTCGTACGCGTCGACGTAGACGTTGCCGGTGTAGCCGGACTGGGAGTTGTCCTTGGCGTTGGACGGATCCCACTTGAGCACGATCTCGTACTGCCCGTCGCCGTCGAGGTCGCCGACGCTGGCGTCGTTGGCGGAGTAGCTGTACGACTCCCCCGCCGGGGTGGTGCCACCCGGCGGTACCTGCAGCGGCACGTCGAGGTAGCCGTTGGCGAAGGTCAGCGAGGCCGGCGACGGCGGCGCCTCGATGCCGTCGACCACGGCACGCACCGTGTAGCTGGCGTTCGACGCGGCACCGGAGTCGTAGTGGTTGGTCGAGCCGGTCACCGGCGACGCGGTGATCCGGGTGCCGCCCCGGTAGACGTGGAAGCCGAGGTTGGCCGGCTCGGTGCCCAGCAGCCGCCAGGAGACCAGGTTGCCGGACCCGGACCGGACACTGATCACGCCCCGGTCGAGCCGTTCCATCTGCTTGGCTCCCGGGCCCGGCACCGGCGGCGGGGTCGTCGGCGGCGGCGCGGTGGTCGGCGGGGGTGCCGTGGTCGGTGGTGCCGTGGTGGGCGGGGGCGCGGTGGTCGGCGGGGCGCTCGTCGGCGGGGGTGCGGTGGTCGGGGCGACGCCGCCGGTGCAGGCGGTGCCGTTGAGTACGAACGCCGTCGGCACCGGGTTGCTGGTGGTCCAGGAGCCGTTGAAACCGAATTCGGTACGGGCGTTGGTGGCCAGGTTGCCGTTGTAGCTGACGTTGTCCGCGGTGATCTGGGCACCGTTGGCGACGACCGTGGCGTTCCAGGCCTGGGTGATGGTCTGCCCGGCGCCGAAGCTCCAGGTCAGCCGCCAGGAGGTAAGGGGATCACCGAGGTTGGTGATGGCGACGCTGGCGCCGAAGCCACCGGGCCACTGGCTGGTGATCCGGTAGTCGACGGCGCAGCCGGCGGCAGCGGCGGCCGAGCTGGCGGCGACGGTGGTCGCGACGCCGGCACCGGCGGTGAGCGCGGCCACGGTCAGCACCGCCGACAGCGACCTGGTGGACGAGGATCGACGGGCAGGGTCGGACAGGGATGGTGGACGGGCACGACGCATGGGGGTCTCCGGGAGCGGACGGGCACCACCGTCGGACGGACGGCCCGGCTGCCCGGCCGGGGTACGCCGGTGGCGCGTGCTGGATCAGGGTCGACCGGAGAGACGGTCGAGGGGGTCGGCTCCCGTGCGGCCCATCGTAGGGCAATCGCTTTCCTTCGATCAATCACCAGACCTGGGTGACAGGTTCCTAATCTGAAACGGTTCAGTGGGCACGGCGTCGACGACGGGGTGGCGGCTGCTCCCGCAGCACCATCACTCCTCCTTCGGCGAGCCGGACCGCCCCGCTGACCGCCGTCGCACTGACCAGGTCCTCGCCCCAGACGTCGACTTCGACCGGAGCGGGGCCGTGGTTGAACACGAACAGCCACCGGCGGTCACCGGCCACCTTGCGGACGGCTTCGACGCCGGCCGGCGCACCCGGCAGCACCGGCAGCACGCCCGCCTCGGCGGCGATCACCGCGAGCAGGTCGCGGTAGCCGTCGTCGTCCAGCCGGGTGGAGAGGTACCAGGCCGTCCCGGCACCGACCCGGCGGCGGGTGACCGCCGGCTGGCCGGCCAGCACCCCGGCGGCGTAGCGCAGCACCGGGTCGGCGTCGGGCGCGGTGAGCCGTTCCTGCCAGAGCCGGCCGGTCCGGCCGCCGGTCAGCCGTACCGTCGCCGCAGGCTCCAGTGGCAGGAACTGTTCGGCCCGGACGCCGAGCAGCTCGCGCAGCGCCCCGGGGTAGCCGCCGAGACGCACCTGGGCCGCCAGGTCGGCCACCCCGGACAGGTAGCTCACCACCAGATGCCCGCCGGCGTGCACCCACGCGCCGACGGTGTCGGCGACGGTGTCGCTCATCAGGTACAGGGCGGGCAGCACCAGCATCCGGTAGCCGGTCAGGTCGAAGGTGGCCGCCGCCGGGCAGACCACGTCGGTGGTGACGCCACACCGCCACAGGGCCCGGTACGCTGCGGCCACCTCGTCGGCGTACGAGACGTGCCGCGACGGCATGCCGGGATGCTGCAGTGCCCACCCGCTGGCGGCGTCCCAGCTGATCGCGGCGTGGGCGAGGACGGTACCGGCGTCGGTCTCGGCCAGCCCGGCCAGCAGTTCACCGAGGCGGGTCGTCGCCTGGAAGGTCCGGCTGTCGGCACCGGCGTGCGGGACCATCGCCGAGTGGAACGCCTCCGCGCCGCCGCGCGGGGCCCGCCACTGGAAGAACATCGCGCCCCGGGAGCCCCGGGCGACGTGGGCGAGGCTGTGCCGCAGCATCCGGTCCGGTTCCTTGCCGGCGTAGACACCCTCGGCGTACCGGTAGATCAGGTTCGGGGCGCTCTCCATCAGCAGCCACGGCCGGCGGCCGGCCCAGGACCGGGCCAGGTCGGCGGCGAACGCGGTCTGCTCCTCGGCCCGCCCGTCGGCCTCGCCCGGGTAGTGGTCGATGGCGACCAGGTCGACCTCGCTCGACCACCGGGCGTGGTCCACCGGCACCCAGTCGCCCAGGACGTAGTTGGTGGTCACCGGCACGTCCGGGGTGGCCCGGCGCAGCACGTCACGCTGGTCGACGTAGGCGGCGAGCAGTTCGTCGGACCAGAAGCGCCGGAAGTCCAGCACCTGGGTGGGGTTGGTCAGGTACTGGGTGGCGCGGGGCACGTCGACCTGCGCCCAGTCGGAGTAGCACTGGCTCCAGAACGACCCGGTCCAGGCCTGGTTGAGGCCGTCGAGGTCGCCGTAGCGCGCCCGCAGCCAGCGCCGGAACGCGGCGGCGGCGTGCGGGCAGTGGCAGATGGTGCCGTACTCGTTGTGCACGTGCCACATCGCCAGCGCGGGGTGGTCGCGGTAGCGCTCGGCGAGCATCGTCGCGATGGCGCGGGCCGCGGCACGGTACGCCGGGGCCGCCGCGCAGTAGGTGTCGCGGCTGCCGTGGTGCAGCCGTACGCCGTCGGCGGTGACCGGCAGCGCGTCGGGGTGGGCGAGGGAGAACCAGGGTGGCGGTGCGGCGGTGGGGGTGGCCAGGACGACCTTGACGCCGCCGTCGTGCAGCAGGTCCAGCACCCGGTCCAACCAGTCCACGACGTACCGGCCGGGCTGCGGCTCCAGCCGGGACCAGGCGAACACGCCGACGGTCACCAGGTTGACCTGGGCCTTGCGCATCAGCGACACGTCCTCGACCCAGGTGGACTCCGGCCACTGCTCCGGGTTGTAGTCCCCGCCGTGGCAGAGTCCGTCGAGTCCTTTCGGCCAGCGCATCGGCGCTCCCTCCGGCGTTGACAGTTTGTTGGGTTACCAAAGAAACTAATTTAGCCGCCGCCGCTGCCGGCCGCTCCATCAGGGAGCATCGAGCGCTCGCAGCGCCCCCGGGTGCCGGAAAAGGAGACCGCATGCCGTACCGTCCGCCTCTGGTCCCCCACGAGACCTTCGTCGCCGACCCGCCCGACCTGCCGGTACGCGCACCCGGCGAGCAGGGCCTGTCCGCGCTGGTGCGCGCCGAGGTGGTCGGCACCGACGGCGGCGGGGTGACCTTCAAGGGCGCCACCGCCGACGGCGACTCGATGACGGTCTCCGTCAGCGCCGCCGGCGACGGAGTGGTCCGGGTCCGACTCAGCGCCACCCCCGACGCCCGCAGCCGCTCCGCCCGGGCGATCCCGCTGGTCGACGCCCGACCGTACCCGGCGACCATCACCGCCAGCGACGACATGGTCCGCGTCGACGCCGGCGCGGTCGTCGCCGAGATCCGGCTCGACCCCTGGCACCTGCGGTTCCTCGACCCGCAGGGCCGGGTACTGCTGAACCAGAACCGGGGCGAGCGCGACATCAGCGGCCGGCTGCGTACCCTGCCGTTCGGGCGGTCGCTGGTGGACGGTGCCGTCGCCGCGTACCACGAATGCTTCGACGCCCCCGGCGACGAACGCTTCGTCGGGCTCGGCGAGAAGTTCACCCGGCTGGACAAGCGCGGCCAGCGGGCGCTGATGTGGAACTTCGACGCCTTCGGCGCGGAGTCGGACCGCTCGCACAAGAACGTTCCGCTGTACCTGTCCGACCGGGGCTACGGGGTGCTGGTCGACAGCGGGATGCCGGTCGAGTTCGACATCTGCGCGTCGACGCACAGCTGCGTACAGATCCTGGTGCCGGACGACCTGATCGACTACTACGTGATCGCCGGGCCCACCCCCGCGCAGATCCTGGACCGCTACGACGGGCTGACCGGCCGACCGGTGCTGCCGCCCAAGTGGGCCTTCGGCACCTGGATCTCCTCCGGGTTCTACGTGGACACCCAGGAGCTGGTCCTGGAGCGGGCCCGTCGAATCCGCGCCGACGGCATCCCCTGCGACGTGCTGCACCTGGACTGCTACTGGCAGGCCGACGGCGCCTGGTCCGACCTGGCCTGGGACGCGAAGAACTTCCCGGACCCGGCCGGCATGCTGGCCACCCTCGCCGAGCAGGGGTTCAAGGTCAGCCTCTGGATGAACCCGTACATCATGACCGGCAGCCCGGTCTTCGCGCAGGCCGACGCGGCCGGCTACTTCCTGCGCCGCGCCGACGGGTCGACCTACATCGCCGACGTCTGGCACGGCTCCTTCCCGGTCTGCGGGATCGTCGACTTCACCAACCCGGCGGCCACCGAGTGGTTCACCGGACTGCTGCGTGACCTGCTGCGCCAAGGGGCGATGGTGTTCAAGACCGACTTCGCCGAAGGCGTGCCGGCCGACGCGGTGGCGCACAACGGGATGACCGGCGTCGAACTGCACAACGTCTACACCCTGCTGTTCAACGACGCGGTCGCGGCGGTCACCCGGGAGGTCGCCGGGCACGGCATGGTCTGGGCGCGTTCGTCGTTCCTCGGCGGGCAACGGCACCCGGCGCAGTGGAGCGGCGACGTCAACGCCACCTGGCCGGGAATGGCCAGCACGCTGCGCGGCGGGCTGTCGCACGGGCTCTCCGGCGTACCGTTCTGGAGCCACGACGCCGGCGGCTTCCACGGCACCCCGACCCCGGACCTGTACGTCCGGTGGGCCCAGTTCGGTGCGCTGTCGCCGCTGGTGCGCTTCCACGGCACCACCAGCCGGCTGCCGTGGGACTTCCCCGACGACGCCGCGCACGACGCGGTCGAGGCGATCCGGTTGCGGTACCGGTTGATGCCCTACCTCTACTCGGCGGCGGTCGCGGCGTCGCGCACCGGCGCGCCGATGCTGCGGGCCCTGCTGTTCGACACGCCGGCCGACCCGGCCGCGTGGGGTGCCGAGTTGGAGTACCGGCTCGGCCCCGATCTGCTGGTCGCCCCGATGATCAACCCGGACGGCCGGCGGCAGGTGTACCTGCCGGCCGGCGAGTGGGTCGACTACTGGACCGGCGAGACCCACTCCGGCGGGCGGTACCTGCTGGTGCAGGTGCCCCGGGAGCGGGTTCCACTGTACGTACGCCGGGGTGCGCTGATCGCCACCACCGAGGTGGGTGACGTGGTCGGCGACGGCCCGTTCACGGAGGTGACGCTGGTCAGCTGGGGTGGCGTCGACGCCGAGACGGTGGTCAGCGACGTCGACGGCGACACGAGGGTCACGGCGGTCCGCGACGGCGACACACTGCGGGTCACGGTGGACGGGCCGCTGGCGGTACGCCGGGTGGAGGTCGTCGCGGTGGCCGGCACCGAGGCACCGACCACCGTGGTGCTCGACGGCGTCACCGGCTGCAGCTGACCCCGACCCCCCTGCTCCCGACGATCTTGCACTCATCGAGAAGATTTGTCCAAGTTGTCCATTGATGAGTGCAAGATCGTCGGGAGCAGGGCCGAGGTGGGGGGTGGGGTGACGGTCAGCCCTTGACGGCACCGGTGATGACACCCTTGGTGAAGTGCCGCTGCACGAACGGGAAGATGATCACGGCCGGCAGTACGGTGATCACCACCACCGCCATCTTGACGGCCAGGGTCGGCGGGTAGGCGCTGACCCCGGGGATGTTCACCGGCGCGCCGGTCACCGAGGGCGACTGCCCAGCCAGGATGTAGCTCTGCAGCACCCGCTGGATCGGCCACTTGTCGTTGTCGTCGATGTAGAGCACCGCGTTGAAGTAGGCGTTCCAGTAGCCGACGGCGTAGAACAGGCCGACCACCGCGATCACCGCCCGCGACAGCGGCAGCATGATCTGCCAGAGGATGCGGAACTCGCCGGCACCGTCGATGCGGGCCGCGTCGATCAGCTCCGCCGGGACGTTCATGAAGAAGGCCCGGATCACGACCAGGTTGAACACGCTGATGGCGGTCGGCAGGATCAGCGCCCACAGGCTGTTCTTGAGCCCCAGACCGGTGACCACCAGATAACTCGGCACCATGCCGGGATAAATGAGGAAGGTCAGCAGGAACAGGAACAGCAGCGGGCGGTGCGCGACCGAATCCCGGCGGGACATCCCGTACGCCGCCAGCACGGTCAGCACCAGGCTGAAGGTCGTGCCGACGACGGTGACCAGGGTGCTGACCCAGACCGCCCGGCTGATCTGGCCGCCGGAGAAGATGTTCACGTACGCCGACAGATCGATCTCGCGCGGCACCACCACCATGCCACCGGTGGCGTTGATGGTCTCCCGGGAGGCGAGACTGGTCACCAGGACAGACCACATCGGAAAGAGCACCGCCAGCACCATGGCGGTCAGCACGACGGCCTTGACACCCTGGCCGACGACGCTCGGCGGTTCCTCCCAGACCGGTCTGGCCGGGGCACCCCGGCGGCGGCGCCCCGGCGGCGTAGCGGCCGGGTCGGGTCCCGGCCGACGGCCGCGGATCAACGGGTTGGCGATGCTCACCTGGAATACACTCCCTGCTCGCCGAGGCGGTGCGCGAACTTGTTCGCGGCGATGATCAGGACCAGACCGATGACGCCCTTGAACAGACCGGCGGCCGTGCCCATCCCCCACTGCTGCGGGATGATCGCCTGGTAGTAGACGTAGGTGTCGAGCACCTCGGCGGCCTGCCGGCCGACCGCCTCGCGTTGCAGGATGAACTGCTCGAAGCCGACGCTGAGCGCGTCACCGAGCCGCAGGATCAGCAGCAGGACGATCACCGGCCGCAGGCCTGGCAGGGTGATGTGCCACAGCCGACGCCAGCGGCCGGCCCCGTCGGCCGCCGCCGCCTCGTACAGATTCTGGTCGATGGCGCTCAGCGCCGCGAGGAAGATGATCGCGCCCCAGCCGACGTCCTTCCACACCGACTCGGCGGTGACCAGGACGATGAAGGTGTCCGGGTTGCTCATGATGTTGAGTGGCTGCAGGCCCGCCTCGCGCATCCGCTGGGCGAGCAGACCGGCACCGCCGAGCATCTGCATGAAGAACGTGACCACCAGCACCCAGCTGAAGAAGTGCGGCAGGTAGACGACGCTCTGGACGATGCCGCGAATGCGGCGCGACAGGATGCTGTGCAGCAGGATCGCCAGCAGGATCGGCAGCGGAAAGAAGAAGACCAACTGGAACGCGGTGATGGTCAGCGTGTTGAGCACCGCGTCCCAGAACGCCGGATCCCGGAACAGGGTCTCGAAGTTGCCGAAGCCGATCCACTCGCTGTAGACGAACGCCTCGAAGGCGTTGTCGCCGACCCAGGGGTTGTAGTCCTGGAAGGCGATGACGTTGCCGAGGGTCGGCAGGTAGTGGAAGACCACCAGCAGCAGCGCGGCCGGGGCCGCCATCGCCAGCAGCGGCCAGTCGCGGCGCAGCCGGGCCCGCAGCGGCACCGTCCGCCGGCGGGTGCGCCGGCTATCTGGAGTACGGCGTGACCGGCGGCCACCGTCCGGGGTGGGCTGGTCCGGCGACCGCCGACCCCGGTCGTCACCGGAGCCGGCGGTCACGGACGTCTCGACCGAAGTCATCGATCATTGTCTTCGAGCGCCTTGCGGAAGAAGTCGCGCCCCTCGTCACCGCCGCCGCTGCGCCACTCCTGGGTGATCTGCTCGAGGTCGCTGGTCGGCCGTCGGCCACGCAGCACGTCAAGGATCTTGTCCTCGGTCGGCTGGCCGACGCGGGAGTAGTTGGCCGGCAGCTCCAGCTTGATCCCCGCCCACGGGTTGGGTTCGAGCCACTTGACCGTCTCGTTGGAGTAGCCGAGCAGGGCCTCGACGAAGCCGGGGACGTCGGCGGTCTGCACGATCGCCGGGTACCGTCCGACCAGGAAGGTGTACTGGTCGGCGATCTCCTGGCGGCCCAGCTCGGTCAGCTCCGGGCTGCCGTCGGCGCCGGTGGTGTGGTGCTGGCCGGCGACGCCGTACTGCCGCAGGTGGTACTCCTCGGTGCCGAACGGGGCGGCGCACCAGTTGAGCACCCGCAGGATCTCCTCGACCCGCTCCTTGCCCAGGCCCTTCTTGACGAAGGTGTAGAAGATCGGCTTCTCCTCACCCCAGGCGACCGGGTCGCTCTGACCGTCGGCGTGAAAGATCGGCACCGGCCGCATGTCGAACGTGGGGGTGATCTGTCGCTGCTCGGAGTACATGCCGCGCCAGGCACCGACACCGTCCTCGTAGCAGATCATCCGGCCGCTGTTGAACAGCTGCTTGGCGTCGGCGGAGCCACGGCTCTCGACGATGTCCGGGTGCACCAGGCCCTCGGCGAACAGCCGGGTGGTGAACTCGAGTGCCTCGCGGTACTCCTCGGTCTCGTACTTGAACTCCAGGCCGCCGCCGTCGGTGCGCCGCCAGCCACCCTGCGCGCCCGGTACGCCGTAGAACATCTGCACCATGTTGAACACCGAGCCGAACGCCCAGACGCCCTTGGCCGGGTCGGTCATCGCCTTGCCGAACTCGTACAGCTCCTCGATGCTGGTCGGAGCCTGTACGCCAGCGGCGTCGGTGAGGTCCTTGCGGTAGAACAGCGCGTACGGGAACGGACCGTCGGTCGGCCACGGCACCGCCGCCAGCCGGCCGCCCCAGACCGCGTACTGCCAGGCGCCGGTGGGGAAGCTCGCCAGGTGCGGGTACGCCAGCGCGGCGTCCCCGGCGAGGTGCTCGGTGAGGTCCTCGAACAGCGCGCTCACCGCGTCGGAGAAGCGCGGGATCTTGTCGATCTCCCAGTTGGGGGCGCAGAGCAGGTCCGGTACGTCGCGGGCGCCGAGAGCGGCGCTGAGTTTGTCGGCGTAGGTGTTGCCGTCCTGGACGCTGAAGTCGATCGGCACGCCGAGCTGAGCGTTGACCGCCTGCAGGTAGGCGTTGCGGTCCAGGCCGGGCGGGGTCGGGCCCCACCAGGGGGTCATCGCGGTGAGCTGCTGGCCGCTGCTCGCGGGCGTCTCGGTGACCGCCTTGACCAGCTGTGTGGGGTAGGTGAGGTAGCCGTCGGCGATCGGCCGGACCCCGGCGATGTCGGGGGTGATCAGGTCGACCGGCTGGTACTTGGGCAGTACGGCGCTGATCGAGTCGACGTTGGTGGCCGTGCCCTGGGTACCGGCCGGCCGGCTGCAACCGGTGAACAATCCGCCGCCGGCGACGGCGGTGGCACCCAGGCCGAGCAGGCCCAGGAATCGACGTCGATTGGTGGCCGCGCCCGCGAGGGATGGATCCACGGCGCGCTCCCTTCGGTGATCGGGCGAGCGGTCGCCCGCGAGAAACAGGGACGATGCCACTCGGAGTGGGGGATGTGTGGGTGCGATTCGCACGCTAGAGTTAGTTCGTCTGGTGACTAAACAAAGTAGCCGACGGTGACAGGTGCCACAAGGGAGACCGACATGACGGGAAGCAGCAACGGCGGCGCACCCGACGCCGGCCCGTGTCAGGCACCTCGACGCCGCCCCGGCGGCCGGCTGGCCGCCCGCCGCCACCCGGCCCGCCGCCACCCGGCCCGGCCGGCACCATGGCGGGTCCGCACGGGTTGCCGCCGTACCATGGCGACCGGGGCGTAACGTGATCACCATGCAGAGCGGCCCGCAGCCGGCGGACCTCACTGACGTACGCGCCACCAACCTCGCCGTCGTGCTGCGCTACGTCCGTACCCACGCGCCCTGCTCCCGGGCGGACATCGCCGGTGCCACCGGGCTCAACAAGGCCACCGTCTCCAGCCTGGTGGCCGACCTGATCGACCGGCGGCTGGTCCGCGAGACCGGGCTGACCGAGCACCGGATCGGCCGACCGGCGACCATGCTGGTGATCGACGGCGACGCGTACGCCGCGATCGGCATCGAGATCAACGCCGACCACCTCACCGCCGTGGCACTCGACCTGGCCGGCGGCGAGGTGCTCTCCTGGCGGCGTGCCTTCACCGGTCTGGCCGCCACCCCGGGTCGGGCCGCCAGCACGGTGGCCGCGCTGGCCAGCCGGGCCGCCGCCCGGGTCACCCGGCAGGGCCGACAGGTGCTCGGGCTGACCGTCGGGGTGCCCGGACTGGTCGACCACGACGGCCGGGTCTGCCTCTCCCCCGAGCTCGGCTGGCGCGACGTCGACCTGCGCGCCGACCTCGTGCGCGCGCTGCGCGGGCCGACGTACGAAGTGATCGTGGACAACGACGCCCAGCTCGCCGCGTTGGCCGAGCACCGGCACGGACCGTACGCCGGCACCGCCAACCTGGTGCACCTGACCGGCGGGGCCGGCATCGGTGCCGGACTGGTGGTCGACGGCCGGCTGCTGCACGGCGGCCGGGGCTTCACCGGTGAGATCGGCCATCTGCAGCTCGACCCGGCCGGGCCGCCCTGCCGCTGCGGGGCGAACGGCTGCCTGGAGGCGCTCGCCGGCATTCCCGCCCTGATCCGTCGGGTGCTGCCCGACGCCGAGATCGACGGCCCGCTCACCGACTTCGCGCCGGAGATCGAGCGGGTCCGGGCGGCGGCCCGGGCCGGCCAGGCACCGGCCCTCGCCGCGCTGGCCGAGATCGGCCGGCACCTCGGCACCGGCGTGTCCATCCTGGCGAACCTGATCAACCCCGAGGTGGTGCTCCTCGGTGGGTACTTCGTGCCGCTCACGCCGTGGCTGTTGCCGGCCGCACAGCAGCAGCTCACCGCGCGGACCGTGGCGCCGCAGGCGGGTGGCACCGTACTCGCGGCGTCCACGTTGGCCGGTGGCGCGGCGGCTGTCGGTGGCGCGGCGCGGGCCATCGCGGCGATCGACAACGGACGGATGCCGACCCCGGTGGGCAAGCCCGCCGGCTGACCTGAGGCCGTCCGGGTCGGCACCCCACCACCACCGAGGGAGCACCGCTGACCGACCCGTCGCCCGCGACCCGTCACCGACATCAATTCGTGGCGGGCCGGCTCTTGACCGCCGATGCCGATGGATGTCAACCTCAAAGGGCTCCACGGTTAACACGTGCGAAACGCGGTCAACGGTGGGGCGTTTTTCAGGACGGCCGTCGAAGCGCTTCGAGCCAGCGCTTCCCGGGCAGGCGGCCACCCTCCACTTCGTACCGCCGCCTGCCCGCACCCTGGGCCCACGAAGCGGTTCGCCGGACCACTTCCGTCCCGACGCGGGCGTCCTTGCCGATCCCGGAAGGCGTTCCACCATGAGCGACAGCACGTTCCGCGACCCCGAACTGCCGGTCACCGCCCGGGTCACCGATCTGCTCGGCCAGCTCACCCTCGACGAGAAGATCGCCCTGCTGCACCAGCACCAGTCGGCGGTGCCCCGACTCGGCCTGCCCGCCTTCCGGACCGGCACCGAGGCCCTGCACGGCGTGGCCTGGCTCGGCCCCGCAACGGTGTTCCCACAGGCGATCGGGCTCGGCGCGACCTGGGATCCGGACCTGCTGCGGGAGATCGGCGAAGCGGTCGGCGACGAGGTCCGCGCGCTGCACCACAAGGACCCCGTCGGCGTCGGCCTGAACGTGTGGGCCCCGGTGGTCAACCCGCTGCGCGACCCGCGCTGGGGGCGCAACGAGGAAGGGTACGCCGAGGACCCCTGGCTCACCGGCGAACTGGCCACCGCGTACGCCCGGGGGTTGCGCGGCGACCACCCCCGCTACCTGCGGACCGCGCCCACCCTGAAGCACTTCCTGGGCTACAACAACGAGACCGACCGGGCCACCACCAGCAGCAACCTGCCGCCCCGGGTGCTGCACGAATACGAACTGCCCGCCTTCCGGGCACCGCTGGCCGCCGGCGCGGCGGTGGCCGTCATGGCCTCGTACAACCTGGTCAACGGCGCTCCGGCGCACCTGAGCCCACTGATCGACGGCGAACTGCGCCGTTGGAGCGCCGACGACGTGCTGGTGGTGGGCGACGCCGGCGCCGCCACCAACATCGCCGGCGTCCAGGGATTCCGCCCCGACCACGTCGCCGGCTACGCCGCCGCCCTGCGGGCCGGCATCGACAGCTTCACCGAGGACGACACCGACGCCGCGCCGACGATCGGGCGGATCAGCGCCGCGCTGGCGCAGGGTCTGCTGACCGAGGCCGACATCGACCGGGCCGTGCGGCGCATCCTCGCCGTACGGATCCGGCTCGGCGACCTGGACCCGGCAGAGGCGAATCCGTACGCGGCCACCGGCACCGATGTGATCAACTGCCCGGCGCACCAGGAGTTCGCCCGGATCGCGGTCCGCGAGTCGGTCGTGCTGCTACGCAACTCCCCCGCCGGTCCTGCCGGCCAACCGTTGCTGCCACTCGACGCCGACCAGATCCGGCGGATCGCCGTGATCGGGCCGCTGGCGGACACCGTGCAGACCGACTGGTACTCGGGAACCCTGCCGTACGCGGTGACGCCACGCGCCGGGCTGGCCACCCGGCTGGCCGGCGCGACCGTACTCCACCACGAAGGGGTCGACCGGATCGCCCTGCGGGTCGGCGCCGGCACCACGTACCTGCGGGCCAGCGGCCGTGCCGACGGCGGACCGGTCACGGCCACCGTGCCGGAGGCGGCCCAGGACACCTGGTTCGACGTGTTCAACTGGGGCGACGGGGTGATCGCGCTGCGCGGCGTCGCCAACGGCCGCTACCTGGCCGCCGACGACGACGGGATCCTGGTCGACGACCGGACCGGTCCCGGCGGCTGGGTCGTCAACGAGACGTTCCGGCTGGTCCGCACCGACGACGGCCGTACGGCGCTGCACCACCTGGCCCGCGACCGGTACGTGATGATCGACCCGGACGGGCTGCTGCGGGCCGACGGCACCAGTGCCGACGCGGCGGCGGCGTTCACCGTCGAGCTGATCAGCGACGGCGCCCGGGAGGCGGCGGCGCTGGCGCGCGAGTGCGACGTGGCGGTGGTGGTGCTGGGCAACCATCCGATGGTCTGCGGGCGGGAGACCGAGGACCGCACCGACCTGGCCCTGCCCGCCGCCCAGGCGGCGCTGCTGCGCGCGGTGCACGCCGCGAACCCGCGG